>CAYSOA010000001.1:0-25526 GCA_964432565.1 uncultured Bacteriovorax sp.
GACATTAATAAATAAGTCTCATAATCAGAACCTGAACATTTAAGACCCGAACGTCGGCAAGCTCTCGTCGATGTATATGTACGCGTGGAAACAGGGTGTGAAGACGACGTATTACATGCGTTCGCGCGCCAAGACCTCGATCAAGAAGACGACCGTCGACACGCCGGCGAAAGCCTACACTGCTCAGGAAGCGGTGGTCTGTTCCCTTGAAAACCCCGAGGCCTGCGAGGCCTGTCAGTAAATTTGTCAGTAAGACGCTAAAAAGGAAGGAGTCCCCCATGTTGCTGCAACCGGAATTGGATCTCACGCTTCGGCCGATGAAGTATCCGCAGTTCTTTCAGCTATACAAAAACTCGATCAAGAACATCTGGACGACCGAAGAGATCGACTTCTCGGTCGACTTCCAGCATCTGCGTGACAAGATCTCTCCGCAGGAAGCCCACCTGATTCGTCGTCTGGTGGCGTTCTTCGCGACGGCCGACAATCTGGTTGCCCATAATCTGGTGCTCAATTTTTACAAGCACGTGAACTCCCCGGAGTATCGCATGTTCCTGGGCAAGCAGCTCTTCGACGAGATGCTGCATGTCGAAACCTACCTCCTGCTGGTCGATAACTACATTCCCGACATGGATGAGCGTCGTGCGGCGTTCGATGCCTACCAGACCATTCCGTCGGTGAAGCGTAAGGCTGACTTCTGCTTCAAGTATATGGATTCGATCGATAGCCTCGACAAGCTCGATACGGATGCGAAGCGCAAGCAGTTCGTCGAGAATCTGATCTGCTTTGCTGCCTGTGTCGAAGGGCTCTTTTTCTTCGGCTCGTTTGCCTATGTCTACTTCCTGCGTAGCAAGGGGCTTTTGCCCGGCCTCGCTACTGCCACGAACTGGATCTTTCGAGATGAAAGCCTGCACATCGAAGGCGCGATGGCCGTGCTTGCAGCCGTTCGAACCGAGTATCCCCATCTTTTCGATGCTTCGATGCAGGACCGGGTCTATGCCATGATCGAAGAAGCGATCGAGGTGGAGATGGAGTTCTGCCAGGACGGGCTGTCCTTTGGCGTGACCGGGCTCTCTCCGACGCTCATGCGTCAATATCTCGAATACGTCGCCGACCAGCGCCTGAGCCAAATGGGGTTCGCGAAGAAGTACCTCTCCAAGAACCCATTCAGCTTCATGCTGCTGCAGGACGTGCAGCCGCTCACGAACTTCTTTGAGAAGCGCGTCACGGAGTACTCCAAGGGATTTGACTCGAGTGCCAGCGCCGTCAGCTTCTCGGAGGCGTTTTAAGCGGGATCCTTCAGATCCGCGGTTTCTCAGAAGTTTGTCACCATTCTCGGTCCGATGGGGTTAGGCTGGTGTCATGCGAGGAACCTTTTTTGCGAAGCCGTTGGAGATTCTGATCGAGATCGAGGGCGAGCGCTGGAAGCAGGGCGACGCCATCCTAGGGCGAGTGACGGTGAGAAATCGCGGGTCGGAGTCCGTCTCGATTTCGGAGTTGGCGATTGAGCTCTGCCGAGCCCAGCTCAGTGCGGTCAAGAAGAAGGCCGAGGGCGCCTTCAAGCCCATGGAAGCCGTGCAGCTTGCGGGGGAGCTCTCGCCTGGCAGCGAGATCGGACAGGACTTTCGTTTCGAGCTGGGGCTGAATGCTCCGATTACGGACTCCGCTTCGAGCGCCTTCATCTGTTGTGGGGGAGGAGCGCTTCAATTGATGATCGAACCGTCGCTAGTCATTCAGGAGTTCACCTCGGCGCTTCAGGCCCAGCATCACTTTGGATTCAAGTCCTACAAGCAGTCAAAGGCGGGCGTGGGAGCCAAGTTTTCAGCTCCTGATGGCCAGAGCTTTGCCGCGATCGAGGGTTTGATGCTTTCGGCCCGGTTTGTCGAAGAATCGGGTACTCCGGATCTTGAGGTGAGCTACGACTTCCAAGTCAAACAGGTCGGGGCGGGTGCGTTGCCCATGAAAGTGGGTAAGGCCAGTCGACAGGTTCAGCAGGTGGTTCCAGCGTTGGAGTATCAGACGCCCAGTGGACGTGTAAATTTCGAGGGAGTACGACGTTTCGTTGCCGAGGCCGTCTCGGTTGTCGAAGCGAAGGTGCTGTTCTAGTACGCCTCAAGCCAACAGCCACGCGAGATCCTCCCGGGTGAGCGTCATGGCGGAGGCACCCAGGCCCGAACCGACGACAGCTTCGGCGAGCGCCTGTTTGCGCTGCTGTAGCTCCAGGATTCGTTCTTCGACCGTTCCTCGCGCGACGAGACGACAGATCAGCACGGGTTTTTCCTGTCCGATTCGGTGAACGCGATCGGCGGCCTGGTTTTCGACTGCGGGGTTCCACCAGCTGTCCATCAAAAAGACATGATCGGCCGCAGTCAGGGTGAGCCCCACGCCTCCTGCCTTCAGAGACAGAAGCATCACGGCGGGGCCATCCTCCGACTGAAACTCTGAAACCACGGCGGCGCGGTCGGCAGTCGATCCGTCGAGTCGCGAAAAACGGACTCCTGCCTCCCTGAGGCGCGGCTCGATGTGGTCGAGCAGCGAGGTCCACTGAGAAAAGACCAGCGCTCGATGACCCTCGGCGAGCGTGGTCTCGAGAGTCTCCATTAAAAGGTCGAGTTTTGCGGAGGTTTCAGCTTGGTGTCCGGGCAGGAGTGCGGGATGGCAGGCTGCCTGGCGCAGTCGCAAAAGAAGCTCGAGCGCGTTGAAAACGGATGCTCCGTGGTCCAGGTTCTCGATCACTTCCTTCCGGGTTGCTGCAAGCAGCGCCTGATAAAGGTCTCGTTCAGAGTCGCCAAGATCACAGTGAAGGACAACCTCGGTTCTTGGGGGAAGCTCGGGAGCCACCTCCCGCTTCAGTCTTCTGAGAACGAAGATGCCCAGGCGGCGCCTGAGGCGTGTGGCGGCGTCGGTGTTGCCGCGTAGGATTGGTCCGGCCCACTCCTCTTGAAAGACCCGTCGGCTTCCCAGTAGTCCGGGATTCAGGAACTCGAAGACGCTCCAGAGGTCTTCAAGCTTGTTCTCAACCGGAGTACCGCTCAGGGCAATGCGTGTCGCCGCCTTCATTCGGTGGGCGGACCTGGCAACTCTGGACTCAGGATTCTTGATGGTCTGGGCCTCGTCGAGAATAGCGCAGTCCCATGAGTGCTCTAGAAGGGTCGGATCCTGGCGAAGCAGACCGTAGCTGGTAATCGTGAGGTCGGCCTCGGGGTCCAGTCGGCGCTGTGGCCCCCAATAAAGGTTCGTTCGAAGTTGCGGGCGAAACTGTCGGGTCTGATCGAGCCAGCCCTGCAGAACACTGGCAGGGGCGACGATCAGGGTGTTGGTGCGAACCGTACAGAGTGCCTGCAGTGTTTTTCCCAGCCCCATGTCGTCGGCCAAAAGAGCGCCCATTCCTGCCGCTTGAAGCGAGCATAGCCAGTTCACGCCGTCCTTTTGGTAACGGCGCAGCTCGGCGGTGAGATCGGCAGGAAGTGCGGCCTCTTGAATCCCTTCAAACTGATCAAGCTTCTGAACGAGGGGCGCCGAGTCGCCGACTCGCTCGCTGCTCAGCTCCTCCGTAAGGGCGGCCAGTTCGGGGAGGGCGTAGGAAGGAAGAGTGCGCTTGTTCGGGTCCCGAAGATCCATGAGCCGCTGAAGGGCCGAGGCATGCCGAGCCAGCGTCTCCTTGGGAATCGTTGCGAATCCTCCCTCGATCAGGGGAACAAGCGAAGACCCGTCGCGGTAAGCCGATAGAACGCGTGCTGCCTCCGCCTTGCGACCATCGGCGAGCAGAAACTGTGGCTCGAATGGCCCGGGATTCAGGGATACTCTCTGGGGTGAAACTTCCAGGTGCAGGTCGCCGTGAACGGTAAAGCGCTCGAGCGCTGACCCGCGGAGGATTGTTTCCTCGGCGTTTTTCGCTTGAAACTCCCTCAGCTTGCTCACCAGCTCGATTGCCTGCATCCCCGAGAAACGTACCGGGTGGCCAGGCATCAGGTGAAGTTCGGACTGAATTTGTCGAAGCAGCGTCTTTTCTCGCTCCGAATCGCGTATCTGAAATGGCCCGGTTGACTCGATTGAAAGTCCTACGGAGAGCTCCCATTCGCTCAGGGACTCGAGGTTGAATTGCACCCGAGGAGGCGTCCTCTCTCCTCGAGGGAGGCGGTCGGTAAGGATTCGAACGGGGATTTTCTTCTCGAGCACTGGGAGGATTTCGGTGACCAGTGTGCCGACGGATGGTCCGTGAAAAAGGCGTCCTGGAGGCACCAGCATTCGGCGCTCTTCGGATGTGAGTCCCGGATCGAGAAGCAGTCGAAGCTGGCCTTTATAGAAGATGACGCCGTTGGAATAGAGACGCGCGGGCACATGCTCGGAATCGGCGAGCACACGAAAACCATTCCCCTCCTCACGTACGACGGCTTCAATGGCCGTCGTGGGTGCACCGATGCTGACAGGCTCTCCGTTGAGCTCCACCTGGCCCACCTCGCGGAGCGCCGAGAAGAGTCGCTCGAGAAAACCCGAGTTCCTGCAAAGCTGCTCCCAGGGGTTGGAGGCCGGAGTGGCCGAAACAAACGCCGCGATGACGCCATCAACACGAAAGTCTTCACGCGTGGCGGATGGGAGCGGGCCTGAAAGGCGTCCCGATTCGATGCCCCCGACATGGGCCACCAGTGAGCCGATGAAGGGAGCTCCGTCCAGAAGGCGCTCAAAAACCAGGAAAGACTGCTGATCTGGCAGCTTGAGTTCGCGAAACGAGTAGCGAAGTCCACCCCCTTTCTTCGCGGATGCGAGAGGGCCCTCCGCTACAGCCTTCGGTTGCACCAGGCCGCCCTTCAGCGCGGCGACGCACGCTGCGACATGAGAGCAGGGATCGGCCATTTCGTTGCAATCGCAAAAATGATCTTCGTCTTCCGGCCAGAGCTGCACCTTGGCGCTGACCGGGCGATCGGCATTGCGCACCCGGGCCAGGATTTCCTCCTCCCCAAACCGTTCGAGTTCCACCATTCCGGAGCGAGCTGCAGCAACCCCCTTGGACCATACTCCCGGGAGCACCGCCTTCCGGAGCTCCGTGAGGAAATCTTCAATGGCCGGGGGAATCTTGAAATCTGGCACGATCACGGTCCTACCATGGTAGAGGATGGCCCATGTCTCTTTTTGACCCTCGAATGATGGACCCCTCCAAACTCAGCCCTGACATGCTCATGAAGTTGAGTCGACTGGTTCAGGAATTACCGCCTGCTTTGCTCACACGCATGCAAACGATCATGCACAACTCCATGGCGGGTTTTGACGTCAGCAGCGAGATGGCCGCCTTCGAGGCGGAGCTGCCCGCTGGCTTTCGCGAAAAGATGGCACGTCTCATGTACGAGATGCATGGCGCTGTGCCTGCGGGCTCGTCGCCAGAAGTGGTCGATCCGGTCGTATCGAGTCCCCGCGAGGCGCAGCTGACCGTTCTTCGAGCCGTCGCGTCCGGAGACCTGAGCCCCGAGCAGGCGCTCGACGTTCTCTTTCCTGTCTAGATGCTGATCTGAGCTCCTACCTCGATCACCTGATCGGGGGGGAGTTTGAAGTACTCGGTGGCCGGTCGGGCGTTTTTCGAAAAGAGGATGAACAGCTTCTTACGCCAATAGGCCATCCCGGAGTCGCCGTTCGGTAGGATGCTCTCGCGCCCCAGGTAAAAGCTGAGCTTTTCGAGTTCGATCGGGAGGCCTGCCCCCATGGAAAAGATTAAGATCTCGGAGACGTCGGGAGTCTCCATGTAGCCGTAGCGTGCCGTCACCTTGAAAAATCCATGCGAGAGCTCGGTGACCCGAACCTTCTGAAGGGCGGGAATTTCGGGGGTGTGTTCTGTGACGATCGAGAGCAGGATGATCCGTTCGTGCAGCGAGCGGTTGTGCTTGACGTGGTGCTGCAGGACTGAGGGAGCCACGTCGCGGCTGAGGGTCATGAAGACCGCCGTGCCTGGCACCCGAATGGTCTTTTTGTGAGCCATCTCGTCGATGAATTCCTGCAAAGGCATCGACTTCTTCGACAGGATCAAGCCCAGCGCATCCCTGCCCTTTTTCCAGGTGGTCATGACGGCAAAAATCGTCGTGGCAATCGAAATGGGAATCCAGCCGCCGTTCGGGATCTTCACCGTGTTTGCAATGAAGAATGCGACGTCAATGAAAAGGAAGATGGCTACCGGAATGCCGGCCTGCAGCAGGGACCAGTTCCAGAGGCGCCTAGCCACCACGTAGAACAGCAGCGAAGTGACCGCCATCGTTGCCGTCACGGCGATTCCGTAAGAGGCCGCCAGTGCGGAGGACTTTTGAAACGCGAGAACCAGTCCCAGACAGGCGAGCATCAATAGCGTGTTGACTCGAGGCACGTAGATCTGCCCCTCGGTCTCACGAGAGGTATGGCGGATGGAGGTTCGCGGAAAGTAGCCGAGTTGAACGGCCTGCTGGGTCAAGGAGAAGGCGCCCGAGATCAGAGCCTGTGACGCGATGATTGCGGCGCAGGTCGCGATCAAGACCATGGGGTAGACTGCCCACCCCGGGAGCATTCCATAAAATGGATTTTCAGCGGCCTCGGCGCCGTGGGCCAGTACGAAGGCCCCCTGGCCCAGATAATTAATCAAGAGTGCGGGAAGGACGATGGTGAACCAGCCGATTCGGATCGGCTTGACCCCGAAATGCCCCATGTCCGCGTAAAGCGCTTCACCGCCGGTGATGCAGAGGACCACCGCTCCCAGAACCCAGAATCCCTTCATCCCATTCAGGATGAAAAAGTTGACCGCGTGTGAGGGATGCAGCGCGCCAAGGATCTCGGGGTGCTGGATGATCCAGGGAATTCCTGCAGCAGCAATGGATAGAAACCAAACGAGGGTGATGCGGCCAAAAACGGCGCCCAGCGCCGCCGTCCCCTTGCTTTGGAATAGAAACACTCCCGTGATGATGACGAGAGTGATGGGAACGACATAGGGCTGAAAGGCCGGGGTGGCGATTTCGAGTCCCTCGATCGCCGAAAGCACCGAAATGGCCGGAGTGATGATTCCGTCACCATAAAGCAGGGCCGCGCCAAAAAGACCGAGGCCGATGACCAGACTCTTGCGGCGATTCACACCGCCCTCCCGCATCTTGGGCAATACAAGAGCCAGAAGGGCCATGATCCCGCCCTCTCCCTGGTTATCGGCTCGCACGATGAACATCAGGTACTTGATGGTGACAGTCATCATCAGCGACCA
Source organism: uncultured Bacteriovorax sp. (assembly GCA_964432565.1). GTDB lineage: Bacteria > Bdellovibrionota > UBA1018 > UBA1018 > UBA1018 > CAIOHW01. Next base: position 7,202 of record CAYSOA010000001.1, read on the forward strand.
AAAGACCAGCGAGAGAATGCCGAAGACATTGAGCGTCGAAAGCTCAAGGCCGAAGGTGTGATGAAAGCTCTCCTTGATGGCGTACAGCGGCGAAGTGCCAATGTCGCCATAGACAACTCCGAGGGCGGCGATGGTGAGGGCGCGAAGCTGTTTGCCGGACGGACTTTGACCTGGGGCGAGGGACATTTCATTCATTTCGCGCCCTGACCTCCCATGGTCAACCTCAAACTTCCTGATCCCGCGACTTGCAGAGAGAGGGAGCATGTCGCACTCGCTACCTCAGTGGCCAGCCTCTCTCGATCGATCCTTCGAGGCACTCGTTTTTGACTGGGACGGTACGGCTGTTGATGGGCGGGCCGAGGAGGCGCGAGACCTGGCCGATCGCGTCGATCTTCTTCTGGGAAGAGGGGTCTGGATCCTTGTAGTGACGGGGACGCATTTGGGTCATCTCGAGAGGCAGCTTCTGGGGGGCTTGAAGGCGCCGGATCGGCGACTTCTGTTTCTGGGGACGAACCGAGGGTCTGAGATCCATGGATTTCCCGACGGAGCGACGCTGGAGAGACTGGCATTTCGGCGGGCCTCTCTGGAAGAGGAGAAGGCTCTGGACTCCTCGATTCTGGCGCTTCAGAAGCTCTTTTGGAAGGAGTTCCACCTCTCTTCCGAAGTTGTCTACGACCGTATGAATCGACGAAAGCTCGATCTGATTCCGACTCCGGAGTGGCAGGACCCTCCCAAGTCAAAGGTTTCGCAATTACTTGGAGCCATCGAGGCTCGTCTTGGCAGGCATGAGGGACGAAGTGCGTTGGCGTGGATGGTGGATGCCGCAGTTCGAATTGCCCGAGAGCGCGGGCTCTCGAGTCCGCGTGTCACGACCGATCTCAAGCACATCGAACTCGGACTGACGGACAAGTCCGATTCGGTGAGGTGGTTCTTCGAGCACGTCCTGCAGCCCCAGTCGATATCCCCCGAGCAGGTCGTGCTCGCGGGAGATGAGTGGGGGTCTCCGGGCGACGTCAGCGGCAGTGATCGCAGGATGGTGATTCCCGAGCTCGAGGGTTGCCCGCAGCTTTCAGTCGGCATTGAGCCGGCCGGTGTGCCCGCGGGAGTCGTGCATGCGCCTGGGGGGGCGAGGTCGTTCTTGGATTTTCTGGATCTTCAGCTCGCCTGCCACCAATGGGGTTTATCGTCAGACCCCGCCTGGTGCGTCGAGCAGGCGCGTTTCGATCCCTCTCGTGAGCGAGAGATGGAGACACTTTTTGCCATCGGAAACGGAAGAATCGGGGTTCGAGCGGCGCTTGAGGTGGGGATTCCCTCGTCAGACTCCGGTTTCTTCGTCGCTGGGGTCTATGACGCCAAGTCTCCTGTGATGCCGTATTTGGAACGGGAGTTCATGACTGGAGGGAGACGGGGGCATCTGGATGCCGAGCTGGTTTCGTTTCCCTTTCCCTTTCGTGTCGACGCCCGAATCGCGGGTGAGCGTGTGCGACTGCGAGAGGAGTCGGCGCCGCAGGTCCGTCGCAGGCTCGACCTTTCGTTGGGAGTCCTGCATGTCGAGCAGTCCTTGTCGGTGGCTGGATTTCGATTCGAACTCGAATCACGTCGTCTCGCCTCCCTCGAAAGTCCCGACTGCCTGCTTCATGAAGTCGAGTTTCGGTTTCACGAAGGCGCCGCCCGAATTGAGGTCGAGGTGGGTGTTGATTTCGAGGAGTTCCACTTCAGGCATCCTCATCTGGTAGTGGTTCATCCGAAAGGAGAGGAGCCGTGGTCCGGGCGGGCCCCGCCGGGCTTGTCGGAGTTGATGGAGTTCGAGACGCGGCACTCCAGAGTTCGGGTTGGACTCGCCAGTCGCATGGAGGTGGATGGGCGCGATATCTCCGGAAAAGGGTGGTCGCAGGTTGTTTCTTCAGGACGTGTCGTGCGAATCCGGCGTGTGATCTGGATCAGGCGTGCTCTGAATCAGGAGAAGGATCTAAGAGAAATCCTGCTTCAACAGGCAGGAAAATGGAGCTTTCAGGACTTTCATCGTCGACTTGCCGGGGATCGGCGCCACTGGCGTGCCTACTGGCAGCGATCCGACCTCCAGTTTTCGAAGGACGCCGGAATGACGGAGTCGCATCGATTCAGTGCCTACCATCTTCGTATTGCTGCTCCGTCTGACGAAGGTCACTCGGTTCCCGCACGAGGCCTGATTGGACGGGGCTATGAAGGACATATTTTTTGGGATGCCGAGATCTTCGTCATGCCATTTTACAGCCTGAGATTCCCCGAATTCGCGAGGCGTCTGATTGGCTACCGGTACGCCACTCTTGATGCTGCCCGACGGCGCGCGAAGTCGATGGGGTGCCGCGGCGCCAGTTTTGCGTGGGAGTCGACCGTCTCGGGTGATGATGTGACGCCCGAGCAACTCGTGCTGCGCTCGACCGGAGAGACGATTCCGATCCATACCGGTCGTCAGCAGATTCATATCACCGCGGATATCGCCCACGCCCTCTGGCAATACTGGCGATTTACCGGAGATTCTGAACTGATCAGGCAGGAAGGAGCCGAGATTCTTCTTGAAACAGCAAGGTTCTGGGTCACCCGCTCCATCCGGGATCGGGGTTCCTTTCACATTCGTCAGGTGGTTGGTCCTGATGAGTATCACTTTGACGTCAATGACAACGCTTATACGAACTGGATGGCCCGCTTCAACGTGCAGCACGCGCTTGCGGTGAGAGACTGGCTTCTCGAGGTGGATCCCCGACGGCTTTCGCTCTTGATGCACACGATTGGAATGAACCGCAGTGAATGGGCCGACCTGGAAGCATTCGTCAGGGAGATCTATCTTCCCGTTTCGGGTGCAGACGGCGTGATCGAGCAATTCGAGGGGTTTTTCGATCTCGAGGCGCTTCGTCTCGATCCCAAAGACCGGATCAAGGCGCCCGTTGGTCGCCTTCTCGACTGGAAGCACGTGAATCGTCTTCGGATCTGCAAGCAGGCGGATGTGCTGATGCTGCCCTTTCTCTTTCCGGATCGATTTACACCTGAGCAGATTCGCGCCAACTACCGTTACTACGAGCCGATTACGGATCACGGCAGCAGCCTGTCGCTGCCGGTTCACGCCATGGTCGCCGCGCTCTGTGGCGAAAAGGAGGACGCCGTCGCCTACCATCAAAAAGCGGTTGAACTGGATCTCTTCAATCTGATGGGGAATACGGCTTTGGGCATTCATGCCGCATGCATGGGGGGCAGCTGGCAGGCGCTGGTCTTCGGACTTCTGGGAGTTCGCATCGAGGAATCTGGTCCGGCACTGACTTCCGTTCAGGCCCTTCCTGTCGAGTGGGGCAAGGTTCGGCTCCGTCTGATGTTTCGCGGCGAAGAGCACCTTTTGGAGGCAGCATGATGAGTGAGAGGCTGGATCGCATTCTGGTTCTGGTTCGTGACCCGGCGGATCTCAATGGTCCGCTTGAGGCTGCAGCGTGGATCGCCAGAACATCGGGAGCCTCGATTCTCGCACTCGTAGATCCCAGTATCTCGAGTGATGAGGACGAGATTCGAAAATGGGTATCGCGGCACGCCGTTCCCGGGTTTGCGATGGAGCTCAGGCCTCTTCAGGAGGGCCTTCTCGAGGAATGTCGGAAGCACTCCGAGGCAGCTCAAAGAGTTCTTTTTCTTGCCGGAGGGCCGGACAGAGTGGACGCACGCGAAGTGCTCGATGACCAGACCATTCGATTGATCGAGGGCCTGTGCCGGCCGCTGCTCCTATTCCACCAGAATCAACGGGGTCGTACGCCCTGGGAGTGCATTGTGGTTCCCATGAGTGGAGAGATCCGCGGAAATCGGGCCCTCGCGTTTTCTATCGAGCTTGCAAATCAGTTGGGAATCTTTGTCGATATCGTACACGTGATCGACCCTCGTGAAACTACGGGCCCGGGATACCAGCTGGTGGCGAGGTATGGCGACGCCGCCCACCATGAGCTCGAGGCCATGATCGACGAGTTCATCACCGAGGCATGTCCCTTCGCCTCGCCGACCGAAAAGAGAGTCATTCGCAACTTTCATGTGCTCCGGGGAGAGGCGACGTCGGAGCTGCTGGACCGGCTTTCAGCTTTGAAAGCGGGTGTTGTGGCCGTGGAGTGGAAGGGAAACTTCATGACCGGCCACGCCGAGACGCTCAAACGCATTCTGGGCAGCCTCGGGGGAGCGGTACTGCTGGTGCGGCAGGCCGGGCAGGATGAGGCCGCTCTAAGAGCGGGTCATCGACTGGCGGGATAAGGTTGCTCTTCAGCCGCTGCCTGCTTCGGAGTCGGCTGTGGGTGAGGCGGCGATCTCGATATGAAAGCGTCCCGATTCGCATTCAAAGGGAATGACGACCGTTGGTGATCGGGCCATGTGCCTGACGCTCAGGTTTGCTCCGGCGATGATGGTGGGAATGGCCTTTTCGAGTGCATACCCCTGTTCGTTGAGGATGACCTTGGCATGTCCGAACGTCATGTTGAGCAGCTCGGACGCCCCATCATGAATCTCATCGGTCATCTCGGTGTAGGTTTCTCCGAGCATTCGACTCATCAGCAAAAGATAGAACGATTGTGGAAAGCAGAGTGCCGCAGAGCCGAAGAAGTGCGGACTATTCAGTGCGATGACTGCCGCGATATCGGTCGGATCCATGGGCTTCAACCCCTTGGTGAAGGGGGCTCCAGCAGTGGCAGGAAGTTGACACTGGATTTCCAGGGTTCTTAGTGCGGCGTCAACAAATGGTCGGATGAAATTCGAGTCGAGGGTGACAGCATCAGAGGGCGACATGGTGAAAGTATCGGCGAGTGGTTCGGTCCTGTGAAGAGTCCTGACGAAATCTTCATCACTTTAGTAGAGTGGAGATCATGCGCATGATCGGACCCGCCCTGCTTCTTTGGTTGATCTCAATCGTGGACCCCGCGCAAGGTGCGCTGCCTCCAGAGGCGCAGAAACTGCTCGATGAAGTTCCGGGAAGGCGCCTTTCTCTTTCGTTCGTCGTATCGAGGGCCGCTCAGAGCTCCGACAGCTTCCAGGCCGCCGCAGCTGATCTGCTCACGGCTCCGACGGCAAGCCTTCAGGCCGAGTCGCTGCTGGCCTGGCGCCCCTTCTTGAGGGTGCAGCGACTGGATGACCGACGTGAGCCGACCAACCCGTTCAGCCCGGGAAGAATTCAGAATGCTCAACTCTCACTGGGAGTTTCGACGGCTTTTCAAACTGGAACCCAGTTTCAGTTCGAAGTCAGTCATGGCTCCTTTGGCCTGCTTTTTCCCAATCCATCCGTGGGGTCGATCGATTACTTCGAGACCCGAACCTCGCTGACACTCAGTCAGAAGCTCTGGAATGATGCCTTCGGTGTCGCGACTCGGGCGGCTCTGGAGTCGGCCGAAAAGGTATCGCGGGCCTCGGACCTGCGCGCACGAATGCTGATCGAAGATTGGGCCGTGGGAATCATTCGTCTCTATTACGGAGCGTGGCTTTCCCAGTCTCAGGGTCGGGCCGCCCGGTCGGCCCTGGAACGCAAGCGTCGGCTTCAGTCGGCCATGGATATTCTGGTGCGACGAGGAACGGCAGAGGCGCCTGATCGCTACCAGGTTGAGGCGGCACTGGCGGCCTCCGAGGTACAGTGGGAGCAGGCCCGCACTTCTCTTCAGGATCAGTGGCGTCAGCTCGTCGTTGCATTGAAGCTTCCTGCGGCGCTTTCTGAGCTGGATGCGTTTGAGATTCCGGTCGATCTGGATCAGCCACTGGATGAAGCTCGCCGGCTTTGCGGAAACGAAGCCTCACCCAGCGTAGCGCCCGAGTCCAAGGCGTTGCGGCAGGCGCGGCTCGCCTCCGAGGCTGCCGATCTCGATTTGCAGCGCGCGCGCTCGCGAATGAAGCCCGATGTCGATCTCAATCTGAGTGTCTTTAGCAATGGCATTGATACCCAGGGAGGAAATGCCCTGTCGGAGGGTAGTCGCTGGGTCCACCCCGGGTATCTGGCCGGAGTTTCGCTCAGCATGCCCATTGGGTTTCAGGCCGAAAAGGCACAGGCCCTTCAGGCGATCGCCCAGCTGCAGCGAGCCGAGGCCTTCGGGCGTCAGGAGCTCGATCGAGCCCGTACCGACTGGATCCAGTACTGTGTCGATCTCCATCGCATGGATCGGGCTGCTGAGTCCTGGCAGCGAGCCTTTTCGGCACAGGAACGACGGGCTGAAGCCGAAGAGAAACGATTCAAGATCGGTCGAAGCGGGATTTTTCAAGTCATTCAGGCGGGTGATGATGCCACGCAGGCCAGGCTTGCCTGGGACTCGCTCGAGGTGGAGCGCCGGATCAATGCCTGGATGATTCTGAGACAGTCCGAGAAAATGACGAAGGCCCTGGGTCTTCCAGAAGGCGGGGTGTTCTGATGCGAAGCCTGATTGAGTTCTTCGTTCGAAGAAAGCTGTTCGGAAATTTGTTGACCCTCGCCGTGATTCTTCTGGGGGTACTCTCGCTTCTTTCGATCCGGCGCGAGGTCTTTCCCAATGTATCGTTTGACGTGATCGTGGTCGGTACCGTCTTCCCCGGTGCCTCTCCCGAAGAGAGCGAGAAGCTGATCACCAATCCGATCGAGCAGGACCTGAAGGAGGTCGATGGGATCAAGAAGATGCTTTCGGTCTCGACTGAAAGTCGAAGTGAGATCACCCTGTTCCTCGATCCCGATCAGACGACCGAGGAGAAGGCCAAAGGGGACATCCAGGACGTCGTCGACCAGTTTACACTTCCACTGGGCGCAGAGAAGCCCAAGGTAACCGCCATTGACAGCAAGCTGACTCCGATCGTCGAGCTGACGGTATCGGGTGACCTTCCCGAGCTTGAGCTTCGGGCGATTGCCCGGACGCTCGAGGATGAAATTGAGCGCCTTCCCGACGTCGCTCGCGTCGTTCCCAGTGGAATGCGCGATCTCGAGATTCGCGTCGAAGCGGATCCACGAAAGCTGGCTTTCTATCGCATTTCTCTCGACGAGGTGATTCGCGCCCTTCAGGCCCAGAATGTTTCGATTCCTGCCGGATCCATCGAGCCCAGAAAGACCACCAGCGCCGTTTCGATTCGTGATCGTGAGAAGATTGTCAGAACGATCGGTGATTTTAGAACCCCCGAAGAGGTGGGACGCACCGTCGTGCGGGCAAACGAGCTCGGCGAGCCGATTCGCGTTCGTGATCTCGCCGTGGTGCGGCGGGCCCTGGCCAAGCCCAAAATTCTGACCCGGGCCATGGGGTCTCCGTCCATCTCGCTCACCGTGCTCAAGAAGGAGCGGGGCGATGCGATCACGGTGGTCGAGTCTCTCAAGAAGAGGGTAGAGCAGCTACGGCCATCGATTGATCCCAGGGTGGATCTGCATTACGTCAATGACCTGTCCAAGTTCGTCTCGAGACGAATCAGCGTGCTCTCGAGCAATCTTTTCTTCGGTCTCTTTCTCGTTGTGGTCGTTTTGGCCATTATCCTTCGCTTCGAAGTGGCCATCATCGTCTCGATCGGAATTCCCTTTGCTTTTCTCGGAGCGATGGCGATTTTCTATAATGCCGGATTTTCGCTCAATCTGATCTCGCTGATGGGCTTCATCATCGTTTCGGGAATGCTGGTCGATGACGCCATTGTGGTCACGGATAACGTCGTTCGAAAAATGGAGGAGGGCCAGGAGCCAGAGACAGCCGCCATCGAGGGTGCGGTTCAGATCTGGCCCGCGGTGACCGCCTCGGTGCTCACCACCATCTCAGCGTTTGCTCCGATGCTCTTTATGTCGGGGATCTTCGGAAAGTTCATTCGCGAGATTCCTTCCGGCGTGATCATCGCCCTGGCCATCAGTCTGGTCGAGGCGTTCTTCATCCTGCCCGGACACATCGCTCATTACGTCAAGGTTCGAACCGTGACTCCTGCACGAAAGACCTCGCGAGGCCTCCGCCGGCAGGCCGAGCGGCTATCGAGTGTGTGGGATCAGAAGGTGGTGCCGGCCTATTCGCGCCTGATCGGCTGGGTGCTGATTCACCGCTATAAGACGGCGCTCTCTGCGGTTTTGTTGCTGGTCCTGTCTCTTGGTCTTGCCGTCAAGGTCATGCGCTTCCAGCTTTTTCCTCCCGATGGAATTGAGATCTTCTTTATTCGTGTCGACGCTCCGACTGGCTCGTCCCTGACACAAACCGAGGAGGCGATTCGACCCGTTGAGCAACTGGTCGCCGCGCTGCCCCGCGAGGAGCTCGACAGCTTTGTCAGCAAGGTGGGTGTTCAGCAGCAGGACCCCAACGATCCGTCGACTCGAGTGGGCAGCGAATATGCACAGGTGGCCGTTTTCCTGACGCCAGAGTCGAAGCGAACCAGAACGGCCCAGGAGATCATGAATGACCTTCGGAACCGAATCGGTCTACCGTCCGGACTGAAGAAGGTGGCATACCAGCGCGCACAGGGAGGGCCTCCGGTCGGAAAGCCTGTGAGCCTGAGTGTTCGCGCGCGCGAGTATGAGGTGATTCTTCCTGCGGTCGCCGAACTCAAGAAGCTGCTGGAGACGATCCCCGGAACGCTCGATATCGAGGACTCCTACACGACAGGAAAGGAAGAGATCGTCGTTCGGGTGCAGGAGTCTGAGGCGGCTGCGGCCGGCCTCGGGGTGGCGTCGATCGGGCAGACGGTTCGAGCGGCATTTGACGGAATCGTTGCCACGACCATTCCCGGACTCGACGAAGAGGTGGACGTGCGGGTGTCGCTGAACGAGGAGGCGAGGAAAAACGAAGAGACCCTGGGGGACATTCTCATCCCCAATGCCCGCGGAAATCTGATCCCGCTTTCGGGGGTGTCGAAAACCGAGCGGCGCAAGGGCATCTCTCTTTACGAACATGAGGCTCAGGAACGCCAGGTTCGAGTCACCGCGGATATCGATCCGGCCACCACCAGCTCGGTGGCCGTGAACGGACAATTGCGGGAGCTGCTGCCCGAGTTTAGTGCCCGGTTTCCGAAGGTCAGTGTTCAGTTTGGCGGCGAAGATGAAGACACGCAGGAGAGCTTTCAATCGCTGGGCCGAGCTTTCGGCGTCGCGTTTTTGGGGATCTTTTTGATCCTGGTCTTTACCTTCGGAAAGTTGCTGCAGCCCATGCTGGTGTTGCTCACCATTCCGCTCGGTGCGATTTCGGTCATTCTGACTTTTTTTGTCCACGGAAAGCCGCTCAGTTTCTTCGCGATGCTCGGCGTGATTGCCCTCGCAGGGGTCATCGTCAACAACGCCATCGTCATGATCGACTTCGTGAACCAGCTTCGCGAGCAGGGAATCGACAAGCGCAACAGTATTCTTCAGGCGGCACGCATGCGTATTCGTCCGATGTTCCTGACCACCGCCACGACCGTCGCCGGCCTTCTTCCGACGGCTTACGGCATCGGGGGTCTTGACCCGTTCGTGGTTCCGATTGCCCTTGCTCTGGGATGGGGCCTGGCCATTGGGGCGACTCTCACGGCCATCATCTTTCCGGCGGCCGTGGCGATCCTTGACGACGTCGAGTCAGGCTGGGCACGTTTCCAGTCCTGGGTGTCTGCGCGGTGGGCTGGTGGATAGGCTCATTCGGCAGGCTCCCGCCGATTGAGACATTAAATCGGCATAGAGTTGCCGATTGAGACAATTTGGGCTACCCTGAGCTCATGACGCACTACGAGCGCCGCCTGGATCTGAAAAAGCTCCTCGCTCGAAATTCACTCTTCCTCTTCGGTCCGCGCGGGGTCGGAAAGAGCTTCCTCATTCGTGAAACCCTGCCAGGAATCCAGAATTACAACCTTCTGGATGACGAGGTATTCGACAAACTCATGCGTCGTCCCAAGGCCATTGAGGAGGAGCTCGCTCCGGGTACTCGGGTGATCGTGATCGACGAAATCCAAAAGCTTCCCAAGCTGCTGGATGAGGTGCATCGACTGATCGAGGAGCGTGGCATTCGCTTTTTGCTGACCGGAAGTTCAGCTCGAAAGCTCAGGCGTGGGGGCGCGAACCTCCTGGCCGGGCGAGCGTGGGAGAGCCATCTCTATCCGCTGATTCGAAAGGAGATCGACGACTTCAGTCTTCAGCGCTACCTGAACGTCGGTGGTCTGCCTCGCGTTTATCTGTCTGATGAACCGCGCGAGGAGCTGAAGGCTTACGTCCGTACCTACCTGATGGAGGAGATCAAGGCTGAGGCGCTGGTTCGCTCCTATGAGCGGTTCGTCCGATTCTTTGAGGCCATCGCGCAGTCGAACGGAAAAGAGATCAACTACCAGAATCTCTCGAAGGATTCCGGAGTGCCCGCCCGCACGATTGAGGGATACATCGAGGTGCTTCGCGATACGCTGGTCGGTTTCGAACTCCTGCCATTCACGAAAACCGTCACCAGAAAAGCCGTCAGCCGTTCGAAGTTCTACCTATTTGACGTTGGCGTGGCGAATTACCTCAAGGGGCTGGAAAATGTCGTTCCTGCGAGCAGCGACTTCGGCGACTCCTTCGAGCACTTTCTCATTACCGAGGTGCGGGCCTACAACTCCTACTCGAGACGCGACCTGAAGCTTCAGTACTGGCGCTCGAAGGAGCGCGAAGTCGACCTCGTTTACGGATCTTCTGCAATCGAGTTCAAGAGCGCCGAGCGCATCCGGGACGATGACTTCAAGGGGCTCAAGGCACTTCGGCAGGAGAAGCTTCTGAGGAATTATTTTCTGGTCAGTCGCAGCCGTGATGAGGGTTTAGCCGACCAGATTCGCTACCTGCACTACGAGACTTTTCTCGACGAGCTTTGGGCCGGAAAGATCGGTTAGGGCGATTCTGACTGCTGCGTACGTGCGACAAGGCGCTGCGCCTTGTGCTTCTTCTTCTGCGCGACGTACTGATCGATCGTCTCGAGCGTCACGCGATGCGGACGGGTAGGCTCGTGGGTGATCGGCGAAATCACGGTAGCGACCGGATCGGCGCGATAGACGGGCGAGTTTCGGCGCATGTTGCGACGGCTCTTAGAGATCTTTTTCTTGGGTGTTGCCATGGGTCGGTTCTCCAGTGTGGTGCCCTACGGAATGCAGGGACTTGAAATGAGGTTTTCGGGTGCGCCGCTTTTCAGAGCGCTCCCACTCTTTTTCGCGTTCTTCACGAAACGGATCGCGAAAGCGGCTCCAGTCGAGGTGCATCTCGAAGTCGCTGAGCAGGCACCGGTCGAGCTCGCGGAAAAACGACTCCGAGTGGAGGAGCCTCGACTCGTGAGAATCCCACGCGAAGGCCAGCTCGGTCATCCGGTCTCCGGTTTCCGAATTCCAGTTTTCGAAGGCCTCGGGGTGGTCGCGACGTGCCTGCTGAAGCTCGTCGGCGGGAAGCGTGGCCAGCCAGTATCCATCGCCCGAGCAGTCAAAGAGCCGAGGCCCCGCCTGCGTGATGGTAAACGCGACATCGGTCTCCGAGGCGATCCAGGCGGTGCCTTCGCTGCGTAGGAGCTCTTCGGGCCAGCGGCGTACGAGCTGATAGAACCGTTCAGGGTGAAAGGGGCGATTCCTGCGAAAGACCTGGCCCGGCTGGGCGTGCTTCGAGAACTGAAGCCCGAGGCGCCAGACGGCCCCGTTTGCTGTTCGTTCCGCTGAAAATTCGCGGGAGGTCAGCTGGCGGGCCCACTCCGAAGTGACTTCAGATCGATCCAGGATCTCGGCGCGAGTATTCAGGCTTCGCAGGAATTCGGCCGCGGCAGGGGTTTCCAGCTCCGTACCCGAAAGGACGATAGCATCGGAGAAATCGATCTGATCGGCCAGGGCCTCGACGAGAGGCACCTGACGGTCGTGTCCGATTCGTCGAGTGGATACCCAGTCGTGAAGGAGCCTGTCGGCTCCCATGGCTGAGACGAACGATCGGACTCGAAAGCCAGCCTGATGCAGCGGCTGGTCCGGTCCGAAGGCATCGACAGTGGCCCAGGGATCGGCATCGACCGGGGTCACGAGCCAGATCGCTCGAAGGGGATGGCTGGCCTCCTGAGACAGGGGAAGAAGCTGCTCTTCGATCGTTTGCCGAACCGAACAGGACGAGCAGTCGGAAGCCTCTTTCGAAGGTATCGAAACGACCGAGCCGCCGGAAAGCGTGGCCAGCAGTTTGGCCAGTGAGTGGCCTTCTCGCACTCGCACACTTTGAACGATGACGACCGGATGCACGGGTACGCGAGTGCCGCGGGATCTCGCAGCCAGTCGCTCGGCAAGTGAGATGATCTCAGCCATGGGGCACCTGCCAGGACGGAAACGGATCGCTGGCCTTCAGCCAGTGCTCCTTGCCGAGGGCAAGTTCAGTATCGCTGAGCAGGCACGCGTCGAGCTTGCTCCTGAGCTCATCATGATGGCGAGAGCCTTCGAGCGTGATGATCACGAGCTCCTGCTGACGATCGCCGAACTGCTCATCCCAGATCGATTGGATGCGCTCGAGTTCCTCCGGGTCGATTTCCCAGTCCTCCTGGGGCTGGGCTGCGTACCACTCTCCGCCGCTTTCGACCGAACTGACGAGTCCGGCCTGCGACCAGACGCCCACTTCCGCAGGACGGGTGGCGATCCAGAAAAAGCCCTTCGAGCGAATCACGCTCTTCCAGCCTTCCTGAAAGAGCTGGAACAGGCGCTCCGGATGAAAGGGGCGCTGGGCGCGATAGACAAAGCTCGAGATGCCGTACTCTTCGGTCTCGGGCTTTTCCTCTCCGCGAAGAATCTTCAGCCAGCCCGCCGATTCGGAGGCTTTTTCGAAGTTGAACAGCCCGGTCTTCAGCACCGAGCTGGGCGCCACCTGACCGTAGCGGCTCTCGATGAGGCGGGCTCCGGGGTTGAGCTTCCTGAGCACTCCCTTGAGGGTGTCCAGCTCGGCAGGTGAAACCAGGTCGGTCTTGTTGAGCACGAGGAGGTCTGCAAACTCGACCTGCTCCACCAGCAGATCGGTGATCGTGCGCTCGTCCTCGTCTCCCGCCTCAAGCCCGCGCGCCTTGAGCTCGTCGGACTGCTGGTAGTCATTCAGGAAGTTGAGCGCATCGATCACGGTCACCATCGTATCGAGGCGGGCCAGCTGCGAGAGCGACACCCCGTTCTCATCTTCGAAGGTGAAGGTTTCGGCCACGGGCAGCGGCTCGGAGATTCCGGTCGACTCAATCAGCAGGGCATCGAATCGCCCCTCGCGCGCCAGTCGAGCGACCTCGACGAGCAGGTCTTCGCGAAGCGTGCAGCAGATGCAGCCGTTCTGCATTTCGACGAGCTTCTCTTCGGTGCGGCTCAGGGCGGCTTCGCCACCCTTGACCAGGGCTGCGTCGATGTTGACCGAGCTCATGTCGTTGACGATCACCGCCACGCGCATGCCGTCGCGATTTCGAAGCACATGGTTCAGGAGCGTGGTCTTTCCGGCTCCGAGGAATCCGGAAAGAACCGTGACGGGAAGCTGCGAGGACTGCATCTTAGCCCTTTCGGCCCTTCGCGATCAGCCGCGCCTTGATGGTACGAAGACGATCCGAAAGGTCGGAATCCTTGGCAAGCTTGATGGCCTGGCTGATTCCTCCCTGCTTGTCGATCGTGCGGATGGCACGAGTCGACAGGCGAAGCGACAGAATCTGGCCGAGCTCCGGAATGGAGTAGCGCTTGCTGACGAGGTTCGGCAGCCAGCGCGTGCGCGTCTTGATGTTCGAGTGGCTGACCAGGTTGCCGGTCGTGGGGCCCTTGCCGGTGAGTTCGCAGAACTTAGACATAAACTTCTCCGCTTTTCTTGGCGATTCGCACTTTCTTGCCGTCGATGATCTTCGTGCCGAGCCGAGTGGGCTTGCCGGTCTTTGGGTCTACCGCCATGACATTCGAAATATGAATCGGCGCTTCCTTGGCCACGATGCCACCCTGAGGGTTGGCTTGTGAAGGACGGGTGTGGCGCTTGACCTGGTTCAGGCCTTCCAGAATCACCGATTCGTGCTTGAGCTGCATGGCTGTGATGCGGGCCTGCTTGCCCTTTTCTTTTCCGGAGATGACTTCGACCAGGTCGCCTTTGCGGAGCAAACTTCTGATTTGCGTGCTTTTCATGGGGTCCTCGTTACTTCGTGTACTTCTTGCGGAACCGCTCAATGCGGCCCTGGGTGTCGAGCAGCTTTTCCTTGCCCGTGAAGAACGGGTGCGAAGCACTCGAGATTTCGACCTTCACGACGGGATATTCATTTCCGTCCTCCCAGAGCATGGTTTCTTTGGTCTGCGCGGTGGAGCGGGTGAGGAAGGCAAAGTCGGACGATACGTCTTTGTAGATGACTTCGCGGTATTCGGGGTGGATTCCTTGTTTCATGGTGTTCTCCGAGTCTTTTGCAATCTTGTTGCGACTCTTAGTGCAACATGGATGCGATTGTCAATTTTTCCCGGGGCGTGATCGTGCCGTTTCTTCCCACGGCCATCTGCTGTAGGCTCAGGTTATGGGCAAGGACGGTCAGACTCGCGGGGGGCGCCTCACGCAAGGGCGCAAAAATACTGGGACATCAGCCCATGGTCGGCACGAGCTCGAGCTGGCTTCGGCCCTCGAGGCCATCGAGCGGGCCGGCCTGCGCCGCACCCAGCCCCGAATCGCGATTTTGAAGGCCCTGATTGCCGAGCACGGCCCTTTCAGTGTCGATGAACTTCGAGAGTTTGCGCTTCTTGACGGCATCGACCGCGTGACCGTCTATCGAGTGCTCACAGCCTTCGAGGAGCTGGGTCTGGTGCGTCGGTGTGAGTTCGGCGACGGCACCTCACGCTACGAATTCGCGGGCGGCGGACACCACCATCATCACGTCATCTGCAAGAAATGCCGCAAGATGGAAAACGTCGACGAGTGCATTCCCGAGGCGATCATCCAGCGTGTTCGCAAGCTGGGCTACGACGACGTCTCGCACACCCTCGAGTTTTTCGGGGTGTGCAAGACCTGTCGCGCTGCTTGAATCGTCCTCAGAGCCGGGCCTGAAGTCCGACGATGAAGTTCCGGCCGGGAAGTGGGGCGACATCCTTCACGAATGAAACATGGTTCCGCGCTTCGACGTCGAAGGCGTTGTTGAGGCGTGCGGTCAGTCTCAGGGCTCCAAAGCCGGTGGTGACTGGCATCTCGGCTCCGAGGTTCAGCATCGTGTAGGCAGGGGTCTTTTGCTCGTTGGCGGCAAGCTGGGTCTGGGCCTCAGAGCGCTGGATTTCGATGTCCGCAGCAATCGAGTTGCCGCGATAACTCAGGCCGACCGTTTCGCGCACGGGAGTCACGCGAGGCAGGAAGGTGCGGTCGGTGCGGTTGAAGCCGCGCACGATGTCGAGCCGCGTTTCGAGTTCCCAGATGCCGTCCCAGAACGTCCACGGAAGGCGCTCGGTCAGTTCAAATTCGGCGCCGTACAGGGCAGCTGAGATCGGGCGAAATTCGTATTCGGCGAAGCCGCTGTCTCCGTCCGTAGCCCCTGTTGGAATCAAGCCAATGAAGCGCGTAAAGTCCTGGGCAAACACTGTCGCTCGGGCTTCGCTTTTGCCCTGCTTGCGACGCAGCGAGAGCTCCAGTGATCTTCCGATTTCGCGTTTGAGATCGGCATTTCCGATTTCATAGGTGCTGGTGGCCATGTGCGCGCCGAGAGCGAAAAGCTCCTGGTAGTTGGGTGCGCGCTCGGTAAACGAAGTATTCACGCCAAGGCTGTAGATTTCGTTCAGTCGGTAGAGGGTGCCGAGCGAGATGCTGGGGGTGATGAAGCTTCGAGAGGCAGCCGCACCGAAGGCTCCTCCACCATCCGAGCTGACTCGCGAGTACTCGCCTCGAAGTCCGAAATTGTGCGTCCAGTTGCCGATCGGCAGCTCCTCAAACGCAAAGAGTGCACCCTGAATGTTGTTGGTCGTGGGCAGGAAGGCCTCTTCTCCGGAGGCGCTCAGCCGAAAGGCCTGGGTCTGCAGTCCGACGATGCCCTGCACGAGGCCCCAAGGACGATGCCGAAGATCGGCGCGAAGCTCGCCGCCCGTATTCCTAAAGACAGTACCCTCTTCGTGCTCCTCACCCGCTAGGGCGACCAGAGCGGCATGGTCATGTCCGCTCTCGGTGTGCTTGTAGGTCGAGAGAGCTCCGGCAATGCGGCCCGACTCGATCCATCCCGAGGTTTTAAATTCGCCTGCGAGATCCAGGCGCTGGCGGTTGAGGTCGATGACCGTTTCTTCTTCTTTGACGACCCCATAGTGCGTTCCGAAGCTCGAAAACGAAGCGCCCCAGTAGCCATTTTCAGTGATGCGACTGATGCCGAGCGCGCCTTCCAGAGTTTCGGCCTCGCTGTTCGCGACCGTGACCACCGGAGTGCGGTAGTCTTCGGAGGCACGAAGGATGCCGTCGAAGTGGTAGGCCCAATCTCCTGCGCTGTGGTTGACGAGAAGCCCGAGGGTTCGGCCCGAGTCGACCGTGGAGTAGCGCGAGTCGAACTTGATCTTCGAGTCGTACTGAAGGCGGGTCGGAATGCGCGAGCTGACCGTGTTGACCACGCCACCGATGGCGCTCGAGCCGTAGAGAAGGGCGCCTGAGCCGCGAATGATCTCGACCCGATCCACCAGTAGCGGGTCTCCTGCCACGGCATGGTCCGCACTCGTGCCGGAGGCGTCGAGAGTACCAAGCCCACCCTGAAGCACGCGAATGCGGTCACCATCGAGCGCACGAATGATGGGTCGGCTCGAGCCGGGCCCGAATTGGGTCGAGGTCACGCCTGTTTCGCGCGCCAGGGTTTCGCCGAGAGTCTGTGCGCGTTTCTTGTCGAGCTTGCGCCCGGAGAGCTCACTGATGGTCGGAACAAAGTCCTGAACCGACGTTTTGTCCCCTCCGGAGGCGCCCAGGACAGTGATCTCGGGAATTTCGATTTCCTCCTCTTCGGCGGCGAGGGCCAAAGGCATGGCAGAAAGAGCGGTAGCAAGCAGAATCCAAGTGTTTTTCATGAGGTGTGACTCTAGAGGGCTGCTTGCCTTATTGCAACTTCTTTGCACTCAGCTTCGCTTTGGGTTCAGCGCCGGTTCAGCTCGTAGTGCAGCGGAATGCGAACTCGAATCGACCGATTCCAGAGATCCGGCAGGGGAGCAAAGGGCCCCGCCGCCCGAACGGACCGCAGGGCGGAGCGGTTGAGCGACTCGAAGGGACAGGGTTTGGCCAGCTCCAGAGCCACGATGCCTCCATCTCGTGCAATCGTCAGCGATACGGTGACATCACCCTCTTCTTCGCGAAGTAGAGACTCACGGGGGTAGGAGCGAGCCTTCTGGATTCGCTTCAAAACATCCAGCAGGTAGAGCTCCGCTTCGCCGAGGGTTGTGTCAGCCCCCCCCGTGGCGCCAGTTCCTCCCGGCGTGGTCACATCAATGGGTTCGCCCGATGATTCGTCTGCAGCGCTGTCGTCTTTGGTCGCCGAAGTGTCGGCCAACTCCTCGGGCTCTGGTTCGGGGCGGGGGCGTCGCTGCTTGGGCGTGTGGACATGGGGCACGTCGGCATGGCCATCCCCACTTTCACCCAGCTCGATCACCCCTTTGAACAGCTGCACGGTGTGCTCCTCGTCATGGCCCGGAGAGAGGCTCACAACCAGCAGTAGGTGCAGGGCAAGACTCAGCAGCAGATAGGGCATTCGCCGACTGGGCTTAAAGCGGTTGGTGGTTGAGCCGGGCATCGAGAATCTCTTTAAAAATCTTGCACTTCGGATTCAACACTCATTACGCTACGAGATATGAGCTGGCGCAAGAGAATCCGCATCTTCATGGGCAGAAACATGCCCGTCATCCTCGAGCGTCTCGATCTCACGGATGATCTGGCCGCCAGCCCTGAGATCATCGAGTCGGTTCGGCAGGGAATCGAACTCAAGGGCCCGAACCTCTGGATTCTGATGCTCGCTGTCCTGATTGCTTCGGTGGGTCTCAATGTCAACTCCATCGCCGTGATCATCGGAGCCATGTTGATCTCGCCAGTGATGGGGCCGATCATTGGGATGGGCACCGCTGTTGCTCTCCTGGATACCCGAATGCTTCGGTATGCCCTGAAAAACCTGGGCTTTGCCGTGGGCTTTTCGGTGCTCGCTTCGACCCTGTACTTCAGCCTTTCTCCTCTTTCGGGGGCTCAGTCCGAACTTCTGGCTCGCACCTCTCCGAGTATCTGGGACGTCTTGATCGCTCTGGGGGGCGGCGTGGCCGGAATGATCGGCTTCACGCGCACGACCAAGACCAATGTGATTCCAGGTGTGGCGATTGCCACGGCACTGCTCCCGCCTCTTTGTACGGCAGGGTTCGGCCTTTCGAGGCTCGATCCGACGGTATTTTTTGGCGCGTTTTATCTGTTCTTCATTAATGCAGTGTTCATCTGCCTGGGAACGTACTTCATCTGCAGGCTGGTCGGCCT
>CAYSOA010000001.1:25626-193810 GCA_964432565.1 uncultured Bacteriovorax sp.
TGGTGGGCGTCGAGGACACCGAAGTCATCGAGAAGCGACTGAATGAGGCTGCAGCCCGACACGGCCTTCGTGAAACCAAGATTCGAGTCGTGGATGCGATCAATCGCCAGGACGAGCGATCGCTGGCCGCGAATGGCAAATTATTGCAGACGCTTTACCTGAAGAGTGAAGAGGCGCTGAAGGCCCAGTTTGAGGAAACCGAGAAGCTTCGGGCAGCACTCCAGGCTGCTCAGACCATTCAGTTGCCAGTGACTGAAATTGAGCGCGAGGCCCAGGCGTTGTTTCCAGCGGTTCGAACGCTGAAGATCGGACTGGCCCTTGGAACTCTCGAGGGAGAGAAGCGGGTGCTGGCCTGGCTTCAATCCACAAATAAGCTCATGACGACTCAGCGCCGTACCCTGACGTCCTGGCTGAAGACGCGAACCCAGGCGACACATGTTCATCTGATTGAAGAGCGAGTCTTGCAGGGCCGCCCCTGAGCTGCCCTAGCCTTGAGGTGAGCTTTTTGAGGCGGCAGCCCAGCCCGATAGAACTGCTCCCTCGACCCGCCCGCCGGTGCACCAGTCGCCACAGGCCCCGAGTCGAAGCTGCGGGTCCCACAGGCAGGCTTCTCCCAGGGAGTGGAGCGGCTTCGCAAATCTCCATCGATGCACTTCAGGTGATTGGCGGAAGCGAACCCCAAAAAGTTTCTCCACTTCGTTCGAGACGAGATGGGCGACGTCTTCGGTCGAGCGTTCGAGGTTCTTGTATGACCAGCTTGAATTGCAATGAACCACGACGGAGGGCGTTCGTCCGACTTCGGGCCTTCGTGAATGATCTCGAGCCATGAACCCCAAAATAGGATGATCGGCGAACTCGAGTGCCACACCGCCCAGTTCGGGATCACGATCGACCTCTCCGAAGACCGCCCAAGTGGGTTCCATTTGAAATGAGGACAGCCTCGAGTGGAGGTCTGAATCGAGAAATGATCCGACCAGTGGCAGAACCTGTGCCGGTGGCGCGTTGACGATCAGTGTCTCCGCCGAATAGAGCAGACCCCGGGCCGTCAGGATCTGCCAGGTTCCGTTTTGATGACGCTCTACGTGCGTGACGGCATCGCCGAGAGCCAGACCCAGATCGCGCGCCATGAACTTCGCAAGGGCACTCATGCCCGAGCGGCACGCGTAACGGGGATGTCCGTCCTGCCGCGAGTGAATGACTCCGGACTGCCACAGCGGAAATCCTCTAGACCATTCGAATACCTCGCCTTCGGTGAGTAGAGGGGCTAGCAACGCCTCGAACCTTGGGTCTCGGACCGTAAAGAACTGTGCGCCGTGATCCATCCTCAGCGTGCCGACGCGGCGAGTTGCCATGCGCCCGCCCACTCCACGACTCTTGTCGAGTACCAGAACGTTTCGGCCCTGATGACGGAGTTCGGAAGCTGCCGCCAACCCGGCAAGGCCGGCGCCAATGATGATGAATTCATGGTGGGACACGGCTTCTGACATGGCGACAGAGTAGTGGTGATTGACGGTGCGGAAAACAAAAAAGGGGTGACTTTACCGGGGTCGATGAGGGACGCTTGGCCGTCTCCATGGAAGAGATTCTTGTCATTGCGGTCTGTCTCGTCTTGAATGGTTTTTTTGCAGCGTATGAGATGGCCTTCGTTTCTGTCGGCAAGCCCGAGCTTCGGCGTCTGGCCAGGGGAGGCGATCGTGCGGCACAGGTCATTCTTGAGCTCAGGCAGAGCCCCGAGCGCACGCTTTCGATCCTGCAGATCGGAATCACCCTCGTTGGTGCGATCTCCGCAGCGGTCGGGGGGGCGGGAGCAAGCGAATCCATCGACCCCCTTCTTCGGGTGAAGTTCGGGTTGAGTGAAAATGCCTCTGAGTTTCTGTCGATCCTTCTGGTCGTGCTTCCTTTGACCTTTCTCAGTGTCGTCGTGGGTGAGCTCGTCCCCAAGAGCCTGGCTCTGAAGAATCCGCTTCGAATCGTCTTGAGGGGGGCCCGGATGATTTCTATGGCCGATCGCTTTCTTTCCCCTGCGGTCAGCTCCCTTGAATGGTCGACCAAGTCCCTTTTAAAAGTGCTATTCCCGTTCTCCCCTGGCGCACCGCAGGCGCCTGAAGCCTCGATCGAGATCGACACCCTTTCGCAGCATCATCAGCAGGCCGTATTGAACCTGGCTCATATCGAAAGGAAAAAGGTCCGGGATATTCTACTTCCCTGGAGGGAGGTGGTTTCTGTTCGCTGCACCGACACAATGGAGGATGTGGTTCCCGTGATCCTGACTTCAGGTCACACGCGGCTTCCGGTGGTTCGAGATTCCCTGGTGGAGGGCATGCTGCATACCAAGGAGTTTCTCACCTATCGGGAGGCCGGCAATCGAGACTGGCAGGCGATTATTCGCCCATCGCTTCATGTGTCGCCTCAGGACTCGATCTTATCGACGCTGCGAATGATGCAGGCGAAGCGGAACCATATGGCCATCGTCTCGGCCGCCTCCGGTGAGCCTCTTGGAATCGTCACGCTGGAGGACATCTCGGAAGAAATCTGGGGTGAAATTTATGATGAAGATGACGACAGCAGGATCCGAAGAATTTTTGCAGATCGTGTGAAACACAAAATCAAGCCCCCGCGTCGGTAGGGAGCAGTCGTCTACTGGGGGGCGGGTGGTGACTTCTACTGCAGAAAAAACAAAAAAGCCCCGGTCCGAAGACCTGGGCTTTTTTGTTTCAATGGCGGACCCGACAGGGTTCGAACCTATGACCTCCACATCCGTAGTGTGGCGCTCTAATCCAACTGAGCTACGGGTCCGCACTGAAGTGCTCAGGTTGTTACCCAAAATCAGGGGCTGACGCAAGCGGCAAAAAAGCTCGCCGCTTCACTTTTGATTCCTCCTGGGGCACGATCTAAGGCCATGGAAACTCGACGGAAACTGAAGCTGGCGGCGCTCGCGCTTTCTTGCCTAATGCCGCTTGGTTGCGGGACTGCCGAGCCTGAGCTCGCAACGGGCTGCAGTGCGGGCTCGGCTGCTATCGGGGTGACCGACGGGCAGGTGGCTATCCTGTGTGGCTGTGATGAGCCCGGCGGGAGCTGGGTAGCGAATGCTTCAGGGCTGGTGTGCACCGTGCCCTCGGGAACGATCGTGACCTTTCACTACATCAACCCCGTCAATCGCCATCAGATTGTCAGTACCCCTGGTGAGGTCGATGTTTTTACTCCCAGTGCCGTGCACGACCCGCTGGCTCGTGTGGTGATTCGCGCTCATGCCGTTAGCTTGACCGGACCGGGCGCAGACTTTGACTTTACTGACACGTTTGACTCAACTCTGTCTGGTACGATCTCCGTGCGTTGAAGCGTTTCCTCCACCCGGCATTTTATTCCCGTTAATTGTGCGCGCCGTCCTCCGATAGGTCTCTTGTCACCAGTCAGGGAGGACTGAAAAAATGAGCGCTACCGCAATTCGCAAGAAGGAAACCACCAGCAACAACCAGAAGGTCGACGTGCTCTACCAGCGCATTGGCAATCGTTGGTATGCCTTTTCGGCACAAAATCAGGACGTATTCTTCGGCGCCATTCCCGATGAGATCCTGGCCGAGCTGGAAGGATGCGACGAGGATATTGTCAGCGCCGAGGTCATTGACGCGGCCATCAACGCGGCAGTCGACGGCTCGATTTCTGCTAACGATAAGATTTCCTGATTTCATGCAAAGGCCCCCGAGAAAACCACTTTCACCACCCACACCACAAACCACAGCTCCAGACCTCCGTCCGAAGAGGGCGGAGGTCGACGAGCTGGTTCACAAGATCTCGGATCTCGTCTCTGAGTCGCCCGAGAAGGCCTCGAAGATCCTCGAAGAATGGCTGAAAAAATCTGAAGTTCCCGCGCGCAAGAAGAGCGCTGCATAAGTTTTCCAACCCCCACAACACACCGCCGCTCCCCAGCTTGGGGGGCGGCGTTTTTTTATGTCTCAAGCAAAAAAAAGGCACCCCTCTCGAGGGAGGGGTGCCGAAGCTTTTTGGCGATCAGAGATAGAAGACCGAGTCGGTGCCCTCATCGCGATGGGCATGCTCGGAGAATGACTTCAGAAATTTCACGAACTGGAGATAGGTCGCGTAGGACTGCAGCGATGCGTCGACCGTGCACCCGTAGCGCACGTAGCGGACACCATTTTCGATGGAGGGGCGTGAGTTGACGACGCGAGCCTGAATGGGAAGGTAGGTGTCTTGGGTAAAGTAGAGACGAAGGGGGAGGTCTCCGTCTTCGCGTGGCCAGGGGTTCTTGACGTCAAAGGGCACCAGAAAGGAAAGGCCCTCGTCGCTGACATCAACCAGCTGAAGCTGCCGGATCTGCGAGTTTCCGATGACACAATACACTCCCAGAAGGTCCTGGAAAACGATGCGCTCGGTTTTACGCCGCTTTTCGTCGAGTTTTTGACTTCGAACTTGATTGAAGTCGACGACCTTTTCTGACGTCGCATCTCCACCTTCACCGTTGCTGCCGTGCTTCCCTGCAAGCTTCATGGAACTCTCCTCCATGAATCTTTTCGGTAGCAAGGGGCGGCCCCTTGACCCGTTTTTTAGTCGTGGAAGGTGGCCATGGCATCAATAAGCCGCACAAAGGCGCCGAGGGCCTGGTGGGCGGGTGAGTCGACTTCGACCAGCGAGGCTCCTGCCATGCGTGGTCCGTCCGGTGTGCTCTGGTAGACTCTCACCAGCTCGATGCGCAAAGGAATCGAGAGTGACTGATTTAAGTAGAGCCTGAGGTCGATGAGATCCCCCTGGCGGACAGGGGTCAGCTCAGGACTGGCCAGATCGGGCTCGAGCTGAAAGCCCAGGCCAAATTCACTGATATCGAATACGGGAAGACGGTTCGGAGAAATCTGGGGAGCAACGGCAAAGACCGCGAAGCTATCCAGGATAGGGCGTCTTCTGCTCCTGCGTCGCTCGTCTCGCCGGTCGGTCGAACTCACTCGGACTTCTCCTGTTTTTCGGCAGGAGGAGTGGCGGTATCTGATGCGTCTGACCCGACGGCAGCGGGGGTCTCGTCGGTAGCACCGTCGATCGACTCCTCGTCTGACTCTTCGATCGCTTCGGCGAGGCCCTCGAAAGACAGGCGTTTGGGCATGCCCTCGATACCTTCGTTGAGTTTCTTTGATTCGGTCAGCTTCGTGTCGAGCTCGAGAAGGGCCTGACGCCCGAGCTTCTCCTTCTCCTGAAGCTGGGTCTGGTACTCCTTGAGGTCGGTGGGCCGAATCAACACTCCGGAGTGCTGCTGAACATGAAGCTGACTGATCTTTTCAGACAGGTTTCGAACCAGGACGTAAAGGCCCCAGTGGTAGAACTCCTGTTTCGACAGGGCCTCAGCCCATCCTGCAAATCCGGACTCAAGGCGTGTCTGGACGCCCGTCCACTTGTCGTGAAACTCATTCCACTGCTTCTCAGCCGTCTTGACCGCCTTCGCGCCACTGGCCGAGAAGACCTTCTGGTGCTCCTCCATCGTGGCACTCAACTGCAGCGTAAGGGTCTGAACGATCTGTGAGAGCTCGGAGAGTTCCTCGTTCGACCGCGTGCGCAGGCGATCATGGAAGTCCTTGAGTCGCTTCGCGTAGTTCTCGTCCTTCTCTCCTCCGACAAAATAGGTCTTCCTGATAAAGAGCCTGCGCTCGCCCTGCACTCCCGACTCAGCCGGAAAGTCGCTTTTTACCAGGGGCAGTGCGCCGAGCACGGCCTCGACCTCGGGCAACTGGGAGCCCGCTTCGGATTCGGAAGCGATCACTTCGTACTGCCCCTGCGCAAGCGGTCGTCCATCGGGCTGGCGAAGATCGTCGAAGCTGACGAGCCGACTCGAAATCTCGCCGGTGGCCTTGAGGACCAGGCTGGTCTGGCTGAGTAGCGTCTCGGGGCGGCCCACCAGAATCAGGTCAATACGCGTCCCGTCGGGCAGTGGAGCGGAGACGTGAAAACCCGGAGTACTCGAGCTTGCCTTTTCGATGGCGAGTGCAAGCCGAAGCGGTTCGCTTGACTTGGCATTGTTTCGGAGTTCAGCGAGTTCCCCGGCCTCGACGCCTGGAAAGGCGGGTACCGGAGAGATGAAGGATTGCAGTTGGGGAACCCATTGCGCCAGGCGCGTGCCCACCGGGCTCAGAAGCGAAGAGGTGGTCGCCAGCGCGGAGCGGAACTGTGGATGCTTGAGCACCGGGTCGAGGGTTCCCGAGACGTAGGCAAAGGCTCCAGCACCGATGAGGGCGAGAATCAGGAAGATCTTGAGGAACCCTCCAGATCGAGCAGGTCGATTGGAGATGGACCCAAACGTCATCGAGGCTGTCGGCTCGTGCCGGGGGGCAACTTCCTCATCGAGCGGCGCGCCCACAGGAGCATCGTCAAACCGAGAGCTTCGAAGTTCATCGAGAGTCTCACGGTGCGCGCCCGACTCGGGTTGGGCCTCGGGCTCGGGCTCGGGCTCCCATTTCGGTTCGAGTCGTGGAGCGGGTTCGACCGGAGCTTCGAAGACCGGCGTCGGCTCGAGAACAGGGTCAGGTTGTCGCTCGACTGGAGTTTCTGGCTTGGGTTCCGACCGCTTCTCCAGTTCGAACGTTGGGGCTGGCGTCGCCTGCCTGGGTTCGAGTTGGATTGTGGCGGGCTTTGCTTCGGCAGCCAGAGCGGGTTCTGGCTCAGCGCGGATCGGTGTAGCCTGAACGGGTGAGGCAGCGGGTTCAGGTTCAAGCGCGAGCTCAGGCTCAGGCGCGGCCTCGACGACGGGAGCCACGGGACGAATCTCGATACGAGGTTCAGGTTCGGTCGGGGTCACGGGTGCGAGACTGCGTGCCGGCGCGGGTGAGTGGCTCGACTCAGGCGAGCGCACTTCATCCTGCCGGTGAAAAAATACGGGTTCTGGATCACTTTCAAACTCGGGTTCGTCCGGTTCAGCTTCAGGGAAAATGGGCGCCGACGTCAGCGTCAAAATGGCGTCGAGCTCACGAATGCTCGTCATGACCTGCCAGTCGGGCATGCCCTCGCACCAGACGTAGTGGTTGCGGTTGATCTCTCCCGTTTGAAGCTTGGACTGGAGCTGGCCCATTGAAAAGGGCCCCTCGTGATGATCGTTGATATAGACAAACCACTTGCTGTCGTGAAACCCATCCATGGAATTGTGCCTTCCGAATTTCCTAATGAAATCGAGTGTAGGAGAAATGATGCCGCAGCGCAAATGGAGCCTGATCGAAATAGCCGACCATCAGGGCGTGCTGAACGTCGGGGGCCGAGTGGGGGCCTGCAACGGTCCGAGGGCGTTCCTGCACCAATTTCGGCGCCTTCGCGGTCGCGCTCCGGTCCACGAGGCACTTGGACTGCACCTGAAGGCATCCGAAATCGGTCACGACGTCATTGAGAATCATCGCCATGCCGCTGACCTGGTTCGCAGGGCTCAGGGCGAGTGCGCTCGAAGCGTTGTCGTGGGAGGTGGGCACGACCATGGATATTCGCACGTGCTGGGAGTGGCCGAGGCACTGGGGCTCAAGCGGCGGCTGGGCTGCATCAATATCGATGCCCATCTGGATGTTCGTCGGCCTGCGCCACTGCCGGGCAGTGGGTCTCCATTTTTTCTCGCCATCGAGTCGGGCGTCCTTGATCCCGGGCATTTGGTGGAGTTTGGAATCCAGTCGCACTGCAACGCCCCCGAGCTTTGGGATTACGTCGACCAGAAGCAGATTCAGGTCCACTCGTGGGCGTCGCTTCGCTTTGCCGATCGCCTCGAAGCCTTTCGTGCGGAGCTCGAGTCCCTGGCTGCTCGGGTCGATGCGCTGGTCATCAGCCTCGATCTTGATGCTTTGGCCCAGGCCCATTGTCCGGGCGTGAGTGCTCCGCAGGCAGAAGGGTTCGATCCAGCCGAGGTGCTGGCGATGCTGGAGCTGGCGGGGGGCCATTCCAAGGTGGTTTCTCTCGGGATCTTCGAGCTGAACCCAGAGCATGACGTTCAGGACGCGACGGCGCGTTTCGCGGCGACCGCAGCTTACCATTTCATCGAAGCGGGATTGAGCGCCGGCCTGATCAGCCGGCCATAACCTGCCGCAGCTTCTGAAAGAGGCGTCCCTGCTCGGTCATGCCTTCGCCTGTCCTGCGGATCTCTTCAGGTACGCACTGAAGAGCAGACGCGGCTTCGTTCACGGCGTGGTAGCCAAGATCGAGGTCGGTGGTCGTCGGTTCGAGGGCAATCTCGAGTTCGCGCACGTCTCGCTGGAGGGCCGAAGCCCGACTTCGAATGTCCAGAAGCTGCTGGTGAAGAACGTGGACGGGATAGGGGGAGGAATCCTGCTGCTCGGACTTCCGGCTGGACTCCAACATCAAGTTCAACACGGCAGCCTCGGCGTGGATGGTGCATCCGCTGAGTTCGTCCGCCCGTTTCAGGATCTTGCGCGACTGCTGAATGGATCGATGAAATCCTTCTCGGGCGCCATGGAGATGTTTCTGCACTTCGCGTGTGGAACGACTCAGTCGTTCAAAGTGACCGAAGATGTCTCGAAGTTGCCTGCCGATGCCGAGCAGGACCTCCTTCAGAGGCGGGAGCAGGCTGCGAACCTGCTGGTTTCGTTCATCACTTTGCGAAAGGGAGTCTTGATCCGAGCGGCGCTGAAGAAACAGCCCCAACAGGGTAGTTAGAAGTAGGGCGACCACACCCGTCGCCACGTCGCGCCTCAGGCTCGTGGTGGTTCCAAGAAATCCCACTGACGGCATCTTGACGGTGACACGAACGGCGGCGGATTCGGCCTTTCCGGGAAGGGCGAGGTTCTTCGTGACCTCGACTTCGCTGCCCGATGCGATCACGATTCCCTCGTTGACGGGGCCCTTTTCGCGGGTGACCTGAATGAAACGGGGCTCGACTCCCTGCCCAAGCTGGAAGAGCGCCCAGCCGATCGGATCCGAGATGTTCTTTTGGCTCGCAGCCAAAACCAATCCTTCCGCCTGACTTGCGATCTGCCGGCCGACGATGGCCGAGTACTCTCGACTGTACCGGGCGGCGAGCCCTCCGTCGACCACGCGAAGCAGCAGTGCACCCATGAGGCCCAGGATGAACGCACCGGTCCATCGCGTTCTTCGCGAAGCGGTCGGGTCAAGAAACTGACGCAAAAGGGCCTTCATCCAAGCTTCTCTTCGGAAGACTCCGTCTTTCCATCAATGGATAAAATTTGCCCTCTGCGACAAGGATCGTGAGCACGTAACGTGGAAACATGGACATGATTCTCGCCATTGACCAGGGAACCACCGGAACGACTGCCTTGCTGATGGATCGCGAACTCTCGCGGATTGCCGAGGCCAGCATTGATTTCGAGCAGCACTTTCCTCAGCCCGGCTGGGTGGAACACGACCTTGAGGAGATCTGGAGTACCGTCGTTCAGACGATTCGTGAAGTGACCCTTCACCAGGATCTTCGAAAGCTGGTGGCCATCGGAATCACCAACCAGCGCGAGACGCTCTGCTTTTGGGACCGAAAGACACTCGAACCACTGGGGCGTGCACTGGTTTGGCAGGACCGGCGCACGGCTGAGCTTTGTGACGAGCTTCGCAGCAAGGGCATGGAGCCCTTTTTTCAGGACAATACCGGCCTGCTTCTCGACCCCTATTTTTCAGGCACAAAGGCGGCCTGGGCGCTGAAGCACTGGGGTGAGGTTGCCAGTGCCCACAAACAGGGGCGGCTCGCGGCAGGAACCATCGATAGCTTTCTGATGGCCAGGCTTTCCGGGGGGGCTGTTCATGTCACCGAGCCAAGCAATGCGTCACGAACTCTCTGCTTTCATCTCACGCGACACGTCTTTGACCCTGACCTTTGCAAGGCACTGGGAGTGCCGGTGGAAATCTGGCCCGAGGTGCGTCCATCGACGGGCACTTTTGCACTGACCCGTGGAGTTTCAGGGCTACCGGATGGAATCCCGATCAGCGGAGTGCTGGGGGACCAACAGGCGGCCCTGTTGGGGCAGGCGTGTACGAAAGAAGGAATGGCGAAGTGCACTTACGGTACCGGGGCCTTCATGCTGATGAATACGGGGAGAAGCCCCATCAAGAGCCATCATCGACTTCTGACCACCATTGGCTGGCAGATGCCGCGCGAAGGAACCGTCTACGTACTGGAGGGCTCGGCGTTTATTGCTGGTGCTGCCGTGCAATGGTTGCGTGATGGGTTGAAGTTGATTCGCGATGCTTCAGAGGTGGAGTCGCTGGCCGAGACGGTGGCGGACTCTGATGGAGTAGTCTTCGTTCCTGCGCTAACGGGGCTCGGAGCGCCGTATTGGGACCCACAGGCAACGGGTATGTTCACTGGGCTGACTCGAGGTACCCAGGCCGGGCATTTGGCGCGCGCAGTACTCGAGGGCGTCGCTTTCCAGAACGCTGATATCCTGACAGCCATGCAAAAGGATCTGGGAAAGCCCCTTCAGTCGCTGAATGTGGATGGGGGTGCGGCGGCGAACGACCTGCTCATGCAGTTTCAAGCAGATGTACTGAACGTCCAGCTTCGCCGCCCGCGCTATCTCGAAACCACCAGCCTGGGAGCAGTCTTTGCGGCCGGGCTTGGTGCCGGGGTCTGGAGCGACCTGTCGGACATCGAAAAGACCTGGAAGCAGGAACGTCTTTTCGAACCGACGATGTCGGATCAGCAACGGGAGGCTGCCCTTTCACGGTGGAGTCGTGCCGTTAGTCGGGTGATGCTCAAGCCCTGAGCGGGCTGTTCTCTGAGACCATCCGCCCAAGGCGCGAGACCCGGTCGAGCGTGAGTACTTTCAGCCCGCGCACCTTGCCCAGACGGTCTGCCGAACCTTCAGGAACTACCACGGTCTTGAAGCCCAGTTTTCTCGCCTCTTCGACGCGCACTTCGATCTGCGATACCCGGCGAACCTCGCCCGTCAGTCCGAGCTCACCGATCCAGGCCCAGTCCATCGGAAAGGGCCGGTCTTCGACCGACGACCAGATGGCTGCGATGGCTGCGAGATCACATGCAGGCTCAGAGAGCTTGAGTCCACCGGCAACGTTGAAGAAAAGGTCTTGTTCGGCAAGACGAACTTGCATGTGTCGTTCGAGGATCGCACTTAAAAGGGCGATGCGGTTCGAGTCCATTCCCACGGATGTTCTTCTTGGAAGAGAGAGCGGGCTTGGCGCCACGAGGGCCTGAAGCTCGACCAGCAGGGGGCGAGTGCCCTCGAGAAGCGTTCCGATTGCGGTTCCGGGAAGCGCTTCGCGACGGTCGGTCAGGAACAGCGATGAAGGATTGGTCACCTCACGGAGCCCGTCTCCCTCCATTTCGAACACACCAAGCTCACGTGAGCTCCCGAAGCGGTTCTTCACGGCACGCAACAGCCGGTAGGTCGAGCCCGAGTCGCCCTCAAAGTAGAGAACCGTATCGACCATGTGCTCGACGACTTTCGGTCCGGCGATGCTTCCCTCCTTCGTAACATGACCCACCAGCCAGACGGCGATGCCGGCGCTCTTGGCCAGGGCCATGAGCTTGGCTGCGATCTCCCTGACCTGGGTCACGCTGCCTGGCGCGGATTGCAGGTAGCTGCTCGTGAAGGTCTGCAGTGAATCCATGACGAGAATCTGTGGGCGCAGTTCCTTGACCGTCGCGAAGACCTTCTCAATCTGGGTTTCGGCGGCAAGAAAGACCTGCCCCTGCCCCTGTACGCCGAGTCGCAAGGCTCGACTTCGAATCTGATCGACCGACTCTTCGCCGCTCACATACAACATGCGCAGTTCGGGATGCTTCTCGCGAATGCCCCGGGCAAGTTGCAGGAGCAGGGTGCTCTTGCCGATTCCGGGGTCTCCACCCAGCAGGGTAAAGCTGTCAGGAACGAGCCCCCCTCCGAGTACCCGGTTGAGTTCCCCGATGCCCACATCGAGGCGCCGCAGGGCGCGCGCCGGGTCGTCCGGAGCGTCAAGATCGGTCCAGTCACCGGTCGACGAAAACTCTTCGCGAAGCGCTGCCAGGCTGCCCTCCTGAATGGCAGGGGCGGCAGCCGCAGTCGGGCGCTCTTCGGTGAACGAATTCCAGGCATCGCAGCCGGGGCAGCGTCCCAGCCATTTGGCGCTGACGTGTCCGCAGTTCTGGCATTGGTACTGAGTCTTGATTTTCATACGATTCCGAAGGGTTGACGAAGCCACGTTTCATCGCTTGAGCGACCTTGTCCAATCAAAAATCCGGTTTAGACTGAAAGAATGGCGTCAGACTCGAAATCAGGCTGGGACCGTCTAAGGGAGAGGGAAGAGGAAGAGGAGCAAGAGAGGGCCGAGCAGCGCGAGCGAGAGCTGCTCAAAAGTCGCCTGGAGCATACTGCCAAGGGAGCGGCCTCTGATCTTTCGGGTGAGACGCTTCGGGACGCGTCCGCTTATCAGGAGTCTGGCTCCACCGAGAAGCTGGCAGAGCTCCTGGAGCGAGTCGATCCCCTGATGGAGCAGGTGCACCTGCTGTACGGACAGTTTTTCTCGGGAGTGGAACGCCTTCCTCCGATTGAGCGCCGGAAACAGCTTGATCAGGTGGTGAACATGCTTTCGTCAATGTCCAAGCCCACGCAGGTGCTTCAGTTTCGTTTCAAGACCGTCCAGGCGCGGTATCGCACCTACTGCGAGCAGTGGGATCGTAAGTTGCGCGAACTCGAGAATGGACGTCTGGTTCGACGAATCAGGACCGGCTGATCAGGGCCATCAGTCCTGCTTCATCGATGACAGCCACACCGAGTGCTCGAGCCTTCTCGAGCTTGCTGCCGGCTTCCTCTCCTGCCACCACAAAGTCCGTTTTTTTCGAGACGCTGGAGGAAACCTTGCCTCCGTTCTCTTCGATCAGGCGCGTTGCCTCCGATCGCGACAGTGTTGGCAGGGTTCCGGTAAGAACGAGCGTCTTGCCGATAAGTATTGAGCCGCTGGAGTTTTTCTTCGGGGCGATGGGTTCGACTTCGCGCAGCAGGGCTTCGAGTTCATGGCGGTGCTCGGCGTGGCTGAAGTGTTCGCGAATGCTGCGGGCTACTTCCGGGCCGATATCCTCGACCGATTGAAGATCTGCTTCGCTGGCCTCTGAAAGCGACTGAAGCGAGCCAAAGGCGCGGGCGAGGCTCTTCGAGGTCGCTTCTCCGACGTGTCGGATGCCAAGAGCGAAGATCAGGCGGTAAAGTTCGGGGGTTCTCGCCGACTGAATGGCCCCAACCATGTTCTCGCTCGACTTTTCGGCGAATCCCTCGAGCTCCAGAAAGTCCTCCTTTTTCAATCGGAAGACATCGGCAGGGTGGCGCACCAGACCCTCATCCACGAGCTGCTCGACCACTTTCTCGCCCATTCCCTCGATGTTCAGGGCGTCCTTCATTACCAAGTGGCGAACCCGTTCCTTGAGCTGGGCGATGCAGTTTCGAGAGGTACAGCGAACCACCGCTTCTCCGGGCTTGCGTTCGACGGGGCTTTCACAGACCGGACACCAGTCGGGAAGTTGAAATTTCCGTTCACTGCCGGTGCGGGCTTCAGTAATGACCTTCACCACTTCCGGAATCACATCCCCTGCGCGCTGCACGAGGACGCGGTCGCCGATGCGAATGTCCTTGCGGTCGATCTCATCCTGGTTATGGAGCGTGGCCCGGCGAACCGTTGCCCCCCCAAGGCGCACGGGATGAACGATGGCCACCGGGGTCAGCGCGCCCGTTCGCCCCACCTGAACGATGATGTCCTCGATGGTGGTCGATTCCTGCCGTGGAGGATATTTGAAGGCGATCATTCCTCTCGGGCTTCTTGAAATGGTTCCCGCGCGGTCGAGATGATCCATGCGATTGAGCTTCACGACGATGCCATCGATCTCAAAGGGCAGGGAGTCTCGATGGGCTTCGATTTCACGGTAGAACTTCAGAACCTGTTCGGTGCCCTGGCAGATCTTTCGGTGGGACCCGACGCGAAAACCCCACTTTTCGAGCTGGTCTTCGAGAGCGCTCATTCGGTCAAAACGCCATCCCTCGATGGCGCCCGTGGCATAAAAGAAGCCCGTCAGGGGGCGCGAAGCCGCGACCGCAGGATCGAGCTGTCGAACCGATCCGGCGGCAGCGTTTCGGGGATTGGCGAAGAGTTTCTGGCCACGTGATTCCTGCTCACGGTTCAGTCGTTCGAAGTCTTCGATCGGCAACAGGATCTCTCCACGAATCTCGATCAGAGCTGGGGGGTGTTCGTCGTTGAGACGCAGGGGAATGGATCGGATGGTGCGAATGTTCTGGGTGACGTCTTCTCCGACTTCGCCGTCGCCCCGAGTCGCAGCCGAGACCAGTTCGCCATTTTGATAGGTCAGGTTGATCGAAAGCCCGTCGAATTTGAGCTCGCAAAAGTATTCCAGTGGCGAGTCCTCCGGAAGATCCAGAAAGCGGTGAACACGCTCGTCAAACGCCCGGAGCTCTTCGTCGGTGAGGGCATTGGCCAGGGAAAGCATCGGCGCCCGATGGCGAAGTTTTGCGAATTCATCCAGAGGTTTTCCCCCAACACGCCTGCTGGGCGACCACGAGGGGCGGAATTCAGGATGTTCCGCTTCGAGGCGCTCGAGTTCGCGATAGAGGCGGTCGTACTCGGCGTCCGAAATTTCAGGGTTGTCGAGCACGTAGTAGCAATGATCATGGTGCAGGATCTCGCGGGCGAGCTCCTCGATTTTCTGTTTTGAAGTGTTCGACATGGTCTTAGAACGGAACCACGAAGGACGGCATGAGCGTGATGACCTTGTGGCTCAGCGAGCCTCCCTCTTCGTAGTCTGCTCCCTGGGCCTGGAAGTTCAGTCCCAGGCGAAAAAGCAGACGCGGCCGCAACGTATAAACCGTGCCGAAGTAGAAGTCGACCATGCTGCTTCCGGTCGGAGCATCCCGAGCGGTTCCGGTTTCGGTGGCCGAACGGAGAAGGCCGTAGTCGAGGCTCATCTGTGCAGACCAGCCGGATCTTAGTGGAAGGTCTCCACCCACACCGATGAAGACGCCTCCCCAGGAGACAGGATTGACGCTCTCCGCGGTACGCTTCGGAAGCGAGTACTGATAGGAGCGATAGCCTGCCTTGAGCCAGCCCTTGGCGCCGAAAAAGTCGGTTCCCGGAAGATAGCTGTAACCCACTGAAAGGCCGTACTGCATGAGAGACCCCGACCCGGAGAGGGTCGTCGTTGAGCTGTCGGTGATCGTCGTCTGCGAATAGGGAAAGTAGGCGTAGCTTAACGTGGCCTCGGTGAACCACTCGCGGTCGAGCCAGAGCAAGGCGTCAGTGCGAGCCCCCATGGCCAGGCCACTTCCGTTTCTTCCCGATGCGCCGCTTTCGGGACTGAACTGGCGGCTCAACAGACCAAGCGTGGGTGCCGCCGACACCCACCCGAGCCGAGGCGTGTCGGTCCGGTCGAGTATCGGTGCAGGTTCGGGTTCCACTTCCCGTGCAGACCCCTGAATCGGATCGATCATGGGAACAACCTGAGTGATCTTCTGGCCTCGGGCGATCGGGCTGGCCGGTTCCTCTTCGAAGACCTTGCAGAAGGTCAGTCCGCCGTCCACCTGTTCGACCACCAGAGCGCCCGTGCGCCGAATCCGCCACTCGGCCAGGACGTTCAGGAGAGGGTGCCGCTTGACCTCTTCGATGGTTCCCACCGTGAGGGTATCGCCCTTTTTCAGGCCCAGGTTCGTACCTCCATTGATGGTGACCGAGTCGCCATCACGGCCGGTGACTTGCGCCACAAAGGGGACTTTCGCCATCAGGCGTTCGACGGCCGAGTGAATTTCGGCACGAATGGTCTCGGCGCCCAGAGTGTTTCCGTTGCGAGGCTCTTCGAGGTAAAAGACTTCGGTCGCCAGCACGTCCATCTTGGGCGAGTGCAGCCAGTCGATCGTAAACCGATAGCGAGGTCCTTCCTTGAAGATGCGGGTCCGAACGAGGGTTTCGCTTCGCGTGGCCCTGGCCACCTTTTCGAGCACCTTCCGATCGTCAAGAAGTCGATCGTAGGAGAGATTGGAGGCGTCGATGAGCTTCTGGGTGGACGTGAGGTCTTGAAGAACGAAGCGAGGCTGCGACTCAAAGTATTCCCGCAGGGCTCTCGCCACGTAGTCTGCGAAGAGTCCGTCGACGTTGTCTGAAGACTTCAGGGCTCCGACAGTCTGCAGGGAGTAGCGCCGGTCCATTTCAGGGGAGGCCAGCAACACCGATGGGAGCGCCAAAAGGGCCAGACCCATGGCTCCCAGTTGGTTAAGCCTGGGCATGCAGGCCTTCATGATGTTCCTCATAGAAGGCCACCAGGGTCTTGAGTTCTGCAATTTCTTCGCGGGCTTTCTGGAGTTGAAGCCTGAGTTCGGTGAGCGTGTCGTCCGAGATTTCGGTGGCGTACTGCGGTGCACCCTCCTGATTCCAGATCAGGTAACGTCCGTTCTCGACTCGAAAACGAACCTTTTGCGCTTTGATATGGCGTCTGAGCGTCGAAAGACTGACGCTGTTGCGCGTTGCGTACTCCATCAATGACAACCACTGCCCGCCAAGTTCCATGCAGCCTAGTGTATTTCCATGGAGTGAATATTCAAGTACGCTCTTAGACATCCATGAGTCCTCGCCGAGCCGGCAGTTCATCTCGAAGTCGCATCCAGATCGGTCCGAAGCGCAAGATCGCCTTTGTCTGCAGTGGTGGGGCAACCAAGGCCGGGGCATTCCACATCGGGGTGGCTTTGGCGCTTCAGGAGCAGGGTTTTCGCTTCATCGGTGGACTTCAGCCCCGTGAGGGGGGCGGTGGGGGCACGCCCGGGCCCATGGAGATCGGAACCTACGTGGGGTCCAGTGCCGGATCGATCATCTGTTCGTACCTGGCG
Organism: uncultured Bacteriovorax sp.; assembly: GCA_964432565.1. GTDB lineage: Bacteria > Bdellovibrionota > UBA1018 > UBA1018 > UBA1018 > CAIOHW01. The sequence goes on from CAYSOA010000001.1 coordinate 42,429, forward strand.
GCCGGCTACTCGCTCGACAATATCTTCAACTCGTTCACTGGTCGCGAACCGACGGATCCCGAGGACGCGTTTCCGAAGGCTCTTCCCCGACTGAGTTATCCGACCATGTTCAAGCTGCGCCCGGGACTGGCCCGCGAGCAGTTCTCACAGCTCATGCAGATGGGCCGAATGGTCAATCGCCTGCTGCAGGGCGGGTGGGAGTCGCTGTTCGGCGCCGACTGGCTCAAAATTCAGGGGCTCTTTTCAACCGTCGGACTTGAGGAGTTCATGCGGGAGCAGGTGCTTCCCAGTAACCGATTTCACGATTATCTGGCGGATCTCTTCATCGTAGCCACCCAGCTCAATCATTCGCGCAAGGTGGTGTTCGGAAAGTACAGCTACCAGCCGCCGCCCCATGACCTGACCTGCCAGTATGACAGCGATGCGACCGTTTCGCAGGCCTGTGCCGCCAGTGCCTCGCTTCCCTTTATCTACGCGCCGTTTCCGATCGAGAACCGCAATGGGAAGACGATTCATTATATCGATGGTGAGATTCGCGATACGCTTTCGACTCATGTTCCGGTGGATGCCGGCTGTGACCTCATCATCGCCAGCCACACCCACCAGCCCTACCACTTTAACAAGGAAGTGGGTTCTCTGACCGACTATGGCCTGCCAGCCATCCTGATTCAGTCGATCTATCTGGTGATCGAGCAGAAGGTGAATCAGTACGTGCACGGCAAGGTCACGCAGCGCAATGCCATCACGGCGGTTGAACGTTACTGCAAGCAGCATGGAGTGGACGAGACGCACTCTCGACGCATTCTCGAGATTCTCGAGGCCGAGCTGCATCACCGCCGCGATGTCGATTCGATCTACATTCACCCGAGCCCGCACGATGCACAGATGTTTTTCGGGGATCATTTCAGTCTTTCGCCCCGAAAGCTGGCCGAGATGGTCAAGAGTGGCTTTCGGGCGACCATTGAGCGGCTGCGCCACTACGAGTTTGCCGACCGCAAGGTCGAGCCGCATGCTCCTGTGGCCGTGGATATTCCGACCGCCGAGTGAGTCGGGTTCGTGGCACGAGGTTCGCAAACCTTTGAGAGCAGTTGTCGCGATCCGAAGGTACCGGGGAGACTCGGGAAGATCGATTCGAGGACAGCTCGGGGGGGATCGTGCAACCGTTGAAAGGCTCACCGCAAGGTTTGCCTGGAGGGAGCAACGATCCTCCTTTTTTTGTTCTCGCGAATGCCCCCGAATGGCCCCATAACTGAGGCATGATGCCTTGCGTTCGCCGTTGTCGTTCCTTCTCTTTGGTCGGCTCGCTGGCTTTGCTGCTAGGGATGATGACCACCTCGGGCATTGAAGCCCGGGCCGAAGGGGTGACGGCGCAGGCCTTCGAAATCAAGGGATCCCGCGAAAAGCCCCTTTTTGAGTTCGACCAGGTCTTTGAGCAGGATGGCCTTTCTTCGCGCTCGGTTTTTCGTTCGAACGACGGCCGTGAGCTGGCGATCGAGACGATGACGTTCGACGCGAAGGGTGCTCCGCTGCGTTACCGGGTGGATCACGTGCAGACCGGGGCATCGGGAGTGGTCGAGGTGAAGGGCGGGCGACTGCATTTCACCCATCGAACGCCCGAGGGCAAGGTGCGCAAGTCAGACGAAAAGCTGCCGGAGATCTGGGCTGTGGGGCCGATGTTCATTCCCGTGGTGCGCCGCCACTGGGACCGACTGGCAAAGGGTGAGACTCTGCAGTTTCGGTTCGCGGTCTGGGATCGGGCCGAGACGGTGGGATTTGAGCTCTTCAAGCTCCGAACCGAGCGTAAGCCTGACGGGCGCGAGGTGGTCGTTCTCAAGCTCAAACCGTCGAACTTTCTGATTTCGGCGCTTGTTGATCCGCTCTTCTTCGAAATGCGTCCCGATGGGTCCGCTCTCGAAACCATGACCGGCCGCACTTTGCCCAAGCGTGAAGTCGGGGGACGTTTCAAGGATCTGGACGCCTACATCGTCTACACGCAGAAATAATTGGGGGCGCGTAGCCGCCTCTGGACATCGGTGGCTGGCCGGTGTTATCCGAGTTTCCTTAGTTCAATCGCTGCGGAGAGGTGTGAGAGTGGTTGAATCAGCACGCCTCGAAAGCGTGTAGGTCGGAAACGATCTCGAGGGTTCGAATCCCTCCCTCTCCGCCACTTTCTGATTCAAAATCCGAATGGTTCTGGTTCTGGGGTTCTCCTCACTCCATGGCGTCGCCTGTCCACTGGACAGGTCGGGCCCACCTTTTGGTTTCGCAAGTGCGTCAAAGCCGCCTGTCGGCATTCCGCAAAGACACCCCAAAGGCCCCTTTATTTTAGCTCGCGCGCCGATCGCGGCGCCGAAGGCAGGCAAGAATCACGTTCGCAGATCCTGCCAGCCGCATCCCGAGAGCATTCCCTGGCCCCGTCGGCTCCTGAAAAAACTCAATAAGTTCCCGTACAGACCAGGCAGTGGATGGCTCCCATTCCCCGAATGGGTTCCGACGAATCGACGGTAAGAACTTCAAATCCGAGCGATTCGTAGAGACGCTTGGCCTGCTGTTCGAGTTCCAGCAGCCCTCGGGGAGGAGCGGAAAACCCCCCTGAATATGTCGGCATGTACAGCTTGCCGTTCAAGATCACGCTATTCACAAAGCCAGCCGCGCCCGATCCGATTCGCTCAGAGAACTCCTCGACACGGATGACTTCGAACCGGAGCGACTTGAACTTCCGTGCCGCCTGGTCCAAAGCTGCGTTGACCTCTGGCCTTTTGGACTGGGAGACAACGACCGTTTCCTTGCCACGAATCCGGCCGAGGTATTTTGCAACCAGGTCCACGTGACCGATTCCTCCATCCCGAGGGTGCTCCGGAAGCACATGGACTTCCTTTGCTTCAAAAGCCTTTTTTAACTCGTCAATAATCTGCTTGCGACTCAACCCCTGATCGAGGTTGTCGGTAATCATCTTTTGAGACGTGAAAAGCCGTCTTCTTCCATCGACCATGATGTTTCCGAGTTCACCGATGAGAGGCGATTGATAATGCGGCAACTTGAATGCCTTGGCAAAACGCTCCGGGGCCTGGTGTCCAAAGGACTTCGCGGTGTAAGTGAGATTCACAAATTCAATGGAGCCATCCTGTCGCACGACTTTCTGTGGCACCCAATCTCTGACCCAGGCGGAACCCCAGTTGTTGGTTTCGACGATGGTGACGTTCTTCTTGGTCCTGAGGGTCTGAAGCAGCTGGGATGACGGATGCTTTTCCACCACGATGAGGATGACTTTCATGTCCGGCGACAACTGCGAATAGAGACTCAAAAGAGTGTCATCAAACCTTCCTGCGTAGCCAAGGATCACCGTGTTGGCGGGCTCGTCCTCCGGAACCAGTCCGGGCCGAAATGGATCACGCTGCTTTCCAAAAATTCCGGAACAGGAGATCAGCCCCTTCTTCGTGATCCTACCGGCAGGAACGGGCGGGCCCCCTTGCGCGGGCCCCGCCGCACTCGCGATTCCCAGCAGGGCGAGAAATGAAATGTTTAAAGGATGCCTGATCCAATTCACTGGCTCGCTCCTCGGCAAAAACCCCGTTCGAGAGAGAACGCCGAGGTCTCCTGCTTGAGTCTTTTCGGAAAGTTTCCGGAAGACCTTAATCCTGTGTGATCTTTCACCGATTTTGTCTTTTCAGCCGCAGAGCGTCTGGCCGGTCGCACCCTCGATGATTTTATCCGCTCAAAACTGATTTCTCCTGATCCAGACACCTACCCAAATCAGATTCTGGAATCACTCACCGCTCTCGGAACAAAAGTGCAGGAGCTGCCATCCGATCGAGCAGGAACCATCCGCTTCCTGCTCGGAGATGAAGCGGTCGACTCTGAACCGGGGAACGGCTGCTCGCGTTCTTGATCGATCTGGGACGTGAAACCACTGACCTCGATTTCATGGTCACTCGTCTGGCCGCAGAAGAGCCTGTGCTCCGCGGGGCTTTTCAGGAAATCGTTGCTACTCCGAGTGACGACGTTTTCGCGATGACGCTGGTTGGAATCAAGCCGCTCGTGCAGGCGCACATGAATTATCCCTGCTTCCGTGCCACGATTGAAATCCGGCTGATGAACGGAAAAATGCACGATCGCCTTCAGATTGACCTCGGGGTGGGCGATCTGGTCACACCCGCGAAAAGAGCACTAGGGCTCCTCAATCACCGAGGCCATGCGCTCTTCGAAGAGTCTATTTCGTTACTCGTGTACCCGGTCGAGACTATCTACGCTGAAAAACTCGAGACGGTGATCTCGAAGGGCGGGCTCAATAGCCGAATGAAGGACTTTCATGATCTGCTGCTCATGGGACGCCAGAATGGCTTGATGGAACTGGATCGGCTGGGAGAATGCGTTCGGTCGACGTTCGCCCATCGGGGCACTGAGTTGCAGCTTCCGATCGACTTCATCGCGCCTGGCTGGGTTTCGCTTCAGTCGCATTGGGATCGGCACATTGGTACTGTACTTGGGAAGGGATCTTGAGCCGAAATGCGTGGCTGCGGATGCGTGCGCTCATGTCATGACGGCCAAGCGCGCCGCAAATCCGTATCAGGCCGCCAAGCTCCTGGGGTGCAATATGTAAAAGGTCTGGCGACTCTGGAAAACCCTCGAGCTGGCTCCGGACCTGATGAAACTTACCAGTTAAAATGGTCGGGCCTACCTTTTCGGTTCCTTCACTCGACGAGCGGGAACTTTCCGATGACCTGATCCTTCGGTAGCGCGTCGTAGTGCCACCACTCGATCGGAAGCTGGATGAATCCGGCGTCCTCCATGGCTTTTCGAAGCAGGTGGCGGTTTCGGATCTGCTTCTCGCTGAGCCTTCCCTCTTTGAAGAAGCGCGTCTCGAGCTGCGTTTGTGCTACCGGAGAAAAATCATCGAACGGCGTGCCCATGTCGAGCTCCTGTCCCTCGGGGTCGATGATCGTCAGGTCGACTGCAAATCCATAGTTGTGGATGGAGCCGACCTTCGGATCGGCAACGTACTCCTGCTGATCGGTTCCCTTCACCTTGTCCCAGAGGATGAACTGCACTGAACGGGGGCGCAGGGCATCAAGGATCAGCAGGTGGTGTCCCGGTTTCACCGAGGCCAGGTTGGCCGCGGCCTTGTGTAGCTTTTCTGCGGCGATTCGGTGGAGGTACGCCTTTGCAAATTCGCCGTAGAGGTTCCGGCCGACAAAGTTGTTGGTCGATGCGTACCTCAGGTCGATGGCGATTTGTGCGGATGGGCGAATTTCGACGAAGTCGGTGGAAGACTGAATCATCCGTAGGGACTCCTTTACTGGGGTGGTGCCCGGCGCGGTGATCGACGCAGCGGCATTGGCGAGACTCGCGCCCGCAACGAGCGCCAGGGTGGCTGTTCCGAGAAGCAGTTGCGGGAACGAAAACGGAGTAGCGTGCAACACGCCTCATGCTTCCGCAATCCCGTGGCAAGTGCAACGAACTTCGCCCATTTGGGGCAGCAACACCAGCCGGTCAATTGGGTCTACCGAATATCCAGTAGCTCGTAGGGACTTTCGAGGCATAGCCATCGATCGGCCGGCCTGACAATTCGCCGAGGAGACTGCAGACGAATGAGCCGCGACGAGTTTGGGCAGTCGAAGGTGCGCGCCACTCCCACAAGATCGAATGAGCTCAGGTTGGATTGAAGTAGCTCGAGGCCCCGCATCTTGAAGGCGGGGAGTGTGGATAACAGTCTTTTTCGCTGCATGCTGTCGAACGAAGACAGGATGAACTGGTAGGGTTGTGGGCCTGAATGTAGTGTGGGATGGGTGTCCGCAGCGATTCTTGCGAGCGCCTGTTGGGCTTCCGATCGGTTACCGAAAATGACAAAAAAATCCCCGCTGTCGATGGTGGTACCCGCCCTCAGTTCCGCCCGTTGCGGAAGGCGGACCAGCACCATGGTTCGGTCTTTTGGGGTATGACCTACGCGGTAGAAGCAGTCGTCTGAGGTCTTCGGAAAGACAAAGGTGATGCCGTTGCCACGATTCTCATGTGCGCTCGAATAAAATCCAAATGCAGAAAATCTCTCGTCTCCGGTCGTGCCGTCCCGGAATGTCGTGTCGTCCCAGAGCTCGGACTTTTGCAGTGTGAGACGGTCTCCGGAGCGGTTGAGAACGGCAAGATGCGGAAGCAGGTCTTGGTTGAAGGCGGCCCATGGAAAGTTGAAGCGGTCCAAAACGGGTGAGCCAGGAGCCTGGTTCGTCCAGCGGTAGGACATCTTGAGGATGCGATCGTCGACGACCTGAATGCGTTGATGATTGATGATTCCATACTTGGGCGCACCCCGAGGGTCGTGCGCCTGTTGCGGCAGATTGATCAGATCAATCGTTCCCGAGTCCGGGCGGAACCAGTGAAAGATTTTCGGAGCGAACAGAATGCCTGGCCGATCGTGGCGATGATAGACTCCAGCCTGGTGCAGGAACCACGGCGACTTGATTTTCTCATTCTCGTGCCGAGCTTTCTTGAGTTCAGTTCGCGTCCCCACACTCTGAAAAACCCGGTCGATATAAAGTGAGTCCCTCTTTTGCGTTCCCGTAATGTCTCCGAGTCCACGTAGAGAGAGCCTCCAGATTGCCCCTGAGCCGGCGATGTGAACGCGGGCGCCGATCGACTTGAGATGAAGCAGGGTAAAAGCGTCTGCCCTTGGGTTGCTCGTTCGATCCTGCGAGTAGCTGAAGTTCGCATTGTCTCCGAGACTTTCAGTTCCTGCTCCAAATTGAAGAGCGACCCAAACGAATAAAAGTGCCCCAATCTTCCCCGTATTGTGGCGAGTCATGATTGTTAGGCTAGCGGGATCAAGGCACTGCGTGAAGATGTGTCGTCGATGACCCGCATCATTCGTCGAGATCGACTTCTCAATACATCCACGGAAAGCGATTGAAGTCGGCGGGTCGCTTCTCGAGGAACGACTCTCGACCCTCTCTCGCCTCGTCGGTGGCATAGGCCAGGCGGGTGGCCTCGCCCGCAAAGACCTGCTGGCCGACCAGTCCGTCATCGATCAAATTGAACCCAAACTTCAGCATTCGAATCGCCGTCGGAGATTTGCTGCAAATGGTTCGCGCCCATTCGAGCCCTACTTTCTCGAGGTCGTCGTGCGAGACCACCCGATTGACCATCCCCATCTGCTGAGCCTCGTCCGCAGTGTAGCGCTGTTCTAGAAAAAACACTTCGCGAGCCCGTTTCTGTCCAATCTGCCGTGCCAGGTACGCCGAGCCGAAACCGCCGTCGAAGCTGGCCACGCGGGCATCGGCCTGCATGAAGATCGCATTTTCGCGCGAGGCAAGGGTCAGGTCACAAACCACATGAAGCGAGTGCCCGCCACCGACGGCCCAGCCCGGGACCATTGCGATCACCACCTTGGGAAGAAAACGAATCGCACGCTGGACTTCCAGAATATGCAGTCGTCCTAGGGGCTGGCTCGGGTCTCCCTCCCGGTATTCGTACCCGGCTTCTCCTCGAACCGACTGGTCCCCGCCCGAGCAAAACGCCCAGCCGCCGTCCTTGGGCGAGGGTCCGTTTCCAGTGAGCAGAACCACGCCCACATCGGACTGACGATGGGTCCAGTCCAGAGCTCGCAGCAGCTCGTCTACGGTTTTGGGCCGAAAGGCATTGCGCCGCTCGGGCCGATTAAAGGCGATTCGAACGGCTCCCGTGCTTCTTGCCCGGTGAAACGTGATGTCCTCAAAGGGGAGTTCAGGAACCTCAAGCCATTCACTCGTGTCGAAAAGTGGAGAGATCATGGCGACAGTCTTATGCCATCACCGTGAATACCGCTAGAGGTCACTCCTCGTGCAGACGGATGCGAACTTCTCGGCGGCAATGGGTACAGAGATCGTTCAGAGGAAAGGCGGGCTTGGTTCTGGCCAGCTCGAACTCATTGCCGCAGTCGGGACACCGGGCGTTTCCTCCCGAAATGACGCTTTCCTGGCCATACGCAAGATAGGCGGCGATGGGCGTCGCAAGAAGAAAAGCGGGAACCAGCACGAAATGCAGCAGGGGAATAAATGCGGCGCCGATAGCCAGCCCGAAGAAAATCGCTCCGGTCTTGATGGCACGCTGCATGCGTTCGTGGCGTGACCAGATGATGATCCTGGCAATGCCCTCGGCAGGCGCAGTTCCAGGCGTCTTTGAGTCGATGATTAGAACGCTGGATTTCATGTTTTGGATCATAGTACTTCGCTCCACGGGGGGCTGACTGCAAACGCGGCATTGATGAGGCCGACGTGCGAATAGGCCTGTGGAAAATTACCGAGCTGAAGGTTTGAATCGGGAAGATAGTGCTCGGAGAAAAGCCCCAGATGATTTCCCGCGCTCGCTGCGTCTTCAACGATGGCGCGTGCTTCCTCCGTGAATCCGAGCCGGGCCAGAGCCTGGGCCACCCAGAACGAGCAGATGAGAAATGCCGAGTGTGGTTTACCGAAGTCATCTTTTCGTCGATAGCGGTAGAAAAAAGAGGACAATGGCCTCTGTTCTCCGAGTGCCAGATCAGACTGAATCGCCCGAACGGTGTTCAGAATAAGGTCATTGCGCGGCAGTCGCAGGACTCCCGCCAGCGAGAGAGCCGCATCGAAGGACTGGTCGGCCGGGCCATTCCGAAGCGCGCCCTCATGTTGGGCAGCCTCGATCGCGCGGATGGCCCTTTCGCGAGCATCGACCAGGAATTTCTCGCTTGGTCGAATTCTCGAGGCGCGCTCAAGCCCGGCCCATGACATCAGGTTCGTGAACGTGTGTTCCTGCCAGTGATTGCGAACCTCCCACAAGCCGGCATCCGGCGTTGAGATGGATCGCTCGCACAGCCTCGCAAGACGCATCAGGAGCTCTTCATGCTCGCGATTTCGCAGATGCAGAAATCGTTCATCGAAGAAAATGGGCGCGAGAGTCAGCACCATCTCGCCGTAGACGTCATTTTGCACATGCTCGGCAGCCTGATTGTTGGTTCGAACGGGAAGCGAAGCGGCATGTCCTCCCCAGTTGGTGTGTTCGTGCTCAGGCAGCGGAAGTTGCTGGCTCAGCGTATAAACGGGAGCGAGAGAATCACCAGAAGGCTCGAGTCTGCCGGCAATTCCGAGCAGAAACTTCAGAAAACCCTCCATCTCTTCGAACTGCCCGAGATTATGCAGTGCCGACAATACGAAGTGCGCGTCGCGGAGCCAGCAGAAGCGGTAGTCCCAGTTGCGATTCTTGCCGTGCTCCTCGGGAAGGCTGGTGGTCAGGGCGGCAAGAATGGCGCCAGTGTCCTCGAAGCAGTGCAGCTTGAGGGCGAGGGCTGATCGAATGGTTTCGGTTTGAAACTGGGGCGGAATGGAACAGTGCTTCACCCAGAGTCGCCAGTACTGCGCAGTTTTTTCGAGGAAGCTGCTGCAGACCTGCTCGAGATCGTCCTCGATCGGTGTCCCCCAGGTGAGCGCGAGATGCACTGTCTCGTGAAGGGCAAAACTTTGCTCCTCGCAGAGATAGGTCAACGGCATGTTCGTGGTCAGTCTCAGGGTGTCGCCCTGGGTCTCGAAGCGCAGGTGGCTATTGCCGCGCGTGTAGGGAATGGGGCGCTTCGACCACCCTGACACGGGCCTGCACTCCACGCGAATGACCGGTGCTCCGGAAATCGGTTCCACCCGTCTGATTAGAGCTACCGGTCGATACATTCGACTGAACTGCTCAAATCTCGGGCAAAAGTCGGTAATCCGAACACGGTCGCCAGTGCGCGATGTGAGCTCGGTAATCAGAACATTGGTGTTCTCGAGGTATCGCTGTGAGTCAAGTTCTGGAGCGTGTCCTTCGAGTGCGATACTGAAGCGGCCACCATCTTTATCCAGCAGTGCGCCAAATGTCGGTTCGCTGTCTGGGCGCGGCAGGCAGAGCCAGTCGACAGACCCGCGTTTCGAAATCAGTGCAGAAAACTGACAATTTCCGATCAAACCATATGGGTACACAGGGGAGATGGTAGTTTAGTTTGGGCGCAAAATAAATTACGATCCCCACCGCATGATCAGGCTCATCGGAAGATTTGTGTTGCCGTTGGCTTTGGTTCTCGCAGCCATCGGCTATGGCGTAGTTCCGCTGGTGGATTCGCTCACGATGAGGTGGTCGATTCGCGATCTCGACGGGCGAGCCGCCTTGCTTGCCAATGCCATGCGAGATCGACTCGAGGGCCTGGTGGCGAACTCGGGTGCGGAGGCCGTCTCTGATTTTCTGGAGCGCGCGACCAAGGATGAGCGTCTCTTTGCCGTGGGATACTGCGATGGGTCGGGTCACCCCCGGTTTCGCACTCGTACATTTCCGTACGGGATGGGCTGCTTTCCTGACGAGGTCGAGCCAGGAACGCACTCCTACGTTCGCCGTGAGCAGGGAGGGCTTCTTCATGTCTCCCATCAGCAGTTGTCTTTTGAGCGGCAACCTGTTGCCTCGCTGGTGCTCGTTCATGACATGAGTTTTCTGGAGCGACGAAGCCAGGAGACGACGAAGTATATATTCTATCTCTTCACGGCGATTGCCGCAGCGGTCTCTGTTCTGACGGTTCTGATTGCCCACTTCAGCCAGCAGGGTCTTGTTCGAGGAATGCGTGCGTTGCTTCAGGGTGAAGGGATCATGACGCCCTTGGCGAGAATTCGCTCCCCCGAGCTCAGGCCTCTCGCTCGTGAGCTTCGAGCACTGGTAAAGGATCTCGAACAGGATCGCAGGGTTCGCGACGAGAGTCGCATGACTTGGGCGCCTCGGACGCTCAAGACCATCCTGCAGCAGGAACTGGCCGGTGAGGAGGTTTTGATCGTCTCGAACCGGGAGCCCTACATTCATGTGAAGAACGCAGGGCGAATTGAGGTGCGCGTTCCTGCAAGCGGGTTGGTGAGCGCCCTGGAACCTGTGATGCGGGCTTGTTCAGGAACCTGGATTGCGCATGGTGCCGGTAGCGCAGACCGTGAGACGGTCGATGCAGACGATCGAGTGCAGGTTCCGCCTAACGAACCTGCCTACCAGCTTCGGCGTGTCTGGCTCACGACCGAAGAGGAAGAAGGCTACTATTACGGATTTGCCAATGAGGGACTTTGGCCTCTCTGCCACTTTGCCCACAATCGGCCGACTTTTCGGAGTGAGGACTGGAATCAGTATCGAGCGGTCAATCAGAAGTTCGCTGATGCCGTCGTTCGTGAAGCCAAGACGGATGATCCCGTTATTCTCGTTCAGGACTACCATTTTGCGCTACTGCCCAAAATGGTTCGTGAGAAGCTTCCGAATGCCACAATCATCACGTTCTGGCATATCCCGTGGCCGAATCCCGAGGCCTTTGGAATCTGTCCGTGGCGCGAGGAGATCCTTGAGGGGATGCTGGGTAGCAGTATTCTTGGCTTTCATACCCGCTTTCACTGCAATAACTTCATCGATACCGTTGATCGCTACCTCGAAGCTCGTGTGGACCGCGAGGCATCGGGGATCTCGATGGGGGGGGTCACGACGAGCGTGCAGAGCTATCCGATCTCCATTGAGTGGCCACCGCGCTGGTTGAAGACTCAAGCCCCCATTGGCGATTGTCGACGAGCAGTTCGTGCGAGAAACGAGATGGACTCCGCTCGTCTCCTGGGTGTTGGCGTCGATCGGCTCGATTATACGAAGGGAATCCTTGAGCGGTTCCTTTCGGTTGAGAGGCTCTTTGAGCTGCATCCAGAGTGGATCGGAAGATTCACTCTGGTTCAGATCGCCGCGCCCAGTCGATCTTCGATTCAGCAGTACCAGAACTTTGAGGCGGAGGTTCGCGCCCTTGGGGCGCGAATCAATCAGCGGTTCGGGTCCTCTGGTTACGATCCCATCTGTCTCTTGATCCAGCATCACGAGCCACCTGAGGTTTTCGAGTACTTTCGAGGCTCTGATGTCTGTCTGGTGACGAGCCTTCATGACGGAATGAATCTCGTCGCCAAAGAGTTCGTGGCCTCCCGCGAGGATGAGCGGGGCGTATTGGTTCTTAGTCAGTTTACCGGTGCAGCGCGTGAGCTCTCTGAGGCGCTGGTAGTCAACCCGTACGATATCGATCAGTGTGCCGCCGCTCTGCATGCCGCCTTGATCATGTCCGCAGACGAGCAGCGCGATCGGATGCGCAGCATGCGTGCGCTCGTAGAGGAGTACAATGTTTATCGGTGGGCCGGCAGAATGCTGATGGACGCAGCCAGAATTCGAAGACAGGAGCGCCTAAGGGAGCGGATTCGCCGGCTTGATCCCCTGGCGGGTCGGGGCTGGCGGGAGTAATCGGGGTGGACTACCTATTTTCTCGCGCGGGTAGGGCGGCTCTCGAAGGACTTCTGCAGCAGCGCGTCCTGTTTGCGTTCGACTTTGATGGCACCCTGGCACCCATCGTTGATGACCCGCTCCGGGCCAGTGCCGGGGCTAGGACAGAATTCCTGCTCCAGGAGCTGGCTGCGAGCCAGTCGGTGGTGATCTTGTCGGGACGTGCCGTCTCTGACCTGTCCCGTAGGACAACCCTTCACCGATCGAGACTGGTTGGCAACCATGGGCTCGAGTACTCGGGGGCGGATACCCGAGCGATGCATCGTGCTCGTCGGGCGGTCGCGGGCTGGAAAAAGCAGTGCGCTCGGTGGTGGACGAACCAAGTAGTCGATCCGGGACTCGTGCTCGAGAACAAGGGGATTTCTCTTGCGCTTCACTATCGTCAGAGCGCAAACAGGACACGGGCACGGCGACAGATCCAGTCGCTATTGGCCCATCTCGAGCCTCCACCCCGACTGATTCCCGGCAAGGCCGTTCTGAATCTCATGCCGCCCGGAGGCGGGCACAAGGGTCTGGCGCTGCAGCAATGGATGAAGCGGGAGGGATTCGGATATGCCTTCTTCATCGGGGACGATCACACTGATGAGGATGTCTTTGCTCTGCAGGACCCGCGAATCCTCGGTGTGCGAGTGGGTAGACGCATCAGCAGCAAGGCAGATTATTTCATTCGAAACCAGGGGCAGGTGGACCGGGTACTTGAGTTGATGGTTGGGTATTTCGATCGAAATTCGTCACCTCCTTGACTCTTTCCCGTGGTTTGCCCCGCCCATTGCGTGATGGTCTTTACTCCGAACGCCGACTCCTGAAGAATGAGATAAACTCAAACTTCGACCTGATGGAAGGATCGGACCATGAATCGTTCATACGCCGTTTTCCCCGCGCTACTGGCACTAATCTCCGTTTTGAGCTCAGGATGTGCGCTCACTCGCACCGTTGGCTGGAATCAGGATCGTGGAGCAATCAGCCTGGGGGAGAAGGAGAAGTCCTCGCTGCTCACCTCCGCACGAAAGCACTGGGCTGCCAGAGGTGAGCGTGCCGAACTCGAGCTGGCACTTCAGGAGTATGAGCGGGTGGCGCTTGCTGATCCTTCTCATTACGAGGCTCATTCGTACCTGGTGCGTGGATATTACCTTCTTGCCGACGGTCATCTGCCTGATTCCGAAATGACCGAAAAGAAGCGTCTCTGGGAAGTGGGAACCTCCTGGGGGGAACGTGCGCTCGCCACCAATGCCGAGTTTCGAAAGAAGGTGAAAGAGGAGGGCGTGCTGCTTGAGGACGCGCTCGATGTGATCGGGAAAGACCAGATTGACGCGATCTACTGGACGGCGAGCAACCTGGGAAAGTGGGCCAAGAACTCGAACATCTCGACGGCGCTGAAGTACAAGACGCGAGTCAAGAAGATGATCGAGCGGGTTCAGTCCCTCGATCCTGACTACTTTCATGGTGCGCCAGCCAGATATTGGGGGGCCTACTTCTCTGCATTGCCCAAGCTTTTTGGGGGAAGCCTCGAGAAGAGTGAGGAGTTCTTCAAGAAGAGCATGAAGACTGCTCCTCATTATCTCGGAACCCAGGTGCTTTATGCCGACCTGCTTCAGCGCAAGCGAGGCGACAGAAAGGGCTTTCGCAGGACTCTCGAGACGGTCCTGTCTGCAAAGGCGGATGCGATCGCCGAGCTCGCTCCGGAGAACCGCCTGGAGCAGCGAAAGGCAAAGGATCTTCTGGCGCGCGAAGTAGAGCTGTTTGAGTGAGATCGGGGGTAGCCATGAGTGCGCGCGAACTTGGTCGGTGGAGTTATTCGGTTGCCGTTGCCCTTTTCGGTCTTGCGAGTGCGCTTCCGAGCTCGGCGCTCGCAAAGACGGTACTGAAGTTTGGAACCGTTGCTCCGGACAATACTCCGTGGGCGGATGAGCTGAAAGCCATCCAGACACGGGTTGCCACGGAGAGTGCCGGCGAGATTCAGATCAAGACCTACCTGGGCGGTCAACTCGGGGGAGAACTCGAGATCCTGCAGGGAATTCGTCGCGGAAGGATTCAAGGGGGGGGGATCACCTCGGGCGCCCTCGCCAGTGCAATTCCAGAGATGGACCTTCTCGAGATCCCGTTCATTTTTGAGTCGAACGAAGAGGCGGATTTCGTTCTGGACAATCACTTGTTCGAGCCCTTTCAGAAGCTTTTCGAAAAAAAGGGTCTGATTCTGGTGAGCTGGGCCGAGAATGGGTGGCGCGATATTGCCACTCGCGAGAAGCCAGTCCTCGCGCCGGCGGACCTCAAGGGGGTGAAGATTCGCTCCCAGGAGAGCAAGACGCATCTCGCCTTCTGGAAGCGTCTCGAGGCAAACCCGGTTCCGATCGCAGTTCCCGAGATTCTTTCCTCGCTTCAGACCGGTCTGGTGCAGGGTTTTGACAATACGCCTCTATTCACCCTGGCTGCAGAGCTTCACACGGCCGTGAAGCACTACTCAGTCAGTCGTCATATTTATCAGCCTGCTGCCATCGTTTATAGCAAGGTAACCTGGGACAAACTGAGTGAGTCCCAGCGAAAGATTCTGATGGGACCGGGTAATGCCCAGGCTGGAAAAGCGAGGGCTTCAGTTCGAGCCCTGGGCCAGCAGCTCATCGACATTCTCAAGGAGTCCGGTGTGAAGGTGGCGGTACTGACCGAAAAGCAGCGAATGGCCTTCCGGGACGCTGCCAAGGGACTCGACCGCGAACTTGTTCCGCAAATCGGGGGGGAGGCCGAGAAGATCCTTGCAGCCCTTCTTGAAGGCAAGAAGGCGTTTGCGAGCCGCAAGAAGTAGGGCTGCGAGGAAGGATGATGCAAAACTTGCGTGCTCTACTCAAGGCTCTGAATCGGTTCGAGCGTGCGATCTGTGCTGTCTGCTTTGGCCTGCTGGCGCTGCTGATGGTGGTCGACATCTTTTCGCGCGAGGTGCTTCAGCAGAGCTTTCATCGCGGGCCCAAGCTGGCGATTGATCTGATGATCTGGGGAGGCTTTCTCGGGGCATCGCTTTGTGTTGCCGCAGGCACGCATCTTCGAATCGAGGCTGCCGATCGATTGTGGCCGGACTCCTGGCGGTCACTTGTGACGCGCCTTCAAACGCTGGTCACGTTCGCTTTCTGCCTCGCCTTTGCCTGGGTTTCCGCAAAGTATGTGGGGGAGTCGAGGCAAATGGGCGAGGTCGGGGTGGTGACCGGAGTGCCGATCTGGATGGTGCAGACGGTGATTCCCGTGTCGTTTGGCTCGATGGCGTTTCGGTACCTGATGCATGCCTTGTTTCCCGCCCTTCGGCCGAGTCCGGTTGTGGGAGAGGGGCGATGAGTGGCTTGGGGCTAGCGGTTCTCGTTCCAGTGCTGGTGTTGCTGGGACAGCCGCTGTTTGTGATTCTTGGGGCGGTAACCGCCTACTGCTACGCGTTTCTGGGGGATGGTGAAATCTCGGGCGTGATTGAAGACATTTACTTCGCGGCGAACAAGGATCTGCTGCTGGCGATCCCGCTCTTCATTCTTGCGGGTGCGCTGATGGGCAAAGGCGGAATCTCCCGACGTCTGATTCGACTGGGGACCTCTCTCACGGCAGGAGTTCCGGCGGGACTGGCTGTGGCCGCCGTCTTCTCTTGTGCAATTTTTGCAGCCATTTCAGGGTCCTCTCCCGTCACCATGATCGCCATTGGAAGCATCCTCTATCCCGCCCTTCGTGATGCGAACTACCCTGATTCGTTATCGATGGGCGTGGTCTCGGCTGGCGGCACGCTTGGAATCATCATCCCCCCTTCGATTCCGATGATTGTGTTTTCGATCATGGCGGGAGTTTCGGTCACTGACCTGTTCATTGCTGGAGTGGGCCCTGGCTTGCTGCTGACGGGGCTGCTCGTGGGGTATTGCCTGTGGCGCGGAAGGGCACTTCCCCGAAGCCAGTGGTCGAGGCGCGATATTCTAATGGCGTTGAGGCAGGGGGCGTTCGCCCTTCTGATGCCCGCACTGATTCTAGGCGGAATCTACTCGGGTTGGTTTACGGCCACCGAATCGGCGGCAATCGCGGTGGTCTATGCCCTTCTGGTCGAACTGGTCGTCCATCGCGAGCTCGACTGGCGGAAGATTCCTGATGTGCTCGTTGAGACCGCTCAGCTACTGGGGTCTCTTTTCTTGATTTTGGTCTTTGCCGTCAGCCTGAACAAGTTCATGACGTTCGAGCAGATTCCGCAGTCGCTGGTCGAGCTGCTGTCGCAATCCGTTCAAAGCAGGCTGGCCTTCATACTGGGAGTGAACCTGCTTCTACTTGCTGCAGGAGCGTTCATGGATGCGTTAAGTGCGATTCTGGTTCTTGCGCCACTTCTGGTGCCGATGGCGATTCACTACGGAATGAACCCCATTCATTTTGGCATCATGATGATCGTGAACCTCGAGATCGGCTACCTGACGCCGCCTGTGGGCGTGAACCTCTTCGTGGGCTCCAGCGTTTTTCGTCAGCCCGTCGGGGTGGTGATTCGGTCGGTTCTTCCGCTGATCGGGGTGCTGCTCTGTGGGTTGGCCCTGGTGGCGTTTTGGCCAGAGCTCAGCCTTTTTCTGGTTTCCGAAAAATAGCCCAATAGGCTGAAATGATGACATTATATTAGTTTTGGTGGCGCCCGCTTCTTTTTTGACGCGGCGTGTGATTTTCGATAGGTCCTTGCCCCATGCGGCTCTTCGTTTGTCTGTTTGCCGGGGTGTCGGTGGGGATCGGGTCATACGCCTTTACCGGCGAGAGCGATCGCCACTCGTTGTTTTACTCCGCTTCGCGGTCCAGTGAGGCGGTCATCACCTTCGACCATCAGGTGGAGTTTTCGGCTCGCGTTAAACCCGACCTTGAGCTGGCCCGAGAGAAGATTCACCAGCAGGTGCTGCATCTCTTCGGGTCGATGGCTGAAGCAACGACGAAGGCCGTGCCCAAGGGCAATGAGCGCATCACTCGCGTCAGCGTCCTGCAAAAGCCGGGTACTCGAACGCATTGGATTGCTCGCTACTCCTATGAGGGCACGATCGTCCTCGAGAACGACCGCTCGAGCATCTATGAGGTGGTGCTTCCGAGAAATCCCGATCGAATTTACCGCTCAGGTTTGGAGCTCGATCGTCGGGGAAATCCCGTCAATCGGTGCACCGATGAGCACTATCAGTCGGAAGGGGATTTTTGGTATTTTTGGAGTCCCGACAAACCGGGATGTCCTCTAATCGAAGGAGTGCACTACGATCGAGTCGCCAGCAGTGTGAGACGCCTCGAAAACAGTGTTCGCACCTACCCGGAGTACGATCGTCTGGCCGATCCCTCCGGTAGGATTCGCATCAGCATCCTGATGGGCATGGATGATCCTCGTTTTTCAAAGAACCCGCAGGTATCGGCTGACCTGAATGCGGAGAATTACAGAGCGATTCGTCGCAGCCTCATTGAGGAGCAGCGGTATTCGGTTCGCAGGCTTTCGCCGGGCGAAGTGCGTACGACGACGGGCCTCGATCAACCGGTTGCGTATGTCGAACGGTTTTCCCGACAGGCGAAGCGAGCAAGAATCGAAGTGACCTTATTTTTCGGACCCAGCGGCATCGATGAGGATAGTGCGGCATTTCACCACTTTTATCGTGACGCGATCGAAAACGCTTCGGTCCTCATCTATGACGGCCACTCGGGCCTGGGGGGGCACCTCGATCTTGAGTCGATCGAGGAGCTGCAGGGCTTCGGGATTCGTCCCAACCGCGAGCGCTACCAGATCTACTATTTCAATAGCTGCAGCTCGTACACCTATTACAATTCGATGTACTTCGGGCGAAAGCGAAGCGCAGAGGACCCCAAGGGAACCCGTAATCTCGACATCCTGACCAATGGACTTGCCACTTATTTCTCCGTCCTCGGCGAGAGCGACCTTGTCCTCGTCAAAGCCATTGATCGTTGGGCTGATGGAGGGCTTGCAAGAAGCTATCAGGCGCTTGCCGGTGAAATCGACAGCGACAACCTTTTTGGCGTCAACGGCGACGAAGACAACCCTGCAGTGGCCCCTCGCTAGATCGAGGCGGAGCCACCGCCTGAAGGTTGCAGATTTGCAGCGCTGAGCCCGTGATGCGCGTCCTTCAAGAAACGGGGCGACGAACGGTGCTTGTGCTGCTCCTGATCCTGACGCCTTGGCTCGTCCGCTCCTTGGGCGGACCGTCTGCCTGGCAGCCTGAGAGGCCCCGAAAGCCGCTGCCGATGAGGTGGCAGGCCCAACCGGATGAAGCCCCGGCGCGGGTCTCGCCGGAATCGGTTCCTTCCACAATTGATGAAAGTGGGATGCGCCGCGCGCGCGACCGACTTGCCGCAATTTCACTCGAGCTTCTTGAGCTTGAAAGCGAGCGGGACGAGCTCGAGAGCGAGCTGCTGGTGCTTCAGTCGAAAAGAGCGGAAGTGGAGTTGCAAACGGGGAGCGAGCAGGCCGAATACGAGCAGCTTCGGTCGGAACAGGAGGAGGCGACGGTTCGCTTTCTCGAGGATCAGCAGGTGGCTCGAATCCTTCTTGAGGTGCGGAGGATCGAGCTGGAGTCAGCCATCTCAGCCCTCGACGAACAGCTTTCGGAGCGGACTCGTCAGGCCCGACTGGCGGCTGATCGGGTCGACTATCTTCGGGGACTCAATTTTGTTTCGGATGAGCTGGCGTCTGCCGTTGAAGCGTTGGGGCGACTCGAAATGGAACGTGACCAAATTCAGGGAGAGCGCGATCGGCTGCGGCTTCAACTTCGCTCTGAGGTTTCAGAGGCAGAGTCGTTTTCAGACTGGCAGGTTCGGCAGGAGCAGGCCGCGCAGCTTCGCGAGATGGAGACCAGGGTCGATCAGCTGCGCCGACGCTATGGCGAGCTTCGAGAGGAGGGAGAGACGATGAGAGCCCGTGAGTCCGAAATTCGCGACAGAATCGGGCGGCTGGATGCCGAGATCACGAGCAAGGAGCAGCAGCAGGCGCTCGCTCAGGAGGCCTATGAGAACGCGCTAGCTGCCGTTCGAGATCGCTCGGTTCAGCAACCTCAGCGTCCGTCGTGAGGTTCGTGCGGATCGTGCGGAAGCGATCCGCGAGGCGAACGCAGATAGATAAACGGAGTGGCCTCGAGAAAGTGTCCTACGCGGGACGTGTAGACATCCGCGTAGCGTTCGACCTGAAAGGCGAGGTGGCTCTTGTCGTTTCCCGCCCGCATGAGGGGACCCCAGATCGGATGGCCCAGTTCGGTGGAGGCCCTCGCAAGCGGTCCGATCTTCAGGTCAATGGCGTCCAGGGCCGATCGAACTTCGGAGAGTTTCAGTTGAAGCTGATCGGAATCAATGGCAACTGCGGCATAACCGCGCTGTGCTCGTTGTAATGCCAGTCTCATTTCGCATGCTTTCGCCTCGAGGGCCTCTTTCTGCTGCATGAGCCCTGAAAGCTCGTCCTGCCGGGGCTGAAAGACCTTGGCGGCGGCGACCTCCTCTTCTAGCTCTCGAAGAATCAGTGCCGTACGCCAGCGCAGGATGCTCTTGGTGACCTGTACATCTCCGAAGACGTGGTCGCCGACATAGAGGATCTCGTCACCTGAGAGGCCGAGGTGTCCTTCGACTGCTCGGGCGCTGCCTCCGAAGTATACGGATCCGGGTTGCAAGGATCCGACCGTAGGACGCAGCAGGCCTTCGTCGTTGACCACCTCGAAGAACGAATTATTGGTCGAAAAGAAGTCGGGCTTTCTTGCGCTCACAATGACCACGTCAAACAGATCCCGCCACTTCATGCCGTCGGGCAGGTGTCGATCGAAGGCATGAGCCATCATGGGTTTCGTGTATTGCCACTCTGAATTGGTGATCAATAGAAGCTTCTTTCCTGCGGTTTTTTGGTCGAGCAGGGCCATGGGAACGTCGGGGTCGCTCTCGACGAACCGCTCGGGATGAGCGATGATCTCGCTCTTGAGCCTCCCCTCTGCGTGTGCTGCATCGAGCGTGCGACGAATGCGATGATAGAGGTCGACGTAGCCCATGGGCTCCGGAAGTTTGCCCTCATCCAGAAGATCGACGGCCTGGGCGTAAAAGCAGCCTTCCGAGAGAGAAAAGAAAGTGTTGAGGAACACCCACCGGGTTTCGTTCAGGTCGACGATGGTACGCTGATAGGTCTGCCGAAGTTCGTCGAAGGCCAAGAGGCGGGTTCCGTGCAGTGCGCGTTTGACGAACCCGAAGCGGTTCGACTTCAAAATGTTTCCCTTGTGTGCGTCGATGACCAGTCCCCTGCGAATCAGCTCAGGATCGAACTTCAGATGCGCGACGGGCCAGCCCTCATCGACGAAGCGTTCCTTCAGGTACTCGTAGGCTCGCTCCTCCCATTTGGCGACGTCGTAATGGATGAGGGTGTAATCCATGTCGTAACCAATGGCCTGGATCGATCTGAGGTTGAGCGTACGGTTGCAAAAGAGGGATTCCGACATGCCTCAGAGTTTAGCGGGATCGCTGGCATCCGACGAGGAACGATTTATCAGGAGTGCGTCAGTTCTTGAGCGAAAAGACGAAGGACAGGCGGTAGCGCCCACCCGCCATTCCCGGCATGGCCGCGAGAGAGTCTGGCGGGTGCAGCCGGGTTTCCTTTAAGAATCGCATTGCCGACGCATCCAGCCGAGGATGGCCGCTCGATGTCTCGAGTTCGATCGCCTCGGCCGTTCCGCCCTCCGTCAGCGTAAAGGCCAGTGTCACGGTGCCCTGCTCTCCAGATCGTCGCGACAGTAGCGGATAGTCCGGGGTACCAGACGGAATCAGCAGGTCACCGCCGGGCCGCAGGTTCGCGGGGCCGGTTCCAGAGTTCGCCGAACTACCGGACGGCGAAGCGCCCCGTTGAGTCCGCCCAGCAGGCCACTCGTCCTGGCTTCGGGGCCTTTCTCGGGGCGCGGCAGTAGAGCGGGGAGCAGGGCTCAATGCCCCCTGGACGCTCCACTCGACCGCCCCTAATGGGTGGGCTGAGCCGAGACGCAGGCGTTGTTCGATCCAGCCGCCCTCAGCCCAAAGGCCCCACGACCCTGCGGCGCCGAGCGCGGCATGAAGTGCGAGTGACAGGGCGACGGGGGCGGCCAATCGATGCATTGAGGCTCAGATCTCCTTCTGAAGCCCGAAGTAAAACGATCTTCGGGCCGTACCGTATCCGGCGACCTCCTCGTACTCGCGGTCGAGTAGATTGTCGAGCCTTCCGAAGGCCTTGTACCCATCGCCGATTGAGTACGAGGCGTCGGCATTGAAGACAGTGTAGGAGGGCATGCGGATGGTAGCGAAGGTGGCGGGATCGGTATCCTTTCGGGCGCCGACGAATCGACCCGCGACGCCCCAATCCAGTTTCTCGAACGAGCGAGCTCGAAGCGATACCGTCAAGGCATGCTTCGGGCGCCTCAACAGTTCTTCTGCGATGTCGTTGTTTCTTGCTTGAAGAAAGGTGTGGTTGATCGCGAGGGTCAAATCTCCCATGGATCGGTAGTTCAAGCTGGTTTCGAGGCCACGGGTCGTTGCCGAGCTGATGTTCTTATACTTGAACGAATCGTTCGGATCGCCCTGAATCAAGTTAGAAAAGCGATTTTCAAACCAGGTCGTTTGAAACGAAAGTCCTCTCCCGACTTCCTGAATCACGGTGAAGTCATAAGAGAGACTCGTTTCCGGTGAGAGGGCCTGGCTTCCGTAGGTGGGGGCATAAAGTTGGTCGAGACTAGGAATCTTGAACCCTCTGCCGACGCTGCCCTTGAATGTACTGCCCGTCGTTTCGAAGCGATAGCCCGGGCCGAACCGATAGGTCAGCTGGTCACCAAAGCCGTGAAAGCGGTCTCCTCGCAGGGCCACGCTTGCGAATGCGCTTCCCAGTCTCCATCGATCCTCGGCAAAAAGCCCCGTGATCGATTGGCTGGCAGAGGGGATCTGCGTGATCCAGCCTTCATAGTTGTCATAAACCGAAGCCCGTTCGATCTGGCTGTCCATTCCAAGAATCAACGTGTGAGTTTCGTTCAATGCCCACTGATTGAGCTGCTCTACTCGAAGCCGAGCCCCATGGTATCTCGCATCCGAGGGAGTGGTGTGAACAGCGTCGGCCTCATTGTCGTTTCGGCGGTAGGTTTTGAAATACGAGACGGCGAGACTGGGCTCCCACGTCTCATGTCCCTGGTAGCGCAGCTCGGCCCGCGCTGTGCCCTGCGTCTCGGTCTGAAGGTAGTTCGGATCATCTCCGCCGGGACCTCCCGAATAGGGAAGCTCGGTTCGAGCTCGATAAGAGCGAACAGTCGTCTGAAGCTTCCAGTGCTCCGCGAGCTGCGATTCGGTGGATAGGGTTCCGGAGAGTGTTGAATAACCGTTATTCAAGCGATTTCCGGACGTTGGAGATGCGGCTGGAAATCCGTCGCTCTCGTCGTATCCGGCGCTCACGTTGACCACAGTGCTCCCCAGTTTCTGGGCGACGAGCGCAGATGCCCTGCGGGTCGCGAAAGCGCCGTATTCAGCAAAGATTGACGCTGAATCGGTGGTTTGCCTTCTGGTGATGATGTTGATGACCCCACCAATGGCATTTGCGCCGTGGACGCCACTTTGAGAGCCGCTGAGTACTTCAATCCGATCGACCTGCCGGGCCGTCAACCGTCCGAAGTCATAGCCTCGGCCTGGATTTGAGGGGTCATTCATGATGACCCCGTCCACCATGATGAGCGTCTGCTGGTAGGCGGCCCCGCGAATGTAGACGGAAGAGAGCTGGCCCGCACCGCCCGAATTGATGACGGTTAGGCCAGGGGTGGAACGAAGAATCTCGAAAATGGGTCTTCCCGACTGCCGATCAGACTCGGTGGGCTCGATTACGGTGATGGATTGCGCCACTTCCGATTGAGGAGTCGCCACCCGGCTTGCGGTAACAACGACCGGCTCGAGCGTTTCACTTTCCTCAGCCAGCGCCAAAGTATGGAGCGGTAGGGCTGCCAAAGCACCAATAACGAGGGGTGAGTGGAAGAGCCTGATGAGCAATCGTTTCACGCCGAGTCCTTTCGTCGATGCCAGTCACGACGAAAGGGGATCGAGGGGCCTGCGTGAGCACGCTCCCCGGTTCCCGGATCCAGAATCCCTTTCCACGAGGACTCGACCCCTAACGTCATCAGGCGATTAAGCTTCAGCAGGCGATCGGACTTTAACCGTTGCGGGCCAGCGCCGGAATTTCACCGGACTTCAGCACTACTGAGGCGATCTTGTCGAGGGTAAGGCCTGATTGAGGGCTCTGTCAAACGGGCTATCTTTCGGCCGACCCGGGTCAAGCTCAGAGCAGTTTTTCGATCTCTTTTTCGAGTGAGGCTGGCGTGGTCTGGGGCGCGAATCGTTCAACGACGTTCCCCTGGCGATCGATCAGAAACTTCGTGAAGTTCCACTTGATGCCTTCGGTGCCGAGGATGCCCTTCTCTTCTTTTTTTAGAAACTGATAGAGCGGGTGCGTAGCCGGTCCATTGACATCGATTTTGGCAAACATCGGAAAGGTAACGTCGTACTTCAGCTTGCAGAAGTTCTTGATCTCTTCTTCGTCCCCCGGCTCCTGCGCCCCGAATTGGTTGCAGGGAAAGCCGAGGATCTCGAGGCCGCGGTCGCGATACTTTCGGTAGAGGGCTTCGAGGCCCGCATACTGCGGAGTGAAGCCGCAGGCGCTGGCGACATTCACGATCAGCAGTACCTTTCCTTCGTAGGTCTTCAGGGGCGTCAGAGTTCCGTCGATGGCTTTGGCCTCAAAATCATAAATTTTCATGTTCCAGAGCGTAGTTCGGCCAGCCGTCGTTGACAAGCGCTGACGGGCATTGACAAGCCAGCCGCTGCGCCAAAAACTAGGAATTTGGAGGGTTTCTGGTGAAGGTGCGTCGCAGGATCGGAATGGCGCTTCGTGGCGTGGTGGCCGCTGCCCTGGTGGGCGGCATGTTGACCGCCTGCGGCGGCGCGACAGGAACGGTTAAGCCTCATCTGATACGTTTGACTTCGTCTGCGCCGGACGGCGCCGCTCCTGACGCTCAGGATCCTGCTCCTCCGCTGCCCACTCCCACGCAGACTCCCCTGGAGGCAGGATCCGATCTGATTTTGGATTCCTTGAAGATTCCCATCCGGGCGTTGGAGCTTCTGGGAGACGACGACGCGTCAGCTGAGATCTACTATTGCGGCGCAGACTCCGCCGAAGGGTGTCTCGTGAACCTCGCCGGTGTCGCTGATACAGATCTTTTGGGTGGTGAGGCAGTTGAGGTTGAGGCAGGTGCCTACAGTCAGCTCGTCGTTCACACGTGTTTTGACGAGGGGGAGTATTCGGCTTCGGTCAAGGGAAGCGCGTTTATCGGCGAGTCGGATCTTTATATGACCAAGAGTGATGGAATCCCAACCTCTTCGGGTGAGATTGAGACCACATCCATTGACGTCAGTCAGTGCCGGTACACGTTTGATCTGCCGTCTACGCTTGAGGTGGGCGAGGGGGAGAGCAAAGACCTGAAGCTGTACTTTGACTTGCGAAATATGGCGTGGCTCGGTTTGAAGTCCGCCGTTGACGCCGATCCAACGCCTGCCATCTGGTCGAGCCGTGGGTGTTCGGGCAACGAAGGGGGTTCTTACAATTCGAGCTTTGATGCGTTTGTGTGCTTTGGGTTTCCGATTTTTCACATCTCCACCGGCAACGCTCCTACTCTTGAGCGTTACCGAATCAATAATCGAGCGATTCTCGGGCTCTATTTCGATTCACCTGACTACGCTGACGGAGTGAAAACTCCGGTCGGCGGATACCTCAGACGCTACTACGGAAGCGAAAGTCCGGGCGGGGAGGCCTTCGGCTTTGATGTGCCGTTGAGAAGCGTGTCCAGGAACAACGACGGCACCTATTCGATCGCGAGCGCCGGTGCCAGTGCGAACTCGGCAAGTTATTTTGCTACCGCAGATTTTCCGGGCGATCTGAACTTCACCGACAAGAATACCGAAAACGGCACCTTCACTGGCGCCCTATCGGGAAGCGGCTCGAACGCCTGCCTTGCCGTGAGGCTCGAATAACCGGTTCTACATGTTTCGGCGGTACTGTCCGCCCACTTCGAAGAGCGCCTGAGTGATCTGTCCGAGCGAACAGACCTTGGTTGCTTCCATCAGCTCATCGAAGAGATTTTCTCCTTGAAGTGCTGCGCCGTGAAGTGAGGCGAGGGCAGATTTAGACTCCTCGTTGCGCAGCCGGTGCAGGGCCTCGAGCATCTCAATTTGGTATTCCTTCTCCTCGGTCGTCGCACGAATGACTTCACCTGGAATGACGGTTGGTGACCCTTCGGAGGAGAGGAACGTATTCACCCCGACGATCGGATACTCGCCGGTGTGCTTGAGGGTTTCGTAATAGAGCGACTCTTCCTGAATCTTGCCGCGCTGGTACATTGTCTCCATGGCGCCCAGAACGCCCCCGCGTTCGGTAATCCGGTCGAACTCCTTGAGGACGGCTTCTTCAACCAGATCAGTCAGCTCCTCGATGATGAATGAACCCTGCAGGGGGTTCTGGTTCTTCGCAAGCCCCAGCTCGTGATTGATGATCAGCTGAATGGCCATGGCACGCCGAACCGATGCCTCGGTCGGCGTCGTGATCGCTTCATCATAGGCGTTCGTGTGAAGCGAGTTGCAATTGTCAAAGATGGCGTAGAGTGCCTGAAGCGTCGTCCGGATGTCGTTGAAATCGATCTCCTGGGCATGCAGGGATCGTCCCGAAGTCTGGATGTGGTACTTCAGCATCTGCGAGCGCGAGTCAGCACCGTATTTGTGCTTGAGCGCCTTCGCCCAGATTCTTCGTGCGACCCGACCGATCACCGAATACTCGGGATCCACGCCGTTCGAGAAGAAGAACGACAGGTTTGGTGCGAAGTGGTTGATATCCATTCCACGCGACACGTAGTACTCGACGAAGGTAAACCCGTTGGCCAGCGTGAACGCCAGTTGGGTGATCGGGTTCGCTCCCGCTTCCGCGATGTGGTAGCCCGAAATCGAAACCGAGTAGAAGTTCTTCACCGCGTTCCGGATGAAGTACTCTTGAATGTCACCCATCATTCTAAGGGCGAATTCAGTTGAAAAGATGCAGGTGTTCTGGGCCTGGTCTTCCTTGAGAATATCAGCCTGTACCGTTCCGCGAACCTGCGTCAGCGTTCGAGCCCTGATTCTTTCGTAGACCTCACGAGGCAGAACCTCATCTCCGGTCACCCCAAGAAGCATCAGCCCGAGACCGTCGTTTCCGGGGGGAAGCTCACCCTGGTAGCGAGGACGTGGGAGTGCTTTTGCCTTAAAGAGGGCCTCGATTTTCTTCTCGATCTCTTCGACGAGTCCCTGCTCTCGAATATAAAGCTCGCATTGCTGGTCAATGGCCGCGTTCATGAAGAACCCAACCAACATCGGAGCCGGACCGTTGATCGTCATTGAGACCGAGGTCTTGGGGTCGCAGAGGTTAAAGCCCGAATAGAGCTTCTTGGCGTCGTCGAGGCAGCAGATCGAAACGCCTGCATTTCCGATCTTTCCGTAGATGTCAGGGCGTCGATCCGGATCAAAGCCGTAAAGAGTGGTGGAGTCGAACGCGGTCGACAGGCGCTTGGCCGGCATGGCGCGCGAAACATAGTGGAACCGACGATTCGTGCGCTCGGGGCCGCCTTCTCCGGCGAACATGCGAGTCGGGTCTTCTCCCTCGCGTTTGAACGGAAAGACACCGGCCGTGTACGGAAACTCTCCGGGCACGTTTTCCTGCAGGCTCCAGCGAAGGATGTCACCCCAAGCGCGGTAGCGCGGGAGAGAGACCTTGGGAATTTCGAGCTGTGAAAGCGACCGGGTATGCGTCTCGATCTGGATGTCGCGCCCGCGAACCTGATAGGTAAAGACCGGGTCGCGGTAGGCACGTACCTTGGCCTCCCAAGCAGAAAGGATCTTCCTGCACTCGGGATCGAGTGACTGCTCGAGGCTTGATGCCTGCTCTTCGAGCACCTGGCGGGCAGGTCCCATTGCTTCGGACTCGCCGATCAGAGCCAGGGTCTCGCGAAGGGATTGAAGCTTCTGTGCGGCCTCCGCCTGACGGTGTGCCCAGTCGTCATAGCGGCGGATGGTTTCGGTGATCTCTGAAAGGTAGCGGGTGCGCTCGGGGGGGATGATGTGAATCTTGGCGGATTCTTCCTGGGTGGCGGAGATTTGTGATTCGAAGCGGGTGCCCGTCTTCTTAGTAATCGTATCGATGAGCGTACGGTAGAGGCGATTCATTCCGGGGTCGTTGAACTGCGAAGCGATGCTGCCCACTACGGGAAGCGCCTCATCGGCGCCGTCGAAGACCTTGTGGTTGCGTCGGTACTGCTTTCGCACGTCCCTCAGGGCGTCATGGCCGCCCCGCTTGTCGAATTTATTGAGTGCAACCACGTCCGCGAAGTCGAGCATGTCGATTTTTTCGAGCTGTGTCGCCGCACCGTATTCGGGGGTCATCACGTAAAGCGAAACATCGGAATGCTCGGTGATTTCGGTGTCGCTCTGGCCGATGCCGGAGGTTTCGAGGATAATGAAGTCGAAGTCGGCCGCCTGTGCAATGGTGAGGGCCTCTTTGACATGCTTCGATAGCGCGAGATTCGCCTGACGCGTCGCCAGCGATCTCATGAAAACGCCCGAGTGATGAACCGAGTTCATTCGGATCCGGTCTCCGAGAAGGGCTCCCCCGGTTTTGCGTTTGGACGGGTCCACCGAAATGACGGCGACGGTCTTTTGTGGAAAGTCGATCGTGAAGCGACGCACCAGCTCGTCGATGAGGGACGATTTTCCGGCACCGCCTGTTCCCGTGATCCCCAGCACCGGCGCCTTCTCAGAACGAGAGTCAGCGATGGAATGAATGGCTTGAAGAAGAGCGATGTTCTCTTCCGGTGCATTCTCGGCACCCGAGATCGCCTGTCCGATCGCCCGGGCCTCGCGCTTTGCGAGACGTTCAAGAAAGGCTTCGAGTTCTGCTCCCTGCTGGGGCAGGTCGCGACCCGTCGGAAAGTCACTTTTTTGCAGAAGGTCATTGATCATTCCCTGCAGGCCCATCTCGCGCCCGTCATCGGGCGAATAGATTCGGGTGACTCCGGCAGCGTGCAGTTCCTCGATTTCAGAGGGGAGAATCACGCCGCCACCACCGCCGAAAATTCGGATGTGCGGGCAGCTGCGCTCTCGAAGCAGTTCGACCATGTACTTGAAGTATTCGACGTGTCCGCCCTGGTACGAAGTCATGGCGATGGCCTGAGCGTCTTCCTGAATGGCGCAGTCGACGACTTCAGCGACCGAGCGATTGTGTCCCAGATGGATGACCTCTGCCCCGGAGGACTGCAGGATTCGGCGCATGATATTGATGGCGGCGTCGTGCCCGTCAAACAGGGATGCGGCCGTCACAATGCGGATCTTGTTTTTTGCCTGGTAAGCTGCGACTTCTGGGTGCTGAGCCATGACTGATCAGCTACCAAAAAAGCAGCAAAACAGCGAGCTTGAGGCCATGTCCCCCCCTCAAAATCACGCCTCGGCGATCGAAGCCCTGCACGAGCAGGCTTGCGAGCGTGGGGAACGCTTCTACCTCGACCCGGCGACCCGGTATTGGGTCACGACCCGGTTTGCGCATCTGCAGCGGGGATATTGCTGCGGTAATGGGTGCCGGCACTGCCCGTGGAATCATGAGGCGGTTCGAAATCCGCCGGGAAGCCGAATCGGAAAGAAATGAAGCGGCGTCGCATGGTCGACATGCTCGGGCGAGTTTTAGATATTCCGTTGCAGCCGCATCGGGTGGTGTCGCTCTGTCCTTCGCAGACGGAAACTCTTTTCGAATTGGGTTTGGGCGGACGTGTGGTGGGCCTGACTCGGTACTGCATTCATCCCGGCGACGGGGTTCGGAATGTTGCCAAAGTGGGCGGCACGAAGAAGGTGGATCTCGAACTCGTGAGATCCCTACATCCGGATCTCATCATTGCAGAGAAGGAGGAGAACCCTCGCGAGATGGTCGAGGCCCTGTCCGATCTGGCGCCCGTTTTCGTGACCAACGTGGAAGATCCCCTCTCGGCCTTTCAGATGATCGAGCGACTGGGCGACCTGACGGGCTGCGAGGCGCGTGCGGGCAAGCTGGTCGAGGAAATTCAGAGTGCTTGGGGGGCGATTCAGAAGCCCGATTGCAAGCGCCGAGTGGCCTATCTGATCTGGCGAAATCCCTGGATGGCTGCAGGACCGACCACCTACATTGACTCCTTGATTCGCCATCTAGGCTGGCAGAACGTCTTTGGTGACAGCCCGGAGTCTGGCAGTCGCTATCCCGAATTCCTCCTGGAGGATCTCCATCGGGCCCAACCCGAGCTGGTTCTGCTGTCTTCAGAGCCGTTTCCGTTTCGTGACCGGCATCTCGATGAGGTGCGGAGTGCCGTCCCTGGTGCTCGAGTGCTACTGACCGATGGAGAGCCCTGGTCGTGGTATGGGGCTCGAATGCGGGAGTTCCCGGGGCTCGTTCGTGATCTCAAGAGTTCCCTCTGATTTCAGCTACATAGCGTTATTGGACTAAAGGGAATCGCCCTTCCGGCCGATAGGATTTTGGATGCGCACCGGACGATCGGCTTCAATGGGCTTTTGGGGGCAATTGGGGGTAGGCCTGCTTGGGTTGGCCATCCTTGCGTTGAGCTCACCCGCTTCGGCCGCTCGCTGGAGTCCGGTTCCGCAGTGGGATGCCCTGTGTTCGCAGCGCTTTGCCTCTCTTTTTGGTGAGCACGAGGCCGTTCTGGCGCAGTTTCGTCAAAAGGGGCTGCTTGGACTGAATCGTCAGGGCATCCTGAAGGTCGAGTCGGTTCTCGAAAAGCGCACATTGGGATCTTACTTCGGGCACGAGCAGCTGAAGAGTGATGTGGGAGCCTATTTCGAGATTCAGTGCCTGAAGTTCAAGTCAGACTGCAAGGAGCTGGTCTCTTGGTGGCGAGCCCATTCCGAACAGTACGTTGAGAATCCGAAGTTCATTTCAGTTTTTGCGGATCCCAAATGGACGATCAAGGATCTCTCCGAGCTGGCATCCAGCCAGTTCTACGCGGAGGTCGGGCGCACCAAGTCGAGCGTCTGGCGAGAGAAGTTTGGGTGGCTCTTTCACCCTAGGACGATCATCGCGACAGCCGGGGCCATCGGGGTATCGGTTGGCGCAAAGATTCTAGGAACGATCTATAACGCCGCAACCCTTGGCACTATGATGCGGCTCTGGAACGCGTACACCGACGCGGCGGTGGCACCCATTGAGGCCTACCTTCGTCAGCAGGGGAATCGGCATTTGGGAGATCTCGCCGCCCACATTCAAGAATGGCTGATCGCCCGGGGACGGGCTCGCGAGGAGCTGGACGCCCTGAAGCAGGAAGCCGAGGAGGCCAAGGAGAAACTGCTGGGGAGCCGAGTCGATCCGGAGACCGCCACGCGGCTTTGGCAGGAGTTTCAAAACTACTTTTTTGGAAAATTTCTGCTCTTCCATCAGGGGCTACCAGGCGGCATTCGAGATGGACGTGCCTTCGTCTACGGTGCCGAGTTCGAAGAGCCCATGCTGATCGCAACCTTCATTTCGTCACGCTACGACGGATACCGTCAGGCAAGGCGAGAAGTTCGTGTCCTTGAGGAGCGTGTGGATTCTGGAAAGGCGAGTGAGTCGGAGCGCGAGGATTTGTTCGACCAGTATCGGTACATCGAGCTGCAAAAGAAGCAGATCGCATCGGGACTCGCCATCTTTCTGATTCGAAAGTACATGTATCGGGACGATATTTTTAAGAATGTCTTCGAGAAGGACAAGGCCCTTCTGGTTCAGATGGACCAGATTCAGCACGACCTGATCGCCGGAATGGGGATCAACTTCTTTATGGTTGAGTTTTTTCAGCAGCTCGAGGAAACCTTCAAGCAATACGAGCTGATCTTCCGCGCCGCCGACATGCAGGCCCAGCTGGCAATTGAGCAGGCAACGCAGAAGGGCTCGCAAAAGGCTCGCTAGCCGGTCGCCATTTCGAGAAGCTCGGCCGCATTTTCGAGGCTTTTTCGAGTCAGCGCCTCTCCTCCCAGCATCCGCGCCAATTCCTCTTTTCGGGATCGCTTGTCGAGTTCACGCACCTCGGTCAGTGTTCGTCGTCCGTTGCTGGATTTTTGTACGACTAGATGGTGATCGCCGAAGGAGGCAACCTGAGGGAGGTGGGTGATGCAGATAACTTGATGGTCTGAAGCAACGGCTTTGAGCTTTTTGCCGACCTGAAACGCGGTCTGCCCGCCCATTCCTGAGTCAATTTCATCGAAAAGGTAGACTCCGATTCCACCACGAACCGATATGACCCTCCGGATCGCCAGGAGAATTCGCGAGAGTTCACCCCCCGATGCGATCTTTCCGATGGGCTGAGCGTCCTCTCCCTGGTTCGTTCGAACTTTAAAGCAGACATCGTCCATTCCCCATGTTCCGAGCTGCTCGGTAGTCCTTTCGAGGCTCTGAATTTCGATCTCAAAAGAGCTATCCTTCATGTTCAGCTCGCGCAATTCACGCGTCACCTGCATCGAAAGCTTTGCGGCCACCTTATGACGTTCACGAGAGAGCTCGTCTGCAATGGCGCGGGCGATCGAGGATTCGGATTCGATCTGTGTTTCGAGCTCAGCCGAGCGTTCCTCGTGGCGGTCGAGATCACGCAACTCATTGTCCAGCCTTTCCAGGGTTTTGAGCATCTGGGTCGAATCCTCTCCGTACTTTCGGCGAAGCTCCGCAATCCTGGCCAGTCGCTCCAGGATCTGATCCAGTCGGCTCGGGTCGTGGTCGATGGTGTTTTCGTAGCGGCGCAGGGCGAGCGAGCTGTCTTCGATTTCGACTAGAGCCCGCTGCAGCGACTCCAGAACACGACTCATGGATGGATCGATCTCGGCCAGCGTCTGGGTCTTGTGAACGGCTTGTTGCAGCCACTGAAGAGCATTCCCTTCCTCGCCATCCTCGAGAAGTCCGTGCAAATGCGATAGAGTTTGGATTCGAAACTTGGCCGACTGCAATAAGGACTTTTCGTGCTGGAGCGATTCTTCCTCGTTCGGCTGG
This sequence comes from uncultured Bacteriovorax sp., assembly GCA_964432565.1. Taxonomy (GTDB): domain Bacteria; phylum Bdellovibrionota; class UBA1018; order UBA1018; family UBA1018; genus CAIOHW01. The sequence continues at coordinate 74,761 of CAYSOA010000001.1, forward strand.
AGGTCGGCTTCGCGAAGCTCGTCCACCTGAAATCTCAGGAAGTCGAGTCGCTGGAGGCGCGTGGCCTCCTGTTCCTTTAGTTTTTTGAGATCCTGAGTCAGCGCCTTCAGCTTCAGAAGGTGCTGTTGGTAGCGGTCACGAAGTTCAAGAAGGCCTGCGGATCGGTCCAGAAGATCGATCTGGGTGCCCGGTCGAAGCAGAGACTGGTGCTCGTGTTGGCTACAGAGATCCACCAGACCTGAGCAAAGGGTCTGAAGGTTTCCGAGGGTGGCCAGCTCGCCATTGATGGTGATTCGGTGTTTGCCCGTTCGATGCACCGTTCGTTTGATCAGAAGCTGATGTTTCTCGATCTGGGGAAATCCTAATGCGGGAAGTCGATCATGAATCTCGGGGAGCCTCTCGAGATCAAAAACTCCCTCAATAATCGCCTCCGCGCAGCCGGCTCGAATCAGGGAGCTTGAGGCCCGACTCCCCAGCAAGAGAGAAATGGCCTCAATGACGATCGACTTTCCGGCCCCGGTTTCCCCTGAGAGGATATTCAGGCCCGTGCGAAAGGGAATCTCGGCATGATCGATGACAGCAAGGTTTCTGATTTGAAGGTTTTCAAGCATGGTTGACCCCCGACTTACGGCTTACTTACGGTATGCCAGAGGGGGGCCTGTCTGGCAAGAGGGTCAGTCGCGATGACCGAATTTTAGCTTTTCGCGCAGCAGTCCGAAGTAGTCCCGGTCGGGTGACGAGACGATCTGCAGGTCGTGCTTGCGGAACCGTTGAATCGAAACCCGGTCGCCCTCTTTCAGGTCGACCACGTCCTGGCCATCCAAGGTCAGCAGCACATGGCCCGGGCGATGGAGCAGGGTCATCTCAACGGTAGAAGTATCACTGATGACGAGCGGTCTCTGGGTCAGCGAGTGGGGGCAGATCGCCGTGATCACGAGGGCGGGTAGCGAGGGTTCGAGAATCGGACCCCCTGCCGCGAGCGAGTACGCCGTCGAGCCCGTGGGGGTGCTCACAATGACTCCATCGGCGCGAATGTGCGTCACGTCTCGATCGTTGATGCGAACTTCGATTCCGATGATTCGCGCGATCGCTCCCTTTGAGATGACGGCGTCGTTGACCACCGGCCCCTGAAACACCGTTCGTCCCTTGCGTCGCACGGTCACTTCGAGCAGCGAGCGCCGACTGATGACCGGGGCGGCTCCGTCGATCAGGGCCGAAAGCGTCGTTACGGCCTCGGATTTTTTGATCTCCGTCAGGAACCCCAGCTGTCCCATGTTCACGCCGAGAACGGGAATGCTGCGATTCTTCATTAATCGCGCAATGCTGAGGAAGGTTCCATCACCGCCCAGCACGACGATCAGGTCGCAGAGGTCAACGAGCCTCGGCTTCTTGACGACACGAACCCGGGACTTCGTCACCGAGTGTTCACGAACGAGGCGGGTTGCCAGCAGACGACTTTCATCAGCGAAAAAGACCTGCCTGCCTCGAGAGTCTCTGCCATGGGTCAGAACAAAGTCGGCCAGTCGCAGGCAAAGCTCGGCTGCCTGGGCGTGATGATGTTTCACGACGAAACCGACGCGTTTTCCCACGGTTTTCAAGGTCATGCCTTTTAGGATAAGCAATCCAGACGGGTTTTGGGAGGCTGAAAGCATGGATTTATTTTCGGGTTCGGAGGGAGACGGGGAGTCGGCAGCCGGTGCCGCATCGGCGCCGCTGGCACATCGGATGCGCCCGCGCGATCTGGAGGACTGGCTGGGGCACGAGCGCCTCGTTGCTCCCGGCAAGCCTCTGCGCCAATGGATTGATGCCGACCGGATTCCGTCGCTGATTCTCTGGGGTCCCCCCGGTTGTGGAAAGACGAGCTTCGGCAAACTTCTGGCACGAAGAACGCAATCTCGTTTCGTAGTCCTTAGCGCCGTGACGGCCGGAGTGAAGGATCTGAAGGAAAAGGGTGAGGAAGCCAGGACCCAATCGGCCCTGTACCGTCGAAAGACGATGCTCTTCATTGATGAGATCCATCGTTTCAGCAAGTCCCAGCAGGATGCCCTGCTGCCTTACGTCGAAGAGGGTGCGGTCACGCTCATCGGAGCGACCACCGAGAATCCATCTTTTGAGCTGAACTCAGCCCTTTTGTCGCGTGTCCGAGTGATCCGGCTGCAGCCACTCGATGATGCTGCGCTCGTTCAGCTCCTGGAGCGGGCCCTTGTCGATCCAGAGAGGGGACTAGGCGGGATTCTAAAGATCTGTCGAGACGGACTGGAGTTCATCGCGCGCTGTTCGGAGGGCGATGCCCGCCGAGCCCTGACCGCACTCGAGAGTCTGGCCCTGATGGCTGGTGAGCAGGAACTTGACCTCGATGCAGTCATGCGTTTTCTCGGAGATTCTTCGGGGCTGGCTCGGCAGCCGATTTCCTACGACAAGTCCGGAGAGGAGCACTACAACGTTGTTTCGGCCTTCATCAAGAGCATCCGCCAGAACGATCCGGACGCCGGCCTTTACTACCTGGCGCGGATGATCGAAGGGGGAGAGGATCCGATTTTCATCGCTCGGCGACTCGTGATTCTTGCGTCGGAGGACGTCGGAAACGCCGATCCCCGCGGCCTGCAGGTCGCCATCGCGGCAAAGGAGGCCGTGGAGTTCATCGGCATGCCCGAGGGCCGAATTCCGCTTGCGCAGGCCGTGACTTATCTGTCGCTTGCTCCCAAGAGTCGCGCCTCCTACGACGGCATTGGTGCAGCACTTGACGAGGTTCGCTCTACCGGAGCCCTTCCGGTTCCGATGCACCTGAGAAACGCCGTCACGAAGTTGATGCAACAGCAGGGTTACGGCGAGGGTTACGGCAGAGTGCGGCAGCACCTACCGGAGAAAATCGCCGGCAGCGCGTACTACCATCCCACCGAAAACGGCCTCGAAAAGCAGATGAAGGAAAAGCTCCAGCGCTTGAAATCGTGACGAGTGGGCAGTTTCGGCCGATTGACAGGGTCTTCGCCGGTTCTCAGACTGATAGATCGGGGGGCCTTTCAATGGGTGTTTTGGATCATCGTCCCGGGAGCAGCGGGGATCTTGGCGAGGCTGCGGCACTGGAGTCGTCAGTGGCCGGATTCTCTACGGCGGCCGACCTCCTGGAGCGGCAGGGGCAGGAGATGGTCCAGCAGGCCACCCGGCTCTTTCGTGAGACCGCAGCTCTCAAGGCTCTGGTGCAGAGGCTTATTGATGAGCGCACTCGGCTTCGTCGTGAGCTGGCCGATGGTCAGGGACGACTCGAAGAGTCGGGACGGATGCAACGAACCCAGTTCGACAAGATTTCCAGTCTTGAAGGAGCCCTCGGCCGGCTTCAGGAACGCATTCGGGAGGTCGAGCAGGTCCATGCTCGTGAACGCAGGTTGATGCGGGAGCAGCTGCTTCAGCGTGATGGAACCATCGCGGAGTTGAGAGGTGCATTGCAGGCAGCTGGCCAGCGACATGAGGAGACACGAGGCCAGATGGATTCACTCGAAAGACAGGTCGAGAGAAATGATTTGAGACTTCAGGAACTGCAGGGAAGTGCCGCGACGCTGCGGTCCGAGCTATCTGAGGCACAGGCGAAAGCGCAGAAGAGCGAGCAGGATCGCAAGCAGCTCGAAGCCCGCCTGTCCGAGCAACGGAAGAGTTTTGAGTCCTATTCGCGCGAGTGTGCAAGGCGATTCGAACAGCTGAAGAGCGTCCTTCAGAGATCCAGGCAGAGGGGCGTGGCGGCAGATTCCGAAAATTCGGCACTCCGGAGGGAGTTGCAGCTGCGCGATGATCGCCTGAGGAGTGCCGTCAGAAGCAATGCCGAGCTTCGAACAGAAATGCAGGCTCCGGGCAGCGTGGCTTCGATGAGGGCCCATCTGGATGCCCGAAATCAGGATCTGGAGGCTTTGGAGCGCAGACGACAGGAAGAGGTGGCCGTGCTCGTCCAGCAAGTGGAAATCGAAAGGCGTCGAAGCGAATCCGTGGAGTCGATGAATCAATCAAGGATTCTTGAGCTGGAGGAGCAGATTCGCGGCCTACTCGCTGCCAATCGTGAACTGCGGCGGGCTTCATCAGGCGAGGCTCGAGAGCCCCATCGACGGGATGAAGTTTCTCCCCTTGTTCGAGGGGCTCGATCCGCAGTGCGATTCGACGATGATACGTCGGATTTGTATCTGTCCGATACGACCGCTTCCGAGAATCTCCCGAGGAAGCCTCTTTTCACGAATTGAACCGTTCGCTTGAAAGGGTCTACGGAAGCGGAGTGAGCTGGGGAGACTCGACCATCATGGGTCGCGCCAATCTCAGCGTATGGGCCAGCCAGGTGCGAAGGAGCTCCGCCCCTCGTTCTATTTGCTGCCATGCGGCCGCCGTCTCTCGACTGACATCAGAGATGTGATCGTCCGAAAGATTGTGCATCATCACCTTCAGGAGCGTCGAGAAGCCCAAAAGATGCGGATCTGCTGCGCTGAGCCGGTCCACCAGCTTCTGAAGTTCGAGAATTCGTCGCCCCTGGGTCTCAAGATCACGGCGATCGTCGATCGACATGATCGTGGAAGACTTGAGCTGCTGTGTCCTACGGGTCATCTCCTGGGCACTGCGAAGCGCCTCTCCTGCAACGCGAATCAGGACCGACGACGACTCTTCGATTGCACGAAGGTCCTGTAGAAGCACCGGTCGAATCGAAGCTCTGCGGATCTCAGAGCCGACTTCAGCGGTCCAGCCGCAGTACCAGAGCCTTGCAAGCTGGCCGTTGACTACTGCAAGCCATTCTCGCGGTGTAAGGGGACGATTGAATTCGCTTTCATGGGTTACGCCGCCACCGTCGTCGGACGGCCTGATCCGGGAGCTCCTCACATCGATCCAGTCGGCAATTCTATCGTATCCGAGCAGGGAGAGGTGCTCTTCGAAGGTACGCGACCGACGGTGGGACCACTCAAAGTGACTATACGACCACGCTGCGTACAAGGCCTCTGGAGTCAGTGGTACGGATACATCCGTGGGGGAGAGGATCAGATGTCCGTTTCCGTAGGGTGCACGGATGGTTTCGGGGTGGTGAGAGTCGTAGAGCCGGATGGTTCGGGTCCCTAGTGCCGCCGCGAGGTCTCCTGGAAAGCGGGAGGCCGTGATGACCCACTGGCACTGAGACAGACAGTCGATCCAGAGGTCGAGATCGGTCTCTCCCACCAAGTTGAGCATTCGACGGGGATGGGTCGGCAGCTGGGAGGCCAAATCTCGAAAAGACGGCTCTCCTAGAAGGACGAGATGCACTTCAGGATGGCGCTCCAGAATCAGGTTGACGGCTTTCGACCACTGCCGTGCGTTCCAGAAGGAGTCGAGCTGAACACCAACCCAGATGCGCTCGGGATCGAGCAGACGATCTCCGGCCGTTTGCAGCGAGGCGAAGAAGTCGGGTCCGGTGACTGCCTGATTTCCGGCGTCAATCGGATCTCCATGATTTCTTTGAAGTGCCGTGAGGAGCTGCGTGGTGAGAATATCCACCAGATGAATGTTCTGGGGAATCTCCTGCTGGACGTAGGCTTGAATGAACTGGCTCCAGCCGTCACCGCTTGAAAAATCGAGATCGGAACGTCGTGAGTATCCGATTCGTTCATGCGCAGGAATGAGGGCCGAGAGCATGCTGCTGGAGTCCGAAAAGCTCCAGTTGACGAGCAGGTCCCAAGGGTCCGCTCCGATTCGCGAGATCCATCCGGCCGACTCCTTCAGAAGTTCGTCAGCCGCCTTTGCTCCGGAGCGATGGGTGCGTGCCCAGCGGGCTGCAGGAAGGTCAACCACCTCGCGAACCCACTGTGTCGCTTTCGCCACGTCGGAGGCGTCCTCACGGCAGACCATCGTGATGTCGAGCCGCGGGTAGAGCTGCTTTGCGGCCTTCAGGGCGATCATTGACTGCACGATCTCGGAGCGATCTCCAAGCTGAAGGACCAGGCACCGAATGATATTCACTGCCCATCCTCCTCTTCAGCGAGGGCCTTCAGGAATGCGAGCAGAAGTGCTTCTACCTGCTCATCCGTCATTTTTGCCCCTTTTCCGGCTGCGCGACTGCATATCGGTCCATGAGCCTGGAGAGTTCGTTCGCACCCGCATGTGCAGGCTGGATCTGGAGGATCTTTAGCACGGTGGTGCGTGCTTCCTCGATTCTCCCCAGGTGGAACTGTAGTCCGGAAAGGCTATAGAGAAGGTTTGCGTTCACGGGGGCAATCTCGACATAGTCCCCAAGAAGTCTGGCTGCAGTGGCGTAGCTCCGAATCTCATAGGCGCATTTGACGAGGTGGTAAATGGCGTTCGGCTGGTGGATGTCCAGCTGCAGCGATTTCGCGAACTGATCATGGGCTTCGCGCTTTCTGCCCTCGGCGAGGAAGGCGGCGCCCAGTCCGGCAAGCGCGCGAGAGTTCGAAGGGTTTGCCACGAGGGCATCCTCGAAACAGCGTTGGGCATCTCGAATGCGACCTGACTGGAGATAAAGTGCTCCCAGGTTCGAGCAGATCTGATCGCTGGTGGGATCGATGGCCAGTGCCCGTTTGTAGTGGTGCTCGGCCTTTTCGGTACGCTGGGCGCGCATCCAGCAGTTTCCGCACGCCTTGTGGACTTCAAATCGAGTTTTTTGTGACAGTTCCCGCACGTTCAACGCGCGTTCGAGCGTGTCAGCGGCAGCTGCGTGGTTCTGCTCGCGAATCTCAAGGACCGCAAGGCAGCGATAGGCCTCGAAGTGTGATTCGTAGGCGATGGCATCTTGATAGGCTCTTCGAGCCTTGGTGGATTGGTTCTCCTGTTCGAATGTCCTGCCTAGGGCACGAAGCGCCCAGCCGGCAAGGGTTCCGCTTCGGACCATGGCCAGAAGGACATTGCGCGCGAGGGCCAGATCTCCGGCGGCCAGCAGGATCTCGGCACTCGACTTGAGCTCGTCGGCGTCCGGCGTAAACGGCTCCTCTTCGTCACGGGTCAGGCTACCGGGCATCTCTGCCGTGGAGGGCGAGTTCAGTCGTCCGAGAAGTTCTTCGACGGTAAGGTTTCGCGTGAAGTCGAGATTCATAACGTCTGATCCAGCCCTTCTCCCTGTTCGGGAAGTTGCTGGCTCTTGAACTTGGAAAGGGTATCCTTCATCCGGGACTGTTCCCGTGCGTCCTGCGAAAGGGCCGATCGCGCCGCAAGGATGACCCCAAGAATGCGGTCGTCGAGTTCCCGGAGCGATGAAGAAAGCCGCCGTTGTTCGTCCAGCTCACATCGAATCGCGGTGGCAGATTCGGGCGAGTGGCGAAGATCCTTTGCAAGTTCGTTGAGTCGGGTGTCGGCGAGCTGGATGGCCGTGAAGGCGCGGTTGCGATTCTGGTCGAGTTGATCCAGCAGAAGAATCAGCCCGTCCGGGCGAGCACCGGGTGCGATTTCCCGTGTCGCTGCCTCCAGGAAAGACCTTGAGTCTTCCACCATCTGCACGAGGCAGCGAGTCCTGCCCTTGAGCAGGGAATAAACGTCTTGGTGCACATCCATATGCAAATCCGTACGTTGTTCGGTCAGCCCGGGCTTCCTTCCGGACCGCTGTTCTGGGGCTGTCCTCGGTTGACCTGATCTACGGCCACCCGCCAGCCCTCGAGAAGAGTCTCCATCAACTTCTGCACGTGTTGCAACGGCTCTTTTTGGTTTTCCACGTTGGCCTTCACGAGCTGCTCGGACATGAACATGTAGAGGCGCTCGAGATTCATGGCGATCTCACCACCTGTTTCGAAGTCGAGCGTATTCATCAATTCATTCACGATATCATGAGCCTTGAGGATGGCCTGGCCCTTTCCGGGGATGTCCTTTCGATCGATGCAGTCCGACGCTTTCTTGACGCTTCGGATTGCGGATTCATAGAGCATGATCAGAAGCTGGCCGCGATTGGCCGTCTTGATCGAGGTCTGCTTGTACTGGTTGGCTCCGTAGTTGACTGCCATCGTCATTTTCCTTTGATTGATTAGGGTTCACTTCGTTACATCATCCTAAAAGTTGTCCGATCAGGTTGCCGCCTCCGGCGCCGCCGAGGGTCGCCTGAAGGTACTGTCCCTGTCGCTGCATATTCGACAGCGATCCCTGAAGCCGCGAAAACTGACCGGTGATGTTCTCGATCTTCTTTTCAATATTCCGGGTTTTTCCTTCGATCTGCCGGTCGATCTCATTGATGCGCTGCTGGATTCCTCGCTCCCGAATTGCAAGAAGTCCGGTGCTTGTTCTGGTGTATCCTTCGAAGGCCCTGGCGATTCGCTGGCCGAAACCGTTCTCTCCGGTGATGGCCTGGCCCAGCCCATCAAAGTCGCGTTCAAGCTCCTTCTTGAACTTCTCCTCTTTGAAGACGAGAAGCCCGTTCTTCTCGAATTCCACACCGATCTGGCCCAGCTGGTAGGTCTTCAGTACATCACCCTCTTCGTCGAGCACGGGCAGGGGCTCATGAATGAGGTTTCGAATCTGAAATTCAATATTCTGCAGTGAGGTGTCGCCTGCAAAAGTGTTTTTTGTGTCGGTATTCTGGTCGATCTGGTTCTGCTTATTGATGAACTCGAGAACCTTGTTGAGCTCCTCGACCATGCCCTTCACCTTGCCGGTGACCTTCGTGTAGTCTTCGGTGATCGTCATGGTGAAAGGCGTTCCCGGCTTTGCAGCCTTCAGGCCGACGCTGACGCCGGTGAGGAAGTCGGGTACCTGGTTTCCTTCGGTCTCGATGGCAAATCCATCGATGTAGATCAGGGAGTTCTGTGCGTCCTTACTTTCTTCCGTGTAGAAATCCTGTGCGCCATCCAGAAAGTAGAACTCCGGAAAATAGATCGAATCGTCGGCGCCATCCTTCTTGGCGGAGATCAGTAGTCGCCAGGGGTTGTCCGGATCGGTGCCATCACGAATGACAGAGGCCTTAACTGGCGCTTCCGACTGACGGTTGATCAGGGTTGCGATACCTCGAAGGCTGGCATTCTTCTCTTCGACGAGAACTTCAGCGGTCTCTCCGTTCTCAAGCTCCATGCGGATGAATCCGATTCCCAGAACGGTTTCATCCGGATCGGGCAGGGCATTTGAGATCACCGAGCTGCGTTTGGCGAGCTCGGAGATCTCCAGCTCGTACGTTCCCGGCTCGGCTTTCTCCTTGTCGAGAGAGACATCCATGAGTGTTGCACCGTCACCCAGATCGACCTTGAGTTCTCGAAACTTTCTAAAGTTCGTGAAGTCTGCGATGGACTTGGTGATCCCTGCGAATCGACTCTTGAAGTCCTGAAAGAGCTTGAGGCGCGCTTCTTCGTTTGCCTTGCGACCTTCGAGCGCCTTGACGGGCTGCTGCTCGGCCTCGATCATGGCCTGTACGGCTTGTTTGAACTGACCACCCCCGACGGGGTCAAAGCGCAGACCCATTCTTCGTTCAGTATCCTACGGGGAAACTAAAACGTTCAATCGGCAGAGCTTGCCGGGCTGGAGGGCGGGTTCCAGGGAACGATACGAGAGTCCCTGATGGTCAGTGCCTGAAGTTCTCGGGACCAAAGGCCCTCGCGGACGGAGATTTTTCCGGTAATGCCCGAAACGTCACGAATTCGTCGGACACGCTCGGCCACCTGCATTCGATCCACCTGATTGGTCCTCGCTTCACCCAGGATGATGTCGGATAAGATTGCCGTGGAGTCGTAGGCCACGGCCTCGAGGCTGGACGGCTCCCTCCCGAAGGCTGCCTTGAATCGGCCGCTGAACTCCCGGATTCGGGCGTGAGGAGCCAGATTGAAGAAGGCATCGAGAAATACTGCGCCCTCGCCCGACTTTTGAGCGCGCTGAACGAACTCGGGCGAGTTCCAGGCAGAAATTCCGAGGATCTTCACGCTGTCGATGTCCCGATAGGCAAAAGTCGGCAGGGCAAGACTAGCTGCACGCGGTTCGTCCGGAATGAAGACCGCCTCAAATCTCACGATGGGCGGAAGCGCGAAGTATTGCTCGGTCCTGCGGTTCCGACGCTTGATCTGGTCTCGCTCACGGTCGGCCGCCAGCTCATCGAGCTCCCGTTTTCGAGCGTCCCGGTAGTGGAGACCGGCAAGGTGATCAATCGCCTTCCTGAAGTCGGTCTCGCCAGACTCATAGGTTTCGTAGGCGGTGATTTCGCCACCCAGTTCCTCGATCGCGTTCCAGAAGGAATGACTGTATTCCTCTCCGAAGCGGTCCCTTGGAGCCAGGATCGCAAACCTTTTCAGTCCCATCTTCTGGATGGCGTGTCGCGCGAGCTCATGCGTCTGCATTTCAGGCGTCACGGCCGCCTGGGTGCTGAATTCGCCGAGGCGACCTGCCTGTTGGGCCAGTGAGATCAGCGGTATGGCCAGTTCTTCGGCTCTTTGGATCACGGCCTCAGCGCCCCTGCTCAGGATCGGGCCAATGACGGCCGCAACCTTGTGCTCGGAGTGAAGGCGCTCGAGGGAAGCCAGGGCCGTGTCGGCGTCCTGTCCGGCATCTTCGATCACGAGCTGAATCCGGCGATCAGGCCCCGACCCAAAAATTCCGGTTGCCAGGCTTGCTGCCTGGATAACCCGGTCGCTGATGGTTGCGAATCGTCCTTGTTGTGGAACGAGGAGTCCGATGGCGATGTTTCCACTAGTCACGGCGAGGCGCATGGTTCTCAGCAGGGAGGCCGCATCCTGGGACCGGGAACTATCGGGATACTTTTTGAGGAACTCGCGGAGACGATTTCTGGCCTCGGTCGACGGCCCGCTCGACGCGAGAACCTCTACGGCCCTAAAGGCGATGCGATCCTGGAAGGCGCAGTTGTCCGCCAGCTTGATGAGAGCCTCGAGCTTCTCTTGAGAGCTGGCTGCGGAGAGCAGCCGATCTACATTGCTGAGGATGGTCTCTTCGGAGAGATTCAGTTCTTCGCGGCGCTGGTCGAGTTGAATCCAAATGGCAAGGGAATCGGTGGGACGCGAAAGTCTTTCGAGGCATCGGGCGCGAAGAAGGTGGAACTTCAGGCGGTTGGCAGGGTCAAATGCGTCTGGGGGGACTTGCTCCAGCTCGGCCAATGCATCTTCGGGCCGCCCTGCCTCGACGAGAGCCGCGGCGTGATTGTAGCGAACATAGTTTTTCCACTTCCGATCTCCGAGCAGGGCGTCCGGTGCGAGAGCAAGGGCCTGCGAGAAGGCGCTGGCCGCTTCATCGGCCTCTCGCGTGAGAAGCAGGGCAAGACCCTTGAGGTTGAGAACCTCGGGGAGTCTGGAGCTCGAGCGAAACTCCTCCTCGAAGCTTTCGGCAAGGACGATCACACGACGGTACGAGGACTTCCCGTAGGTTGCCTGGATTTCAGCCAGGAGGGTACTTTCATTGGCCGTCTGGCGGGTTGGTGCGACAGGGCCCGGAGGCGGCAACTCGTGATTTTGTGGGGCGGCTCGCGACATGGCAAGACAGCTCCCGGCAGAAAACACGAGCGCGAGTCGTTTGAAGAGCACGTGGCCTGAACCCATACTCTTCGTTTTCCCCCCATTCACGGGGATCAGCCAAAGAAATTTTTAACTTTCTCGAAAAAGCGGTGATGAAGCGGGTGGGATGAGTCTCCACCCAATTCGTCAAATTTCTTAAGCAGATCCTTTTGTTCGGAGGACAGCTTTGAGGGGGTCTCAAGAATGACTCGAACCAGCTGGTCGCCTCGGCCATGCCGGTCCAGTCTCGAGATGCCCTTGTGCTTGAGCCGAAAAACCCTGTGAGACTGGGTTCCTGCGGGAACTTTCATGGTGACCCGCCCCTCGAGAGTGGGGACCTCGATCTCGGTCCCGAGCGCCGCCTGAGTGAAGGTGATCGGAACGTCACACAGGACGTCGAACTCCTCCCGAGTAAAGAAATCGTGCGGCAGGATATTGACGACCACGTAAAGGTCGCCCGACATGGCGCCACGTTCTCCGGCCTCTCCTTCGCCTGAGAGCTTGAGTTTCTGGCCCGAGTCGATGCCCGCCGGAATTCTCAATGAAATTTGAGTTCGTTTTTTCGTTTGACCCGTTCCTCGGCAGGAGTTGCAAGGATCCTGAATCATTTCTCCTGAGCCCGAACATCTAGGACAGGGCTGAGAAATGGCGAAAAAACCCTGCTGGAAGCTGACTTCTCCTCGTCCTCCGCACTGCGCGCAGGTGACCGGTTTCGTACCGGGTTTTGCTCCCGTCCCGTCGCAGGTCTCGCACGAAACAGTCTTGGGAATAGTGATGACCTTTTCAGTTCCGAAGGCCGCTTCTTCGAACGTAATGTCCACAGTCGTGCGGATGTCATTGCCTGGTCGACCTCCCCGCCGGCGGCCTCGCCCCCGCGGGCCTCCGCCCATCTGTCCAAAGATATCTCCGAAGATGTCACCAAAGATGTCCTGAAATCCACCAGCTCCGCCGCCGAATCCCTCGAACCCTCCGAACCCGCTGCCGCCTGCCGCGCCCGCGTTGGCGGCGTGGCCGAACTGATCGTACATCTGCTTTTTCTTAGGGTCGGAGAGAACTTCGTAGGCCTCGGAAAGCTCCTTGAATTTCTCTTCGGCCGCCTTGTCACCCGGGTTCTTGTCAGGATGAAATTGAATGGCGAGCTTCCGGTAGGCCTTCTTCAGGTCTTCTGGCGAAACATCCCGGGCCACGCCCAGAACTTCATAATAGTCGCGCTTTGCCATTTCGCTCTCCGGTTCGCCCGACTGTGCAGGCTTGGTCAACTGTGGCGAAGCGCCAGCCGGGTTTCGGGCCCGCGCTGGCGCTTCAATTTTTGCCTCAATACGAGGAGGAAATCAGACTTCCTTGAAGTCCGCGTCGATGACGTCGTCCTTCTTGCCTTCCTTCGTCTCGCCTTCCGCGCCTCCGGCAGCACCGGCATGGCCACCTGCGGCTTCCGCTCCGGCACCTGGCTGGGGTCCGGCCTGCTTGTACATCTGTTCGGCCATCTTGTTCGAGGCGGCAGTCAGTGCTTCGGTGGCCTTCTTCAGTTCGTCTGCGTCCTTGCTGTCAAGGTGCTTGCGCGCCTCCACGAGGGCGTCTTCGACCTGTTTCTTCGTGTCGGCTTCGATCTTCTCGCCATTCTCCTTGAGCGTCTTTTCGATCGTGTAGATCAGTCCATCCAGCGTGTTGTGCGCATTGACGACTTCCTTGCGCTTCTCGTCCTCGGCGCGGTGCTCTTCGGCCTCGCGCTGCATGCGCTTGATCTCTTCTTCCGAGAGACCGCCGGCCGCGGTGATCTTGATCGACTGCTCCTTGCCCGTGCCCAGGTCCTTGGCTCCCACGTGCACGATGCCGTTGGCGTCGATATCGAAAGTGACTTCAACCTGCGGAACGCCCCGAGGTGCCGGCGGAATGCCGACCAAGTCGAAGCGCCCAAGAGACTTGTTGTGCTCTGCGAACTCGCGCTCTCCCTGAAGCACATGGATGGTCACGGCCGACTGATTATCGGCAGCCGTCGAGAACACTTGGGACTTCTTCGAAGGAATGGTGGTGTTCTTCTCGATCAGCTTGGTGAACACGCCGCCGAGAGTTTCGATCCCGAGAGAAAGCGGGGTCACGTCGAGCAAAAGCACGTCCTTGACGTCGCCCTTCAGCACGCCGCCCTGGATCGCTGCACCGACGGCGACCACTTCGTCCGGGTTGACGCCCTTGCTGGGCTCCTTCCCGAAGATCTCCTTCACCTTGGCCTGCACGCGGGGCATGCGGGTCATGCCGCCTACCAGGATGACTTCGTCGATCTGGGTCTTCGAGATGCCGGCGTCCTTGATGCAGGTCTCGCAGGGGCCGACCATGTTGTCGATCAGATCGGCGACGAGCGCTTCAAGCTTCGATCGGGTCAGCTGCAGGTTCATGTGCTTGGGGCCCGATGCGTCCGCGGTGATGAAGGGCAGATTGATGTCGGTGGACATCGTGCCGGAGAGCTCGTGCTTGGCCTTCTCGGCAGCTTCCTTCAGGCGCTGGAGGGCCATCTTGTCCTTGCGGAGGTCGATCCCGTTTTCCTTTTTGAACTCATCGGCCATCCAGTCGATGATCCGCTGGTCGAAGTTCGCGCCGCCCAGGAAGGTATCTCCGTTGGTGGCCTTCACTTCGAACACGCCGTCGCCCATCTCGAGGATGGAGACGTCGAAGGTGCCGCCGCCAAGGTCGAAGACGGCAACGGTCATGTTCTTGCCCTTCTTGTCCAGACCGTAGGCAAGGGCGGCAGCCGTGGGCTCGTTGATGATGCGCTTCACTTCCAGGCCTGCGATGCGGCCGGCGTCCTTGGTCGCCTGGCGCTGAGCATCGTTGAAGTAGGCAGGCACCGTGACCACGGCCTCGGTCACGGGTTCGCCGAGATAGTCTTCGGCCGTCTTCTTCATCTTTTGAAGAACCAGAGCTGAGATTTCCTCGGGAGCCATGTCGCGGTCGGCAGTGTGAATCCAGGCGTCGCCGTTCTTCGAGCCGACGATTTTGAACGGAGCGACCTTGGTGAACTCGTCCACTTCCCGCGAAGTCAGCTTGCGGCCGATCAGGCGTTTGGCTTCGAAGATCGTGCGGTCGGGGTTGGTCACGGCCTGTCGCTTGGCGGTCTGGCCGACCAGTTTTTCGCCCGAGGCAGTGAAGGCGACGATCGACGGCGTGGTGTTGGCGCCTTCAGCGTTGGCGATCACCTTGGCATCGCCACCTTCAAGGACGGCAACGCAGGAGTTCGTAGTACCCAAGTCAATTCCAATGATTTTTCCCATTTTCAGTTCCTCAATTCTCTTGCTCTTAAAGTGGGTTTGCTTTCGTTCTTGTCAATTTTGGTCCCGTGAAGGGGTGCAAAATCAGGGGGTTGTCGCGGCAGGCCCGGAACTTACCACCACGCGTGCGGGCCTCAGCAGACGACCGTGAATCGTGTAGCCTCTCTGGTGCTCCTGGGTGATCGTCCCTGCTGGAGCGTCTGCGGGCTCCTGGCCGACGGCTTCATGAATGTGGGGGTCGAAGCTCTGACCGGTGGCCGCAACGCTTTCCACACCATGCCGTTGCAGGGTGGACAGCATCTGGTCGAGCACCATCTGAATGCCCGCACGGAGGTTCTTGTCGGTGGTTTCGGGAATGTGGTCGACCGCCCGCTGCAGGTTGTCCGCCACTTGGAGGAGGTCTCTGGCGGCATTTTCAAAGCCGAACTTCACGAGATCGGCCCGCTCCCGAATCGCCCGCTTTTTGAAGTTCTCGAAGTCTGCGTAGAGGTAGACGTACCTTTGCTGTTCCGCCTTGAGCTGCTCGCCGAGGTCGGTCGCCTGCGGTTCGGCCGGGACCTCGTGGGACGAAGGCGTCTGGCTGTCGGGCTTCTGGTCGTGTGGAATGTCGGACACGCGGTGGCTCTCCTTACAGGATTTAGGCCCCTTACTATGGGCACGGGTCTGGAGTCGTCAAGTCGCTCCCTGATTTAGGCGAGCGAGGCAATTACCTGATCCGAAAGGGCAAAGCCTCGAGCCGTCGGGCGCATCCGGGCGGAATCCTCGGGGTGGACTTCGAGAAGGCCCATCTCTTCAAGAGCTGCTGCGCGGCGGCTCCTGGACTCGTCCGTCAGCCAGGCTCTGGGAAAGCCCTTTGCCAGGCGCAGCGCCAGCATCCATTTTTCGAGTTCAGAGTCGCTGGGGGCGAGCTGTTCGGTCCATTCAATGGGAAGCTGTCCTTCCTTCAGTAGTCCGGCGTATTTGTGAAGGGACGAAACGTTCTTCCAGCGCCAGCCCGCCGGGCCCATCGAGGGATCGAAGGCGTGGGCCGACGGGCCTGCCGCCAAATAGCCCTGGCGAGTCCAGTAGGCCAGATTGTGGCGGGCCTGTTTCCCGGGCTTCGCGAAGTTTGAAATTTCATAGTGTTCGAAGCCCTGTGAGGTCATCCACCGATCGATCAAGAGCAGGTGTTCCAGCTGCTCGTCCTCGTTTGGGAGCTCCCGATGCATCTTGTGGGATTTCGGAAGCGTCAGCAGATAGCAGCTCAGGTGCGTAATCGGATAACGAGTCAGCGTGTCGAGCGCCACTTCGAGATCCTGAAGGGTTTGGCGGGGCACCCCGCAAAGCAGGTCGACCGAAACATTCTCGAAGCCGGCTTCAAAGATCGCATCGAGACTTTCGAGCGCTTTGTCTCGCGAATGGACGCGTCCTAGCCTGAGCAGCAGGTCGTCCCGAAGCGCCTGAACCCCCATGCTGACGCGGTTTACTCCGAGCGCACGGTATTGCTCGAGGCGGTGACGGTCGACCGACGAGGGGTTGGCTTCCATCGTCCATTCGGTGCGTGCCGTGGAGCGAGTCACGCGCCACAGGGGCTCGAGCGCCCTCGCCATCGAATCAGGGGGCGTCATGCTGGGCGTGCCCCCGCCCATGAAGATCGTCTCGAGCTCGGCGGCAAAGCGGGCTCTGGGCGCCGAGACCTCGTCAGGAGAGTGGTCCGTCTTCTGTCTGGACGCGCTTAACGGCGCACCTCCGGCGAGAAGTTCCAGTTCTGTGCGCAAAGCAGTCTCGAAGAGCGGGGCGTCGGAGTCCTTCGTTCTTTCGCGTCCAATCGAATAGAAGTCACAATAATGACACTTCGACTCGCAGAACGGAAAATGGAGGTAGAGGGAGCTGACGCCGTCGGACCTTTGCATGCGCCCCAGTACTAGCGTGCGAGAAGGGTGGCGGCCACCCTCAAAATGGTCCAGAATCGGAGGCCACATGAAAATCCCCTTCGATCGGCCATTTGAAGAGCGTCTCAGCAACGGCATTCCCGTGATCTTCCAGCATTTTGATGGGGCGGTTGCCTCGATCTACTGGTGGAACCAGGTGGGCAGCTGTGACGAGCAAAAGGGAGAGGAGGGGTTTGCCCATTTTCTCGAGCACATGCTCTTCAAGGACACGAGCGCCAAGGAGACCGGTGCGGCCTCGAGCGGCAAGACCGCTCGGGCCATCGAGTCGCTGGGTGGGGACATCAACGCCTACACCTCGTTCGATCAGACGGTCTATCACGTCACCTGTTCGGAGCATCACTGGGAGCGCGTACTTCAGGAGTTCGCGGTTCTGGCCCGTCCCCAGCGCTTTTTGAAAGAGGACTTCACCCGCGAGCGCGAGGTGATTCTTGAGGAGCTTCGAAAGAATGAGGACTCCCCCGAGCGGCAGCACTTTCAGGCACTTTTCAGCAGCACGTTCAGTCGTCATCCGTACGGTCGCCCGGTCATCGGGTACGTGAAGACGTTGAAGGCCGCTACCGTATCGAAGCTCGAAGCCTTCTATCGGCGAAATTATGTGTCGAGCCGCATGGGGATCGTGATGGTCGGTCCGATCGCCGATGAACAGGGATCTCGAGTGAGGCGTCTGATGGCGCTCCTTGAAAAACATTTCGGCTCTGGCGTCTTTCCAAGGAAGGAGACGCCGAGATTCCCTCGCCCGGCTGAGTCGATGCTCCAAAAAGACATTTCGGTCATTTCGCGCGAGTTTGAAGTGCAGATGCCTTCGGTAAATTTTGCGTTTCGGGTTCCAGAACTCTCCCACCCGGATCTTGCGGCACTCGACCTTCTTTCGGGGGCGTTGTCGATGGGCGAGAGTTCGCGCATCTATCAGTCGCTGTTCAATGAGAAGTCACTCGTCACCGAGGTCAGCGGCGGGCTTTATGTTCCACATGATCCGGGGATGCTCTACTTTCATCTCGATCTCGAATCACCCGCCAAGATCGCACCTGCCCTTGAGGAGACATTTCGTCTGCTTGAAGAGAGCCGGGAGCGTCCGCTGAGCTCAACCGAGGTGGAGCGGGTTCTTGCGCATGCTGAAAGCGACCGCCTTTATTCCCTGCAGACCGCCGATGGGATTGCCGGCCGGCTCGGTTTCCTGCGTTTCGTGGTCAATGATCTGGGCTACGATGACCGCTATCTGGCCGAATTGCGTGGGGTCACTCCCGAGCGCGTTCGTCATGTCGCCCACGAATACCTCGACTGCTCCCGAATGAGTGGAGCGTTTTTGGTTCCGAAGGCACGAAGGGAAGAAGTGGACATCTCGGTCCTGCCTGCCGCGGCAAAGCGTTATCTGCCTGCCTCGGTGGTGAAGGCTGCGGTGCGAAAGCGCTCCGGTCGAAAGCAGAAGGGCGCGGAATCACCCTGCCAGGAGTGGAAGCTGGAGTCGGGTCTGACCGTACTTCACCGCGAACGGTCCCAGTCCCATGTTGTCAGCGTCCAGGCCTGCGTGCAGGGGGGGCTGCGCCTGGAGATCGGAGACCCGCTGTTTTCGTCGGAAGAAGACTGGGGTGTGAGCCAGTGCCTCGCGATGACTTGGAACAAAGGCACCCTTGCCCATGGAGCCAGAGGGATTGCGGAACTCGTCGAAGGACGTGCGGCCAGCCTCGATGGATTTTCAGGACGAAACACCATCGGGCTTCAGATGACCTCCTTGGCCCGGGACTTTTCGACGCTTCAGCCGCTATTTGACGATGTGCTGCTGCATGCAAGCTTTCCTGAAGAGGAGGTGGGGCACTCGCGACGAATTCTTGAGGAGTCGATTCGTAGCGTTGAGGACCACTCCAGCCAGCTCTGCTCGAGGCTTTTTCTGGAGACGCTGTATGACGAACACCCCTATAGGCGCGCGGCGCACGGCAGCCTCGAGAGCATTTCGCGATTCGATTCCGCCAAGCTTCGATCATACCTTCTTCACTGGCTTCGACCGGAGCGCGCCGTGATCTCCGTCGTCGGACGAGTTTCGCGTCCTGCCGTCGAGGCCTGGGTCGAGGAGTTGGACGCCCAGTGGCGGTCGGTTCTGACGGGAACGGTGCATCGCCCGGTCTGCGAGTCGTTGCAAAGCGAAGCCAGTCTGAAGGGGCCGCGCTGGGTGGAGCGCCGTCTGGGGCGCGAGCAGGTGCACATCCTGATCGGCGGACTCGGCAGCACCATGGGGTCGGCTGATCGGGACGCGATTCGCCTGCTTCACACGATTCTTGGCGGTCAAAGTGGCAGACTCTTCATCGAGCTTCGTGAAAAGCAGGGGCTGGCCTACACTGTGTCGCCGCTCGGTTTCGAGGGCATCGAGAGAGGATACCAGGGAATCTACATCGCCTGTTCACCGGAGAAGGAGAAACGGGCCATCGAGGGAATTCATGCCGTTTTGGCGCGCCTTGCGCGCACCGGGCCGAGCTCCGCCGAAATGAAGCGAGCCAAGGAATACTACCTTGGTCGTCGCGCCATGGATTTGCAGAGCGACTCCTCGTTGGCCAGCTTCTACGGTCTCGAGCGAGTCTATGGACTGCAGCCGAGAGGTGACGCCGAAGCCCGACGTCGCATCGAGGCCGTCACCGCCCGGCAGGTTCAGCAGGTCTGCAGGAAATATCTGGTCGATGCCCATCTCGTGACGGCTGTCGTGGGATGAGCGGACGATGAAATCCTGGCTGAGCTCGTTCACGGCGATCTTCGTAGCGATGGACATCATCGGAACCCTTCCGATCTACTTCAAGCTCACGGAGAGGTTGGGTGACGATGAGCGGCGCAGGATCGTTAATTTCTCGATCCTGGTGGCTCTGGCCACCGCTCTGGCGTTTGCCTTTGTGGGTCAGGCGGTGTTTGGGTTTCTGGGGATTGACGTTGCCGACTTCAGGGTGGCGGGTGGACTCATTTTGCTGCTCATCTCTCTGGCCGACCTTGTTGGAAAGCCCGAGCACGAGACCCGAATCACCGGCTCCTCGGGGGTGGTCCCACTGGCCGTGCCCCTGATTTCGGGTCCGGCAGTGCTGACCGCCATCATCCTACATATCGAATCCTACGGACAGGTGGTGGCCATCTCAGCCCTTCTGGCCAACTTTGCGCTCGCCTGGCTGCTGATGCTCAAGTCAGCCACCGTTTATCGCCTTTTGGGCAAGGACGGTGCGGTTGTGGTCTCGAAGCTGGTGGCCCTGCTGCTGGCGGCAATCGCCGTTTCGATGATTCGCGGGGGGCTCATTCAGATGTTCAACGGAGCGATCGCCGGGCGCTAGGGATTCGGCTTGGCGACTGGCGCCGAAGCGGGGGCTGCTTTCTCCTCGGCCCGGTCATCCTCGAAGGCGCATTGGTAGTGCACCTGAAGCTGTCGGAGGGTTCGGTGGAACTCTTCTTCGCCGTCCGGTCCCGAAAACTCGACGAAGATTTCACGGACTTCATCCCAGGCTCGCTGTGAGGGTCCGGCCTTGAGTGCCGCATCGAGCTTTCGAAGCAACAGAGGATGGCGTCTCGGGTGAATGAGGGAGGTGGTTGCCTCGGCAAAGGCGGTTCTGTCGCCTGTTCGATGTACCTTGGTCACGGCCTCTTCAAAACGCAGGCGTTTCTCGAGCAGTTCGATGCGCTTGGAGCGATACTTTGAAAACTTTTCAGGCACTCGTTTTTCGGCCTTCAGTCTCTCGATGAAGTTGCTCAGTTCACCGGTTCCGGCCCCGGATGGTGTTTGCTCCGGGCTGATGCGGTGAATGGCAAGAAGCTGATCGCTCGAAAAAGTTCCTGCAGGTCCACCGAGCTGGCAGGGGTGGCCGAAGAGCAGAACCTGAATCTGTTCGGCTGCTGCCGGCATCGTCCAGAGAGCAAGGCCGATCGCACAGCAGAGAGCCAAATATCTGGCATAAGTTGGCGTGTGATTTTGGCGCTTCACGTGTGTCTCCCGCGACTCGACCTCATTTGACTCTCGTCCCCACAAGCGTAGCATAAAAGGTGGAACAGGAGGGCGCCTGCGAAATGCCAAAGGGTCGATCCCGGAACCAACCTGGCGACCAGCTGAAGCTGGTGGCGGAGCCGAAGGAATTCTTTTACGAACTGATTCGTGGCGCACTGTCCTCACAGCGCGTGACGGTACATCCCGAGACCGAGTTTTATCTTGTCCACCTGATGGAGCGATTCATGACGACGGACTCGCTGTACGCACGCAATGGAGAGGGGGCTCCACGCGAGGAGGCGCTGGCCCTCATGGTGAAGGATGCGCTGGATGAGGCCGCCCCCGAGCAGCAGCGCGCGATGTTTCGTCATGTTGGAGATTTTTCGCTCTATGTGGCGGGATTTTTTCAAGACAGCCTGAACCGCAAGGTGGTCGACGTAGACTACTACATTGGCATGGGAGGTGCGGCCTATCGTGCTGCCGCAAACCGAGAAGGCTCGCACCAGCGCCAGAGAACCTATGGCGAACTTTCAGAAAAGTTCCCGAAGTTCGTGGATGTTCTTGCGGAGGTGAGCGAAAAGACGACTCCCCGGAGCGAAAAGGATCTTCTGAGAATGTACGACGTTTGGCTCCGTACCGGGAGCGAGCGTGCGGCTCGCGCCCTGCAGGATGCCGGAATTCTCCCCTCTGCCTCAGCCCGAAAAACGGTGCAGTGAGAACTCTTACTCGATCGTGACCGAAGTCATGCGATCGCCGACAGCGATCTGCCTGGAGACGTCCATACCTTCGGTGACTTGTCCGAACACCGTGTACGATCGGTCGAGATGGGGATGGCGGCCCAGCGAGATGTAGAACTGGGAGTCGGCGGAGTTTGGGTCGGCGGCGCGGGCCATAGCCACTGTTCCTTCGACATGGCGACGCTCATTGAATTCGGCCTTGAGCTTTTGACCACTGCCGCCCGTTCCGTTTCCGACGGGATCGCCGCCCTGGATCACGAAGCCGGGAACGACTCGATGGAAGGTTAGGCCGTTGTAAAAGCCCTGCTGGATCAGTTCAACGATGCGGGCTACCGTCGCTGGTGCGTCCTTGGAGTAGAACTTGTACTTGATCACGCCCTTGGTCGTATTCAGGACGACTGTGGCATGGGAAAGTCCGCTGGAATCGGTGTTCAAGTCGATGGCGCCCACTTTTTTCTCCTCGGTAGTCTGCTGATTCTTGGTGTCACTTGGTTCCTGCGTGCTCTCGGCGGTCCGCGCCTCATTGGCGGGAGTCGTCGTCTCGGTCACAGGGGATTTCGGCTGGGAGGGGTTTCCTGAACGGGAGCTGACGGCCCAATAGATCAGGCCGGTCATCATTAAAGCCAAAAGCAGATAGGGAAGCTGTCTCGCGTTCATGGTGTTGACACTCCTTTGCCTCGGGCACTATGACCGAGGCCAATCCATGGCTCAAGCACAAACTCCCCCGACAAAGGGTCCGATCATGGGGTTTTTCGACCACGCCGACGAACTTCGGGTTCGGTTGATGCGTTGCCTTTACGTCTTTTTCGGCGGTTTCCTGCTTTGTTATTTTCTGGCTGACTCCATTCTGGCTTTTTTGCGGCAGCCGCTTTTCGATGTGCTCCCCCCCGAACGGCAGCAGCTTTACTTCACCTCGCTTTTTGAGAACTTTCTGACGCATCTCAAGGTGTCGGGATATGCGTCGCTGCTTCTTTTTTCCCCGTTTTATTTTTACCAGCTCTGGGGATTTGTCGCTCCCGGGCTTTACGACAAGGAAAAGCGCTGGGTTTTTCCGTTTCTGGCGGCCGGTGCGGGCTTTTTCACTCTGGGGGCGGGGTTTGCCTACACAGTTCTGTTCCCGGCTGCGTTCCGCTTCTTCGTTCTTTATGGATCGCCCGCAGACGTGCCGATGCTGACGATCGCTTCCTACTACGATACCTGCCTCAAGCTCATGCTGCTCTTTGGGATCGCCTTTGAGCTTCCGGTGATCGTGGTTTTCATGGGGTGGCTTGGGCTGGTGACGCCCCTCCAGCTCAGGGCCAACCGAAGGGCCGCCATTCTCACCATTACCGTGCTCTCGGCACTTTTTGCGCCACCAGATGCCGTGTCCATGCTGCTGCTGATGGCGCCGTTGATGCTCATGTACGAAGGGGCGATCGTCGTCATTGCCTGGATTCAGCGCGGGCGCCCTCCCCGAAGCGTTACCGTGGCCCCCGAGGGGCCGGCTGAGGGTTTTGGGGGCGACCCTTGGCGTGGGCGTTCCCGAGACGCTTGAGCTCCGTTAAGGAGCGTGGTATCCGACCAAAAAAATCCTTGCTCGCAGGATGTCTAAAGCGGGCTTTTGGGAGTCGGGGAATTCACCCCGACCCATCATCCAGAAGGAGAACACATGGCTACTCACGAAAATACGGGCGTTCTGCCCGGATACGAAACCACGTTCATCACCAAACCGGAAATGACCGATGACGCCCTCAAGGCGCTCCAGCAGAAGCTGATCGGCGTTGTCGGGCAGTTCGGTGGAGAGATGGTGCTCAACGAAGACTGGGGCAAGCGGAAGCTCGCTTATCCGATTTCGAAGGAAGTGCGCGGTCAGTACACGTACTTTGTTTACACGGGTAAAGGTGACGTGGTGCACGAAATGGAGCGAACGCTGCGTCTCAATGACCAGGTGCTGCGCTTTCTTTCTGTAAACCTCGAGAAGGAGTTCAACGCTGAGGACTTCCAGAAGGCTCGTGCCGCGCAGCAGGCTGCTGCGAAGAAGCGCGAGGAAGAGCGTGAAGCGCGTCGTGAAGAGCGCGCCGGCTACAGTGACCGTCGCTACCGACAGGATTCCGTCGAGCGCAGCTCGGAAGCTCCTGTGGCCTTGGGTTCTGAAGAATAATTTTAATCGGTTTAACTTTTAGAGGTCTCAAATGGCGTTCAGAAAAGAAGACAAAATGGACATGGGTTCCCGCGACGATCGTGGCTTTGACGGGGGCAAGGACGGAGATGACCGTGGTTCACGTCGCGGTGGTGGATTTCAGCGCAAGAAGGTCTGCCGCTTCTGCTCGGATACCGACTATGCCATGGACTACAAGGATGTTCGCATGATGCAGTCCTTCGTGACCGAGCACGGCAAGATTGTTCCTCGTCGTATTTCCGGTAACTGTGCCATGCATCAGCGCAAGCTGACGTCCGCCGTCAAGCGTGCGCGCAATCTGGCTTTGGTTGGATACGTTTCTTCCGGTCACTGATTCTCGTGCCGTTGGATCCAGTCCAGGAATCCGAAATTCGCGTTGGGCCCACCGTCGATTCGCCGAAGTTCCGGCAGATCGAGGTGGGCTCACGACGTTTTTCGGGAGGGCTTTTCCTGCTTCTCTCGAGTGCGGTGCTCTATCTGAGTTTTTTTCTTTCCGTATTGGCGCCGGTGCCTCTGGTCTGGCTGAGACTGCATCAGGGTCGCCGACGGGCTCTGGTGGGAACACTGCTCAGTTTGGCACTGGTGCACGTACTGTCTGGCCTTCCGGGGTCCCTCGCGTATCTGGTTTTCTCGGCATCTTCGGCTTGGATTTTGGCCGAACTGTTGGTCCGCAGGGCTGATCAGGCCGTGGTTCGTGGGGCAGATCCTTCACGGACGCCGTTCGAGATTCTGGTGTTCACGGCGCTGGGTTTGCTTTTGGTCCTGGGAGCAGGCATCGGAATCTGGGCCGCGCTTGCCAAGGTTTCACCTTGGGTGGAGTTGGAAAGGGCTGTCGACTGGCTGGGGGCCGAGATGCTCGCGCAGGCTCCTGCCGGATCTCTCGACGAGGTGCAGCTCGCCGCACAGAAGCGGGAGTGGATTCGGAACCTTCCGTCGACCGTTGCCATTGCTGTTCTGCTGCAGTGCTGGGCGTCGCTGACGGCGACTCTGAAGCTCAACCCCTGCCGGATTCGGGAGCGGTTAGGGCTGTCTGCTCTGTACTCTCGGCAGTGGAGAGCGCCAGAGTGGCTCGTCTGGCCGGCCATTCTGTTGGGGTTTGGAGCGCTTTGGCCTGCATCCGCGTTGTCCGATTTTTGCTGGAACGGACTGAAGGCCGTTCTGGCGTTGTATGGGCTTCAGGGTTTGGCGATTTTGAGCAGCATTTTTGACCTTTGGCGCCTGCGGGGATTCACGCGCTCGGCAGCGTTTTTTGTGGTGCTGATGGTGATGCTGCCGCTGGTGCTGGCGCTTGGATTTTTCGACCTGTGGTTTGACTTTCGAGCCAAACTCAGGCAGTCATGACCGAAAATCTTTAACTCAAGGGTGGAGTTTCAAATGCAGGTTATTCTTCGCGAAAACGTCGAGAATCTGGGTCGTGTGGGAGACATCGTGAAGGTGTCGGACGGCTACGCACGCAACTATCTGATTCCTCGCAATCTGGTCTTCATGGCCGACGAGGGCAATGTTCGGGCGATTGAACATCAGAAAAAGCTTCTCGAAAAGCGAGCTCAGGAAGCAAAGCAGGGAGCTCAGGAGCAGGCCAAGGCTCTCTCTCAGGTTGCAGTCACCATTTTGCGCAAGGTTGGTGAGAACGATCAGTTGTTCGGCTCGGTCACTGCCGGAGACATTGTTGAAGCACTGGCGGCTGCAGGCCACCAGGTCGAGCGCCGATTTGTGCAGATTGCTGATCCGATCAAGGCTCTTGGCACCTTCTCGGTGATCGTCCGCCTGCTTCCGGATGTCACTGCCACCATCAAGGTGAATGTGGCGAAGGAAGCCTGATTCGCTTTTCAGGCATTTTGCCGGATTTGAACGGGCATCTTCGATTCTTCGGAGATGCCTTTTTTTTGGGAGTTTTCCAGCATGATGATGGGTAGCGGGGATCGGGGTGGTCGGGACGATGCCGGAATGGGGCTACCTCCATGGGAAATGCCGATGATGGGTGAACTTCAAGGTCACGCGCATCGGCCTGGTTCGGCACAGTCCTCGAAGATTCCTCCTCACAGCATCGAGGCCGAGCGCTCGGTGCTGGGTGCCATTCTCCTCAAGAGCGAGGCCATTTACCAGGTGATCGAGGTGGGCCTCGAGGCCCGCGATTTCTACCATTCCGCCCATCAGAAGATCTTTGAGGTGCTGCTGGCCCTCTCGCAGCGGGGCGAGCCCGTCGACCACCTGACGGTGACGAACGCGCTCAAGGATCGGCAGTGGTTTGATGCCGTGGGGGGCAGCAGCGCCTTGTTTGCCCTGTTGGAGGAGACGTTCGCAGTATCGAATGTCGGGCACTATGCTCAGATCATCCGTACTAAGGCACAGTTGCGACGGATGATCGATACCTGTTCGGACATTGTCGAGGAGTCGTTTGGCCCGGTGGAGGATGTCGAGGCGTTCATGGATGACGCCGAACGCCGTGTTTTTGCAGTCTCCGACACGCGAAGCAACAAGACCTTCTCGTCGATGAGTGAGCTTCTGATGGGCGCGATGACTCGCATCGAGGAGCTCTCGCAGCGCAAGCAAGAGGTCACCGGAGTCTCTACCGGCTTTCGTGACTTTGACCGCTTGACCACTGGCCTTCATCCGGGACAGATCGTGGTGCTGGCCGCCCGTCCGGGGATGGGAAAAACGAGTTGGTTTTTGTCGGCGCTTCAGCATGCCGCCGTTCGTGACGGAAAGGTCGTCGCTCTATTCTCGCTAGAAATGTCAAAAGAGGAGCTTTGCTTCAAGCTGATCTCGGGTCTTGCACGGATCAACGCGCGAAACTTGAAGCAGGGGCGTCTTTTGGATCGCGATTGGCAGAGGTTGGGACAGGCTGCTGATGAGCTTTCGAAGTGCCGAATCAAGATCGACGACTCAGGGTCGTTGACGGTGATGGACGTGCGCGCTCGATGTCGGCGCCTGTTGGCCATGGAGAAGAAGCTCGACCTGATCGTCATCGATTACCTGCAGCTCATGAAGGGCAGCAAGTCGAGTTCGAAGGAGACGAATCGCGAGCAGGAGATTTCGGGCATCAGCCGAGGTCTGAAGGAGCTGGCGAAGGAACTCGGGGTTCCGATCATTGTGCTGTCGCAGTTGAATCGAGGAGTGGAGAACCGGCAGGACAAGCGTCCGATGCTTTCGGACCTTCGTGAGTCGGGCGCCATCGAGCAGGACGCCGACATGGTGGTCTTCATTCACCGTGAGGACTACTACAACAAGGAAACCGAGCAGAAGGGCATCGCAGAGATCATCATTGCCAAGAACCGTGCGGGCGAAACCGAGACCGTTAGGCTGGGCTGGGTCGGAGAATTCACGCTTTTCGTGAATCTGGCCGATGAGCCTTCAGGAGCGCCCATTTATCCGGCAAAACCCGCCGAAAAGGGTGGTCCATCCTTCTGATATTCTTGGGGAATCGTCCCCGGGGTAGAGAGGGAAAAATAGTTGACTAGTTAGGACCATTATTGGAGGGTCTGGCCGCTTATGGAGCCGAGCGCCGCCGACAGTCGCTTTTCCCGTCTTCCGTGGATGCGCCCTGCACGCTGGGCAACCTTGCGCCCGTCGTTTCGGCGGGGGCTACCGTGTGTGTTTGCGTTGTCGCTCACGCTCGGGGGGTGCTCCATGGGGCTCTTCTCAGACGCGACAGACGCGACCGTTCTGGCTCAGAAGCCTTATCGTCCGGAGAACTCTCTCTGCAGCAATCTCGATATCCGCTCCAATGAAGTCAGCGTTCCCCAGTTTCGTGAGATTCTCGCCTGCCTCAACTCCAACGGATCTCTGAAAGAGATTCAGGCACTGACCGATCTCATGAGCGATGAAGAGCTGCTGCCTCTCGTTCGTGTCGGAAATGAGCGGTTCTTTAAGAATCCCGTCTATTTATTCCAATTCGAAAAGACTTTTGCGCAGTGGGTGGCCGAGGGGTGGATCGAGCGGGATCTGGATCAGATCGGAGCGCTGGTTCGAAATGAGCGCTGGGTACGCAGCATGCTGGCGCTGATGGCCAAGGCGGATGCTCGGCTCTATCCGGCTCTTCGCCTCGTGGCGCTCGACCTCAGTCCGGCGTCGGTCGTAGAGGGGGTCGAGGCTCTGGCGGCACTCGCCGAGGCTCCCGCATTCCAGAGTATTCAGCGCCAGATCCTGCAATCCGAAGGTGCATTTCTGGACAGCCGGGCGGTTGCCAAATCGATCGCATCGTACATCCGCAGGCAGCGCGAGCCGGGTCGCGTGGATGTCGACCGACGATTTCTGAAAGCGCTCGCCGATGGCCAGCTTTTTCAGGTTTTCGACGACTTTTCGCTCAGCCTGTCTCCTGCCGGAGATCTTCGTGAAACGGTGGCGCGACTCTCGGCGCTTTCCTATCAGTTGAGCGAGCGGGAGCCAGGGGTTCTGGGGATAGGCCGCAAGGAGGCCGCAAAACTGCACGAACTGATGCGGCTGGTTCATGGGCTCCATGCTCCGATTCCCTGCCTGAAGGCGACGCAGTCCGTTCCCGACGGAGTTCACTTCATCCTGCGTGAGCTTTCCAGTCGAAGTACGATGGAGTCTGACCGATTCCTTCGGCGCGACAACCTGCTCAACCTGTCGTTGATGAACTCGTTTTGTGATTACCCAGAGGCGCTGTCACGGCATTACTCGGCCCTGAAGTCGCTTGCCTCGACGGACACGCTCTTTACGGCCGTCGAAATGGGAAAATCCTTCCACCGAAACGGAGAGGCCGAGCTGCTGGTCGATGCTCTTGGTGGTGAAGGAGTCGGCGCGGGCATTCACTCCTCCCTCATGTCTCCGGTTGAGGAGCTCCTGCCTATCTTGTCGGAGCTGTCATCGCGCGGTGGTTTTGAAGATCTTCTGCTGATTCTTTCCTCGGTGCGAGCCGAAGACCGTCCTCGATGGCAGCAGGCTCTGCACTTTCTGACCGTTTCGAGACCGGAGCTCGGTGGAGCCGCCATCTATGATGTGTTCTACGATACTCTGGCCGCCACCGACGAAGCGCTACTGGGGGATCTTTTGGAAGGGTTCTCGCAGTTCATGGCCGAGGACTCCGATGTCTTTGCTCCGGCCATGAGAAGTCTTCGGCGCGCGATCCTAATGAACGATGCGCATCCGATCCTCGATGTCGTGCTGGGACTGCTGGCCGATCCCAACGGGAACCAGGATTTCTTCGAGACGATTTTCAGTACCGCACGCAGCCATCCCGATGAGTTTGGGGACGCCTTGCGGCTCGTGGGGGAGATGACGCGCGAGGAGGATGGTCGACTCCGGGGCGTTCTTTCTGCGACGGTGCGCATTTTTTCGAGGTTCGCGGCGCAGGGTGAGTCGGCGGGCCAGGTAAGTGCCCTGCCGGTCCCGGCACTTGATACTGCGCTCATGCGCGCACACTCCTTTAGCCGCGACGATGTCGCAAGAATCACCCCTCAGCTCCTGGGGGAGTGGAAAGGGTGTGACGCCCTCTCTCCAACGGCCAGGCTCGATGACTACGAGAGTGCCGACCATGAGCAGGCTTATCAGTCTTATCTGGACTGTCTCGATGCGGACGGCCAGCACACGGACCTGGTGAGGGATGTGTTCGGGTATCTCGGTTCGCAGAAGACTTCGACCGGCCGCTCGATGCTACACCACTGGATTGACGGCCTGCGGTCGATCGACCTGGGAACGGAGTCCATCCAGCAGGCGGTTCGAGCGATTTTTGACCTTTACGACGATGGGACGCTCTTTCGTGCGGTGGATCTGCTGCCCTGGTGGCTGGATCATGACTTTACGGGGGCCGACGATTCGACGGAATCGGGACTGGTCTCGCCACTTCTCGAAATGATCGCCGATCTGGTCAGGACTGAAGAGCAGTCGCTGGCTCGCCTGCAGAAGCTCTCTGCCGAGCTGGTCGTGGAGGATGGCGCTCCGGGAGCGTTACGAACGGCACGTCGAGTGGTGGGGGATGTCGAAGAAGCGGTTCCTTTTGCCGACCTCCAGTCGTTTCCGCTCGGTGCGTTCGACTCCTCGCTTTGGCAATATGAGTGTCTTGCGAGACCAGAAGATCGCCGTGCTCGAGCCGAGCAGCTGGTGGATGATTACCGTTCGGCAGTGAACGGGTGGAACCTTCTGGGTTCCGGCGCTCCCCGTCGCTCGTGGGCGCTGCCGGAACTGGAAAGCCAACTTTTGCCGGTCGCTGCAAAACTGGCAGATCCGTCAAAGGGGCCCATTGCATCGAAGCTGCTCGACTTCATGAAGATGGTGTCGCTTGAGGAGGGGGCCACACCCTCTCAGGGACGCCTGCGGCACTGGTCGGAACTTCGTGACTGGCTGGTTCTGCGCTCGAATGACTGGCAGTTGATTCCCTATTTCTATCCGGGCGAAGAGAACCCGCGCATGAAGATGGTCACGACGCTCGATCTTTTCGAGCTTCTGGTCATCAACTCGGACTTCAGCTTCATCCTGAAGGAGAATTATGCGCTGAAGTTTCTCGGACTGGTCGGAACGGCGTGGGGGGATGAACCCAGATCGCTATGGCCGGCCGACATTCAGGCCATGCACGGTCGTCGAAGTCGTCCGCAGACGCTGCGCGAAGCGTTCGAAGAGATCAAAAGCACGCAGAGGCTTGCCGAGCGAATGATCGGTTTTCCAGACCTTCCCGACTGCCCGAACAACAGGATGGGCCAGCGCGGGTTTTCCCTGTTTCCCCTCGATGTGAAGGCGCGAGTTTTCAATCTCAGCCAGATCGTTTCGGTGATGGAACGAAACCTGCCGGATGCTTCAGGGAGCTATCGAGGTGGAATGAAGATTCTTCGCGATATTCTCTACCAGCTTTGGAGCAGCACGCCGCCATCGGATCGTGGCACGGGGGACGGCTGGAGCAATAACCTGTCGCTCGGGCCCCATCTTGCCCGTCTGGGGGTTTTTCGGCAGCTTGCGCGGGGCGTGCGACTGGCATCGCTTCCCGAAAACCAAGGCGATGCCCGCGGTGATGAGCTCTTGGATCACGTCATCGAGGGGCTGGTGGTCGCCGCGACCCAGCCGGATGCGCTTGGCATGGTTCACGCGCTGTTTCGGCAGGACCCCTCGAACAGATTTTTTCGGTCGGCGCTTGCCGGAGTCTATTCGTGGTTCGAGGACGAGTCGATGCAGCCGAATCTTCGAGAGTCCCTGTTGCACGGAGCCTCGGTGCTTCGCTCACGCGCCGTTTCTGCTGCACTTGCCAAGAGTGGTGCGATCCTTTTTCGGGAGCATCGCAGTGAAATTCTGCAAGTCCTGCCCCTGCTGAAGGGGCTTTTGTCGTCGGCGGAGGTCGGGTCGGCGCTTCGGGGACTGGATCGGTGGAACCCCGAATCCGAAGACGAAGTCTCGGACCGCGAGGATTTTGACGGTCTCCTGGCAGGGATGATCGGCGGCTCTGTTGAGGGCAGTCCGGCTGCGGTGGATGCCCTTCGCGTTCTCGGAAGTTTTTGGGAGCCCGCCCAGCGATTGCGTTGGGATCAGTTTCGCGAGCGCCTTCGGGTACTGGAGGAGAGCCCCGCTTATGCAAGGCTCGACGCCGGCGAGCTTGCCGGGCGCCTTTTCGAATTTCTAGGATCGCGTGATGCAAAGGCGGGTCGCCTATCGTCAGATGTTCGACGGTGGGCGTCCCGGCAGCTGAGTTCCGGAGACTTTCATGAATACCTGCTTTGGATCGAGCGCGATCCCGAGGGCGTGCGTCGACTTCTTGCCGCTCTCGGAAAGAGCTCGCGCGACGGAGGACTGAAGGAACTTCTGAGAACCGTGCGGCGCGCTCTGCCCGATCCCCGCTGACTCGGCTTGACGGGGGTCCCTCTCGCGCCGGAAGATGAGAGGCATGTCCCAAACATCTTCTGACGTGACCAGGTTGACGGAGGAAATCCGGCAAGGGAGCCAGTTTGTAGATCAGCTGCTTGATGAAACCTCCAAGGTCGTTGTCGGCCAGAGGCTTCTGCTCGAGCGATTGCTGCTGGCCCTTCTTTGTGATGGGCACGTTCTGCTCGAGGGGCTTCCTGGCCTTGCCAAGACCCTCACGATCAAGACCCTCGCTGACGTGATCCATGCCGACTTTCAGCGCATTCAATTCACGCCCGACCTTCTTCCGGCGGATCTGGTTGGCACCATGATCTTCAATCCCAAGACGGGGGAGTTTACTCCCAAAAAGGGCCCGATTTTCACGCAGCTCGTGCTCGCCGACGAGATCAACCGAGCTCCGGCCAAGGTTCAGAGTGCCCTGCTCGAAGCCATGGGCGAGCATCAGGTGACGATCGGAGAAACGACCTATCGGATGGCCGATCCCTTCATCGTGCTGGCCACCCAGAATCCGATTGAACAGGAGGGAACGTACCCGCTTCCGGAGGCCCAGCTCGATCGCTTTCTGTTCAAGGTGAAGGTGGGCTATCCCAACGTCTCCGAGGAAAAGAGCATCCTGAACAGGATGAGCGGAGGCGAGGTTCCCCGGGCGCAGAAGGTCTGTCGACCTGAACAGATCATCCAGGCTCGGCAGCTCGCTTCGCGCATCTACATGGACGAGAAAATCAAGGACTACATTCTGGGGGTCATCTTTGCGAGTCGCTTTCCCGAAAAGGCGGGAATGCCGGAGCTGAAATCGATGATCCAGGTGGGTGCTTCACCTCGCGCCACCATTGCCCTGGCGAAGGCCTCGCGAGCCCACGCCTTTATCGAGCATCGAGGCTTCGTCACTCCCGAGGACGTGAAGGCCATCGCCTATGATGTTCTCAGGCACCGTATTCTGGTCACCTTCGAGGCTGAGGCCGACGGCGTCTCGAGCGAGCAGATCATTCGAAAGATTCTTGAGCGGGTCGAGGTGCCCTGAGGGACCGGCCCATGCTCTCCTCCGAACAGCTCAAACGCATCAGTTCGATCGAGTTTTCGACCCGCCGTCTGCTGGATGATCTGAGAAGTGGCGCCTATCGCAGCTCATTCAAGGGTCAGGGAGTTCAGTTCTCAGAGCATCGTGTCTATGTTCCGGGGGATGACATCCGCCACATCGACTGGAAGGTAAGCGCCCGAACGCGGGAACCCCTCGTCAAGAAATACGAGGAGGAGCGGGAATTGTCAGTACTGCTCGTCGTTGATGATTCGGGGAGCCTCGCCTTCGGGTCTACCTCGCGCATGAAGGGCGAGATCGCGGCGGAGTGCGCCGGGATGCTGGCCTATGCGGCAGCGATGAACGGCGACAAGGTGGGAATGCTTCTTTTCTCCGACAAGATCGAAAAGGTGCTACCCCTGCGCAAAGGGAAGGTTCATGTTTCGCGGCTATTGCGCGAGATCATGGAGCATCGTTCGACCGGGGTGGGGACTCGGATCGGCCAGGCGCTGGATATGGCAGGTCGCGTGATGAAGCATCGAGGGATCGTGGTGATCGTCAGTGACTTCATTGATGAGGACTACGACGTTCCGCTCCGACGCCTTGCCCGCAGACATGACGTGATTGCCGTGAATGTTTCGGACAGGCTCGAACTGGAAATTCCGTCGTCCGGTTTGCTTCGGGTTCGAGATCCCGAGTCAGGAAAAGAGAGCGTAGTCGATACGGCTTCCTATGCCTTCCGTCACTGGCTCGAGCAGTTTCGGCAGATGCATCGAACGGATACCGATTCGGCATGGAAGGCGGGCAGGGTGGATTCGCTTCTGATCGATACGGCGCAGGATCCGGCCGACCTTCTGGTTAAATTTTTCAACTCCAGACTGCGGAGGCGAAGATGAAAGTATTGAGTCGCGCGCTGCTGCTTCTTGCCCTTGTGATCCGTGGCGGACTGGCTCTGGGGGTCGAAGAGGGCGTGGCCTTTCAGGTTGAACGCTATTACAGCACGCCACAATCGAGTGTCGTGGACCCTCCAGTGCGCGTCGGGGATATTCTGCGTTTTCGATGGGTTGGCCCACAGAAGCCGCCGGCGACTGCCGTCGATGTGGTACCCGCCGGCGACGGAAAACGTCTGGTTGAGCTGGGCTGGGAGGTCTACTCGCAACCGAAGGATGATCCCACCTCGGCATTCTCGATGATTCCCCTCGCTCCGGGCACACTGGAGCTTCCAGCCCTTCATGTTCGTGACGCCGATCGACGGATCCTGGGATCCACCCAGCCTCTTCGTTTTGAGGTCGCTCCGGCTGCGAGTCCCGAGGAGATGTCGAAAAAGGCGCCGGACCTGCTTCCACCCTTGGGGCTTCCCGTTCCCTGGACGGGGCTTTTCGTCCTGATCCTGCTGGGAATTGGCCTCGCCGTAGTCGTGGTTCTGGTCTTGAGGCGACTCTCGCGCCGACGCGGTGCGGGGGTGTCGCTTCCCGGTTCCGCTTCGCCCGCCGTACCGATCGCGGCCGACGAGGAGGCCCTGTCGCGATTCCGTGAGATCGAGGCACGTCGATACTGTGAGCAGGGAAGGCATAAGGACCACTACTTTGGCGTTTCGGAGACTCTGAAGCGCTACATCGAGCGACAGTTCGGCTTCGAGGCGGCCGAGTCGACGACTCGCGAGTTGCTGAGAAATCTTTCGAGCTATGGGCTTGCTGCCGGGCGCCTTGCCGAGCTCGAAGCCCTCTTTGAGAAGCTCGATCGGGTCAAGTTCACCGACTTTACGCCAGAGGCGCGTGAGGGGGACGAGGTCGTTGCAAGGGCGAGGTCCTGGGTCGAGGCCACGCGGCTTTGGACGCGAAGTCTCGGCCACGGGGGCGCTTCATGAGGTTCGAGGACTGGTTTGTCCTTCTGGCGGCGGTTCCCATCTGGCTGCTTTTTCGTGCCTGGGTGACGAGAAACTCTCCGCCGGCGATGACGTTTCCGATTCCGATCGCCGCTAGCGCGCGCGTCTTTCACCCCGTGCCGTGGCTTGTGGCACTGCGACTTCTTGGGATTGGGTTTCTGCTCGTCGCGCTGGCAAGACCGCAGGCGGTTCTCAAGCGTCAGGATCGCTCGGTCGGAGGCATCGATATCATGATGGTCATGGATGTCTCTGCCAGCATGAACATCGAAGACCTGGCGGAGCGTCCGCGTCTGGATGTTGCCAAGGACACGATGGAATCGTTCATCAAGGCGCGTGAAAACGATCGGATCGGGTTCATCGTGTTTTCGGGCGAGCCCCTCACCCTGGCACCCCCGACACTCGATTACGGGCTCGTGTTGCGGTCGCTTCGCGACGCCAAGATTGGCGTGCTCAAGGACGGTACCGGAATCGGTGATGGACTTTCGCTGGCCGTTAGTCGGCTCAGAAATTCGACCGCGCGCAGTCGGGTGGTGATTCTTCTCACCGACGGCGACAATAATGTCGGTCAGGTCGACCCTGCGACGGCCGGAGAGCTGGCTGCAGGTTACGGGATTCGCGTCTACACGATCGCCATCGGTCGTGAGGGTCGTGTGCGCCTTCCGATTCGAACCCAGGGAGTTTTCGGAAATACGGTCACGACTTACCAATACTTTGAGAATGCCCTGAATCCCGAACTGCTGAAGAAGATCGCCGAGCTGACCCAGGGAAAGTTTTATCGGGTCACCGACGAGAGCACCTTGAACTCGGTTTTTCGTGAGATCGACGGGCTGGAAAAGTCTGAGATTCGCTCGACATCAGACGTTCGGCATGAGGATCGGTTTCGCCAGCCGCTGATCCTGGGACTGGCGCTCCTTCTGTTGGAACTTTTTGCCGCACGGGGACTATGGAGGTTTGCGTTTTGAAGTTCGCAGAGCCTCGAATGCTTCTGCTTCTGGTGCTTCCGGCTCTCGCCTGGATCATCCTGGCGTTGGATCTGCGGCGACGGGAGCGCCAGGTGGCATCGTGGCTCAATCCACGATTCTGGGCTGCTCTCGTTCCGAGTAGAATCGCCGGTGCCCGCTCAAGGAAGCTCCGCCTCTGGTGCCTTGCGCTCGCCCTGGTTTTTGTGGCGCTTGCACGACCTCAATGGGGAACCCGCGAAGAGATCCTTCGCGCCCGCGGAAGCGATGTCATGATCGTGCTGGATGTTTCGCGAAGCATGGACGTCGAGGATGTCGTTCCCTCCCGAATCAAGAAGGCGCGCCACTGGATTCGCGGGTTCATCGAGCAGATCGCGGGCAGTCGAGTCGGGATCGTCGCATTTGCGTCCAGCAGCTATCTGGCATGTCCGCTCACGACGGATCTCGATTATGTGCTCGAGTCAGTCGAGATTCTCGGACCTGCCGCGATCCTGAATCAGGGAACGGACGTGGGCCTCGGACTTTCGACGGCTCTTGCTGCCCTGGAACGCGGAGCCGAAATCTCGGATCCGGGCAGCTCTCCGGCCGACCTCAGTTCGAAAGCGATCATTTTGATTAGTGATGGAGAGGATCACGAGGCGGCCTCTGCCGAAGCGGCTGCGAAGCTGGCTTCTGCCGGAGTACGATTCTTCGTCCTCGGCGTGGGGACGGAGAAGGGCGGACCCATTCCGTTGCGGGATGAAACCGGCAGGCTGGATGGATACAAGCGAATGGGGTCGGAGGTGGTGTTGAGCCGGTTTGATTCGCGCAGTCTCGAGCGAATTGCGACCGATGGCGGTGGACGCTACTGGAACATGTCGGCATCCGAGGGTGAGATTCGAGACGTGGTGGCGGCATTGGGAACCGTCAGCGCGGATTCTTCTCATGAACGAAAGCGCATCATCCAGGTAGAGCGCTACCAGTGGCCGCTGGGGCTCGCCGTCATACTGCTGGTCTGGGAGCTCGCCGTTCCCCTCTCAACGGTGGCCCTTCCCTTGGTTCTGGCGTTTCTTCTGCACTCTCCCGCTGCCCGGGCGGCTTCCTTGGAGAGTTATGTCAAGAATCGGGAGGGACTGAGTCTGTTTGGCGAGGGGAAGCATGACCAGGCCGAGCGGCGCTTTGCCGAGGCGCAGTCGGCCGATCCCAAGCGGGTGGAGCCGCAGTTCAATATTGGACTCTCCCAGATGGCACGAGGCAACACGAAGGAGGCGGTCGAGAGTTTTGAACAGGCCCTTCGTCGTGCTGCAATGGAAGGGGATGCCGTCAATTCCGCCCGATCGCTTTACAACCTGGGATCGGCGCTCGAGAAGAGCGGTCAGGGAGGCGAGGCGCTGCGCAGTTTTGCTCGTGCCGCAAAGATGGCTGAGATTGCGGGTGATGTCGGACTCTCTACGGAGTCCAGAAAGCGTATCCAGAAGCTGCAGCAGGAGATGCAGAAGCAGCAGTCCGACGGAGGCGAGGGAAAGCAGGGGCAGCCCGGATCCGAGGGAAGTGGCTCAGGGCAGGATCAGAAGCAGGGCTCGGAGACAAAAGAGCAGAAGGACCAGCAGAAGAACTTCGAGGATCCATCCGTCAGTCGCCGACGTCAGTACGATTCGGGGGGCGGTCGAATGAGTCGTGAGGATGTCGAGCGGGTGATGGCCGAGCTCTCGTCACGAGAAAAGGAGCTGCAGGCCAAGCTCAAGAAACAGCGTGGAACGCGGAAGGCCGTCGATGGTAAGGATTGGTAGCCCCATGCATCGAGTTCTTTCGTTTCTTATCCTGCTTGGAACCGTCTGCTCGCTGCCGTCGCTTACTTCTGTGGCGATGGCGGACCCGGTTTTCGAAGTGACGGTGGATCGTGCTTCGATCGGCATGGACGAGTCGGTATCGCTTCGGATGAAGGTCGTCACCGACGGAGTCCCTTCTACTCAGGAACCCGAATTCAGTGCGCCGGACTTCGACCTCGTCAATCAGTACTCGAGCGTTTTTGTGCAGTCCTATTATGAAAAGGGCCGTTTCGGGTCGCGAAACAACCGTACCTATACCAAAGTACTCAGGCCGACCCGAACGGGCGAGCTCGAGATTTCGGGCCTGGAAGTGCGATTGCCCAACGGTGTCCTGCGCCATCCTTCCATTCGGGTATTGGTGGGGGCCGCCGGCCGGGGAACGCCGCCGCCACCGGGATATGGTTCCGGCGGTGCGGGACTTCGGGGAGCGTCGCGACAGTCTCCGGGGGCTCGGCTGCCCTTCATGGTGCGTGCCGAAGTCGACAGCTCTCGGGTGATCAAGGGCCAGCAGATCGTCGTCAGCTATTACTTGTACCAGCGCCTTCGGGTTCACAACATTCAGGTCGAGAAGTATCCGGTTCTCGACGGCTTTCTTCGTGAGGACCTGGAGCTTCCCATTCTCGGGCAGCGCTTGACCGACCGTGAGTCGGTCGTCCTGGACGGCGTTCCCTATGAGCGCGTCCTGCTGGCACGCTATGCCGCTTATCCTCTGAAGGAAGGACGTCTGGCAATCGACTCGATGGCCATCAAGGCCAGCTACTATCCCCCAGCCGGTGGGGGGTCTATCGGCGACGAGCAGGATCCTGTCTCGAACATGCTTCAGAATTTCATGCAGCAGCTTCAGCCCAGAACGGCGAGTCACCGCAGCGATCCCGTCAAGATCGAGGTGCTGTCGATTCCCCTCGATGGCAGGCCCGCATCTTTCTCGGGCGGAGTGGGCGATTTTGAGATCGTCTCGGCGGTCGACAAGACGACCGTAAAGGTCAACGAGCCGATCACGATGACGGTCAAGATCGAGGGTCGGGGCAATACCGGCGCGATCGGCCAGCCCCCGGCGAAGTGGCCGGAGGATATTGAGGTTTATGAGACCAAGAGCCGAGTGGCGCATTCTCGTGGGGGAGTCGCGACGAAGATCTTCGAGATTCTCTTGATCCCGAGACGTGCGGGAAGCGTCGTTCTTCCAGCTCAGGTGCTTTCCTTTTTTGCTCCCGCCACGGGACGATACGAGACCCGCACGGCACCGGACATCCACGTGGAGGTTGAGGGAAGTTCGGGGGCCACGGCGTCCTCTCCGCAACCCCAGGGCCTTGGGCGTTCATCCGAGGGGTCCTCCTCTTCGGGAATCGATGGAAACCTGCTTTTGCCCGAGCAGTGGGTGGGGGGAGCGGGGGCATCTTCCTCAAGCGTTTCGCAGCGTCTGGTCTGGGGAATGGTACTTTTGAGTGGGCTCGCGCTTTTGGGGGCGCTGGCGTCCGGAGCTGTTCGAAAATGGAGACGCCTGCGAGGGGTTCGCGGAGCTCGAAAGGGTCACACGGCGTCGTCATGGAGCAGCCTCTGCGAGAGCCTTCAGTCCGAAGCAGAATCGGGACAACAGTGCTCCTGGCGGGAGGTGCCGCCTTATTACCAACGGCTCTCGGAAGGGCTTTTGGATGAGCTGGAGCGTGTGCTCCGAATACCGGCCAGGGCCTGGTCCCGATCGGAGATTCGACGCCATCTGGAGGAGCGGACGGCGGAGGGAACGGGCCTGATGGACTCATCCCTTTGGATGCGAGTCGAGAACGTGCTCGAATACGCCGAGGCTGTGCAGTTTTCGGGTGCTGTCGAGCAGCAGGAGGCCCGTGATCGCATGCTGCCAAAGCTTCGCGAGGCTGACCGAATCGTGGCTCAGTTGCGTGCAGGAGACTCGGAGGATGCATGAGGATCGCCATCGTCGGTACTGGAATCGCGGGAATGTCGGCGGCCTATTTTCTTTCTCGCCATTATGAGGTCACGGTCTTTGAGAAACTTTCTCGGGTCGGCGGGCATTCCAACACGGTCGAGGTCTCGACCGCCCGAGGAGAGGCGCGCTTTGATACGGGTTTCATGGTCTACAACGAGGTCACGTACCCGCTCCTGACCCGGCTTTTTGCCGAGCTCGGGGTCGAGACCCAGTCGACAGACATGTCCTTTAGTGTTCAGTACCTTCCCGACGGGCTCGAATACTGTGGCTCGGGCTGGAACACGCTCTTTGCGCAGCGGCGCAATCTGCTGAGTCCGCGGTACTGGCGGATGCTGATGGCCATCGATCGCTTCAACCGAGAGGCAGTCCGGCACCTGAAGGAGGCAAATCTGACCGAAGAGGTCGAAGGAATGAGCATCGGAGACTTTGTCGAGTCACACCGTCTGGGTCGTGACTTTCTCGAACGTTTTCTCATTCCGATGTCCTCGGCGGTCTGGAGCACTCCCCGGGAGAAGATGCTGGAGTTTCCGGCCCTCACATTGATTCGATTCTTTCACAATCATGGCTTTCTGGGACTGCACACTCAGCACCCCTGGAGGACGGTCAGCGGCGGATCGAGGTCCTACGTTCGAAAGCTCACTGGCTCGTTTGCAGATCGGATTCGGGTCTCGGATGGCGTGGCGACGATTGAGCGCCCCAATGGCGCCGACTCCTCGAAGTCCGTTCGCATTCGAACGCTCTCCGGTGCCCAGCACGAGGCCGATGCCGTGGTTCTGGCCTGTCACGCGGATGAAGCACTGGGTCTGATCGCGTCACCCACCGAGCTCGAGCGTCGACTGTTGTCTCCGTTTCGGTACCAGTCCAATCCGACACTGGTGCACACCGACACTTCGGTCATGCCGCGGGCGCGCCGTGCGTGGTCATCCTGGAACTATCGCGTCGAGCAGGACGGTCGGGCGTCGACCCATTACTGGATGAATCGCCTTCAGGCCATTCCCGGCGAGACCGAGGGTGCCAACGAATATTTCGTCAGCTTGAATGATCCGGAACGGGTCAATCCGGACAAGATCCTGCTGCGGCTCGACTATTCTCATCCGCTTTTCAGTCTTGAAGCAACTCGAGCGCAGGCAGAGCTGCCGACTCTCAATCGCGAGGGTGCCCGTACGGGCACCTACTTCTGTGGCAGCTATTTTCGCTACGGCTTTCACGAGGATGCCCTGCTCTCGTCGGTCGAGCTCTGTCGCCAGCTTCTGGGAGACTCGTTTTGGGGCTGAAGCAGAGTGCTCTGTACGACTGCGATGTCGTTCATGTGCGGCTCTGGCCGAGGCGCCATCGGCTCCAGTATCGGTTTTTCTGGTTCGCCATCGATCTCGACGAAGCACTCAGGCTTCCTGTGATGGGACTGGTGGGACGAGGACCGTTCAGCCTCTATCGGTTTTGCGAATCGGATCATCTCGATATCCCTCGAAGCGCCGTGCCCGGGAGTTTGAGGTCCGAACTCTTGCGAAGGGCGCGGGAGGCCGGACTTTCCTGGGATGGTACCCGGGCGCTTCTGGTGACGCAGCTTCGAGCGCTGGGATATGTCTTCAATCCGGTGTCGTTTTACCTGCTTCGTAATGCCGATGACTCGAAGGCGGGAATCGTGGCAGAGGTGGGAAATACATTTGGCGAGCTCAAGGCCTTTTTTCTCGGTCCGAACTGCATTCAAAACGACGAATGGGTTCTGCGAGCCCCGAAACATTTTTACGTTTCGCCCTTTACGGATCTCGAGACGGAGTTCGAGTTTCGGCTGCAATGGCCGGAAGAGAAGCTGCTTTTTCGAGTGGATGACTTTCGCCAGGGGGAGAAGATTTTCGTCTCCAGAATGGCGGGATCTCGCCGGGCGATCTCTCGCAAAAGTCTGTTAGTTCATACGCTGCGTTACCCGCTGGTGACTCTTCAGATCATTTTTCTCATTCATTGGAATGCGTTCTTGCTCTGGGTGAAGCGTGTGCCGTACTTTGCCAAGAGCGATCGAAAAGACCTTCAGCGGGACGTGATGCGTCCCCATTCCTGACAGGAGCGTTTCATGGCCATTGACAGGGTGACATCACGGGAGTCGGGGCGACTCCGTCGGAAGCCGACGATCTACCAGCGGCTGTTTCTTCACGCCGTGGGGAGGATGAAGCGGGGGAGCCTTCGCGTGGAGCTTCCGGATCACGAGGTGCTGACACTGGGTCTGGGTGAGCCGGGTGGAATTCGCTCCTCGATGACGGTGACCGACTGGAATTTCTTTCGCCGCTGCGTCCTTTTTGGTGACGTGGGGTTTGGCGAGGCCTTTCAGGAAGGAGAATGGACTGCGGAGGATCCCTCGCAGGTCATCGCGTTTTTTATCGCCAACGTCGAGGACACTCCGGGGCTTTCGGGTAGCCGTGTCCGCTGGTCGACCACCAATGTTTTGGGCTGGTGGAATCGGCTCAGCCACTTGTCCCGTCCCAACCACCTTTCGGGGTCAAAAAAGAATATTCGCGAGCATTATGATTTTTCGAACGAGTTCTTTCAGTTCTGGCTCGATCCGACGATGACCTACTCGTGTGCCTGGTTTGATTCTGCCGAGGTGACGCTGGAGCAGGCGCAGCTTGCCAAGATTGACCGACTTCTCGACCGCCTGAAGCTCGGTAAGGACGATCACCTGCTGGAGATTGGCACGGGCTGGGGTTCGCTGGGCATTCGGGCCGTCGAGCGGTTCGGCTGTCGCGTGACGACGCTCACGCTCTCGGAAGAGCAGCGCGCGGAGGCCCTTCGGCGCATCGCCGCCCGGGGTTACTCCGATCGAATCGACGTTCGACTCGAGGATTACCGAAAGACCACGGGGACCTTCGATCGAATCGTTTCGGTTGAAATGATCGAAGCCGTCGGACACGAGTTCTTTGAGGACTACTTTGCCCAGTGTAATCGACTGCTGAAACCCCATGGGCTTCTGGCCATCCAGGGGATTCTCTGCCCGGATTCTCGATACGACCAGTTTCGTTCGCGGGTCGACTGGATTCAGAGGCACATCTTTCCGGGAAGCCTGCTTCCTTCTTTTGCGCGCATCCAGGAGGCCCTGAGAGCGACAGGTGAGCTGGGCCTTCATTCGTTCGAAGAAATGGGGCTGCACTATGCCGAAACGCTGTCGCGCTGGAATCAGTCGCTTTTGAAGAATGCCCAGGCGATTCGTGATCTCGGTTATGAAGAGCGCGAGCTTCGACGCTGGAGCTACTACTTCAATTACTGCGCCGCCGCTTTTGCCATGCGTAACATCACCGTGGCCCAGATGGTGTTCACCAGGCCGAACAATCATGAGCTTTGCTCGCCCGTTTCGTCGTTGCCGTGGACATCGCTCTTTGGCGGCAAGGAGGAGGCATGAACTGGGTGGATTCTGTTCTGGAGAGAGACCTTTTGCCGGATTTTGTGGTCCGCCACGGAATCCGAAGGCTTCTGCGTGAGCGATTGAACGAGATTGGCGAGGGCAGTGCCGAGGACGCGCGGCGGCGAAAGAGCGAGTACGTTCGGATGCTCAAGAGCAGCCCGCTGGCCGTTCATGTGCGTGAGGCCAACGAGCAGCATTACGAGGTTCCTACCGATTTCTTTCGGTACTGTCTGGGTCCCCGGATGAAGTACAGCTGTGCTCTGTATCCTTCGGGAAAGGAGTCTCTTGCAGAGGCCGAGGAGAAGATGCTGGCGCTGACCTGCGAGCGCGCTCGTCTTGCGGATGGGCAGGATATTCTCGAGCTCGGCTGCGGCTGGGGATCGCTCACCCTTTGGATGGCGGCGAAGTTTCCGAATGCTCGAATCACTGCCGTTTCGAACTCGAAAACCCAGAAGCAATGGATCGACTCGAAGCTGGCCGAGCACGGGTGGTCCCATGTTCGGGTGGTGACCTGCGACATGAATGAATTCGAGGGAGCGCCCGAGGGCTTCGACCGAGTGGTTTCGGTCGAAATGTTCGAGCACATGCGAAACTATGAGCTGCTGCTGCAGCGCATCTCCGGATGGCTTCGGCCCGGTGGGAATCTTTTTGTGCACATTTTTGTGCACGGATTGCACCCCTACCTCTTTGAAGCTCGGGATGCCGGAGATTGGATGTCGCGGTACTTCTTTACTGGAGGGCAGATGCCGTCGGACGACCTGCTGGGACACTTCCAGCAGCACCTGCGCTTGATCGAGCAGTGGCGCGTCGATGGGCGCCACTATCAGGCGACTGCCGAAGACTGGCTGCGAAACATGGATCAGAATCGTCGGGAAATCGAGCCACTGCTGGCCGAGACCTATGGTCCCGGGCAGATGCGACGGTGGT
Source organism: uncultured Bacteriovorax sp. (assembly GCA_964432565.1). Classification (GTDB taxonomy): domain Bacteria; phylum Bdellovibrionota; class UBA1018; order UBA1018; family UBA1018; genus CAIOHW01. The sequence continues at coordinate 117,931 of CAYSOA010000001.1, forward strand.
GGGTGTACTGGCGAGTCTTCTTCATGGCCTGCGCCGAACTTTGGGGGTATCGCGGAGGTCAGGAATGGTGGGTTTCCCACTACCTTTTTGCCAAGCCTTCGCTACAGTGACCTCAAAGGGGGATCATTCCCATGAAGGGTTCTGCTGAAGGTTCTTTTTCGAGGCACGCAGCGATTCGCGACGTTCAGTCGCGAACTCCAAGGCGATTCGATCCCCCTCGGCATGAATCCGGTCGTCCGCTCCGGGTCTCGGAATATTTTGGACAGAACACCTTTACGGGCGAACAGATGCAAAAGCGTCTGCCGAAGGCTGTTTTTACGAAGCTGCAGGCGACGATCGAAGCCGGCGGCAGGCTCGATCTCGAAATTGCCAATACGGTTGCCGAGGCGATCAAGGACTGGGCCCTGGAGCAGGGGGTGACCCATTTCTGCCATTGGTTTCAGCCGCAGACCGGCTCGACGGCCGAGAAGCACGATGCCTTCGTCTCGTTTGACGGGCGTCAGAAGGTCATCGAGAAGTTTTCAGGTGCGCAACTCATTCAAAGTGAGCCCGACGCATCGAGCTTTCCGTCAGGCGGCATGCGTACCACTTTTGAGGCTCGCGGCTATACTGCCTGGGATCCGACGAGTCCGGTTTTCATCATGGAGTCGACCAACGGCAAGACGTTGTGCATTCCATCGGTTTTTCTTTCGTATCATGGAGATTCGCTCGACGAAAAAACGGCCCTTCTTCGCAGCATGGAAGCCCTTTCCGAGCGAGCCTGCGAGCTTTTGCGGCAGATTGGAGATTCGGCCGTCTCGAGGGTGACGCCCTCACTCGGTGTGGAGCAGGAATACTTTCTGATCGATCGGGCCTTTGTTGCTCTCAGGCCTGATCTCATCATGTCGGGTCGTACGCTCGTGGGAGGTCAGCCTCCCAAGGGACAGCAGCTCGAAGATCATTACTTCGGGAGCATTCCGGCCCGGGCTCAGGCGTTCATGAGCGAGGTGGAGGTCGAACTCTACAAGCTTGGGGTGCCGGTCAAGACGCGTCACAACGAAGTGGCGCCGAGCCAGTTTGAGACCGCTCCCATCTTCGAAGAGGCCAACGTCGCCGTCGATCACAATCAGTTGACGATGGAAGTACTGAGGAAGGTTGCCCTGAGGCACCAGTTTCAGGTGCTGCTCCATGAGAAGCCTTTTGCCGGAGTCAACGGAAGCGGCAAGCACTGCAACTGGTCGATGCAGGTATCGATGCTGGGGGGCGGGGATGACGAGAACCTGCTCGATCCGGGACGCACTCCGCACGAGAACCTGCGCTTTCTGCTGGTGCTGGTGTCGGTCCTCAAGGCGGTCCATCGACATGGGGGGTTGCTTCGGGCCGCCATCGCCTCGTCCGGCAACGATCATCGACTGGGAGCGAACGAGGCACCCCCGGCGATTATTTCGGCATTTTTGGGTGAGCAGCTGACTCGAATTCTGGATGCGATCGAACGGGGCGAGGTCGCCGGGTCGAATGCCGAGGCGGCCGTATTGAAGCTGGGGGTGAGCAAACTGCCCGAAGTCGCACGAGACAATACCGATCGCAATCGAACGTCTCCATTCGCCTTCACGGGGAATAAATTCGAGTTTCGCGCCGTGGGCTCCTCGGCCTCGCCGGCTTTTCCGGTCACGGTGCTGAATACCGCTGTCGCAGAGGCTCTCGAAGAAGTGACGGCCTCGCTGCGCAAGCGGATGGCGGCCGGAAAGCCCAGGGATGAGTCGATTCTTGAGGTGGTTCGAGAGGCGGCGATCGAGACGCGGTCGATACGCTTCGAAGGAAACGGATACGGAGAGGAGTGGGTGGTCGAGGCGGAACGACGGGGCCTGCCCAATCTGCGCAAAAGCCCCGAGGCCATGCAGCAGATGCTCGAGCCCCGCTCGGTGCAGCTCATGTCCCGGCTGGGAGTTTTGAGTGAGGCGGAACTGGTTTCGCGTCATCACGTTCGTACCGAGCGCTATGTGAAGAATCTCTGGATCGAGGTCGATACGCTGCGCCAGATGGTCGATACCCAGATCCTGCCAATGGCCTTTGCGCATCACGGACGTCTTGCCAGCGAAGTCGCGGCCTGTCGGGCGGCGTCGGTCGAGGCCCCACAGATGGAGGCTCTCGAACAGGTGACGGGGCTGCTGAATGGGCTCAAGCTCAAGCGCCAGGAGTTTGAAGTGCAGGTCCTCTCGGCTCTGGCCATCGAACCAGAGAGCGAGCAGGCCGTGGCTCTGGGTGGACCGGTCAGCCAGGTGATGGCCGAGCTCCGACAGGCCTGTGATGAGCTCGAGTCGGTGGTGTCTGATGATCTCTGGCCGCTTCCCAAGTACCGCGAGATGTTGTTTATCTCGTGAACATGCAGCAGCAGGATTCGACCATTCGGCCATCGGTCGTCACGATCGGCAATTTTGACGGCGTTCATCGGGGTCATCAGCAGATTCTCGCCCTGGCGATTCGCAAGGCGGGCGCCCTGGCAGCGCGTTCGGTGGCTTTTACGTTCAGGCCTCATCCGCAGTCGGTCTTGCGGCCAGACAAGGCTCCACCGCTCCTGCTCACCTACGACGAAAAGCGCGAGCTCCTGCTCGCCCAGGGCGTCGACGAGGTCGTCGAGCAGCCGTTTGCCCCGCAGTTTGCCGCCACGACGCCCGAGCAGTTTTTTGAGTCGGTCATTCTTGGCCAACTGTCCGCCCGAGCCGTGGTGGTCGGCTATGACTTCACTTTCGGCCGAGAGCGCAGCGGGCATCTGCAGGTGCTTGAGCATCTCTGCTCTGGAGCCGGGGTGGAGCTGACGGTGGTACCGCCCCAGCGTGTCGAGGCCGAGGTGGTCAGCAGTTCGGTGATTCGGGCAAGCCTGCTGGCAGGACGGGTTGCCGAGGCTGCGGTCGGACTGGGGCGCCCTTTTTTCTACTCAGGCGAAGTGATTTCGGGTGACCGCAGGGGCAGAGTGCTGGGGTTTCCCACCGCGAACATGGCGATCGCCCGACAGCCGGGAGGCAAGCTCGTGCTGCCGTTTGGAGTCTACGCCACGCAGATGGAGATGGATGGTGTCCAGCACGCCGCCGTCAGTAATCTGGGCATCAGGCCCACCTTTGTCGAGAATGCCGATCACGGCGATAGCGGCGGTATTGCCCTCCTGGAGACTCATTTGCTCGACGCCAGCCCGGACCTGTACGGCCGCCAGGTGCGGGTTTCGTTCGTGGAGCGCATTCGCGGAGAGCAGAAGTTCGGGTCCGTCTCGGAGCTTCAGTCGCAGGTCTCCGCCGACATCGAGCGTGCTCGTCAAATCCTTGGCTGAAATCGAGTACTTCGGTTCGTTGACACACCCGGCCCGGTTGCTCACACTGAAAGACTGGAGGCACGTGCGCACCCATGTCGAGGCAGCTGGTCGAAATTCTCGCCAAGGACCGAATCATTACGGCTGCCCAGCTGGCCGAAGCCATTGAAGCGGCAAAGGGCGGCAAGAGCCATGTTCAGCACCTGATCGACACCCGCGTGGTGGATGAGGTGCGACTGCTGCAATATCTCTCACAAAAGTTCGGCCTTCCGAGCATCAATCTCGCCAAGTTCGAAATCGCTGACGAAGTCCTCAGGCTGATTCCTCCCGAGGTGGTGAGGCGGGCGCGCGCCATTCCGATTCAGTCCAACCAGGGAGTACTCGTGGTTGCGATCTGCGACCCTTCGCAGCTCAACAAGCTGGACGAAGTGCGCTTTGCCTCGAAGCTGACAGTCGAGGCGGTGTTGACGACCTACTCGGCTTTCGAGCAGGCCATGACCCGGCACTTCAGTGGCGTCGCAATGGCCCATGTGGCGGTCGAGTCGTTCAAGAAGGACGGCCATGGAGACGGCTCGGGCATCAGTGTCGAGCAGGTGCAGGTGCATGACGCCGAGGGTGACTCGCAGATTGACGGCCCGGTCATCTCGTTCGTGAACAGCATCCTCGTCGAAGCGGTCCGCCGGGGGGCCAGCGACATTCACGTCGAGCCCTACGAAAAGCGCTTTCGGATCCGAATGCGGGTCGATGGCGCGATGATGGAGGTCTCACAGGCACCGCTCGAGATGAAGCGTGCCATCGTGGCCAGAATCAAGGTGATGTCCCGAATGGATATCGCCGAGTCCCGCATTCCCCAGGACGGCCGCATCAAGCTTCGAGTGGGCGGCACCGAAGTGGATTTTCGTGTCAGTACGATGCCCACGCTCTTTGGCGAGAAGGTGGTCCTTCGGCAGCTCAACAAGGGAAACCTGGCTCTCGATCTCGCCAAGATCGGACTCGACCAGCAGCAGTTTGAGGTGTTCAAAAAAGGCATCTACGCGGCCAACGGGATGGTGCTGGTCACGGGGCCAACAGGAAGCGGCAAGACCACCACACTGTATTCGGCACTGACCGAACTCAACAAGGTTCAGGACAATCTCAGCACCGTCGAAGACCCGGTCGAATACAATCTCGATGGCATCAATCAGGTGCAGGTCAATCGCGACATCGGACTCACCTTCGCAAGCGTCCTGCGGACGCTGCTTCGACAGGACCCCGACACCATCCTGGTAGGCGAGATTCGCGATTACGAAACGGCGGAGGTGGCGATTCAGGCCGCTCTCACGGGGCATCTGGTTCTTTCGACGCTGCACACGAACGATGCTCCGGGAGCCATCGTGCGACTCATGAACATGGGCATCGAGCCCTTTCTGGTGGTGGCGTCGCTCAATACCGTGGTCGCCCAGCGACTGCTGCGCAGTGTCTGTGGGTCTTGTAGACTTCCCGTGACGGTTCCAGTCGAAAAACTGCGGCAACTTGGGATGCGTGAAGAAGATATCGCTCGGGTCAGCCTGCAAAAAGGCAAGGGATGCACCAAGTGCGGCAATACGGGTTATCGGGGCCGGACAGCCGTCTACGAGATCTTCGACTTTTCACCCGCGCTCAAGGAGATGGTTCTTCGCGGTGCAACCCAGCTCGAACTCAAGCGGCAGGCCATGCAGGAGGGGATGCAGACCCTGAGGCAGTCGGCGCTTGCGAAGGCGGCTGAAGGACGAACGACCATCGAGGAAGCCCTCGCCATGACCCAGGAGAACTAGAATGTCGAAAGTGGGAATCTCGGCTTATCTCAGGGCCATGATCGATCAGGATGCCTCCGACCTGCACATCACGGTTGGCGTGCCTCCCGAGTATCGCATCATGGGTCGAATGGTGAAGGTCAAGGCAGAGCCCCTTACGGCGGCCGAGACCAAGGACCTCTGTTATTCGGTGCTCACCGACAGCCAGAAGAGCGAATTCGAGAAGAATCTCGAAATCGACTTTTCATTCGGCATCAAGGACATCTCGCGCTTTCGTGCGAACATGTTCTTTCAGCGAGGCGGAATCGCCGCCGTCTTTCGACGGATTCCGTTCCAGGTTCCCGACTTCGACGCCCTGAAGCTGCCCCAGGTTCTCAAGCGCATCATTCGGCGCCCAAATGGGCTGGTGCTGGTGACCGGACCGACCGGCTCAGGAAAGTCGACTTCACTCGCGGCCATGCTCGACGTTCTCAATCGCGAAGAATACGGCCACATCCTGACGATCGAGGATCCGATCGAGTTCGTGCACGTGCACAAGAACTGCGTGGTCAACCAGCGCGAAGTGGGCGTCGACACCAAGAGCTTCGGTGCGGCCCTGAAACGTTCGCTTCGGCAGGATCCCGACTTCGTGCTGATCGGCGAGCTGCGGGACATTGAGACCATCGAAATGGCCCTGACCATGGCCGAGACCGGGCACCTGGTTTTTGGAACGCTTCACACCAACGGCGCCGTTCAGTCGATCAACCGAATCGTGAATGTCTTTCCGCCGCACCAGCAGCCCCAGATTCGACAGGTGCTGTCGTTCAGTCTGCAGGCCATTCTTTCGCAGCATCTCATTCCCAAGAGCTTTCAGCCGGGTCGGCTGATGGCCTGCGAAGTGATGATTCCCAACATGGCCATTCGCAATCTGATTCGAGAGGACAAGCTGCATCAGATCTACAGTGCGATGCAGGCGGGTCAGGACGAGAGCGGCATGCAGACGCTCAATCAGAGCCTCTTGCAGCACGTCAAGTCGGGTCAGCTCTCGAAGGCGGACGCGGTCGAAGCATCGACCATGCCCGATGAGCTCTCGAAAATGCTCATGAACGTACAGGCCCAGTAGGAGCGACGGAGAGCCAAATGGCGGATTTCGAATACCAGGGCGTCGATCGAAGCGGCAAGCGGGTGAGCGGGACGGTGACCGCCAACTCCGACGGCGAGCTTCGCATGCAGCTGCGCTCTCAGGGGGTTCGGCCCACGCGAATCGTCAAAAAGGGGGGGAACCAGACCTCGGTGACGATCAGCCGGGTGTTCGGCTCGGCCAACGCCAGTCCCAAAAGTCTGGCGCTCAACCTCAAACAGCGCATTTTGATCACTCGACAGCTTCAGGTGATGATCAGCTCGGGTATTCCCCTCGTTCAGGGGCTTGAGATTCTGGCAGATCAGAGCGCTGATCCGCAGGTTCGTAGCATGCTGAGCGAGTTGCGAGACAAGGTCAGTCAGGGCTCTTTTTTCTGGGAAGCGCTCAGCGCCTATCCGCGCACGTTTTCGAAGATCTACATCGCACTGGTGCGTGCCGGAGAGAGTTCGGGATCGCTGGATATCGTACTCAAGCGTCTGACTCGTTACCTCGAAGATGCCGATCGGCTGAGGAAGCTGGTCGTAGGAGCTCTGACCTATCCTGCGGTGGTGGGGGTCGTTGGGCTCGGGGTGCTCGTGCTCATGCTCGTCCTGGTGATTCCCAAGTTTGAGGAGATGCTGAGTGCCAACAACACCGAACTTCCGCTTCCCACCCAGATGGTGATCGGAGCTTCGCACTTTGTTTCCGACAACTTCCTCCCGCTCTTGATCGGATCCGGAATGGCGGTTTTCGCGCTCATTCGATTTTTTCAGACCCACGAGGGAAAGGCCGTCCTGGATCGAACCTTGTTTACGCTGCCGATTTTCGGGAGCCTGATCCAGAAGGCGGCCGTGGCGGCCTTTTCAAGAACGATGCAGACGCTGCTTAATGCGGGCGTCAACCTGATTGACGCCGTCGACATCGCCCGGACGACCGTAGACAACGTCGTCATCGCAGAGGCCATCGGACGAATCCGGGGTGAAGTCGAGATGGGGAAGTCACTCGCCGCCGTGGTTTCGTCGATCACGGTCTTTCCGAAGATGGCTGCCCAGATGATTCATGTGGGTGAGTCGACTGGAAATCTCGACAAGATGCTCGAAAAAGTGGCCGACTTTTACGAGGCCGAGGTCGAGTCGGCTGTTTCTGCGGCGGGAAAGCTGGTAGAACCTCTGATTCTCGTGGTTTTGGGGGGTGCCGTGGCCGGAATGCTGGTCGCGATGTACCTGCCCATGTTCAAGCTGGCCGGTTCGGGCGGAGGTTTTTGATGAAGATTCTTGGAAAAAGCAGGCAGGTCGAACAGCTCAGGAAGCTCATCGCCCGGGTCGCGCCGACTCGCTCGAGCGTGCTGATCATTGGCGAGAGCGGAACCGGCAAGGAGCTTGTCGCCCGCGCCCTTCATGATCAGAGCGAGCTGAAGTCGCGGCCCTTCGTCCCGGTCAACTGCGGAGCCATTCCCGAGACACTGATCGAGAGCGAGCTCTTCGGACACAAGCGGGGCAGCTTTACCGGGGCCGTGGCAGACAAGCCCGGTCTTTTTGAGGCCGCTCACGGGGGCACCCTTTTTTTGGATGAGGTGGGTGAGATTCCGCTTTCGATGCAGGTCAAGCTGCTTCGCGCCCTTCAGGAGAAGGTCATTCGCAGGGTGGGAAGTAATGAAGACATCAAGGTCGATGTGCGCATCATCGCCGCGACGAACCGAAATCTCGAGACGGCCGTCAAACAGGGAACCTTTCGAGAAGACCTCTACTATCGCCTGAACGTCATTCTTCTTGAAACGCCTCCACTTCGTGATCGCAAGGGCGATGTCTCGCTGCTTGCCGAAGCGTTTCTCTCGAAGTTTACTCAAAAGTTCTCCAAGCCTCTCGACGGTTTCGAGCCCGAGGCGCTGACGGCACTCGAGGCGCATTCGTGGCCGGGTAATGTGCGCGAGCTTGAGAACGTGATCGAGCGGGCAGTGGCGCTCGAAGGAGGCTCGAAGGTCAGTCCCGCTTCGCTGGAGGGGGTTCTGGGAGGAGGGGCCGGCTCGCTCAAGTCGGATCGTTCGTTCCCGGCCGTCGACTTTCCGGACTTTGGGCGTGGCCCCGTTTCACTCGAGGGCTTTCTGGGGCGAGTCGAGCGCGAAATCATCCAGAGGGCCCTGGGCCACGCGAATGGCAGCGAGGAGCAGGCCGCTCGGCTCTTGCAGACGACGCGCGCCCGAATCGCAGCCTCGGCTCTCAAGTCCCGCTAGTCGAGGTAGAGGCGTCCGAGTCGTCCCAACGGCGTGCTGGTTTTCACTCGTCCGAGTGATTCGTCCCACGAAAGCGTGCCTCCTTCAGGATCAGACCGTATTCCTCGTGATTCGAGAAAGCTCGCCCACGCCCTTTGGCTTTCGCCGGGGCGACTTGAGCGCTGGCGCTGAAAAGCGCTCTCCAAATCGAACAGATATCGGGCAAGGCGCACCTCGCGTTGCCGCTCCTCGAGCGCCTGCCCAATGGCGGGGTCGTTCTTTCTTCGAAGCAGGCTGTCGAGTGTCCGTTCAGCGACTTCGATTCGCCCTTCGCGGGTGGCAAGGCGCTGCGACAGGGCTCCAAGAAACGACAGGGCTCCCGGAAGACGCGAAGCGGCCTCGAAGGCGCTTTGTGCCACCTCAAAGTTCTGAAGCTCGAACAAGGCGTTGTACCCTCGCATCATCTCGAGCTGCCAGGCGTGGCTCCAATAGCGCTCTTGAAAACCCGCTTCCGGAAACTCGTGGCTTCGAAGCAGCTCATGGGCCCGCTCCAGCAGGAGGGCTGCCCCTTCGCCGTCACGCCGAACGATGGACAGCAGGCTCGCCGAGATCCAGTACAGCTCAAACTGAAACGGATCGAGCCGGGTGGCGAGATCCATGAGATAAAAAAGCGGGGCCCGTTCGCCCGGCAGAACCGGATCGTAGGCGGGATCGCTCAGCCCCCGAATCACCAGGGCATCCACAAGGGCGGGAGCGTGCCCGAAGCTCAAAAAGCGGGCGGCTTCGACACTGAGCGACTGCCTGATCTGTTCGGGAGGCTGCACCATCGGGGGATCGAGTGAGTGCAGTACCGTATTCAGCCAGGTCGCCAGAAGCAGGACGGAAATCGCGCCGACCCCCAGGAACATCGAACGAGTGATGCCGCAGAGAGTGTCGATTTTTTTGACAGTCGGGGCTTCGGACGGACTGGCCATCTTTAGATTAGGGCCAAGATGGGATTGTTTTTCAAGCGTGGGCGCTTACACTACTAGAAGGTCCTCAAATTCGCTTCGGGAGCACGTATGAAGAGCGTTTCGCGCATGAGCACGGTTTCGGGTTTCAGCTTGGTCGAACTGATGGTGGTGGTGGGCATCATCGGGGTCTTGGCGACGATTGCCATTCCGCAGTACTCGAAGTTCACGGCGCGCGCCAAGCAGTCTGAAGCCAAGGTTCAGCTGGGAGCCATCTATACCGTCGAAAAGGCGTTCTTTGTGGAGGGCGGCGAATACTCCAGCTGCCTGAGTGGCATCGGCTACGGAGTCGAGGGAAATAAGCGGCGCTACAAGGTGGGCTTCAGTTCTAATGAGAACGATTCGGTCTCCGGTTTGACCTGTGGCAATCCCGCGACTAGTGGGGCTGCGGTCAACGCCTTGACTCCTGGAGTGCACTATTTTCCTGCTGCGATTGGGCGGGGGGACGTTACGAGTCTGAACGCCTTCGATGATCCCGCTCCTGCTTCGGCGGCTGAGCTGGACGAATACAAGGTGGTTCCGGCAACGGCGGGAACTGGTGGAACTGGTGGAACCGCCCCTCAGGTGGCTCGATTTCGTGCGGGAGCCCACGGAGACCTTGGCGCGCTCAGTCTCGACAAGTGGACCATTGATGAGAATCAGGATTTGAAGAACCCTGTCTCCGGCATCTAAGCGCTTTTCTTGCTGTGCCCTTGATCCTGTGAAAAGGTCGGGGGATGCAGCGTTTCAAAGAGAGCCTACTCAACGTTCTTGCGGGGGCCGTTCCCTGCATCCTTCTCTACCTTTTGGCGTACGACCGATTTTCTGCAGCGATCGGGGTCGGTGATCCCGATCGTTTTTTTCATCTGGCGCTGGCTCGTGAGACGGTCGAGGCCGGGCGCTGGTTTCTGAAGCAGATTCCCCAGGTCACGGGTCTGGGCTGGGATGGGGTTTTTCCCGACAAGGAGTTTCTGTTTCACTTCGTCAATCGCTGGCTCTATGCCGTGGGGGGCGAAGCCGGGGTGCTCAAGATCATTCCGGTGGCCACTTCGGCCATCCTGCTGCTGCTCTCGCTGCTGGCTCAACGCTTCGTCAAACCGGCGCTGGCGGCACTGATCATCACGCTCTTCGTGATTCTCGATCCCTGGCTGGTCGTGCGCCTCAGCATGCTCCGGCCACACCTGCTGGCGATTCTGTTTTTCTCGGCCATCCTCTACGGCATCCTCAGGCGCTCGGCGCCCATGGTTTTCGCCTTCGGGGTGCTCTATTCGTGGAGCTACCACAGCTTTTACGTGCCCCTGATCGTGCTGGGCATCTTCTACGCCTCGGATCTCAACTGGCGCTCGCCCCGACTGCGGCTTCTTGCGTGGGGAACGCTGGGAGTGCTGACCGGCCTGATCGTCCATCCGCATTTTCCGTGGAATGTGGGAATGAGCCTGCGGCACGCCATCATCGCCCTCTTCGAAGCCAACAAGGCCAAGCTCGACTTCGGAGTGGAGCTCTTTCCGTGGTCCACCGAGCGATTTTTGCGCCTTCATCTGCCCTACTTTTACGTCGTCGTGGCAAGCCCCTTTCTGATGCTTCTCGGAACCGACAAGCCTCGCGAGTTTCTGCGCAAGTCGGAATACAGCTGGCTCTGGCTCTCGGCGCTCGTGTTTCTGACTCTGGCCGCCCAGAACCCCCGGGCGCTGGAGTACGCCATTCCGATCGGCGTCGTCTTGATGGCCTTCGTGGTCAAGTCGTTCGGTCAAAGTCCGCGCCGCACCCAGATTTTTCTTGTGGGTCTTGCGCTGGCTTCGATTCCTCGGGTGATGCAGATTTCTGCCGCCTACGGTGAACGCGTCGAGATGAAGACGCGCTCGGCGGGGATCGGCAAGCTCATTGATAACCTGAAGGCGCTTCCTGCGACCGAGGCTTCTTCGGGAGAGGTGCCGATCGAGCGCACCCATGTCTTCAACGTCGAGTGGGATCAGACACCCTACGTCTATTACGCCCGGCCCGATTTTCAGTTCATGGACATCTTGGATCCGTCGTTTTTGGAGTCGCGCGACCCGAGGTTGCACCGCGTGCGCTGGACGCTTCGCCAGGGTGAGGTGCCGGATGTCTGGGGCGTGATTCAGTCGGTCACGCGCTCGCGCTATGTGCTGTCGCGCTATCCGAGCTTGAATCGCCAGTTGGCCGCTGATCTTCACTTCAAACGAATTTTTCCCGCCTTGGGGGAGCCCACTGAGGGAAAAGAAAACCTCTATGAGCTCGTTTCGGAGAGAGATTCTCATTTCGTTCTCGACTGGAGCGGGCAGGCGCTTCTGGTTTCAGGAGAAGGGGCGGAAGCCGATCGGCTGTCGCCCGGCTCCGGCAGGCGCGGTGCCGACCGGCCTCTGGTTACCTGGCACGAGCACCGCGAGCGCGAGGCCGAGGGCATCGAGATGCCGCGGGTGAAGTCGGCCTATCTCGACCTGCGCTACGGTCGAACGATCGAAGCTCTGGGACTCAAGGAGGCCAAGGAGCTCTCGGGCGGTGGTGTCAGTTGCGTACTGGTACGGCCCTCAGACGAAGAGCGTCGCCGTCAGGTGGGGCGCGAGATTCTGGCTCTGGGTGGGGGCCGCAGCCTTCGGGTCTGGATCAACGGCCGCAAGTTTTTCCGCTCAGTTGCCGCGCGCGACAGCGTTTCGCTCGTCGACGCGCTCGTGCAGCTGGATCGGCCGCTTCGTCAGTCGGATGTCGTCGAGATCGTCGTGTGTTCGAAGGACTCCGCTCCGACCCTGGGGCTGGCGCTCTCGTTCTGGACCCGAAAGGAGCTGGATGAGCGCTGTGCCGAGCGGGGCTGGCGATCGGCCGAGGCGCTTGCCGATTCGAAATCGTGGCCTCGTCGCGGCGATTTTCGCGAGACCTGCATGGGCACGATCATTCGCTAAAAGTGTTTCTGAAACCACTCTTCAAGAGAGGCGTGTCGGGGCTGGGCCGAAAGAATCCGGGCTCCGGCGGCGATCAGCTCCGAAAGGCGGACATTCAGTTCCGACTGAAGCACTTCGATCCTGCGGGTGCCGTCTGCCTCGAGCGGGGCGCTTCTCGCCCACTCGAGAGCGCCCAGTGGTCGGGCGTCGGCCTGAAAGCGCAGCTCGACGCTTGCCGTTTGCTGCGAGAGGAGCTCAGAAAGAGGCCCTGAGCGCAAAATTTTGCCCTGACGAATCACCACCATGCGGTCGCAGATCGATTCGAGGTCGGGGATGATGTGCGAGCTGAAGAAAACTGTTCGGCCTTCACGCCCCAGTTCCTGGATGATCTGGCGCATCTCGGCGCGTCCGATCGGATCGAGGCCGCTCATGGGCTCATCGAGAATCAAGAACTCAGGTTCGTGAATCAGGGCCTGCGCAATGCCGATGCGCTGAAGCATGCCCTTCGAGTAGGTGGCCAGCGTTCGGTCGGCGGCAGGAGTCAGTCCGACGCGCTCGAGCAGTCGAGGGGTGCGTTCGCTGATTGTTCCGCGCGAGAGTCCCGAAAGACTTCCAAAGTAGCTCAGCACCTCGCGACCCGTCAGATGCTCATGAAAGTAGGGGCGCTCGGGAAGGTAGCCGATTCTGGCTCGTGCCGCGCGCTCGCGCGTTTCGATTCCCTTCCAGCGCACCACGCCCGACTTTGGCCGGCGAATCCCCGTGATTAGATGAATCAGGGTCGTCTTTCCGGCGCCGTTCGGACCCAGGAATCCGGTGATCGATCCTTCGGCAACATCGAGTGACACGTCGTGAAGAATCGTCGCCGGCTTGAGCCAGAAGCCGGAACGAAAAGACTGGATGACGTTGCGAACTTCGAGCATGGCAGGTCCTCGCTCGTAGTGTAGCTCCAACTCGCTGGACTGAAAAAGGGGATTGCTGCCGGAGCATTGCCACGACAAAATCGAGGCACGACACCATGAGGCCCATCCTTCGAACCACCACCGCCATCGCACGCGTCACCTTCACCGAGCTGCTTCGAGACAGAGTGCTCTATGGCGCGCTGGTCATCTGCGGCCTGCTCCTGGTGCTGGGGGCGCTGGTCTCGGGCTTGAGCTTTGTTCGGCCCGAAAGAATCCTGCTCGACTACGGGATCCTCGCGCTTGCCGTCAGCAGTGCCTTCCTCGGGGTTCTCGGAGGAGCGGTGGTTCTGGCGAGGGAGTTTGATCGACGAACCGTCTTCATCGCGCTGGCCCGCCCGATTTCGCGGCTGGAGTTTCTCGTGGGCAAGTACCTCGGCCTGGCCTCCGTGCTGCTTCTGAATTCGCTGTTCGTGTCGGTGGGATTTCTGGTGATGCTCTGGATGCTGTCCTCCGACTGGACCCTGATGGGTCCGACGCTTTTTCAGGCGCTCGCGCTAGTGTCGGTGCAGGGGCTGGTCCTTGCGGCTTTTTCGCTGTTCTTCTCGTCCTTCTCGACGCCTTCGCTGTCGATCATCATGGCTCTCGGGCTTTATCTGGTGGGCGTCAACGTCTCGCAGGTTCGCCTCCTGCTCGCCTCTCAGGAGGCAGGAGCGCTTCGGTCCGTGCTGGAGGCGCTGGTCAGCGTGCTTCCGAATTTTGAGCATTTCAATCTCGGCTTCAAGGTCAGCTATGGACTTCAGGTCCCGGCAAGCTTTGTTGCCACGTCGCTGCTCTATGCCGCCGTCTGGACCACGCTGCTCCTCGGGGTGTCAGGCTGGCTGCTCGAGCGAAAGGAAGCCTGATGTTCTGGACACCCGTGGATCTTTCGTTGGTTCCCGAGGCCTGGTGGAAGGTGATGGTGGGGATCCTGGGGCTTCTGGTCGGAAGCTTCCTGAATGTCGTCATTGCCCGTCTGCCGCATGGCGAGTCGGTGGTGCGGCCCCGAAGTCGGTGCCCTTCCTGCAAAAGTGCCATCGCCTGGTACGACAATGTTCCGGTGCTGAGCTATCTCGTGCTTCGCGGGCGCTGCCGCGGCTGTTCGCAAAAAATCTCGTTGCGATATCCTGTGGTCGAGCTTCTCTGTGCCGCGCTCTTTCTGGCGGTCTACTCGAAGTTTCCGGCAAGCTGGCTGCTGGTCGCAAGAGAGTGGCCATTCGTCGCCATCCTTCTGGCCATCACGTTCATTGATCTCGATCTGCGCATCATTCCCGATGAGCTCAGCCTGGGGGGACTGGTGCTGGGACTCGCCACTGCGGCCTGGGTGCCGGGGCTGGGCTTCTGGCCTGCTGTGGTCGGGGCCTTTCTGGGTTACGGCGTGTTTTTTCTGATGTCGTGGGGCTACTACAAGTGGAAGGGAAAAATCGGCCTGGGCGGTGGAGATGTGAAGCTTCTGGCGATGCTGGGGGCCTTTCTGGGGCCGGTTGCCGTCTTTCATGTCGTCATGATCAGTTCGCTCGCCGGTAGCGTGGTGGGGTTGAGCTATGCCTTTCTGCTTCAGAGGCGCGGGCAGGCCGACACGATGATGGGCGTGGCCATTCCGTTCGGGCCCTTTCTGGTGATCGGCGCGCTCTATGTTTATCTGCTGGGCGACGTGCTGGGTCTTCCGCTACAACTTTAGCCATGTGTCCGATCCACGAGACTGACGCAGCCGAAGAGCGCTGGTCAAAGGCAGAATGGGAGCATTACGAGCTCTGGGAGAAGATCGAGGCGCGAAAGCGCCGCCTGAAGCGGCTGTGGGTTTCGGCGGTGGTGATGCTTTTTCTGGTGCTGTCGGCTGTTCCGGTCGTGCTGGGACGCGGGCTGCAGTGGCGTGCGCTTCAGGCATCGAGGCAGCTGGCCGAGCAGCTCAATACTCTCAAGCGCGAGGCCATTCAGCGGGAGCAGGCCTTTCGCCTGACGGTGGACTCGAACCGGCCGCTGGTGCTGCAGGTGGAATGGGGTCCCGGCTGTGACTCGTCTCTTTTCGTCGCTGCTTCGCCCATCGAGCTGCTGCCGGGAGTGAGCGCCCGAGAGCGTCTGGGCTGGGTGGCGCCGAGTGCTGCGAAGGATCTGGGAATTGCTGCAGCCCTCGATCGGTTTTGCTTCGACCCAATTCGCGGCAGCCACGAAACGTCGGGCGACGGAGAGCTTGCGGCTTTTTTGATCGCACCTGTCAATGAACTGTCGGTCGATCGCTTGTCGACGGTGTTGCTGGCGGGCCCTTCTGCGGAAATCTCCTTCGAATAGTTTCAATAGGTTGAACGTTTGAGGGCGTTCTGTAGAATTTACCTCATGGAGAGGTGCGTCCGTCGATCGGCAGCAGTTGCCGCCTGATGACCGGGTGCATTCACGGAAGCGTTTCGAGGACCACGGATGGGGTTGGGCTTGTCAGGACTTTTCAAGGGACTCTCGCTGGGAGGCGCCAAAAGCGCCATCGGCCTGAGCATCGGTACGTCCTCGATCAAGCTGGTCGAACTCAAGAAGGTCAAAAACTCCACTAAACTGCTGCATTTTGGAATGGTGGCCCTGCCACAGGACGCCATCGTCAACCGAGAGATCGTCAACCCGGTGGCCGTCACCGAGAGCCTCAAGACCCTGCTGAGTCAGGTTCGACTGCAAGGCCGTCAGGTCTGCGTTTCGCTTTCCGGAAATTCGGTGATTCTCAAGCGCATGCAGCTCGAAGTGCCGAACATGAAGGAGCTTCAGGAACAGGTCTTCTGGGAGGCCGAGCAGTACCTGCCCTTCGATGTTTCGGAAGTCGTCATGGACTACCAGCTGCTCTCGAAGGGCAAGGATAACCAGGCCGACGTGCTTCTTGTCGCGGTCAAGCGCGCGGTGCTGGACACCTACATGGCCTGTGTCGAGGATGCCGGACTGGCCCCTGCGGTCGTGGATGTCGATTTCTTCGCGCTTCAGAATGCCTTTGAGGCGAATTATCCGCTTCAGCCCAGCGAATCGGCCGTGGTCGTGGATGTGGGTGCTTCGGCTTCGAAGCTCGTCGTCGTCCGGGAAGGAGTGCCGGTCTTCACGAAGGACAGCGCGCTCGGCGGGCAGAACCTGACGGCGGAGATTCAAAAGCACATGCAGCTTTCGTTTTCGGATGCCGAGGCACTGAAGACGGGCGGAGTCGGTGACGCGCTTCCTCAAGAGGTGAGTGACCTCATGAATGTGATGGCCGAGAATCTCGGGCGTGAGATCAAGCGGACGCTCGACTTCTACTCGGCGTCTTCCTCCGGGGCTCCTCTTTCGTATGTCATCCTTGCGGGAGGGGGAGCGAAGATTCCGGGCCTCTCTCGAGTCGTCGAAGACATCGTTCAGCTTCCGACCCAGATCATGAACCCTTTCAATGCGGTTTCGTACGATCCGGCCGTCTTCACCCAGGACTATGTGAACTCGATCGGTCCGATCGCAGCCGTGCCCATCGGACTCGCTCTTCGTGCGGGGATGGGTGCATGATCAAGATCAACCTGGCCAGGCGCAAGACCGCAACGATCGCCGCCGCTGAAGCCGAGCAGAGCGGCTTGACGGCAACGGTCGGCGGTCTGCTTTCGGGAGTGCTTCGCCGTTCCTCCGGAGCAGGAGCGTCCGCTTCATCGACGACGCTCTCTGACCTGCCGATTCGCTCCATTCTGATCGCGTTGATCGGCATTTACGGCGCCGACTTCTATTTTGAGAGTGAAAAGGCTGCAGCACTGCAGGCGGTCGAGGCGGCAATCCAGAAGGAACGTTCCGAACAGTCGGCCCTGCAGTCGAGGCTGGCGACATCGAAGGGGCTCGAGGAGCTCAAGCGCGGGCTTGAGGCCGATGAGCGCCTCGTGCGCACGAAGCTCGAAGTGATTCTCAAGCTGATGCAGGACAAGCAGGGCGGAGTGACTGCTCTGCGCCATGTGTCCTCGGCCATTCCGGAAGAGGTCTGGCTGTCCTCGCTTGCCATCACTTCGGCTGACTTTAACGTGAGCGGCCAGGCTCTGGACTACAACCAGGTTTCGGACTTTATGAATCGTCTGAATCAGACGGATTTTCTGGCAGATCTGAACCTCGACGGCAGCTCGCAGTCCAAGGATGAAAAGGGGCTGAGCGTCGCAACCTTTCGACTGACGGCCAAGAGGAAATGACATGAACGGCCTGATGCTCAAAGAGTTGATTCGAGTTTGGGCGCCGATCGTCGGCCTCGCCTTCGCGGGGTTCTATGCGTACGAGTATTATTACACTTTTCTGGACGACCCCGCTTCGCCGCTGAGCACTCGAAAGGCCGAGCTCAAGGTGATTCGGGGCCAGAACCAGGCTCTCGAGAAAAAGGTGCAGGAGCTGGAAGAGTTCAAACGCCAGCTGGAAGCAAAGAAGGAGGAGGTCAGAAGCATCGCCCAGCAGCTTTCGGAGACGAAAGGGGCGCTCGAGGACGATGTTCGGATGCCCGACTTCATGAAGATGCTGGTCTCCGAAGCCAAGCGCGTCGGCCTTGCCGTGCAGTCGATTACGCCGTCCCGAAAGCAGGCGCAGGAGTATTACTTCGAGTATCCGGTCGAGCTGAAGTTTCGTGGGATTTATGCACAGGTTTTCAGCTTCATGAACCGCCTCTCGAATCTGCAGCGCATCGTTCGGGTTGACCGTTTTGAGATGAAGCCGGTCTCCAGTGCGGCGTCGAAGTATGTCGAACTCGAGGGCGTGCTGCAGATCAAGACGTTTTCTTATGTCGGATCGAAGGCGGACCAGATCGGAAAGGATTCGAAATGACCTTTCAGCATCGAGTTGCCATCGGATTTCTTCTGGTCCTGGGGTTCGTGACGAGGCCCGCTTTCGCTGTTGAGCCTCCGGCTGATCAGGCGGGCGAAGATTTGAGCAGCGCCATCGAAGAAGCGCTCAGTCTCAGGGACCCCTTCAAGCGGCCCGAGAGCGCGGGAGGCATCGTCGCCGCCGCAGTCTCTGAACTCGAGCGCTACCCTGTTGAGCAGTACAAGCTGGTGGGCGTGATCACTGGTGCCGATCGTCTCCGGGCGATCATTCAGGACCCTTCGGGAAAGACGCATTTCGTCTCTGAGCGGATGAAGATCGGCACGCGGCGCGGCGTCATTCGTGAGATTCGTGCAGATTCGGTGATCGTTCGCGAAAAGATGGTCAACGTACTCGGCAAGGAGGAGCCGTCGGACAGCGAGATTCGCCTGCCCGATGAGACGGCTCCAAAAACAGGTTCTTCAGGATGAGGAGCGTACCCATGGATCACGGACAAGGTCTCAAGAGCGGGCTGGGGCTTCTGGCGGGAGGAGTTTTTCTTTTCCTGGCATCGGCGTCCTGGGGCGCAACGGTTCGATCCGTTGAGTATCGCAATACTCCGAGCGGTGGCGAAGTGCTGATCCGTGCCGAAAGCGAGATCGACTATGAATCTGAAGCCAATGAGCTCGATCGGCAGATCGTGCTCAGCCTCAAGGACGCCGAACTCTCGACGGCCGCACGTCGGCAGCTCGACACCTCCGGCTTCGATGGTCCCGTTTTGCAGGTCTCTCCCTATCAGGTGGCCGATGGCGAAGCCGGGGCCCGTGTCGTGATTCAGCTCAGAAAAAACGTCGTTCCTGAAATCAGCCGCGATGGAGGTTTGATTCGCATCGCCATTCCGCGCTCTGGAAGCGAGCGGGTGGCGGCAAACGAAGAGCTTCTCGAGGCGCCGGGAGAGCCCTCGATCGGGCAGAGCAATCTCGGCACCTTCATGGAGACGATGCAGTCGAAGCGGTTTTCGGGTAAGCCGGTCACCATTCAGGTGCGGGATGCCGAACTGTCGGACGTCCTTCGTCTGATTGCCGAGGCCAGCGGTTTTAACATCCTGGTCGGTGACGGAGTCGGGGGAAAAATCACGCTTTCGCTGGTGGATGTGCCCTGGGACCAGGCCCTCGACGTCATCCTGAGTTCGAAGCGTCTGGGCGCCGAGCGCCGAAACAGCATCCTCCGAGTCGCCACTCTGGCCAACCTGACTGCCGAGAAGGAAGAGGAGCTGCGAGCCAAGCGAGCCAGTGAAAAGGCGGCTCCGCGCATCACCCGGGTTTTTCCGATCAGTTATGCCGATGCGCCTGCGCTTCAGACGCTGCTGCAGAGCTTTTCGAACGCGAGTGCCGCTCCCGAAGGGGGCGCTGGCGCTGCGGCCGGTGTGGGCGCGTCCATTCAAATCGACCAGCGCACCAACAGCCTGATCGTTCAGGATACGGCGGCAGGACTGGCAAAGATCGCCCGCCTGATCACGTTGCTCGACACCGAGACACCGCAGGTGCTGATCGAGGCCAAGATTGTCGAGGCCAGCGAAGATTTCTCGAAGAACCTTTCGGGACAGCTGGGCATTTCGACGATCAGTGGGGGGAGAGGGATCTTCGGTTCCTTCGCGGGAGGTGAGGCTGTTGGGGCACTCAATACTGCTGCAGTTCCCGGTTCGAGCCCGGCATCGAAAATCGGCTTTTCGCCGACTCTGGGTTTTCTTCCGAGCTTGAAGCGCCTGAATGCCCTGCTTCAGATCAACGAAACGAGCAACGATACGAGGGTGATCGCGTCGCCAAAGACCGTCGTCTTGAACAAGAAAACGGCCTCGATTCTTCAGTCGAGCCCGGTGGGAATTCCGGTTACGACTTTGGGCGCCGCCGGTGCGCCTGTGAACAGCATCCAGGTTTTGCAGGCGAACTTGAGTCTCAACGTGACCCCTACAGTGACCAACACCGGGAGTGTGCTGCTCACGCTTGATATCTCGCGGGACACGGTTGAGGGCACGGCAGAGCAGCCCCTTGTCGCCCCGAGAAACCTCAAGACGGAGGTTCTGGTGGACAGCGGGTCGACACTGGTCCTGGGTGGCGTGCACGTCAATTCGAAGAACAAGAGCGAGTATGGAATCCCCTTTTTGAAGGACATTCCACTCCTGGGAATTCTCTTTGGGGGGAGCTCGACGACTGAGAAGAAAACCGAGCTACTGATCTTCGTGACCCCGCGAATCATCAACGAAAGGGCGTCGAGCATTGCGGGTGGCGAGAGCAACGGGGCTCCCGCCGGCACTCCGACGGGATAGGGTTCGGGGAATGAAGGTTTTTCCAAAGGGCGCGCACTCGCCGGTTCTTTACGAGTATCTCAGAAAGTACCAGGAAGATCCGACTTCCCGCGTCTTTGCGCCGCTGGCCGAGGCGTATCGCAAGGCGGGACTCATCAAGGAGGCCGTTGAAATCGCCCGCGAGGGGCTGCGCGTTCATCCCCAGTTCGCCGGGGGGCGTGTCGCTCTGGCACGAGCGCTGTTTGACCTCAAGCAGTACCAAGAGGTGTTGATCGAGCTGAAGCAGGTCTGTCGTGACGTTCCGGACAATCTCGCTGCGCAGCGGCTAGTGGCAGAATCCGCCCTCATTCTGGGGCGCTCCGAAGAGGCGCTCGAGGCCTACAAGATGTTGCTCTATTTCTCACCGGGCGATGCCGAGGCGGCACGAATGGTCGAGGAGCTCGAGACTCTGGCCTACCAGCATTCACCGCAAAGCCTGCGCACCGATTCTCCACCAATGGAGCAGTTCGAGGACCGATCTGCTTCCGAGGCGCTGGCCGCCGATCCGGGGCTTCGACGCGAGCGCTGGATGCGGAATATTGAGCGTCTTCAGGGGATGTTGCAGAAGGTGGAGCGCTACCGCCATCAACATTGACTTGAGCGGGGGGTACGGTTTACCACCTGATTCATGTACGCCACAAACCAGTTCCGTAAAGGCCTGAAGGTCGAGATCGAAGGCACGCCCTACGAAATCGTAGATTTCCAACATGTCAGTCCGGGCAAGGGCCGCGCCTTCACGCGCACCAAGCTCAAGAACATGCTCAACCAGAACGTGATCGAGCGCACGATCACTTCGGGAGACAAGTTGGATCGCGCCAACACGGATGAGCGCGAAATGCAGTACCTGTACAAGGATGCCGAAGGCTATCACTTCATGAACCAGGCCAACTACGATCAGGTGGCTCTGTCTGAAGAGCAGCTGGGTTCGGGCAAAGACTTCCTGCAGGAAAACCTGGTCATCAAGGTGATGTATTTCAATGAGCGCCCGATCGGCATCGAACTTCCGACCTTCGTGGTGTTGAAGGTCACCGAGACTACGGGCGCCTTCAAGGGGGATACGGTTGGCGGGACCAAGCCGGCTACCCTCGAAACCGGCGCAGTGGTGCAGGTTCCCTTCCATATCAAGGAAGGCGATCTTCTGAAGATCGACACCCGCGATTACAGTTATTCAGAAAAGGCGAACAAGTAACGTGGCCACGAGAAGGAAGGCCGCCGTTGCGAAGGTGAAGGCGGCTGCCGCAAAGGTGACGACTTCGAAGTCCAACCTTCCGCTGACCGAGTGGAAGTCTCTTTTTGAATTGATGGGCCAGCACCAGATGGCCGAACTGGAGTGGGAAAGCGGAAGCTCGAAGCTCAAGGTGCGCTCGAAGTGGGCACCAGCGCCGCAGGCGGCGGCGCCCCTGATGATGCCTGCCCCTGTGGCAGCGCCGGCGCCAGCTCCAGTCGTGGCTCCTGCTCCTGCTGTGGCTCCTGTCGCGTCCCCTGCAGTGCAAGGTTCAGCCCCGGCAAACCACAAGAAGGTGCTCTCCCCCTTCGTGGGAACCTTCTATCGCAAGCCCTCACCGGATGCGGCCACCTATGTCTCGGAAGGGCAGTCGGTCAAGCCGGGGGACACCCTGTGCATCATCGAGGCCATGAAACTGATGAACGAGATCGAAGCCGAATTTGCGGGCAAGGTGGTCAGCATTCTCGTTGAAAACGGCCAGCCCGTCGAGTTTGGAGAGCCGCTTTTCATCATCGAAACCTGACGAAGGTCCCAAGCCCATGGCACAGCTCTTCAAGAAAGTCCTGATCGCCAACCGCGGTGAAATCGCCCTGAGGGTCATTCGTGCCTGTCGTGAGCTGGGGATTTCGACGGTGGCGGTCTATTCAACGGCTGATGAAGAGTCGTTGCACGTCAAGCTGGCCGACGAAGCGGTTTGTATTGGTCCACCGCAGAGCAAACTCAGCTACCTGAATATTGCGAGCATCCTGTCGGCAGCCGATATCACTCACGCGGATGCAATTCATCCCGGCTACGGATTTCTCTCGGAGAATGCCGAATTTGCCCGCCTCTGCCGGGAGTGTCGCATCACGTTCATCGGCCCGACTCCCGAGAACATCGAAGCGATGGGTGAAAAGACGCGTGCTCGTGCCATCGCCCGACAGGCCGGCGTTCCATTGCTTCCCGGAACTGTCGAGGCGGTTCCCGGAGTCGCCGTGGCTCTCAGAGAGGCCGAGCGCATTGGCTATCCCGTCATCCTCAAGGCCGCTGCCGGTGGTGGGGGGCGCGGAATCCATGTGGTTCGTTCTGCAGAACAGCTGAAGGCCTCGTTTGATCGAGTCAGTGCCGAGGCCGGTGCCGCTTTCGGAAATCCCGCGATGTACGTCGAGAAGTTTTGCGAGCGTCCACGCCACGTCGAGATCCAGGTGCTTTGCGACCAGTTCGGCAATCGCCTGTTTCTGGGGGAGCGGGATTGCACGATCCAGCGCCGTCACCAGAAGCTGCTCGAAGAAGCCCCCAGTCCCGTGCTCGACGAGAAGCTGCGGCAGGAAATGGGCGAAGCCGCCCTTCGGCTCTGTGAATCGGTTCAGTACCAGAACGTGGGAACGGTCGAGTTTCTGGTCGACGAGAACCTGAAGTTTTACTTCATGGAAATGAACACCCGCATTCAGGTCGAGCATCCGGTCACCGAGATGGTCACCGGAATCGACTTGCTCAAGGAACAGATTCTTTCGGCTGCGGGTTTCAAGCTGCGGCTCCAGCAGTCGGACATTCAGATCCGGTCGCACTCGATCGAGTGTCGTATCAACGCGGAGGATCCCGAGAAGTTCACCCCTTCGCCGGGAAAAATCACCGCATTGCATACCCCGGGTGGCTTCGGAGTTCGAGTGGAGTCGTTTGTCTACGACCAGTACAAGGTCGTTCCCTTTTAAGACACGATGATCGCCAAGCTCATCGTGCAATCCCCCCCCCGGGGTTTGGCGATTGCGAAGATGCGTCAGGCGCTTGACGAATTCGTGGTCGAGGGCATCAAGACCAACGTCCCGTTTCATAAGAAAATCATGGCTGAACCGCGCTTTCGGGACGGGGATTACGACACAAACTTTTTGGAAGAGTTTCTGAAGAAATCCGAATAAAATTGGAGAGATGGACTCTTTTCCGTCCTCCAGAGGCTCTGACGGCGAAACCCGCGTGGATTTGGGCGAAGATTTGCTCGAGCCCACTCGCGTGGTGGAGCCTTCGAAGTCGGGCTCCTCGGAGGATGAGCTTCAGAGCGCGCGAATTCTGATGGGGGAGGGACTCTGGGATCAGGCCAAGCAGGCGCTCCATCAGGCTCTTCGGTACAACCCTGAGAACAAGACGGCGAGGATGTTGTTGGAGGAGATTCAACAACGCGAACTCGAAACGCTTCTGGCGAGTCCTTCGGTCTCGACGCCGGCGGAGACCTCCGAAGAGGATGTCGAACTCATCCTGAAAAAACTGGACGACGATTGGAATCTGGGACTTCTCGAGGAAGCTTCGCCTCGCCTGTCCCTGTTGTCGACGAACGAGGCGCGGCGTGAGCTGGTTGCTGCTGTCGAGCGTCAGGCTGTCGGAATGACTCCACGGGATCGGACGGACCTCGCCGTGGCCTTCCTTCAGATGGAGATGCCCGAACCTGCGGTCTCCTTGCTTGCACCCCTTGCCTCGCGGATGGACGCAGGGGTCGCTCTGTACTGTCGCGCGCTGCTGCAGGCGGAAAGGGCCTTTGACTGCGCCGAGCTTCTCGAAAGTCGGTTGCGGAGCGAGGATGTCAGTGGCGATTTGCGTACGGAGATGGAGTACCTTCTCGCGCGCGCAAGGGAGCGCCTCGGTGAGCAGAAGGCAGCGCTTGAGCTGTTCTCGGCCTTGGGGGGGTATCGGGATTCGCAGCACCGAAAAGAGCGCTTGGCGCGGGCTCGGGGAGGCTCGCCGTGACTCGTCGTCCCTTTCTGATTTTTGCTGCCGTCGTGTTCTCGCTGGTGGGGGGCTCCGTCCTGTTTCTGCAGAGTCGAACCTTTGCCGGAATGGTCAGGGGATTCCTGTCCGAGACGGTTCCAGCAGAGCTCGGCGTCTCGCTCGAGTTCACGGACTTCCAACTGCGGCTGTTTCCCCCCGGGGTCTCCGTGAGAAATCCCGAGGTGCGCCTCGACGAGAAGAACGTTCTTCAGCTTCCCCAGTCTTCTCTCCTCAAGGCGTCACGCCTCGATCTTCAGTTCCGTCCCTTTCAAGTCCTCTCGGGGCGCATTCGTGTTGAGCAGCTGCGGCTCGTGGAGGCCGATGTCTCCCTGGATCTGAGGAAAGCCCCCGTCGGCGGGAGTATGGGTCTTCGGTGGAAAGAACTGATCGAGGTGCGTGTGCAGTCGGTCGCCCTGGAGCACAGCCGTGTTCGGTTGGTCCTGCCCGACTCCTTGCCCCAGCTCGATCTCTCGGTGGACTCTGCGGCTCTGCTTCGACTCGAAGATCCCTCTCGGCCTCCCTTCTCGTTTACCGCGTCGCTCGGTCGCTCGTCCCTTGCCTGGAAGAAGGGCAGCGGTAGCGTCGGATCACTGATTCTCGAGGCCGACCTGGGGCCGTCGGGAATGCAGGTTCGGTCGGCGCAGGTTCGACTGGATCACGGTGATTCCTCGAGCGTGGTAGGGATCGCCGGAAAAATTGAGGGTGACCCGCTGAATCCCCGGTCGCTCCAGTCACGCATCGGGCTGGACGTTCAGGGAGACTCCGCTCAGATGCTGGCCTGGCTCGCCGGGCTCGAGAGAGTGGGCGGTCTGCGGCCCTTCGTCAGAACCGAAAGCTCTCCTGTTTCGGGTCGAGTTTCGCTGAAAGGCGTGCTGTCGGGTGATCTGTTGAAGCTCGATCGCAGCGCCAGTTTCGATGGCCGCCTGCAGATGGAGGATGCGAAGCTCTGGGGATGGAGCGTCCAGCGCCTCGAAACGGCTGCAAGGCTCGCTTCGGGCGAAGGGGAGGCGTCCGCCCGGCTGGAGCTTCGCTCGGCTTCGATCAGCGGTGCTCCGGTGGCCGGAACTTCAGGCGGCACCCTTAAGGTGTCGAAGCTCGACCTGCCGCTGGGTCCATGGCTCGCTGCAGAGGCGCTGGTGGTGCCCGTTGAGTTGGAGGCGGCCCCTCTGCGCTGGCTGCTGGGACCGCACGCGTCTTCGGTCGACAATTTGGATGTCAGCTTCAGTGGAAAGGTGGAGGCCAGCCTCGTGGGGGGACGGCGCCCCGTTGTCAGGGCAAAGCTCGACCTCAGCTCGCCGTCGCTTCAGGTTCTTTCCGGAGAGGCCAGAGCCGGTTCGCGCCGCCCCCGGGTTCTCAAAACAGTGCCCTTCCGCCTGAACGGAGACATCGAGATTGCCGACGGAAAATTCGTTCCGGGTGACCTCTCGTGGAAGTTCGGCAAGACGGACCTCCAGGTTTCGGGCCAGGTTGACTGGTCGGGTGAGCGAATGCTCTGGGGGCTCGAGGCGCGAGGGCCGGTGGATCTCTCCGATCTTCGAGAGCTGGGGGGCTCGCCGATTCAAGGCCGCGGCAGACTGCAGGCATCCGTGCACGGGCCTGAGGATGCGCTGGTTGTCGACATGGATGCCGATCTGTCGAACTCCAGCTACATCAACCTGATGTTTGGAGGTCTTCGCGGTCGTTTCTCGCTGGTCGATGGGCAGAGCGTCCTTCGATTTCAGGGGGTCGAGGGCAAGCAAGGCGATACCGCCTATCGAGTCAGTGGTCCCATTGACTTTCGAGGTGACGGATCACTGGACCTGGCGGTCGACTTTCCGGGGGGCCGAGTCGAGGATTTTCTCGCTGTCTTTGAGCCGCTGACCCGCTCATTGAATTGGTTTCCGCAATCCCTGCAGGGACGGATTTCAGCCAAGGGGCGCGTTCATGGCGGTCTCGGTCTGGACCGTCTTCTGGTGGAAACGACGATTCGAGGGCGTGACTGGAGTTTTTTCGGTGAACGCTTCCGGGACGTGCAGTTTCAGGGCGGATATGAGCGAGGCACCTATCGCATGGCGGGGATGCGCGCCAAGAAGCGGTCGGGCCAGATGCTTGGGGATGTCTCGTTTGATTCGCAGGGGCGTTTTGACTGGAAGTTCAAGACCCGCGATTTCCAGTTGAGGGATCTCGACTGGATGCTCCGGTTGAATATCCCCATTCGTGGCGCTCTCAACGTCGCCAGCGAGGGCAGCGGAACACTTGATGAGCTGGAGTCGGTGACCCAGATCTCCCTTGAGGAAACACAGGTTCGCTCCCGGGCCTATCCTCGCAGCAGCCTGAGGCTCGGAAGTCAGAAGGGCGTGTGGAGCGCAACGGGTCGGGGGCTTGGACAGCAGGTTCAGCTGGATTGGAAGCATGATCGAAGGGCCTCCGCCCTGAACCACCTTCGGGTGGCGATTAGCTCCGCCGACTTCACTCCGGTGCTTCTCCTTTTGAATCCGACCGGTATTCAGGACGCCTCGCTTCGTGGCGTGGCCAGTGGCAGCGTCGATCTCAGCTACCCAGGAAATGAAATCGATCGCGCAACGGGGACGATTGCTCTTGATGAATTTTCGGCGACCAAGGAGGGAGCCTCACTGGCACTCGATGCCCCGGCATTGGGCAAGATGCTTCGGGGAGATCTCTCGATGAGCGAGGTTCGTTTTCGCGGCGACCGAGGGGCTGTGACACGGCTGTCGCTTGCTTCGAGAGAGGGATTCTGGCGCAGTTCGCTGAGAGGCGAATTGGAGCTGACGGTGCTCGAGTTTTTGTCGCCCCTGATCCAGCAGTCCTCCGGCCTAGCCGTCCTCGATCTTGCGCTGGCCGGGCCGATCCTCGAGCCGAGCGTGTCCGGAACCGTTGAGCTGAAGGCGGGTAGCGTCAGGACGACCCTTCTGGAGTCTCCCTTCGAGAACTTGCGAGGAAAAATTCTGATACGGGATGGCCGAGTCACCCTTTCCGGTTTTCAGTCCGATCTGGCCCAGGGCCTTGCTTCGGCCAGTGGTCAGGTGCAGTTTTTCATCAACCGTTTTCCCTCCGTCGACCTGACGCTTGCACTGAACGAGAATCGGCTGAAGTTTCCGCCTTTCCAGTTTTTGAAGGTGCGAAATGCGAGGCTCAAAGTCTCGGGAGATTCGCTTCCATATGATGTCACCGGCTCCATCGCGGTGGAGAGGGCCTTGTCGCGCGAAAAGCTTTCGAGTGCCGGGCGGGGGCTCTCGCTCCAATCTTCGTTGTACGCGCCTCCTCCCTCAGGAGATGTGGCTTTTGACTTTCCAAAGTTTCGACTCGGCATCGACGTTTCGGCTCCTGGTGGCATCCAGTTCCAAAATGAACTTCTGGACATCGAGGTCAGGGCCGATCTGAAAGTGGTCAATACGGTCGAGGCACCACGCCTGTTGGGGCGAGCCGAGATGGTGGCGGGCCAGGGAAAACTGACGTTCAAGGATCACGTGTTTCAGGTTCAGTCGGCACAGGTGCGTTTTGATAATCCGGCGGTCATCAATCCCGTATTCGACCTGGTAGCGACGACCGAGATCAGCGGCACGAAGGTGCAGCTCTATACATCTGGAACTTCGGATCGCTTCAAGGTGGAGTTGAGCTCGAACCCCGTGCTCCCGGAGGCGGAAATCCTCTCGCTGCTGGCCATGGGGCGCACCCTCGAAGAGTCACAAAGACTGCGGGCGGGCAGCACCGCCGGTGTCCAGCAGAGTGAGGCGGCTTCGCTGATCCTGCATTCCCTCGACTTCAATCGCGACGTGCGCGAGAAGACGGGTTTTCAGCTGGGCGTCGGCGAGGCCATGGATCCGACGACTGGAATGAGCGCCTTTCGTCCGCAGGGGGATGCAGATTCACTGGTGGCTCCCAAGATTGTCCTCAAGCGGCAGATCGGCAAGCGTATCGATGTGAGTGTGGGCAGCACGGTGGGGGCCGGCACGACCAACCAGCGCGAAGTTAATGCCGACTTTTACCTCTCACCAAACGTGTCGGTTCGAGGAGTGTGGAACTTCTGGGAAGGATCGACCTCGCAGGATACCAGCACCAGTGTCCTCCAGCAGAGCCGAACGAGCTATGGTGTCGATTTCAAGCTCCAGAAGAGGTTCAAGTAAGGCATGCCACGCAGCTTCTGCAGCTTCGCCTCATTGCTCGTGGCCGCAGGGCTGATGCTCCTCGACGTGGGAGTTTCCGGTGCCGCCGAGCGCCCGATGATCGAACAGATCGAAATTGATGGCGTGGCGGCGCTGACGATCGAAGAGCTTCAATCTGCGCTCGAGCTCGAGGCGGGAGACCGGTTTGATGCCGAGCGGGCCAATGGTTCGGCCCAGGGGCTCTCCGATCTGTACCGTTTTCGGGGCTATCCCCAGGTTGAAGTGCGGTCGGAGTTTGATGCGACGTTGCGACTCTGGCGTCTTCGGGTGATCGAGGGAGCGCCGGTCCGGGTTCGGGCAGTCGAAATCCTCGGCGAGGGCGCCCAGGTTCGGGCAGCGGGACGATCGTGGCGGATTCTGGAGGGCGAGCTGCTTCGAAGGTTCGAGCTTGGGCCCGGCGATGTGTTCGATCAGGAGCGCGCCGCTGCCGGTGCGAGGGCCGTGCAGTCGCTTCTTCTGGGCGAAGAGTACATCGGAGCAAAGGTCAATGAGGTTCAGGTGGTTCGCGGAGTTGGAGAGCCACCAGCATCGGAGCTTTCCGTTCGCGGTCTCCCTGCCGCAGATTGGGTGAGACTGCGAATTCGCGTCGACCCGGGCGAGAAGGTGAGCTTTGGTTTTCGCGGAAATCACTTTTTCACCCGGAATGAGCTTTTGCAGCTGGTGCGTGAGCAGAGGCTTCTCGGTCTGGGCGGAAACTACATCGAGACCCTCAAGGTTCGGTTCGAAGAAGCGTACCGGGCGTCCGGATTTCCAAATGCCTCCGTGGCTGCTTTCCCGGTCGAGCGGGCCAGTCGCTTCGAGCGTCATGTGACCTGGGTCGTCGAAGAAGGGGCTCGAGCCCGCCTGCAGCAGCTCGAGTTCGATGGAGGGGTGGCGTTTTCACGAGCGCAGCTTGAGGAGATCTTCTGGGATGGAATCGGTGGACATCTTTCGGCCGGTGTCTACGTGCAGAAGGAGCTCGATCGTGCCGTCGAGGTTTTCATCCAGAAGCTGAAGAGTCGGGGTTATCTGGGGGCGAGGCTTCTTAGCCTGCAGACACTGTGGAACGAGCGTCACTCCGGGGCTTCGGGCGTGGTCTTCTTTTATGAGGGGGAGCAGACCCGCGTGGGATCGGTTGAGATCGTCGGACCCGAGGCGCCCGCGTCGGACGAGGCTGCACGCATTCTTGGTGTCGGGCCGGGGGAACCGCTCAATCTCTTCGCCTTCACCGAAGGCGTTCAGAGGCTGAAATCCTGGTATCGGGATCGCGGTCATCTCGAAGTGGGGATTGTGGGCGAAGGAGGGAGTGATCTCGTTCGGTATCGTGACGATAACCGTGTTGCCGACATTCGCGTCGAAGTGGATCCTGGGCGGAAGTACCGGGTGGGATCGATCAGCATCGAGGGGCGCGGAAAGGCTGCGCTTGATGTGGTTCTTCGAGAGCTCGCGGTCAGGGAGGGGGAGGTCCTCACCGAGTCGGACATCCTGGAGAGCGAGTCGCGACTGCGTCGTTTGGGGCTTTTTTCCAGTGCCCAGATCCGACTCGATGACGACCCCAGGGATCCGTCATTGAAGCGCGTTCTGGTCCTTCTTCAGGAAGGCGTGCCGGGACTGGTGGCCGGTGGTGTCGGGTTTCGAAATGACCTCGGCCTTCGAGCATTCGGTCAGACTTCCTACAGCAATCTCTTCGGCCGCAACCATACCGTCGTTTTCAGTGTCAACGCCAACCGTCGTTTTGAGGAGCGTCGTGTCCCCCTCGAGTCACAGGCCCAGATCGGGTACGTCTGGCCCTGGTTCCTGATTCCAGAGATGACCTTTCGCCCCACGCTGACGTTTCAACGCACGCAATACGAAAACTTCGATGCCACATCGCTGGTGCTTGGCGGTACTCTTGAAAAACGGCTATTCCGGCGGCCCAACCTGCTGGCCACCCTTTCGTACACCCTCGAGAGGATCGAGCAGAAGGCCACCGACCCGCTCAGCATCGACAACCAGACCATTACGATCGGCGCCCTGACGGGCTCGCTCAAGCTCGACCTGCGTAATGACCCTCTGGCGCCGACACGAGGGTTCTATGCGGGTATCTCGTACGAAATCAGCGATCCCGCACTGCTCTCGCAGGTCGATCCGTTTCCGATCGGCTATACCCGTGTTCAGTTTCGATCCGATTACCTGCTGCCGGTCTGGCGAAATGCGAGCTGGTATTTCTCATTTCGTACGGGGCTTGAGCGCAATACCCAGGACATTACGGATCCCCGCGTGGCGATTCCGCTGATCAAGCAGTTCACGCTAGGTGGGGCTGGAAGCCTGAGAGGGTTTCGCGAGCAGGAACTCAATGTCCAGGATATCGCGATCCGTGGAACGGCAGCTTACGTCAACTATCGCGTTCAGCTCGATCTTCCTCTTTCCGGTCCCATGCGTTTCGGCCCGTTTCTGGACGCCGCGAATCTTTTGGTCGACGAATATTCCCTGAACAAGAACCTGCGGATGGGCACGGGGCTGGGTCTGCATTACCTGACGCCGGTCGGGCCGGTGAATTTCGACCTCGGATTCAAGATTGATCCGCGACCGGATGAAGAGCCCTATCGATTCTACTTTTCGATCGGCGTGATCTAAGCGCGCCTTCCCTGCCTAGGGGGCGTTTTCAGGGCCATCAGGCTCAGAAACTCAAATACCAGGGCGGCTCCAAGAAGCGAGGTTAGCTCGGCGTGGTCATAGGGCGGAGAGATTTCGACGATGTCTGCACTGCAGATGAACAAGCCTTTCAAGCGTCGCACGCAATCGAGCGCTTCGCGCGAGGTCATTCCTCCAACAACGGGCGTTCCGGTTCCTGGAGCGTAGGCGGGATCGACGCCGTCGACGTCGAACGTCACGTGCACGGGCCGTCCTTTTGCCTGAGAGTGCAGCCGTCTGAAAAACGCCTCGCGTTTCTTCAGATCGTAGAAGGCGTCAATACCGAGGATATTGATCTTCTGTCTTCGGCAATAGTCTTCCTGATCGGCGGCAGTCAGTGGCCCTCGGATTCCGATCTGGTAGACATCCCTGCCCGAAATCAGGCCTTCCTCGATGGCGCGACGGATGGGAGTTCCGTGATGGTACTTTTCTCCCCATGCGCCGTCTGCGGTGTCTGTGTGCGCGTCGAACTGAACGACGATCGGCTTTCCGAATTTTTTATGGATGGCCCGCAGCTCTGGCAACAGGATCGAGTGATCTCCTCCCACGAGGATGGTTCGGGCCCCCTGGGTGAGGACTTCGCTCACGTGCCTCTCGACGTTCTTGAAGGTAGCCTGCAGGTTCAGGGGATTGACCGACACGTCTCCGCCGTCGATGACGTTGAGCTGGTCATAGACATGCACCCCCAGAACGGGATGAAAATTGCGGTTCAGAGCGGAGGCCTCTCGAACGGCCTTGGGGGCGAACCGGGCCCCGGGCCGATAGCTGGTGCCCCCGTCGAAAGGTACCCCGAGGATGGCGACATCGACTTGCTTTCCTTTTAAATCAGGCAGATAGGGCAGGCGATTGAAGGTCGAGACGTCCCCGAACCGGGGGCTCTGCAGCGGATTTCTGGGGCGGAAGTCTTCAGGGGAGGGTTTCATGTGCCCGAGATCATAGGTGAAAAACCCGTTGACTTCAACTTGGCCATCCTATAGTTCCAGCCGTCTATGTTGCAGAAGAAGACTTACCAAGGAAAACAAAAGGGCCCTCATTATTTTGAACCGAAGGGACCGAACGCTCCCAAGTGGTACGTGGTGGATGCGAAGGATCAGGTCCTTGGCCGCCTTGCCACTGTTGTGGCGCGGACGATCGTCGGGAAAACCAAGGCGACTTACACGCGCCACGCCGACACGGGCGACTTCGTCGTCGTGTTGAATGCGGACAAGGTGGTTCTCACTGGAAACAAGGAGAACGACAAGCTTTACCGTCGTCACACCGGTTACGTGGGCGGCTTGAAAACGGCGACTGCTGCTCAGATGCGCGCTCGTCATCCAGAAGAGATCATTCGTCTGGCCGTCTGGGGCATGACCAACAAGTCCACCCTCGCCCGGCACCAGATGAAGAAGTTGAAGGTGTTCGCTGGAGCCGAGCATCCGCATGCAGCTCAGAACCCCCAGCCGCTGCCGGTCGGGGTGACCCGCCGCACGAATCTGGCTGCCAAGTAAGGTAAAAAGGAAGTTTCATGGAAAAGCAGACCCACAAAGTTGGTAAGAGAAAGACGGCGATTGCCCGCGTATACATTCGTCCCCGTGCGGGCGAAGAAGGCGTGATCGTGGTGAACGAGCGCGAGTTCGCTGAGTATTTCCCGCGTCCTACGAGCCGGATGATGATCATGCAGGCGCTAGAGATGACGTCGCTGGTCGGTCACTATGACATCAAGATCAATGTGAAGGGTGGCGGTAAGTCCGGTCAGGCCGGTGCTGTTCGTCACGGGATTGCTCGCGGACTGGTGCGGATTGATCCAGCCCTACGTCCAATCTTGAAGAAGGCCGGCTTCCTGACGCGTGACTCGCGTGAAGTCGAGCGAAAGAAGTACGGTCTCGCCGGCGCTCGCCGACGCTTCCAGTACTCGAAGCGCTAATTCTTCGAAGGTTCTTTATCTGCAACAAGAGGCGGCTCGGCGAGAAATCGTCGGGCCGCTTTTTTTATGCCGCCTGAAACGCTGGGTCCGACTCGCTGTCGAGAGCGAGTATCCAGTACTCCAGCGCGCGCCCGTACTCATGTGCGGCCAGAGTGCGCTCCTCATACGAGAACCGACTTTCTTTCTCCGGGGCTTGAGGGGGCTCGAGCAGGAATCGGCCGCGGGACACGAGGCGTGCCAGTCGGGTGTCTTGTAGATGGATCTGGGGCGTTAGCCTTGTGAGGCGCTCGTGCGCCGAATCGAGCAGTGAGCGGGAGGCACCCTCCATTTCCTGGTTGTGGAGGGTTCGCTGTATCGACGGGGGGGGCGCGGCGTGTTCCTGCTCAAGGGAGTTCATGTAGTCGAGTTTGGCTTCGTGCCAGAGGGCTAGCGTCAGGTGGTTGACGGTTCTCGCCCAGCGCTCTGCAGCCAGACCCGCAGTTGCGCTGCCCAGGGAGCGGGTCTCCAGGGCGTGCTCGTACATGGCGCGAATTTCCTGTGCAGAAATGGAGGGGAATGCACGGCGTTTCCACTGATGGGCGACACCGGCATCGATGACGCTTCGGTAGGCACGCTCGAATTCTGCATCAAGATTGTCGGAGTCCATACCCCTTTGGCTGCAACGTATGGGCCGGGGTTTGGTCGTGGGTTGGGTTGTGTCATTCTAGAGGGGATGGGATGGACGACGCTCAAGGAAAAAGTCAGGCGACTTTCGGTCAGGATAGTCGAAGCCCAGAGGCCGATTCGAATTCTGGATGCGATCAAGTGGGATGCGTCGATTGAAGAGGTGCTGAGGCGCGGAATGACCCATCCCAAACTCAGGGCCATTCCTCGGGTCGGTCGAGACTATTATGAAGGTCGGCCGTTGATGTTTGATCCCCAAAAGAAAATCGAGGAATTCGAGGATATTTCAAAGGATGTTTCGGCCGTTCTTGGGGAAAAGGATGAGTTGGGAAGGCTGCTGCGCACCATTTGTGAACAGTATGCCGACACCGTTCGAATGCTCCAGTCGCGAGGAACTCCCGACTTTGGGCACTATAGTCGCAAGCTGTATGGCTCACCAAAGGACCGTCTTTCGGGTGAGACGTTGACGGTCGCAGAACTGGGTCAATGGATGCATGAAATTCTTGCGGGCCTTGGAGAATCCATGGGTGAGCCCTACCGGAAGAATTTGTCCGCCCAGCAGGTGGTCGACGAGCTGAACCGACGATTCGCAGGCTGTTTCGAGGGTGGCCAGGTTCAAGCGCGCATCTCGGATGAGATTCTTTCGGACGCTGCCGCTGGCGGAGACGTCATCAAGATTCGAGAGGGAGCGCTCTTTTCAAAAAGAGAAATTGACGTCTACGAAGTTCACGAAGGCTGGGTTCATGCGGGGACGTCACTTAATGGCCGTTCGCAAGCGGTTGCCCAGTGGCTTTCGCGCGGTCCCCCGCGCTGCGCGGGAACCCAGGAGGGGCTTGCCGTCTTGCTCGAGATCTTCACCTTTCGCGCCCATCCGCGCAGAGCCCGTCAAATCAATGACCGTATCCTGGGAATCGACAGGGCGGAAGACGGCGCTGACGTCCTTGAGTTGATCGAGTTTTATCGGACCGAAGGGTATTCCGAGGAGGAATGCCTGTTCAACGCGATTCGAATCTTCAGGGGGGGCTGCGTGGAGGGAGGCGCTCCATTCACCAAGGACATCTCGTACTGCAAGGGGTTCGTGGAAAACTACAATTTCATGCGGGCGGCAATCCGGGCGGGGCACCCGGAGTTGATTCCCTTTCTCTTTGTTGGCAAACTTTCCGTAGAAGACGTTCCTTTGCTGTATCGTAAGCATCGGGAGGGGCTGGTCGATGCACCGGCATTCCTGCCTCCCCCCTTTGCAGATCTGAGCGGAGTGGCCGTCTGGATGGGGTTTTCGAGCTTCCTGAATCGCGTCGATCTTTCTCGGGTTCAGGAGCATTACAATGCGTTGTTTCGGCAACATCTTTGAACGTGGTGCCGAAGCGATTTGGACGGTCCAGGGACGAAAGGGCGGAGTTTCATGGCGATGCGAATGGCAGGAGTCGGCAGGGGTTTGGCTGCAGTGGTCGTGGGCATCGTCACAGCTTCGGCTGCCGGTGCGGCAGTGATCGCCACGGTCAATAAGAAGGAGCTGACCGACAAGGATCTGGTCACGTCTCTGGGGCAGTTCAACGAGGGGCAGCGCAACAACATCCTCAAGGATCCAACCAACCGGCGCCAGATTCTGCTAAGCATGATCGACCAGGAGCTTCTGAACCAGGAGGCCGAACGCCAGAAGATTGGTGAAGATGAGCAGATTCGGATGGCGGTCGAGGCCTTTCGGCGCCAGCAGATGGTGGCGCGTCTTCTCGAAAAGAACCTGTCGAGCCGCGTGACCGAATCGGCTGCTCGCAAGTTTTATGACAAAAACAAGCTGCTGTTCAATACCGACCAGGTTCGTGCCCAGCATATCCTGGTGGCGACGGACGTCGAGGCCCGCGAAGTACTGAAGAAGTTGAAGGCGGCTGATGCCGATTTCCAGAAGCTCGCCGAGCAGGCGTCCAAAGATCCATCCGCCAAGAACAACCGTGGCGAGCTTGGGTTTTTTACTCGTGACCAGCTCGACCAGGAGTTCACCAAGGCTGCCTTTGCCGGTTCGCCCGGCGACATCGTTGGTCCGGTCAAGACCGTCTACGGCTACCATCTGATCAAGGTGATCGAGAAAAAACCTGGTAAGACCATGCCCTTCGAAGAAGTGGAAGGGAAGGCCACGGGGCTGCTTCGACAGAAGCTCGGTCAGGAATACCTCGAGAAGCTCCGGCAGCAGGCCAGAATTCAGATCAACGAAAAAGATCTCGAGAAGCTCTGAGAACCTCCGGTTGTCAGGTCGGCCGGCTCAGGAACGAGGCCGCGAGCTGTAGTCCCTTGCGTGAATGCCGTACTTCTCGAGCTTCCGAAGGAGTGTTTTCTTCGGGATGTTGGCGTGAAGCGCCGTCTGGTTGATCCTTCCATTGAAGGCCTTTAGGGCGCTGATCAGAAACTGTCGCTCGAACTCCTCCTTGCTTGCCTGAAAGTCGAGCTTTTCGACGGAGAGCTGGAAGCCGACATCAATGGTCTTTGGAAGCGGTCCGTTCCCGGAGTCCGACTCCTGATCGAGCGTATCGGCGTCGATCTCGTGCACATCGTCGGGCGAGTCCATCAGCCGCCGTCCCGTGATGCTTGAGGGAAGGCTCTCGGTCGTGATCTGGTTTCCGGTCTCGATGACGAAAGCGTGTTCGATCACGTTTTCGAGCTCGCGGATGTTTCCGTGCCACGAGTGTTTTTTTAGAAGTTCCAGTGCATCATCCTCGAGCCCGGTGATGAGCTTGAGCTCGCCCCGCTGGAGGCGGGATGCCGCCGAGCTTCCGCTGCGATGCTGCTGGTTGAACTTCTCGATGAAGTATCGAATCAGGTGCTCGATGTCGTTGCGACGGTCTCTAAGCGGGGGAAGCTGAACCGGAAGGACGTTCAGCCGGTAGAACAGGTCCTCGCGAAACTCTCCCGTCCGAATCATCTCCTCGAGGTTGCGATTGGTCGCGGCGACAATCCTGACGTCGACTTCAATCTCGCGGTTCGCTCCAACAGGAGTGAATCGACGGGTCTGCAGGGCCCGCAAAAGCTTGACCTGCATCCCTGCCGAGATGTCGCCGATTTCATCGAGAAACAGGGTTCCCCCGTCGGCATACTGGAATTTTCCGATCTTGCGCTGGTCCGCTCCTGTGAATGCGCCCTTTTCGTGTCCAAAAAATTCGCTTTCGATCAGATTCTCGGGAATGGCCGAGCAGTTGACCGTGACGAATCGGTTGTCCTTTCGGGGGCTATTGTAGTGTAGCGCCTGGGCGACAAGTTCCTTGCCCGTTCCACTCTCGCCCCGAATCAGGACGGCGGTTTCGACCTGGGACAGCTTGTCGATGACTGAAAAGACGCGCTTCATTTCGGAACTCTGCCCGACAAACTCGGTTCCGTTGGGCATCTTGAAGACCGGTGCCGAGAGGGCGACACCCTTGACGAGGTTATGTGCCTTGAGTGCCTTGTCGACCATGTAGACCAGGTTTTCGGCCTTGATCGGCTTTTCAAGGTAGTTGTAGGCGCCTTGCTTCGTGGCCTCGATGGCATCGCGCACATTGGCGAATGCGGTCAGGATGATGACGATGATCGAGGGGTCGTAGGCCTTGATCTCCTTCAGGGCCTCAAGACCTGAGAGTCGCGGCATGTTGACGTCCATCAGGACCAGATTGTAGCGCCCTGCTCGGACCTTGTTGACCGCCTCTTCGCCGTCTGAAGCCTGCTCGACATCATGGTTTCCCTCCGAAAGGGCCTCGGCCACGGTCAGCCTGAGATCGGCATCGTCATCCACGACAAGTACTTTGAACTTCATGAGACTTCTCCCTGTGCTTGTTTCCAAATGGAATTCTTCGGGCCCTTGAGGCCTGGGGTGGCCCCTCTGGGCGCATCAAAGTCATGCGATTGAGCGAGATCTGCACGCAAACGGATGGTAAACGTGCTGCCCTCTCCGGTCCTGCTGGAAACCGAAAGCTCTCCCCAGTGAGCCTCGATGAAATACCTGGAAAGATAGAGTCCCAGGCCGGAGCCGCCGATTCTTGCGGTCGCATCGTTCTTTGCTCGATAAAACTTGCTGAATAGGTTCTCCAGCTCGCCCTCGCTCATGCCGATCCCCTGGTCGATGACCTGAATTTCGAGCCACTCGTTGCGCTCGCGCGTCGTGATGCGAATCGTGGAGTTTGGAGGACTATACTTGAGCGCGTTGTCGACCAGGTTGTTGAGGACCTTCTGGATGAGCGATGGGTCGAGTCGAATCGGAAAAAGCGGTTCAAGATCGAGTTCGATCGTGCTGCCACGGGCCTTTGCAAAAGGGAGAAAGCTTTCGCAGCACCTTTCGACAAGCTGGTTCACGTCCTTCGATTCGAGGCGTGGACGAAGACGTGAGCTCTCGATCTTGGCCAGCTCCAGGATGCTCGAGATGAATCGATTCAGCTCCTCGGTGGAGGCAATCATGTGATTCAAACCCTGCCGGTCCGAGTCGGTGAGCCGGTTTCCTCCCTTCAGAAGGATCATTTCTGCGAGTCCCTGAATCCTGGCTACGGGAGTCTTCAGGTCATGGGTGACCAGCGACAGGAAGTTGGTCTTGAGCTCTTCGACCTGAAGCAGAATCTGGTTCTTTCTCTGGTACTCCCAGCGTTTGCGGTATTCGCGAGTCAGGCGGTAGGGAACAGCGAGGTAGTAGCCGAGGAGGATGCCCATGGAGGGGTGGGCAACTTCCAGCCAGATTCCGCTGCTGCTTCCTGAGCCGAAGATCAGGAGCGATGTCAGCCAGAGCGCTGCCATCATTCCTGCACTGGCGACCACTCCCATCAGGGGAGTGGAGCGAAGCACGACGCCGAGGACGGCAGTAGTCGTGGCAAAGGTGCTAACCGTTCTCACCCAGGGGGCCGGGCGGATCAGGCCATCGTTGCGAAGGATCGAATCCAGGATATTGGCATGAATCGCTGCCTTGCTGGTGGCGTAAGGGGCGCTGGAGTAGGGTGTGAAGGCAAAATTTGAAGAGTCCTCACGAGTGGCCGTGGCCACGAGCAGGATACGACCCTTCAATTCGGCGGAAGGGATCGTTCCGTCGAGGACGTCTTCGAATGCGATTTCTCGATAATTCGATCGAGACGGATCGCCATGGTACCTGAAGTAAAAGTAGCTGGCCTCGATTTCATCGAGCTCAAAAGTGCCGCTCGGACGGTAATCTGCAGCCGCAAGTCCTGATGACCGCGCAAGCAGCAGGTGAAACCCGGGCTGACCATACAGCGAAAGAAGTGCGCGTCGGGTGACCTTGTCGCGAGCGAAGACGTTTCCGTCCTTGTGCACCAGGGCCACTCCGTGGGGGATCGCTCCGAGCGGATAGGGGGGGACGATCTCTCCGGTAACATCAAAGGGAGTGCCGACGACGAAAGGAATCGAGCGCTCGCTCAGTCTTTCGACCGCCCCGAGAATCCGCCGTGAGAACTCCGGGCGCAGTCGTTGGCTCTGAAGCTGTGAGGCTCGCGTGAGATTGGCGAGGTATCCGATCGCGCGCGGCTCGTACGACTCGAGCGCTTCAAGGAACCGTGCATGCCACTCCAGCGAAAGCGGAGCCATGTCCTGCAGGGAGACGAGGGTGGAGTCGCGAATGGTGATGAGAACGATTCGATCGTCAGGGCTGGCCTGGGGCCCGCTTCGAACACGAAGATCAAAGAGGGTCGACTCGATGCCATGAAGGTCGAACTGCGACAGAACTCCGGTCAGGATGGCTGAGGCGGCGAATGTAAGCGTGATCTTGCCTGCCACTCCCGATTTCGGGAACGGTCTGCGGAGCAGCCCGAGGATCCGTTTGAAGCCAGATGCGCGCATTCGACAGGAGACTGAGCAACTGCCGTTCCAGTGCAGATGGGCGTTGATCTCACTGGGGTTTTCAGGCTGGTGTCAGGGCGGCCCTGTCGAAAGTTTAGACAGTTGTTCCTAGAATCGCCTCTCGGATGAGAGAGTGAATTCCATTCGACGGTTCTTTCGCCGGCCCTCGTTCGTAGAGCTGCTGGTGTAGGGCTTTCGGGGGCCGACCCCCGCCGGAAGGACGCGTTCCTCTTTTACGAAGTCCTTTTGGACGAGAAACTTCATGACGGCGACCGCCCGAGTGAGTGCAAATTCGAACTGCGATCCGGCCTCGCCTTCGCCCACGGGCTGATCATCCGTATGCCCCTCGATGCGCACGTAGCCCGGGTAGCTCTCGAGAATGCGTCCCAGCCGGGTCATGTACTTGAACGCACTGGGCTTGAGCTCTGTGGAGCCCGGATTGAAGAGCAGATCTTCGGGAACTGAAAAGCGCAGCGTATCGATGCTGACATCCAGTCCATAGAGCTGGTCTTCCATCACCTCCTGGGCGAGCTCGCCCAGCTTCTCGTGCGCCATCTTCTGCTGCTGAACGGGACGCAGGGGCTTTTCGACCAGCTCTGCCGGAACGTCTCCATTGGCGCCCTTGAGCAGGCTGTCTCCTGCGCCGGGTTCCTCTCCAAGCGGGTTCGTGACTTCTGACTGCGGGTCACGGCCTGCGCTGTAGGG
Organism: uncultured Bacteriovorax sp.; assembly: GCA_964432565.1. Taxonomy (GTDB): domain Bacteria; phylum Bdellovibrionota; class UBA1018; order UBA1018; family UBA1018; genus CAIOHW01. Next base: position 158,048 of record CAYSOA010000001.1, read on the forward strand.
TGTGTTCGGATGGTTGAAGTAGTGCGCAACAGCCTGCTTCGTTTCCTCATCCGCCCCGAGTAGCCACATCACGAGGAAGAAGCACATCATGGCGGTCACGAAGTCGGCGTAGGCCACTTTCCACGCGCCCCCGTGGGCACCTCCGTGGCCTCCGCCCTTCTTCTTCTTGATGATGATGACTGGTGCGTCTGCCATGGTTATGCCGCAGCCTTGCCTGCGCCTGAGGTGGCCTTGTCGACTTCCTCGAACGTCGGACGGTACTCGGAGGGAATGGAGCGCCGGGCGAACTCGACGCAAACCTTCGGCGAGCAGTTCTTCGCGTAGGCCAGAAGCGCCGACTTGATGACGCTCATCAGCTTCCCGCTCTCCTGGTTGTTGAGTTCCATCTTGGCTGCCAGTGGCTGCAGAAATCCGTAGGAAATCAGAATGCCGATGAAGGTACCCACGAGGGCCGCGGCAACCGAGTTACCGACGGCCTCTTTTCCTTCAGAGAGCTTACCCATCGTGTGGACGACCCCGAGAACGGCGGCAACGATGCCCAGCCCAGGCATGGCGTCACCTGTCTTCTGGACGAGCCCCGGGGCCCGAGCCTCTTCTTCGTGAACGGCCAGAATATCGGCGTCCATGAGTTCTTCGAGATCGTAGGGGCTCATGGGCGAACTGATTTGCACCTTGAGTGTGTCGCAGATGAACTCGAGCGCGTGATGGTTGTGCAGCATCGCGGGATACTTTTTGAAGATGTCCGAGGCCTCGGGTTTTTCAACGTGCGGTTCGAGCGAGAGCGGGTTGGCCTTTGCAGTTTTGGTCAGCTCGAAAAGAAGCATGAGCGCTTCCATATACGCTGCCTTCGAGATCGGAGCGCCCTTGAGGGAGGCAAGGACCTGATGAACCAGTGCCTTCAGGCCTCCCGGACTGGTGGAGGTCAGAAGGCCGCCGATGCCGGCGCCACCGATGATGATGTACTCGGAAGGCTGCCAGAGAACGTCGAGGTGGCCGCCCCCAACGAGCGCGTAACCTCCGAAGACGCAGAACATGACGATGACGGCACCGACAATGACGAGCATGGTTTTTCCCGTTCCTCTCACCGACGTATCGCCGGGATCAGTGCAAACCCTGAGGGAAAAGAATCGGGCAGGGGAGAGGCAGGGACTTTAGGGGGCTGTCAGGCGTTTGGCACCAGCCAACGGAAAGTCAGTCGTGGATGACGGAAGGACCTGGTGGGCGTTCATCCTCTGCGCAGCTCTCCTCGGAGGGCTCGTGTCCCTGGATGTAGCGTTCCTGGAGAGTCTGCTCGAGGGGACATCCCGGCGCCGCTCTCCATCCGGTTTTACGATCGACACGTACTTCGACCAGATGGGGGCTGGAAGGGAACGGGGTGACGGGCTCCCCCTCATGGGCTGCCTTCATGAATTCGGTCCAGATGGGAAGCGCAGCCCCGGCCCCTGTGAGCTTCGGCAGTTTTTTCGATTCGGGGGGAACCTGGTCCCAGCCGACCCAGACGACCGTGCTGAGCTGTGGAGTGAAGCCGGCGAACCAGCTGTCGCGATGTTGGCTGGTCGTTCCGGTCTTGCCGGCAGCGGGACGATCCCAGCCCCATTTGCGGGCAACGGCTGCCGTTCCCTCCGAGAAGACACTGGCCATCATGTCGATCAGGAGATCGACCGAGGCAGGATCGGCAACCCACTGGGGCCGATGTACGAATCGAGCGATGGTGGTTCCCTCGCTGTCGACGATGGCACGGATCACGGTGAGTTCGTCGGTGCGACCGTGGTTCGCAATGGCCGAATACACCTTGAGAAGCTCGACTGGTGAGAGTTCCGCCACGCCCAGTGCCAGCGATGGAACCTCGGGCAGGTCCTCGGTCACTCCCAGGGCATGAGCCGTGTTGATGACTTCGCGGATTCCGATTTCATGCGCGAGTCGAGCAGCGGCCGTATTGACGGAGCGGGCGAGGGCCTGACGCAGGTTGATCCATCCGAGAAACTCCGGCTCGTAATTTCTGGGGGACCAGCTCTGTCGACTGCGGTCATATTGGAGCGTGAACGGAGCGTCTTCGATTGGATAGCCGGGACCGAAGGACACCCCTTGGTCGTCACGGCGCTTCTGCAGGGCGGCAAGAAAGAGGATCGGCTTGAAGGTCGATCCCACCTGGCGTTTCATGTTCAGGATGCGGTTGAACGTCGACTCCTGGTAGTTTTTGCCTCCGACCAGCGCTCGAATGTACCCGGTCGAGTGCTCGACGGCCGCCAGGGCTCCCTCGAGCCTTCCGATCTCCGCTCGCTTCGTAGGGTTGAGAGACTTCTCGAGTCGCTCCACTCCGGTGGCAACCGCCCTCTGCGCCTGAAGGTTCACGTCGCTGAGAAGCGTGGTGTAGACGCTCAGTCCGAGATCGGCGATCGGTCGATCCGGAAAGCGCTCTGCGAGGCTCTTTTCGAGCTCTGCCTTCACATAGTCGACAAAGTAAGGGGCCTTGTTGCTCGCCGTTCCCTGCGGAGGCGCGAGCCGCAGAGGGGATCGAAGGGCCTTTTCCAGTTCCTCGCCCGCGATGTGCCCGGTTTCGTGCATCTTGCGCAGCACGAGCTTCTGTCTTTCGACGGCACGCTCTCGATACCGATAAGGGGAGTAATAGCTGGGACCTCGAATGAGGGCCGCCATCAGTGCGGCTTCGTGGAGCGAGATTTCCTCAAGGCTCTTGCCGAAAAAGTGCTTCGCGCCCTCGCCCACGCCGTGGATCTCGAGGCTTCCGATCTGCCCCAGATACACCTCGTTCAGGTACCTCTCGAGAATCTCTTCCTTCGAGAAGCGCAGCTCCAGCAGCAATGACAAGAGCACCTCATTCGCCTTCTTGAAGAGGTCCTTGTCGTGCCGCTGCATCAGATTCTTGACCAGTTGCTGGGTAATCGTGCTGCCACCCTGGGCCAGCCGCATCTGACGCAGGTTGACCCAGATCGCCCGTGCCAGGCCCCGCCAGTCGAGTCCGATGTGCTCTAGAAAGTGCTGGTCCTCGATGGCCAGAATCGCCTGCCAGACGGGAGCGGGAATGTCGGCAAGCGACTTCCACTCACGCACCTGTTTCGAGGTGGCACCACCCGAGTTCATCGCGCCGATCAGCTCGGGCTCGAGAAAAACTTCAGGCAGCTCTGCTTCTTCAGTTCGAATCGAGACGAGCTCGGCATTTGGTCTCGAATCCTCGAACTCAAGAACGAGCGGTGTCGCCTTGTCTGCGAGTTTCCAGGTCGGATGATCTGACGGAATCAGAGAATCCGGATAGCGAATGGGATGCAGCGTGAAACGAATCTCGGCGTCACTCGCCACTTGAGAGTAGCCCAGCGTGCGAAGGCGCTCTTCAAGCAGGAAGCGCGGCATTCCGGCGGCCACGCGAGTCACATCCGAATATAAACGCGTCGGAACCCACTCCTGCTGCGTCTGAAAGCTGGTTTCGAGCTGTCGAAAGAGCACGCCCAGATACACGGCGAGCGCGAGGAGCGGGGTCATCAAAAGAGCGGTGACGCTGAGGAAGCGGCGCATTGGACCGGGAATCTCCTTGACGGAGAAAATAGCCGTCCATAGAACCAACATCAATGGCAGGAGGCTTCAAAGGTATGAAAAAGATGAGGATTTCGAATGGCTCGCCGCTCGCGGCGTGGCTCAGGGGCTCGGTGGCGGCGATTTTGACGAGCATGATGCTGACCGCTTCGCCGGCGCGGGCGCTCGATCTCGACTGGTCGGGCGACTTTTGGGCCGAAAACCACTGGATCAACAACTACCGGATGAACTCGGCCAACGCGACCAGCGGCGGTTACTCGATTCCGGGTCCGGACAAGACGGCCCAGTTTCAAACCCTCTTTTTTCGACTCAAACCTCGGGTCATCGTCAACGACAACGTCTACCTGCACAGTGAGCTCTGGTTCGGTTCGCCCGCTTACGGCGTTTTTGGAGACGCCCCTCCTTTGGACAAGGACCGACGGTCGTTCAACTCAACGCTCTCGGGCGGCGGAGTGGTCAGTGCCCAGCGTTTTTGGGCCGAAGTGCTGACCGATGTGGGCAACCTGCATGTGGGCCGTGCGCCGCTGCACTGGGGCCTCGGGCTGGTCTGGAACTCGGGCGATGGGCTATTTAATCGCTTTCAGTCCACGGGCGATCTGGTGCGCCTCATGTCGCGCTTCGGAGCGTTTTCAGTCGGTCTGGCTTCGATCAAGTACACAACCGGCGGATCGGTATTGGGGAACAACCTTTCCGACTACTCGGCGTCTCTCAAGTACGACAACCAGGATGAAGATTTTGAAGTGGGCGTGAACTTTTTGCGTCGAGTGGGCGGCGGGTATGTCTCGTTTGGTGACCCGGACGCGAACTCGGATGTCAACACGACCACCTGGGACGTATTTACGCGCAAGAAGTTCGGAAAGCTCGAGCTCTCGGCCGAAGCGCCGATCGTCAGTGGCAAGGTCAGCGGGGTCGAGTACAGCACCTACGCCCTCGCCCTCGAAGGAAAGTATGACCTGAGCGATGCTTGGAACTTCTCCACCAAGCTCGGGCATGTGCCCGGACAGAACGGCGATCAGTCGAAGTATCGGGGTTTCTTCCTGCACCCCAACTACAAGCTGGGGCTGATTCTCTTTAATTACCAGCTGGCCAATCTCGCGGGTACCAATGCGGGTGTCGATGCAAACGGGTCGGCCTTCAATGCACCGATCACCAATGCCAAGTACCTGCAGCTTTCGGGTGACTACACTCGCGGCAAGTGGCAGTTTCGCGGGTCGTGGATCTATGCGCTGGCCAACGAGACGGCGGGAACCACAGGAACATTTTACAACCACTGGGATCGCGACTTTCAGACGGCCGGCGGGTCGGTGGCTCAGGGCTCGTCGCTGGGCTGGGAGCTCGATCTGGGGGCGACCCTTCAGTGGGATGACCACTTCGAGTTCAGGGCCGATGCCGGTATTTTCATGCCGGGAGATTTCTTCAAGTACACGGCGACCGATCCGCAGAATCAAACGGGTACCGTCGCAGCCGTCGTGTTTGGGCTCGGCACTCGGTTCTGATTACTGGACGACGAACTCCGTGAAGTAGACGTCGGTCACAAGGGCTTCTTTGACGAGCTGGTTGGCCGTTTCGCGAAGCTGGCTGCGAAGCAGAAAGCGGCCCTGCACGGAGGTCAGGTCCTGGTAGGCACGCTTGCCGACCAGGGTGAGCAGGCGATCTTCGATGAGAGGGCGAACCTCTTCGAGCTTCGCCTGGGCTTCGTGGTCGACTGTGGCCAGGGTCAGTCCAATGGTTGCGTAGTGAATCTTTCCCTGCCCTCCGGAGTCGGAAGGGGAGGGGTCGAGGTTGACGGTGACGGGTTTGAACACCAGTGAGCCGGGGGGGCCCACCGGCTGCTTTTTTTCGTGTTTTTTTGCCAGGCGAGTCCGTTCGCTGCCTTCGGTGATGGGGGGGCGCTTGTAGAGGATCTTGGTGTAAACCACCATGCCGATAGCACCCAAGGCAGCCAGAAGGTTCACTCCCAGAAGAAGAACGACCAAGGGCGGTTTTGCGCGCGGTTTTTTTTCCTCAGGGGCTTTTTGCTCGGCCGACATGCCTTGATTGTAGCCTGCAGCGGCAAGGGTGGTCGAAAAAAAACCCCGGCCGCCGAAAGGGGCCGGGGTTTCTGTTTGAAGCGCGCGGAGCGCCCAACTAGAGGCGAACGGGCTCGTAAGGTAGGCCGAGATCATCGGCGACCTGCTTGTACGCCACCTTGCCGTTCAAAATATTGACGCCCTTCAGAAGTGCAGCGTCCTTCGCGACGGCGTCCTTCCAGCCCATGTTGGCCAGCATCACGGCGTACTTCATGGTGACGTTGGTCAAGGCGTAGGTGGACGTGCGCGGCACGGCGCCCGGCATGTTTGGGACGGCGTAATGGATCACGCCGTCCACCGTGTAGGTCGGATGTTCGTGACTGGTGGGACGGCAGGTTTCTACGGATCCCCCTTGGTCCACGGCCACATCGACCACCACGGATCCGGGCTGCATGCGCGAAATCATTTCGCGAGTGACGAGCTTCGGTGCCTTCGCGCCGGTTACCAGAACGGCACCGATGACGAGGTCGGCATGGGTGACGGCCTTCTCGACCTGCTCGCTGTTGGAGTAGAGCGTCGTGATTTCGTTCTTGAAGATGTCCGACAGGTAATCCAGTCGGTGCACATTGACGTCGAGAATCGAGACGCGAGCACCGAGGCCTACGGCCATCTTTGCCGAGTTGATACCGACGACGCCGCCGCCAAGTACCACGACATTCGCTCGGTCGACGCCCGTGACACCGCCCAGAAGCATCCCCTTGCCGCCATGGTCGTGCTGCAGGTACGTGGCACCGATCTGGGTCGCCATGCGGCCAGCAACGGCTGACATGGGGGCCAGAAGGGGCAGCGAGCCGTCGGCTGGCTGAATGGTTTCGTAAGCGATGCCCACGATCTTGCGCTCCATCAGGGCCTTGGTCAGGCGCTCGTCGGCGGCGAGGTGCAGGTAGGTGTACAGGATCTGGCCTTCACGAAGCAGCGGATACTCTTCGGGCAGCGGCTCCTTGACCTTCACGATCATGTCGGCCTTGTCGAAGACTTCCTTGGCGGTCTCGATGATGGTCGCGCCGGCCTTGCGATAATCCTCGTCGGAAATTCCGGCTCCCACGCCGGCGTTGTGCTGAATCAGCACTTTGTGGCCGGCCTGGGTCAGTGCGCGGACACCCGCCACCACCATGCCAACCCGGTTTTCCTTGTTCTTAATTTCCTTGGGGACGCCAACGATCATGGGGACCTCATCAGTAAGCTGGTGGCACACCCGTGCTACCAGCGGATTTTCATGCCGTCGTAGGCCAGGACCACTTTCCCCTTTCCAAAGGTTCGGGCGAGCCTGCGGTTCCAGACGGCATGGTCAAAGTCATGTCCGAGATGCGTCAGAATGGTTTTCTTCGGACGCAGGACTCGAACTGTCTCCAGCGCCTGATCCAGATGAAAGTGGGTTCCGTGCTTCTCGATGCGCAGGCAGTCGAGGATCAGGACGGAAAGCCCTTTCAGCCGATCAAGCGATGTGTCCGGTATATAGCTACAATCCGTAACGTAGGCAACGGAGTCGATTCGGTACCCCAGGCACTGTTTTGATCCGTGCCGAACGGGTACTGGAAGGAACGAAACCCCTTGGATGTGAAGAGGTTTTTTGCTTTCGAGCTGCTCGCTGCTGATCAGGTGGGGGATCAGTCGGGAACGGCCTCCCCCTTCCGCATAGGCCGGGTCGGCCGAAAAGATGTACGGAAACCGGGTCGTCAGTTCGGCCAGTGTCCAGTCGTTGCCATAGATGGGAAGGTCCTGCCGCTGCAGATAATTGTAGCTGCGAAGCTCGTCGATGCCACCGACATGGTCGGCGTGGGGGTGGGTGTAGATCACGGCATCGATGTGCAGGAGTTTTTCACGAAGTGCCTGCTGACGAAGGTCGATCGAGGAGTCGATCAGAAAGCTTTTGCCACGGGTGCGAATCCAGATCGAGGCACGAGTTCGCCGGTTCTTGGGGTTGGAGGAGGTGCAAACGGGGCAGGGGCAACCAATCAGCGGAACGCCGGAAGACGTGCCGCAACCGAGAATGGTGATCTGGCTTTCAGTTTGAGGCATGGCTTTCCAGATATTCCATGGCCTGAAACTGCGGTAAATGCTGAACTGAATGATCCAGAAAGTGCTTGTCACCGGTGCCAGCGGCTTCGTCGGAAGCCATGTCGTCCATCAGTTGAATCGCCGTGGGCTTCGGGCCCATGTGCTGCTTCGCGGAAGCTCCTCGGTCGATGGGCTTGCGGGAGCTGACTTTGAGGTGCGTCGAGGGAGCCTGTCGGATGGCGATTCGCTGAAAGCCGCCGTCCGGGGGATGGACGCCGTGATTCATGTGGCAGGGGTCGTCTCGGCGCCCTCTCGCGAGGCATTTTTTGAGCACAATGCAGCCGGTACACGGCGACTGCTCGAAGCGGTGTCGAGTGAGGCTCCCGATCTCCAGCGTTTTCTTTTGGTCTCTAGCCTCGCCGCCTGTGGGCCAACCCCGGATGGTCGTCTGCGGGCCGAGTCGGATGCCCCCAGTCTGGTCTCCGCCTATGGCGAAAGCAAGCGCGCAGGAGAAGACCATGTGAGGGAGTTCGCTGCGAGAATCCCAAGCCTGATCGTGCGGCCTCCGCTTGTTTACGGCCCCCGCGACCGGGGAGTGTTGACCATTGCCCGTACGGTGGCGAAGGGTTGGATGCCTCTTCTGCCCAGTGTCCCCGCCATTTCGTCGAAGGTCTACAGCCAGATCTATGGAGAGGATCTGGCGCGTGGAATTGTCGAGATGACGCTCAGTTCGGCGAGTGGCTGGAGTTCGGGCGAAGCCTTCTTTCTGGCCGCGCGTGAGGTGGTGACTCAGGAGCAGATTTTTCAGGTGATGGCGTCGACGCTGGGGCGGCGCCTGACTCGCGTTCGGGTGCCGACCTGGGCCATTCGTACGGCGGCGCATGGACTAGGGTTTGCGGGAGCACTTCTAGGACGAACCTTTCCTTTGAATCCCGACAAGCTGGGAGAACTTCTGGCCCCTGCGTGGACCTGCTCGCCCGATCGGGCGTTCGAAGTATTCGGAGTGGAAGCTTCGACACCATTTGCCGATGGCATGACGGCCACCTTGAAGTGGTACCTCGAGCAAGGCTGGATCGAGCCCTAGCTGATTTTTTCCATGCGGCAGGCGCCGTCAAAATGGGCGCCAGGCTGGATCTCGATCGCAGGACTTTCGAGATCAGCGAGTACCCGTGCGGTCGGGGCCAGAAGAATTTTGGTTCGGGCCCGAACCTTCCCCTGAACGAACCCTTCGATCCAGACGGTGTCCGCCTCGATCTGGCCCTCGACCTGGCCCGTCTCTCCCAAAATGATGAGGCTACCGTCGGAGCCCTTGAGGGTTCCTTTCAGGTGGCCGTGAAAGCGGGCGACCGAGTCGAGTTCGAGGGTACCGTCAAAACGGCTGCCTTCCGAAAGGATTGAAACCTCGGACTCACGGAGATCGGAGGGAGCGGCATTCTGGGGGTCAGCCTTCTTCCGGAGCTTCACGCAAACCTCCTCCTCGCAGGGGTGGGGCTTTCAGGATTTCTCGCAGCAGCAGTTTTTGGCGTCCGTCGATCGGATCGGCACCGAAGATCAGGATCTCGATCGTCGATACGGGAGAATTCACGGCAGGGAATTCCACCTTGGTCTGCCGAAATCGCGAGACCGAAAAGAACTCCCCCTTGTCCGGATCAAACAGGTGGGCGGAACCTGCAGCACTCAGTGCTCTGTTGGGGTAGGCCAGAAGGACTTCGGGCCCTCGCGCCAGAACCAGAATCCTTCCCTGCTGGCTCTGCCCTTCGCGACCCGTAAAGCGAATGTCGAAGTCCAGCTTGAGCTGGCGGCCCTGCCATTGGCTGGTTGGCGTGGTGATCTCGATCGGAATCGACGGGCGCGCGACCAGAGGCGTCTCGCCTTGAATCATGGACGGGAAGGCCCTGAAGGCGACAAAGGGAGTGCTGGAGACGCTGACGGTCACCGGCTGCACGGGGGCGGCCTCGACCACCGGCGGGGTGGTAGGGTTCGGAGCGGGTTCGGGCGGCTTTGGAGTCACGGGAGAAACGCGGCTTTCTCCGAGGATTCGAATCTGTTGTTCGAGCTCCTTCAGGCGCTCGGGTTGCGCCCGATGGCCCTGTCTCCAGAAATGAACAGCGGCACCGAGAGACAAGATTGTGACGAGCAGGCTGATTCCGAAAGTCCAGCCCAGTTGCCGGAACCACGCCAGGGGAACCTCGAAGCTTCGCGACGAGAGCCCGTCCTGGAAGACCAGAACCTGGATGGAAGACCTCAGGGTTTTGGGGGGATGGACTTTCATGCGAGGCTTCAAGGGTATCGGCGTGAAAAATGGGTGTCAACTTTCAGGCCGACAGTGCCGAAACGTTTTTTGGGATGAAGCTGCTTCTTGTACATCCAGACCTGTCCGACTCTTCTTCGCTGGCTCAGGCGTTTCGCTCTGCCGGCGTGACGGTGTTTGTTGCCCGCTCGGAGGAGGAGGCCCGGCAGTTACTGTCAGCGCATTCCAGCAGCCTGGAGCTGGCAGTTCTCCATCGCGAGCCGTTTGGTCTCGATCTGATTTCCTTCATTCGGGCGACCCCTTCACTCGCCGATCTTCCGTATGTCCTGACCTCGTCGGAGTGGAGTGATGAGGATTTCGTTCGGCATCAGGAAAGCGTAGAGGGAGCCAATGCCTACCTGAGATTCGAGGATGCCGAGCGCGACTTGAGGTTCGTCGTCGAACAGGTGCTGGGATATGAGCTGGGTTCCGCCGCAGGAGCTCCCCCTCCCGTTCCCGTTTCCGAGTCGACGGCCCTGACCCGATTGTCTCGACCCGCTCCCTCGATTCAGGAAGTGAAGGGGATTCAAGTCGAGGTAGAGGACGCGACGAGTGTCTTCACGGCGGCTTCGGTCGGTGGAGGCTCCACTTCGTTCAAGCTGGAGGTGGACCTGCCGCAGCTCAGCTCTAACGAGCCGGTGACTCCACCTTCCTCTCAGGATGCAGACGGCGCGACGCGCGTTCTCTCTCGCGACGCCGTTTTTTCGGAACCGAAGCTCGATGACGCTAGTGAGAGTAGTGGGATCGAGATTGTGCTCGATGCGGGAGAATCTCAGGGTTTCGAGCGACTTGAGGCGCAGCCGAAGCAGCAGGACGAGGCGCAGCCGAAGCAGCAGGACGAGGCGCAGCCTGTCGAGGTTCCGGCCGTCGAGCTCCGTCCTGACGAATTCAAGTCCGATGGCTTCACGCCGGATCCTGGGTCCATGGTCGAACTTCCAGTACTCGAGTCGACTCGGGTGCAGTCAGACCTCGAGGTTGGTTTGCAGTCCGTCATCGAGTCTCGCCAGGACATCATTGCCGAGCCCGAGCCCGAGCCCGATCTGGCCTCCGAGATGCCCTATCTTTTCGGAGGAACTCGCCCCCGGCCCAGTGCGCCCGTGGGCGATGCCGTGGTTCCAGGAGGGGCCAGCCAGACGCCGGACATTGAAACTCTCAAACGCTATCTGGCTCTTCGGGAGCAGGATGTGGCCACGCTCTCGGCGCAGCTGCACGAGGCACGAAACCATATTCGCAAGCTCGAAGAAGACCTGCGCCAGAGCCACGCCCTGATGGAGGAGCAGGATTACCAGCTCAAGCAAAAGGCACGGCGCGAGCAGGAGTTCGAGCGCGAGAAGGCTCTGGTGGCCCAGGGACTTCAGGCCGAGATGGATGAGATTCGCTTTCAGATGAAGGCCCGTGCCGACAAGGCTCGAGCCCTTGAAAGCCAGGTTCGCGAAACGACGCAGGAGATGGAGCGCATGCGCGAGCGGGTGCGCAACGATTTTCGCCGAATTCGTGTTCGTGAAAAGGAGCTTGAGAACCGTCTGGACCTGGTAAAGAGGGACTCCGAGGCGCTGTTGCTGGCTCGCGAGGGGACGATCCTGGAGCTGAAGCGCAAGCTCGATACTGCGGAGTTCAATCTCGACCTGCTGCACGATCGTCTCGCGCGCGAGAAGGACTCTTCAGACGAGCTGCGCGAGAAGCTATTGAGAGCCTCACAGGCGGTTCGATTGGCAGGCGGCTTGCTGGATCCGGCGGATGCAGATGCAGCCTTGCAGGGATCGGCAGCGAAAACTCCCGAAAGATCTGAACGAAAAGTCTCCTGAGCTGGATCGCCTGAGGCTGGTGGTCAGTGACTTTCACCTGGGGACCGGACGATTCTTCAGGGATGGGTCCGAGAACATCCTGGAGGACTTTGTTTACGACGAGGAGTTCGCCGACTTCGTTCGTCATTATTCCCGGGGGCGTCACCAACATCGTGAAGTCGAGCTGGTGCTCAACGGCGATATTCTGAATCTTCTTCAAGTGGATGACTACGGGGTGCATACCCATCTGATCACTGAGGCGGCGACGGTGCGAGCCGTTCAGCGAATCATCGACGGTCATCCGATTTTTTTCGGTGCGCTGCGCGAGTTCTGTTCCAATCCCCGTCACAAGATCGTCTACATCGTGGGTAACCATGACATGGGCATGCTTTGGCCCGGGCCGCGCCGTGCATTCGAGAGGGCTGTGGGCGCGAGCGTGCGCTTTTGCGATGTCTCGTATGAAGCGGATGGGGTTCACATCCAGCACGGCCATCAGTGGGACGACCTCTGCCGTACCGAGATGCGCCAGCCCTTCGTGACGAAAGGACTGCCCGAGCCGGTACTCAACCTGCCCTGGGGATCGATCTTTGTCGCGGTCTGGCTGACTCGGGTCAAGCTGCAGCGACCGCACGTCGACAAGGTCAAGCCCTTCTCAGTCTTTTTGCGATGGATGCTGCTGCATGACACCGTTTGGGCCGTGACCACGCTGGCACGCATGACTCGATTTCTCTGGGAGGCGATGGCTCAGCGTTCGCGCTATCGCCTGGTTGAGGGAGTGCGCGTGACCTGGAGCATGATTCGGCAGGGAACGGTCTACCCCAGTTTTGACCGGGTGGCCGTGAAGGTCCTGGGAGAGAACCCCTCGGCACGGGTCGTCATCTTCGGGCACACGCACGTGCTGCGGCATCGACGATTTGAGGGTGGGCGCGAGTACTTCAATGAAGGGTGCTGGAACGAGGTGACCAACCTCGAGCTGGGAGAATTCGGTACTCGCACCAAGCTGTCCTACGCCCTGATCGAGCTGCCTGGCGCCGGGGGGCGCCCCCGAGTGCGGCTCAAGCGTTGGATGGGAAGATGGCGCCCGGAGATGGATTTGATCGGATAATAAAATCACGAGCTGCCTTGACCCTGAGGCCGGCGTTTTCTACTCTGAAACTCCATGAAGGAACCCTCAGTCGCGACGGTGATTCCTGCGCGTTATTCTGCGCAGCGCCTTCCTGGAAAACCACTGGCCGATATTCACGGCAAGCCCATGATCCAGCACGTGCTCGAGCGCGCCGCAGCAGCGACGGGAATCTCGATGACGGGTGTTGCAACGGATGATGAGCGAATCTCCAAGGCGGTTCAGTCTTTTGGGGGCAAGGTCTGGATGACCTCTCCCGATCTGCAGAGTGGTACAGACCGAGTTGCTGCAGTGGCTGCCCTGCATCCCGAGATCGATATCTTCGTCAATGTTCAGGGCGACGAGCCGCTCATGGATCCGCGGGCCATCGAGGCAGCCGTTGAGCTGGTGCGTTCGGGGCGGTTCGACATGGCCACGGTGATGACTCCAGTGAAGGAGCCCGAAGATCTCTTGAACCCTGCCGTAGTGAAGGTTCTTTCGGACGATCATGGCCGGGCGATCTATTTCTCGCGCCATCCGATTCCGTACAGCCGTCAATCCGCTCCCCAGCCCGGAGAGGCCTGGGTCTGCCGCAGGCACGTGGGCCTCTATGTCTATCGCAGGGAGACGTTGATGCGCTTCAGTTCGTTACCCGCCTGCGCCATGGAGCGCGCAGAGAGCCTCGAGCAGTTGCGGGCGCTTCAAGCGGGGATTTCGATCGGAATTGTCGAAGTCGACTTCGTTTCCATCGGCGTGGACACGCCGGAGGAACTCGAGAAGGTTCGTTCCATCATGGCACCAGGAAGGGCGTAAGCAGCATGGCCAAGCAGAAAAAGTTCATCTTTGTGACGGGTGGCGTCCTGTCGAGCATCGGAAAGGGCATTGCCTCCGCTTCGCTCGGGATGCTCATGGAAAGTCGTGGAATCAAGGTGACCATGGTCAAGATGGATCCCTACCTCAATGTCGATCCCGGCACGATGAGTCCGTTCCAGCATGGCGAGGTCTTCGTGCTGGACGACGGCGCCGAGACCGATCTCGATCTCGGGCATTATTCCCGGTTCGTGCAGAATGCGGTCTTCACACGCAAGAACAGCTTCACGACCGGAAGAATCTACGACACGGTCATTCGTCGCGAGCGGGCGGGCGGATACCTCGGCAAAACCGTGCAGGTGATTCCCCACATCACCGATGAGATCAAGCATCACATCGATGAGGCGGCCGCCGACGCCGATCTGGCGATCATCGAAGTGGGAGGAACCGTTGGAGACATCGAAAGCCTGCCATTTCTTGAAGCGATTCGGCAGATGCGCGTGGAGCGGGGGGCTGAAAACGTCCTTTTCGTGCACCTGACGCTCGTCCCCTACATTGGCGCTGCCGGTGAGCTCAAGACCAAGCCCACCCAGCACAGCGTCAAGGAGCTTCGTGAGATCGGCATCCAGCCGGACATCCTGCTCTGTCGAACTGATCGTCAGATTCCGCGCGACGTACGAGAAAAGATCGGGCTCTTCTGCAACGTTCCCGCCGAGCAGGTCTTTAGTGCCATCGATGTCACCAGCATCTATGAAGTTCCGCTTTATTTTGCAGAGGAGGGTCTCGACGAGAAGGTGGTCGAAAAGCTCGGTATTTGGACGAGTCGCCCCGATCTTTCGAGCTGGGCATCCATGGTCGAGAAGATTCGCAGGCCGAAGCACGAAGTCACTATCGGGATCGTGGGCAAATACACGGACTGGCGAGACAGTTACAAGTCGCTTGCCGAAGCGCTGGTGCATGGCGGTGTCGCCAATGACTGCCGCGTGAACATGCTCTACATTGACTCCGAAGAGCTCGAGAAGGGCGAGGGTCGAGACCTTCTGGATACGGTAGATGGGGTTCTGGTGCCGGGTGGCTTTGGCGAGCGAGGGGTTGAAGGAAAAATCATCGCCATTGAGCATGCTCGTACCCATAAAATTCCCTACTTTGGCATCTGCCTGGGCATGCAGCTCGCGGTCATTGAATTTGCTCGGCATGTGGCGGGGCTGAAGGAGGCTCACTCCGCGGAATTTCGTCCTGAGGGTGCCCAGAATGTCGTCGCGCTGATGGAATCCCAAAAAGAGGTCAAGGATCTTGGTGGAACCATGAGGCTGGGCGCCTATCCCTGTTCGATTCTGCCCAAGACAGGTTCGGGACCAACGAGGGCCTATCAGGCCTATCGCAAGGACCGCATCATCGAGCGCCATCGCCACCGTTTTGAAGTGAATCCGAAGTTTCGGGCCGCGATCGAAGAGGCGGGGCTGGTGGTTTCAGGGCATCACGTGCATCAGGAGACCGGAACCGATCTGGTCGAGATCGTTGAAGTGGCGGATCATCCCTGGTTTCTGGGGTGCCAGTTTCATCCCGAGTTTCTGAGTAAACCGATGGCGCCGCATCCCCTTTTCTCCGGTTTCATCAAGGCTGCCACTCAGTCGGGGCGAAAGGGCCAGGGCAAGCTTCTTTAGAATGAAAGCCAGGCAGCGGCCTCTTCGCGGCTGATTCGGGCGATCTCTCCACTGGTAGTCGAACCGATGACACTGACAAAGTCATCGTTCGAGTCTGCCAGAACCAGCTGGTCCCAGAGTCCGTCGCCATCGACATCGCGAATGGCCCAACGACCTGGTGCCGAGAGCATCCGCAGTGAGGGTTTCGCACTGGTGCCGCCCGACGTGTGTGACAGGGACGCCGACTCTGTAACGGTCGCAAGTCCGTCATGTCCCTGAATCGTCACTGTTCCCGTGTAGCTGGTCGAGGCCGGGGGAGCAAAGTCGAGAACGACCGTACAGTCCTTTCCTGCCAACAGGCTAGTCGAGCAGCTTCCGCCGAGACCCGGAAAGCTTCCGCCCGAAAACTGGAATGCGCCGACCGTCGAAGCGCTCACGGTTCCGGAAAGACTGCTCAAGGCCATTCCCCCAACGTTTTGAACGACGAGTGCTGCCTGACTGGAGGATCCCGGAGATGCCGACGGGAAGACGAGCGAGTCATCAGACAAAAGAAGGAAGGCCTGTGTTTTTGCCTCTCCTCCCAGTGTTCGTGTCAGTGTCACCTCTCCAGCTCCGGTCTCGGCCGTGAGGGACCAGGTGCCCGAGAACTCTCCGATGCTGGGAAGCGAGAAGGCGACGACAATCGTGCAGCTGTCGCTCGTCATGGGGTTGGAGCACGTTCCCCCAGTGCCCGGAAAACTTCCTCCCAGGAAGTGGAAGGAGCCGACTCCCGACTCGGAGTCGATCGAGGCCATCAGGGCCGTGGAGGTGGGACCACCCGTTCGAGTGAGGGTGAAGGTGACCGGGTGAGTGCCACCGACGGCGCGATCGCCGATGTCGAGGCCATCGGCCGGCGAGAGCTGGTACCCTGACGGCGTTGTGGCAGACAGCGCAACGTTCACTGTCTGCGTGCTGCTTCCGTTCGAATAGCGAAACTGAAGGGTGCCTGAATAACGTCCATGCGTCGATGCAGTAAAACGAACAGAAATCGTACAGCTCGAACCTGCCTCGAGTCCGGGGCTGAGGCTGGTGCAGTTCTGCGAGGCGATCGAAAATGGGCTGTTGATGCCGAGAATCTGCATCGAGGTGGCGGGAACGGCGGAAGCGCGGTTGGTCAGGGTGAACTCGAGAGTGGACGACTGGCCCAAAGAGATCTGGCCGAAGTTCAAGTTACTTTCTGATGCCGTGACGAGGGCCGAAATGCCGGCGCTGGCGCTCAGGGCCTTGGAGGCCTGCGCGGTGGCGAGTCCGTTGAAGTACGATACGCCCACCGTGGCAGAAAAGTCTCCTGAGGAAGTGGGTTCAAAGACAAGCCGGATCGTGCAGCTCGTGCCAGCGCTCAAGGCGCTGCTGCAGTTTCCGCCCGTCCCCGGATAGGAGCCTCCGGCAAACTTGAAGGGGGTTGCAGGGGCCAGTCCCGAGAGACTGGTGGCCTGGCCTCCCCCGGAATGAGTGAGTGTGAGCGAGATGGGGGTGCTGCTGCCCGTCACTTTCATGCCTGACACTGAGCCCGTGCCGGTCAGGGTGAGCACGGGAACCACTTGTGCCGTCCCTCGCAAAGTCATGCTCGAGGTCATCGCTCCCGCGCCGCTGTCGTAGGCAAGCGATAGGGTTGCGGTCGGGCTGCCCGACGCTGTCGGAGTGAACCGCACTCGGACGGTACAGCTCCCGCTCGAGAGGGCAGCGCCACAGGTTCCTCCGGTGCCCGGGTAGGCCCCTCCGATGAATGAATAGGCAGTGCTCCCCGTGATCGAGCCCGTCATCCCCGTGACCGGGGTATTTCCCTGAAACGTGACGGTGAGAGTGGCATCCGTACTGGACCCCACAGCCTTGTCCCCAAAGTGGTAGTCGCCCGAGAAAGCCGGTTTTCCGTTTGAAGACCCGGTCAGTGACCGCGTGGCGGATTGTCCGATCGCGCCGTTGTAGTACGAGAGGGTGGCGTTTCTGGTCACCGTGCCCGAAGTATTGGGCATGAAGGTCACCTCCATCAGGCAGCTTGCGCCAGGAGCCAGCTCAGTTCCGCAGGTACCGCTGGTGCCGGGATAGCTTCCTCCAGTGAAGCGGTAGTTCGAGTCGAGCGAGGCAGACAGGCTCGTCGCGCTCAACTCTCCCGACGTGTGTCGCACTTCGAGCAGTTGGGGGTCGGAGGTTTGTCCGATCAGCACCGAGCCAAAGTTGAGAGTCGTCGTGGGATGAAAGGAGAGGGTCGCTGCCAGGCGTCCCGTGACCGTCAGGGGGACTGCGAGGGATCTTGTCTGTACCCCGTCGTGATAACTGATCGAGAAGCTTCGCTGACTCACTCCCGAGGTGCTCGGCGTCGCGCGAATAGTGATCGTGCAGGTAGCCCCTGCGGCGAGTGTTGGCGGGCAGTTCTGGTTCACCAAAAAGAAGGGCGATGGGATCGAGCCGACAGAAATACTGGTGGCACTCACGCCTGATGTGGGAGGAGTAGAAATCTGGAGCGCGATCGTGCGGCTCCCGGTCGTGACCAGCTCACCGAAGTCGAGCGGCGAGGCGCTAGGTTCGAGGGTTGCTGCAGCAACGGCGGTTGCTGTAACTCCCAGGCTTGCCGAGTCGGCCATGACTCCGTTGTGGAACGAGAGCGCGAAAGTCTCGTTGTAGCTTCCTGCCGTGGCTGGTGCGAAGCGAATGGTGTAGGTACAGCTTCCGGAGCCCAGAGATGCTCCGCAGGTGGTCGAGAGGATCGTGAAGGCGGTTCCTGCGGGCAGGCTTCCCGAGAGGCTCGTGGCCGTAGCACCTCCCAGATGCGTGAGCGTCAGCGTGCGCTGTGAGCTTGCCCCCGTGAGGATCGAACCCGCAGGTGTCGCACTTCCCAATGAGAGCGAGAGGTTCGCCTCGGTCTTGCCAATCAGGGCTGCCGTCAGGCTGCTGGTGCCGATACCCCCCTGATAATTGACGGCAAGGTTTCCAGAATACGTCCCGCGGTTGGTCGGGGCGAACTCCACCGCCAGAGTGCAGGATGATCCGGGAAGCAGAGTCGTGGTGCAGTTGCCACCGGTTCCGGGATAACTTCCCCCTGCGAAGCGAAAGCCTGAAGGAAGAGATGCCGAAATCTGGCTTGCCGAGGGCTGCCCCTCGTCATGGCTGAGGGTGAGCATGCGCAGGCTGGCGCTCCCTGCTGCAACCGTTCCGAAGTCGACCGATGCTGGTGAGAGGGTGAGTCTTGCCGGAGGAACAGCCGTAAAGCTGAAGTCGGCCTTGGCCTCGTACCACTTTGAGCCGCTTCTGTAGAGCAGGGTCAGGGTGCGCGTCTGGGCGCCGGCAGTGCTCGGGGTGATGGCCAGGTTGAGCGTGCAGGTTCCCAGAAAGATTTCCGCTCCGCAGGTTCCTCCGGACCCGGGATAGGATCCTCCCGGAAAGCTCATCTCACCCTGAATGCCCAAAAAGGCGAGGCCGGTTGCCGGGATGTCTCCTTCGTCATACCGAACTACCAGGGGGATGGTTCCCTGGCCGCCGACAAAGACCTGCCCGATATCCTGATTGACGGGCAATAGCGTCAGCTTCGGAGGGTAGGTCACCGAGCCGGTCGCCGAAAATGTGAGCAGCTGAACTTCCTTGCCGTCATGGTATCGAAGGGTGATCGAATCATTGAAAACTCCAGTTCTTTCGGCTCGGACGACGAGCGTCGCCGAACATGTGCTCGCCGAGACGCTTGATGCGCAGGTTCCGGTGACTCCCGGAAATCGTCCTACACCCTCGAAGTAGACTGGGGTCGCTCCGGAGACGAGCTCGAAGTTCGTCGCGGTTCCTCCCTGCAGGTGGCGCAGCGTGATGCCTCGGGTTGCGGCTTCCTGTCCCACGTAGGACGATCCGAAGTCGATGGTGCCCGAGCCGACGATCTCGAGTCGGGCAGGGGTTGCGGCTACGATCGACTGGCTCCACACGCTCTGGGTGGTGCTGTTGCGCTCGTAGGCAACCCGTACCTGCCCCGAAAAACTTCCCTCGGCTTCAGGAACGAACTCCACAGCGATCCGGCACTGATCGACGAGGCCATCGGGATTGCAGGTTCCCCCGCTTCCGGGAAAGTCGGTGTCTCCCGCCCAGCGAAAGGGACCGGTCAGTGAGGATTCGAGAACCTTGGGCAGGTGGCCACCCCGCACCGAAAGGGTGATCAGCGTCGTACTGGTTTCTCCGAGTGCCGCTGCCGTGAACTTTCTGGAGTTGCCGGTCTGCACGGTCGTGGGGGGTTTGCTGGGGCCTGCCTCGCCGAAAACCGATTCCTGCCGGGCGCATCCGCTGATGGCGGTGACGCCCACGATCAGGGCGATGAGGCTTGCAGTCCAACGAGACATCATTCATCCACTCGCGGTTGCAGGTACGGATCGATCAGCGGTGATGTTCCTCTGCTCTTATAGATGAGTTTAACACCGAAGCCGTGTCCCTGGGGGTGCCAGTGAACGCCCCCTCCAATGGCGAACTTGCGGGTCAGAAAGATCTCCATCCCCGCATGTGTCTCCCAAGACTCACGCTGAAACGGGTGCACCTGCTGCAGTCGATTGGCCGGGTCATCATTGATCTCCAGTTCGAGCCGGGCCAGGCGGCTTCCGAGACCCACGAAGAGATCAAAACCCGTAAAATGAAGGCCTGCCTGAAATTCGGCCAGTACTCCTCGATACTTCCACCAGCGGTCCCCCCCTGAAAGACTTGCGGTCACCCGCCCGCAGAGAAAGAAGGGCCTGAAGTCGGTAATGACGTGATCGAGAGTCACGCCTCCCCCGAAGGCTTGAAAAGCCGGGTAATCGAGTAGGTGAAATCCAAGCGTGGTGCGACGGGACAACCCCAGGCCGCCCCAGAGTCGATTGAGACGAAATCGGTTGGGGATGACGGCTCCCTCCGGCGCGATGGATTGCAGAGTGTCGGTGACACTCGGCGAGGCCGCAAACTGTGAGAACCCATACGAAGCGCTTGCGCCAAAAACGATCGGAATCGGGAACCCTTCAGGCACCTCCACCGGCATGACTCCCAGGGGACTGGCGGGATGCAGTGAGCTGGGATCACCGGTGCGCATGAGCCAGAGCGAGAATTCGCGAATCCGAGAGTTGTACTCACCCGGCTCGATGGCGAGCGTGGGCCGCACCGATGCCAGCAGCATCAGCAGGGCAGTTGCAAAGAATACTGATGGAGCCGTGCGGCGTGCCATGGTCCTTCCTGTCAGTGTACCAGTTGGCGCTCCGGTCCGAAGTCGGCAAAAGCTGCCCCCATGGAGAAACCGGCCCGATTCGCGTATGCTGTTGAGCACCATGACCCCACCCGTCACTTCGTTTCCGAAAGACCAGATTCGCGTTCTGTTGCTCGAGAATATCCATCAGCTCGCCCATGAGATGTTTCGTTCGGAGGGGTATCAGGTCGAGGTCCTCTCGACAGCCTTGGGTGAGGAGCAGCTCGCCGAGCGAATTCGCGATGTGCACATCCTGGGAATTCGGAGCAAGACCCAGGTCACCGAGAAGGTACTCGCCAGTGCCAACCGACTACTGACGATCGGCGCCTTCTGCATCGGGACCAATCAGATTGATCTCAAGGGTGCCAAGTCGCGCGGGATTAGTGTTTTCAATGCCCCCTTCGGCAACACTCGCAGCGTCGCCGAAATGGTGCTCTCCGAAGTAGTGATGCTGGCTCGTCGGCTCGGACAGCGAAGCAGCGAGATGCATCAGGGGGTCTGGAAGAAAGTCTCGGCCGACTGTCATGAGGTGCGGGGCAAGACCCTGGGGATCATCGGCTACGGAAATATCGGCACCCAGGTGGGGACGCTGGCCGAGCACTTCGGGATGAGGGTTCTGTTCTACGATATCGTATCCAAGCTCCCACTCGGCAATGCTCGCGGCTGTGCGACGCTGGCCGAGGTGCTTCGCAGCTCGGATTTCATCACCTGCCACGTTCCGGCCACGCCCGTTACGAAGTGGATGATCGGCCCGCGTGAACTCGAGACCATGAAGAAGGGTGCGCATCTGATCAATGCCAGCCGGGGGACGGTGGTGGTGATTCCTGCGCTGGTCGAGGCCTTGAAGTCAGGTCACCTTGCAGGTGCTGCCATTGATGTCTTTCCCGAGGAGCCGGAGTCCAACGGAACCGGATTTGAGACGCCCCTTCGTGGTCTCGACAATGTGATCCTGACACCGCACATCGGGGGCGCCACCGAGGAGGCCCAGGCAAACATTGGAGAAGAGGTGCCCACTTCGCTGATTCGGTACATCAATTCGGGATCCACGCTCCGATCGGTGAACTTTCCGGAAGTGAATCTAGCTCCGTCCGCCGACAGCCATCGAATCTTGAACGTTCATCGGAACGTTCCGGGTGTTCTCTCTGAGATCAACCGAATCGTCGCAGGACTCGGCGCGAACATCCAGGCGCAGGCCCTGTCGACGGACTCTGAGATTGGATACCTCGTTCTCGATACCGATCGTGCCGTCTCGAATGAAGTGAAGCGCGCCATCGAAGAGCTTCCAACGTCGATTCGGACGCGAATTCTATACTGACTGCAGCGATTCCAGTCTGACCACGTGCCGACGAGGTGGCCGACGGCGCTAGTCGAGAATCTTCCCTGGGTTCATCAGTCCTCGCGGGTCCAGTTGGGCCTTGAACGACCGCAGGATCTCCAGCTCTTCGCGTGATTTCGAGTATCTCAGTGCCTCCTTTTTCAGGAGTCCGATGCCGTGTTCGGCTGAGACGCTGCCGCCATGCGATTGAACCAGTTCGAACAGGCCGATGTCCGCCTGCTTGCATTGAGTCGTGAAGTCCTCCTTCGACAGACCCTCAGGCTTGAGCGTGTTCACGTGCAGGTTGCCGTCACCAATGTGGCCGAAAAGGTAGATTTCAAAATCCGAGTGGCGTGCTTCGAACAGTGCATACATCTCGCCGATGAATCGTTCGAGCGTGGCAATCGGAAGGGCGATGTCGTTTTTATGGACAAACGTGCCCGCCATGATGCTCTCGGCAATTCCCTCTCGAATCATCCATAGGTCCCGCGCTTCGCGAGGGCTTTGGGCCAGAGTGCCATCGAGTGCGAGCCCCTTTTCAAAAAGCCCCGCAAGCCAGGTGTCCATCACTTCGCGAGCGTCGGTCGAGCGCGGGCGTTCGGCCTCAAGCAGCACATAGGCTCCCGACTGGGTTCCGAAGGGGGGGCGAAGCTTCAGGTGTGCCACCACTTTTTCGAGACAGTTGTGCGTCAGCGTCTCGAACGCCATCAAGGTGAAGGGGGCGCGGCGCGC
This sequence comes from uncultured Bacteriovorax sp., assembly GCA_964432565.1. Lineage (GTDB taxonomy): Bacteria > Bdellovibrionota > UBA1018 > UBA1018 > UBA1018 > CAIOHW01. The sequence continues at coordinate 180,555 of CAYSOA010000001.1, forward strand.
TTCGAGAAAGAGCTGGAACACCGCCGCCATGTCCTTCACGGCGAAGAAAAATACGTCGAGGTCTCCGGGAAGCCGCGTGAGCTTGAGCGTCGCTTCAGTGATCACGCCCAGGGTTCCTTCGGTTCCGATGAAGAGGTGCCTAAGGTCGAGTCCCGTGTTGTTTTTTTCGAGCGCCCCATTCAGCTCCAGCACGCGTCCATCCATGAGCACCACTTGAAGGCCAAGCACCCAGTTTCGGGTCATTCCGTAGTGAATGACCTTCACCCCGCCCGCGTTGGTAGCGATATTGCCACCGACATGGCTCGACCCCTTTGAGGCAAAGTCGACAGGCCAGGTCAGTCCGTGGGGTGCGCAGTGCTGGTGCACGGCTTCGGTGATCGCGCCTGCCTGCACTCGAACAGTTTGCGACAGCACGTCCACCGGCCCCATCCGGTTCATGCGCTCGAGGCTCAGAACGACTTCGCCGTTTGCGGCCACGGCGCCGCCCGAGAGCCCGGTGCGTCCGCCCGAGGGCACGACGGCCACTCGGTGGTCCGAGCAGAGCTTCAATAGGCGGCTGACTTCTTCGGTCGTTCGCGGAAAGGCGACTGCCGAGGGTCTTGCTGGATAGAGCTTGGTCCAGTCCTTTCCGTGAGACTCGAGCACCTCGGGATCGCGGCTCAGGAAGTCCGAAGGGAAATCGGTCGAAATAGTGAGGAGAAAATCTTCCGAAAGTGGTTCTGCATCAGTCGAGGAGGCCATGAGGTCAGTCTAGCGTCCGGACGCCCTGCTTGGCTAGCGGGCGACTCAACGGCTGGTCGGGGTGGTGGCGGGCACTGCGTCGTTTCGCAAAGTCGCGCTCAGAAACCCGGCACGAAACAATCGGCTCGACTGAAGCCGCAGGGCGTCGTCACCGGGAGCCTGCCACGCATCCCACTCGCTGGTACCGGAGGACGGAGAATCGGTATCGAGAAAGACAACAGCCTCGTCGATCGCACACCCCTCGGACAGCGGCAGTGCGGCCTCAGTTCCACGGCCCCAAGAATTTCGAAAGACGAAGTGCGGGACTCCTTGAATGTCCTCAACACCCTGCAGTGTCATCGCATGACCCGATCCCACGACATCACCGGCCGCTCCGGTGGGAGCATAGGGCTTCCACGGGGTGCGGAGATCCCGGTCGCGCAGCAGGAATTTTTTCATGCTGTAGGTGCCCATCGCAGCAGGAATTCCAGCACAAATGGCTCGGGTCAGCAGACGAGTCCGGCGCTCGCCCTCGGCCGCGTCGCACGATCGTTCTTTTCCGTTCAGTCCGGTAAAGAGGACCAGAGGTCGAATTCCCGAAGTATCGACTCCGCCGTGCTTGAGGATCAGTCTCTGTTCAAAATCCTTGGACGACTCGGTGATCCTGCAAGACAGAGCCTGATCACCCGAAACCCCCGCCCTGAGTTTTACGGAGATCGCATCCAGCTGCCCGAGAAGTTTGCGTATGGACTGGTTCAAGTCCTCAAGCTGGCGATTCAGCTCACGAACTCGGGAGAGCAGAGTTTGACGACCGGAGGTGTCGTCCGGTGCGAGGTTGTCCAGCTTGATGAAAAGCCTGCCCTGCTCATCCATCGCTTCATTGAACCGACGGCGTCGATCCGAGATCGAGGTTTTGATTGAGCTTTCTTCAAGGTGAAGCGGCTCTCGCTCGTAATACTGACAGGACGCCTCTGCGACCAGCCCCTTCGAGAATTCGCGGTACTCGAGCAGGGCTTCGAGCGAATAGCGAGGAACGATCTTCGACGAAGGGGTCGAGGGGCCAGAGCGAAGTCCGCCCTGGACCGTCAAGACCAGACCCCCGTCGTAGAAACTCTGGGGAATGGGGCCGATGGTGCCAGTTTCAGTGTCGTGCGTTGAGGCCTTCAGAATTCTTTGCAGATTGAAGTTCGAGTCGTGAGACTGGCGAAAGGCCAAGGCCGTCGGAAGAATCTGCACGGCCTTGCCGTGCTTGCGAGCATGGGCGGCCTCCAGTGACGCCGTGGCGGCGTAGGCGTAGCAGGTGCCATCGAGCTGGAAAAGCCCGGGCATGAACTGGCTCGCGGCAGAGAGGCTCTTGAAGCTGCGACCATAGCACTGAAGCGACGAGGCCTCGCCCGCGGATACGGGGTGGCCTAGAACCAGCGCGAGGGCCATCAGACCGAGTGGGTGCAGCTTCATCGGCGCCCCGAGGTGCAAGAGCAGTGCGCGCGGCCGGGGCGCGCCTCCAGCGGGGCTTTGCGGTTTTTTTCTGTCGAAGGTTTGGTCAACTGATCACGATCGTCGACTCGGCAATTGACTGGACCGCGAATCCGCGAAAAAGTGCCTCCATGTCGATGAATTCTCCCATGACCCTCATTGCCGGTCCCTGCGTGATTGAGAGCGAAGCCCTCTGCCTCGAAATCGCCGATGAGCTGCAGCGCCAGCTGGCCGACCTTCCGGTAACGCTCTTTTTCAAGGCGTCTTTCGACAAGGCCAACCGCAGTTCGATCGATGGATTTCGCGGACCCGGTCTCAAGGATGGGCTCAGGATCCTTTCGCGAGTGCGTGAGAAGACCGGACTTCCGGTCCTGACTGACCTCCATACGCCCGAGCAGGCCGAGGCCGTTGCCGAGGTGATTGATTTCCTCCAGATTCCCGCCTTTTTGTGTCGACAGACCGATCTGGTTGTTGCGGCAGCCGAAGCGGCTCTTCGTCACGGACGTCGCCTCAACATCAAGAAGGGGCAGTTTCTGGCTCCCTGGGATGCGAAGAACATTGTCGAAAAGGTTCGGGCCGTTGAGGCGCGCGAGGGAAGAACCTTTGCGAAGGATGGCTTCTTTCTCACTGAGCGAGGAGTCACGCACGGCTACAATACGCTCGTTGTTGACATGGTTTCCTTTCAGACGATTCAGGGATTCGGAGTTCCGGTGATCTACGACGCCACCCATTCGATTCAGATGCCCGGGGCAGGGGCGGGCGGGAAAAGCACGGGAGGCAAGCGAGAATACCTTGAGGTGCTCGCCCGCGCTGCGATGGCAGCCGGGGCTGACGGGCTCTTCATGGAGTGCCATCCGCGCCCGAGCGAAGCCAAGAGCGACGGACCCAATGCCTTTTACCTCGAGCATGTCGGCACCTTCATTCGCCAGCTGCTCGCCATTCGTGAGCTGGTGGCTTCGCAGCCCAAGCTCCTTCCCGAAGCGAGGAAATGACCATGATGCAGCCCCACTCGATCCATGCAGCCGGTAAGCTCCTCGAAACCCCCGACCTTCAGACCCGACTGAAACTGCTCAAGTTGCTGATCCTTGATGTGGACGGGGTCATGACCGACGGGCGCGTGTTCTGGCTTGAGGGGCATGGGTGGACTCGAAACTTTCATGTCCAGGATGGCTACGGATTGAAGCTGTTGATGAAGCACGGGGTTCAGGTTGCCGTCATCAGTGGTGGCGAGAGCGAGGACGTTCGAACCCGCATGCGTTTTTTGAATGTTGAGCACGTTTTTCTAGGGGACGAAGACAAGGTGAAGGCGCTCGACAAGATCGTGGCCGCAACCGGTCTGACTACCGAGCAGATGGGGTTCATGGGCGATGATCTTTTCGACATTCCCGTGCTCGAGCGGGTCGGGTTCAGTGCGACGGTTCCCCATGCCGTCGATGCCGTAAAGGCCCGCGTTCACTATGTGACCGAGCGACAGGGTGGGTGGGGAGCTGTTCGAGAAATCGCCGACGCCATCCGCAAGGCGCAGGGACTCGGACCCTACATCGAGTAGAGTTTAATGCCCGACGCCCGCGAGGGCGTAGATGACCTCGAAGGCGATCAGCACGATGATGATGATTTCGAGCAGCATGCTGCGCTGGGTGTTGACTTCGCCCTGAAGCAGCTCGGACACCTGCGCCAGAATGTTCATTTTTCGGCTGATGCTGTTCTGCCAGTCGCTGACGCGAAAGCGTCCGAGCGCTCCGCGAAACACTCGAGCGAGATAAAAGTCACCGACCACCTTCAGAGAGTTTTCGACTCGTCCGAGAAATTCGGAAAATTCGATGAAGCGGGTGCTCGCCTCATGGGACAGTTTCCAGAACGGAATTCGTCCTCGGCGTCTGCGCCGGGCCTCGATCGAGTCGTACAGCAGGTTGAGTCGACGGTCGATCAGGTCGTCGTAATAGCGCATCTCCAAGAGGTGGGTGACGGCGAACTCGAGGACATCGGGAATATCTCGAATTCCGCTCGGCTCCCAGACCAGCGCACTGTTCCAGTCGATCACGACGAGGTCGTTTTCACGGTAGGAGAATCGTGACTCCATGCTGACGTCTCGAGTCGACCCAGCGAGGTTTCGGTCCGTCTCTCCCAAAATCAAGGCGGGAATATCAGCCTTCTGCGCCAGTTCGCCTGCGTTGCGAACTCCATCGATCTGTTCGAGAAAATAGATCGTGTAGTCTTCAAGGCCCTCCCATTCGCTGGGCTCCTGAAGGGTGCCCTGAAGGCGCTGCGTGAGATCGGCTGCCCGCTTTCTGGCGAGCGCGTCGATTTCGCCCGTGCTTTCGAGTGCGGCCGACTTCCTCAATAGCTGGTCCCAGTCGGTGCCCTCCGGAATCGTCAGTTGAAAGAGAATCGACATGACGCCGTAGTCCCAGATTCGGGCAGTTGTCTCGGCGGCATACTCACGGTTCATGATCGTGATCGGAGTCTCCCCCAGAGCGATAGTGATCGGCGCGTTTCGAATCACAATGGCTTGTCCGGTGGGGCGGGCCAGTTTGAGTCGGCCCTTGGGGCCGGTCGACTGGGTTAGAACCTCCTCCACTCGGGCCAGATCGACTTCCTCGGAGATGTCGAAGCATCGATACAGGAGGATGGCGCCCTTTCGAATGCGGATCGGAGTGGGGTCGGATGGGCCGGTCGGAGTTTCGGGATTCACGGCCGCGACGATACTGGCATCCGGCTGACAATGCTAGAGTCGATTCGTTTTGTATTCGGCCTCAGAAGGCCTTGAAAATCATCGTTTTTTACAAAGTCTTGAACTCGGATTAAAAATATCCGATATAATGATATTGAACTCGGATGGTGAAAATCGTATTTACCGGCACCATTCGCGGTAACAAGCCATGTTGAAACTGAATCGAACGACCGAATACGCACTTATTGCGCTGCGCTATCTCAGCCAGAAGCCAAATCGGGCGGCCGCCTCGGCACGCGAGATGGCCGATGCCCATGGCTTGCCCTTTGATATTCTGGCCAAGACGCTGCAACGCTTGAAGGACTCCGGACTTCTGGTTTCCGCTCAGGGTGCGAGGGGCGGATATCGACTGCATCGTCCGCTCTCTCAGGTCCATTTGGGAGAATTTTTGGAGCTCATGGAGGGTCCGGGTGGCGTGGTCGCTTGCGCGGATCAGTCTGAGTCTCCGAACTCCTGTGAGTTTCGGCATTCCTGCCAGATTCAGGGCATGATGAAAAATCTGAACTCTCGGTTGCAGGAGTTCCTGGCCGGGATTCCGCTCTCCGAATTGACCGTTTCAGCCTCGGCACAGAGTGCCCCTCAGTCTTATCAACTTGAAACCTTTCTTCCCCCACAGGTGAGACCATGAAGCTGCCGATTTTTCTCGACTATCATTCCACCACGCCGATGGACCCGCTGGTTCTTGAGGCGATGATTCCCTATTTCACCCAGTCCTTCGGAAACGCTGCAAGCCGCAATCATGAGTTTGGCTGGACCGCCGAAGCCGCGGTGGAGAAGGCGCGCGGGCATATTGCTTCCCTGATCGGCGCCACTGACAAGGAAGTGATCTTTACCAGTGGTGCCACCGAGAGCAATAATCTGGCTCTGCAGGGTGTCGCCCAGATGTACAAGGATCGGGGCCGGCACATCATTACGTCGCCGGTTGAACACAAGGCGGTTCTGGACACCTGTCAGTATCTCGAGTCGATCGGCTTTGAAATTACGACGCTCCCTGTCGATCAGTACGGTCGCGTCTCCGCCGAAGAGGTCGCCAGAGCCATTCGTGCAGATACGATTCTGGTCAGCGTGATGTTCGCCAATAATGAAATCGGCACCATCAATCCGATCGCCGAGATCGGCAAGGTCTGCAAGGAGCGTGGGGTGCTGTTCCATACCGACGCCGTTCAGGCCTGCGGAAAGATCCCCGTCGATGTCCAGGCCATGGGCATCGATCTGCTCTCGTTGACGGCGCACAAGATGTACGGCCCCAAGGGCGTGGGGGCTCTGTATGTTCGACGCCGAAACCCTCGCGTTCGCCTGGCTGCCTTGGTCCATGGTGGAGGCCATGAGCGTGGCATGAGGTCGGGAACTTTGAATGTGCCCGGCATTGTCGGCTTCGGGAAAGCGGCCGAGATTGCGAAGGCCCGACTTCAGTCCGATTACGACCATTCCAAGCGGCTTCGTGACAGGCTTTGGGATGCGATCCAGGCCGAGATCGACGAGGTGCATCTCAATGGGCATCCGACGGAGCGGCTTCCCCACAACCTTAACGTCAGCTTTGCCTACGTTGAGGGCGAGTCACTCATGATGGGGATCAAGGAGCTTGCAGTTTCGAGCGGGTCGGCTTGCACGTCGGCCTCGCTCGAGCCATCCTATGTGCTCAAAAGCATCGGGGTAGGAGAAGAACTGGCCCATTCGAGCATCCGCTTCAGCGTCGGAAGAAACACGACGGACGCCGAGATTGATTTTGCGATCGAGCGGGTCGTGGCCACCGTGCGAAAGCTTCGCGAGCTTTCTCCTCTTTACGAGATGGTGAAGGAAGGCGTGGATTTAAAGTCGGTCGTCTGGACCGGGCATCACTGATCAACGGCAGGAGTACTGAAATGGCATACACTCAGAAAGTCATCGAACATTACGAAAACCCCAGGAATGTGGGCTCTTTGGATAAGACCTCAAAGCAGGTTGGAACGGGGCTTGTGGGCGCACCCGAGTGCGGCGACGTGATGAAGCTGCAGATCGAGGTCGACGAAAAGACTCGCGTCATCACGGATGCAAAGTTCAAGACCTTCGGGTGCGGCAGCGCCATCGCCAGCTCTTCGCTTGCGACCGAGTGGGTCAAGGGCAAGACGGTTGAAGAGGCGCTTCAGATCAAGAACACCGATATCGTTGAGGAGCTTTCTTTGCCGCCGATCAAGATCCACTGTTCGGTGCTCGCCGAGGATGCGATCAAGGCGGCGATTCAGGACTACATGAAAAAGAACGAAGGAGAGCAGAAATCATGAGTGAAGCCACCGAAGCCCAGGGCAATCCTTCTCAGTCCACCTCCCAGGTGGGCGCTGCTCCCGCTCCGACGTCGCTGACCATCACCGACAAGGCGGTCGCCGAGATCAAGCGCATTCAGGCGGCGGATTCCACCGCTGAGGGCGCCCATCTACGTGTGATGGTCGTTGGCGGAGGTTGCTCGGGAATGAGCTACAAGCTGGGGTTCGATGCCCAGCCCCTGGCTGCAAGCGACAAGATTTTCGAGAAGGACGGTGTGAAGGTGGTCTGCGACGCCAAGTCGTACCTCTACCTTGCCGGGACTGAACTCGATTTCACCGATGGTCTGAATGGAACAGGGTTCGTGTTCAAGAACCCGAATGCGAAGCGAACCTGTGGTTGCGGGTCCAGCTTCTCGGCCTGATTGCGAGCACTGTGGGGGCGCACTGGATCGCATTCCGGCGCCCCACTGCTGTCCTTCGTGCGGCAAGCCGCAGTCTCTGTCAGCAGGCGCTTCGCGTGACCCCTTTGCCGTCTTTGGTGTCGACCGGGTCTTTGGCCAGGATTTATCAATCTTGCAGAGACGGTTTCTCGAGTTCAGCCGGGCGTTGCATCCGGATAAATTCGTGCGCGATTCCGAGGCGATTCGAAGCGCTTCGCTCGATCGCATGGGGCTTCTCAACGAGGCTTATCGGGTACTCCGGGATCGAGACTCCCTTCGCGAGTTTCTTGTGGCTTCGGCGGGACTTTCAGTCAGTGCATCGAAATCTCCCGACGACCTGAAGCTTGCTGAGCGCTGGTTCGAGATTCAGGAGGCCCTGATGGATCTGGACGATCCGGTCCGCGCATCCGAGCAGGTACGGTCCTTTTTTTCTGAGGTGTCCGCGTCGCTTGAGGTCTCTCGCGCGCAGATGCGGGAACTGGAGCAGGAGCACGACCGGCTGATGTCGCTTCAGGACCGTCGTGGTGCTCAAGAGTGCTTGGGACGGATGCAGGCTCTGGGCTTGAGGCGAAATACATTTGAATCTCTCGAGCGGGACGTCATGCGCTTGATGGCCCGAGTGGGAATGAGCTAGAAGGACTGGAAATGCTTGGAAGCGGCGACATCATCTTGGGTATCGACCTAGGGACGACTCACAGTCTCGTAGCCGTCGTTCGTGAGGGAAGGCCTGAAGTCCTTCCGTCGCGTGAGGGTCACCGGCTTTTGCCCTCGGTGGTGGCGGTGAGCTCGGATGGCGGTGCCACCGTGCTGGGTTTTGAGGCTCGCCGGTGCCAGATTCAGAACGCCCGGCAGACGGCGTTTTCAGTCAAGCGGCTCCTTGGTCGAAGCTATGACGAAGTGAAGCAGCAGGCCGAAGGGCTTCCCTATGATGTGCTGCCGCCCGCAGAGGGGGATTCCTCGGGCCTGGTTCGGATTCAACTCGGTGATCGTTCGTTTACCGCGATCGAGATTTCCGCACTGATCTTGAGAGAGTTGCGTCTTTCGGCAGAGAAGGCACTCGGCCGTGCAGTTTCGAAGGCGGTCATCACCGTGCCGGCCTATTTCAATGATTCCCAAAGGCAGGCCACTCGTGCAGCAGGTCGTCTGGCGGGGCTTGATGTGCTTCGCATCATCAACGAGCCCACGGCTGCGTCCCTGGCCTATGGTATCGATCGTCGGCGTCAGGGGGTCGTCGCCGTCTACGACATCGGCGGCGGCACGTTCGATATTTCGATTCTTCGCCTTGAGGACGGAGTCTTTGAAGTGCTCTCCACGCATGGCGATACCCGCCTTGGGGGAGACGATCTGGATCAGGCAGTTGCGCGCTGGTTTATTGATGGTTTTGCCGATTTTTCGAAACTTTCGGCACAGGAGCGGGCCGGTCTTCTCGAGTCGGTCGAGCAGGCCAAACGACGTATCGTGGAGACTGATGAGGTTCTTGTTGAGGTTGAGATTTCGGGTGCCCGGCAGCAGAAGCTGCTGTCTCGCGCAACATTCGACCAGCTCTGCAGGCCCGTGCTTGAGAGGACTCGAGCCAGCTGTGAGCAGGCCCTTTCTGATGCTGGAATGCGTCCGGAGGACCTGACGGATCTCGTTCTCGTTGGCGGTCCAACGCGTCTGCAAATCGTGCAGCAGGTGGCTGCCGAGATTTTTGGCCGTGCCCCGAACACCTCTCTTCATCCGGATGAGGTGGTGGCGATCGGTGCGGCGATTCAGGCAGACATTCTCTCAGGCAACAACACTGAGCTCCTGCTGTTGGATGTTGTTCCGCTTTCGCTGGGCATCGAGACTTATGGCGGCCTGATGAACGTGTTGATTCCGAGAAACAGCAAGATCCCCGCAGTGGCGCGAGAAACCTTCACGACGTTTGCCGATCGACAGACGGGCGTCGATATTCATGTCTTTCAAGGCGAGCGAGACCGAGTCGAGCTGAACCGCTCCCTGGCTCGTTTCAGTTTCAAGGGCATTCGTCCGGCGCCAGCCGGGATTCCGCGGATTGAGGTCTCTTTTCTGGTGGATGCCGATGGGATTCTGCAGGTCAGTGCGCGGGACGTCGAGACCGGACAGGTGCAGAGCGTCGAGGTCCGCCCCAGCATCGGCCTGACGGATGCCGAGGTCGAGCGGATCCTGGCAGCTGGGCTCGAGAACCGGGATGGGGACAAGGCGTTCAAGCGGTTGGTGGATGCGCGAAACGAGGCTGAGCCTATCCTTCGAGCCACCGAGAAGAATCTTCGGGATGCCGATGAGCTGGTGGGACCCGAGCAGGCAGACCTGATCCGCGTGGGCTTTACAGAGCTCGAGCAGGCCTTGGCGGGGTCCGATCCTGCGCGGATCCGTCAGACCCGCGATCAGCTGAATCGACTGACGATCCCCCTTGCGGAGAAGGTCCTGGCGAAAACGTTGGCGAAGGCATCCTCAGAAGCGAAGAATGGATAATAGAGTGGAATCGGATTGGAGAGAACCATGCCCAAGGTGACGTTTCTACCCCTAAACCAGATGGTTGATGCTCGAGAAGGGGACACGATTCTCGAGACGGCCCTTGCGAACGACATTCCGCTCCATCACGCGTGCGGGGGCTATTGTGCCTGCACTACCTGCCAGATTCGTGTGATCGAGGGAGCCCAGAATCTATCGGGCGTTGAAGAAGAGGAAGGTGAGCGTCTCGAACGGGCCGATGAGGTCGGGCCCACTTCGCGGCTGGGATGTCAGGCCAAGGTTCGGGGCGACGTTGTCGTCGAAATGGTCCATGTCGACTGAATTTCAGGGGGACGCCATGTCAGATTCTCAACGCTCGCTTCGAGAGGGGACGTTTCGCATCACTTTCGTTCCAGGTTCGGGCGAACCCAAAACCATCACTGTGGATTCGGCGTGTCGTCCGTCGAGTGGCACCGGAGAGCCCGGCAGCATCCTCGATCTGGCCCTGGCGGAGGGGGTCGAGATCGACCATGCCTGTGGAGGGGTTTGCGCCTGCTCCACCTGTCACGTTAAGATTACAGCGGGTCTTTCTTCGTGCAATGAGAGCACGGAGGACGAGGAAGACCAGCTGGACAAGGCACCGGGCGTAGGCAGCCAATCAAGGCTGGCGTGTCAGTGCATCCCGAATGGACGCCAGGATCTGACGGTCGAAATTCCCAGCTGGAATCGCAATCGAGTTCGGGAAGGAGCCTGACACGAAATGCGAGCCGTCGGTTTCTGAGAAGCTCATCCGGAAGAGACGGATGAGCCCTTGGTCGCCGTTGTGGTCGCAGTGCAGGGTTAACGGATGATCGACAAGGCACCGGAAACGGGAAGTTCCTGTGAGCTGATCTACTACGTCTTTCCGTCGCCGCGAGGAATCGACTGGTCGTCGCCATCGTGTCTCACCTGGTCTTCCCTCAGGAGCCTCCTGCGCTTCAAGTTCGAACGCGAGCACAACATCGGGCATGTCAACGTCGAGGTGCGGTGCTCGAGAGGGATCTCTGTCGATCGCTCGGTCCTGACTGGAATGACTTCAGCGCGACGCAGTGACACGTCGCGCGCCGTACTTTGGGAGAAGATGGGCTTGGGAGCGCTCTTTTACGACTTCAAAGGTCGTCTCGAATCGCGCGAGGAAGTCGAGCGGCAATGGCCCGAGCGCAAGAAGCACGGGGAGCTGGCCATGATTCGGTACCAGATCTCCGACTCCACCTGTGAGCGCCTGCTGCAGTTTGAGCGAGAGTACCGAGAGAGCGGGGCCGAGCGGCATTACGGACTTCCGCGTCGTCCCCGGCACGGTGAAGGTGGCGGATGTTCGGCGTACGGGGTGAGTTTTCTCGAGCTGGCTGGCCTGCTGACCGATGAGATGCGTGAGGCCTGGAGCCGAACGATCCGAGTCCCGGAAGATCTGATCGGACGCCCGATTGGAGCGCGGCGCGTGTCGATGGCCGAGATCCTCGTCTCTGTCTGGCGCAGCTGGGCCTCGGACGATGAGCCCCACCGTGAGCTTTTCTTTTGGGATCCCGATGCGATGTATCGTTGGATCTTGGGGGTATTTGATTCGGCTCGTGCCGACTTCGGAAGGCAGCGGATCGGGAGGATTCCGGTACTGCAGGTTGACGCTAGAGACTTGCCCACGCCGGATGAATCCATCTGGCTCAATCAGGAGTGAGAATAATGCGAATGATTCCCTATCAGCGACGAGCCGGAGTTGCGAGTTGTCTTGTGGGCTTCCTGGCCGTGTTGGGGCTCGTGTCCTGCGGTCGGGCCATGGCCGCCCCAGAGGCGGGCACTTTTACTTTTCGGCTGCAGGGAGAACCCGAGACGCTCGACTGGAATCGTGCCCACACCACCGCCGAAACGTATCTGCTGCTCAACCTGATGGAAGGACTGCTGGAGCTGGATTCGAAATTGAGGGTGCGTCCCCGCCTTGCCGAGCGCTATACCGTCAGTCCGGATGGAAAAGTCTACACCTTCCACCTTCGCAAGAGTGTTCGCTGGCAAGATGGCGTGCCGCTTCGCGCTGCTGATTTCGTGTTCAGCTGGAAGCGCCTCCTGTCACCTTTGACTGCTGCGTCCTATGCATATCTGCTTTTCGATGTCGCTGGCGCCAAGGACTTCTACGACGGGAAATTGAAGGATTTTTCGAAGGTCGGGATTCGAGCCGTGAATGACGCGACTCTCGAAGTTCGTCTTCGGCGACCCGTTGCCTACTGGCATTTCATTCCGACATTCTGGGTGACCTTTCCGCTTCGGCAGGACGTCGTCGAGAGGCATGGGGCATCCTGGCCCATGCCGGGTAAGATGGTGACCCTCGGCCCTTTTTCGCTGGTGTCTCGTGAAATGGACAACAAGCTCGTGCTTGAGGCCAACCCCCGGTATTGGGGAGCGCGGGGTAATGTTCGGAAGCTCGTGGCCCAGATAGTTCGGGATGATCAAACCGCACTGACCCTATTCGAGACGGGACATCTCGACTTCTTGGCTGAGCTGCCGCTTCTGGAGCTTCGAAGAGTATCTAGGAAACCGGAGCTTCGGGTTTTTCCCTATCTGAAGACTTCGTATCTCGGTTTCAATACCACCAAGTATCCGATGAGCACTTCCCGATTTCGTCGAGCCGTCGCGATGGCGATCGACAAGAAGAAGCTGGTAGATGGACTTCAGGCTCGATTCGTTCCTGCGACCAGTTTTATTCCTCTGGGGATGGATGGCCATGACGCAGGGGACGGTCTTCCTTTCGACCTGCTTCGTGCACGAAGTGAGCTTCGGATGTCGGGCGTGGACTCTGCCAGCGGGCCGATCACGCTGGATCTGCTGGCCTACAATCTCGACAAGAACCGGCTGATGGCCGAGATGCTTCAGGCACAGCTCAAGCAGAACCTCGGGATTCAGGTCAACATTGAGCTTTATGATACGAAGGCATTTCCGGCTCAGGTCGATCTTGGCGTTTATCCGATGTTTCAGGGCATGTGGGGGGCGGATTATCCGGACGCTGACAACTTTCTTGGAGTTTTTACTTCAGATTCAGGAAACAATCGAACCGGCTGGAAAAACCCTCGCTATGACGAGTGGATTGATCGAGCCCGCACTCTGCAGTCCGTTACAGAGCGACGAAAGCTCTATGATCAGGCCGAAAAGTTGCTGATCGAGCAGGATGCC
>CAYSOA010000002.1:0-25412 GCA_964432565.1 uncultured Bacteriovorax sp.
GAACCTGATCCGCTGACCGGTCGACCGAGAGGGACGACCGTTTTCGGCTGTCCGCGCTTGGAGTGCACTCGTGCGGCAAGGCATCCCAGCATGGCCACGACGGCCCCGGTCTTGGCACAACGAATCGGCGAGATGAACTTTTGCTCGATTTCAAAGACCCGGCGCTCTTCGGAAAAGACCTCTTCGAGAAAATGATTCGGGACGGAGTCACCGAAGAAGTTCTCGCCCGGTTTGGCCTGTAGACTGCGCATGCACTCGTGGATCAACTCATCAGTCATGCTCTGCGGCCGCGTGTAGAGCTCCGGCCATTCGTACATGTAGATGTCGAGAATCGAGTAGCTGCAGATTTCGAGGAACCTCATGTTCCGAAAGAGCTGCGTGAAGTTGGGGCTGTAGACCTCGATAACATCCCCGTCCGAGAGACGAGAGTACACGTCATCACTCAGGACCCAATCGGACTTCGACAGGAAATGCCGAAGCAGGTCGACGCTCTTGTATTTGGGAACTCCCGCACGACTCGCCTCTTCGAAAAATGCGATATCCGCTTCGAGCTTCTGAAGAAGGGCCTTGCGGCGTTCTTCTGGAAGGCCATGAAGGACCTCCAAGGACCGAGACCCGGCCTTGAATCCATGATCCGCCAACTTCTCCATGTCAGCGAGAACTCGGTCGAGGTCGGCAGTCGATGCATTCCGGGGATGAGTGCTCATATGGTGTGTTTCTCTCGCCTCCCCCCCAATTTATAAGTGATTTTTAAAACCTCCGGCGTCCTCGGCGAGTCGAGCGAGGCTGTGATACCCGAGCCTCACAAATTTTATTTCAAAGGGGCTTTTTGTGACCTTCGAGCCGAAATTAGGGGCTTTCCTGAAAGAAAAGCGACTCGCCCTGGGCCTGACCCAGGCTGCCGTCGGCGAGAAGCTCGGCTATACCTCTCAGTTCATTGCCAATTGGGAACGTAATGCGAGCACCCCGCCCGCGGATCGACTCTATGAGCTGATTCAAGTTCTCCAGATCGATGAAGTGGATCTGTTGGAAATCCTCACCCATGACAACATGGGGCACTGGAAATCCGCGCTCCGAAACGCCCAGCGACGATTCTGCGCCGCCCAGTCCTGGCTACCGCTCAAAAATAAAAAAAGGGAGCCGCCGAAACCGGCAGCTCCCTCAAAAGGGTCTTGGGCTAAGACTTAGATCCGGACGTACTCGAGTGCGTCGGTCTGGCCCTGCAGGTGGCAGTTGTCCGAAGTGTCGGTCACTTCGCCCTGGAAACTGACGTCGGAAATGCGCTGACCCGAAGCATCGACCTTGAAGATCATCAGGACCTTCGCGGTAGCCGTGCGCGAGCAGGTTCCGCGGTCGATCTGGACGTCGACGGCGACGGCGGTAATCGTGCGCTCATTGACCGGGCCGGTGGCCGTTGCCGGAAAGGCGCTCTCGAGGCCAAGTCCGCTGAAGGACACCAGGGCGGGAGAGATCTTCTTGGAATTTTCGACCAGGGCCGAAACCGAGTCGATGCAGATCATCTGCGGAACCTGGAGCTCGCGAGCGACGCTCCTCAGCTTTTCGACCTTCAACTCGTAGCACTCTTCAAATCCGGAGGCGTGGGCGGCAGATCCTGCGGCGAGGACGACCAAAGACAGAGCAAAAATCTTCAGGGATTTCATGGGAGTTCCTTTCCAATCCTGTTAACGCGCCGCTTCTATCACCGCCCACAAAGATGCGAAAGTCAGGAATCGGTTAGGAGATAACCCCCTGAAAATTCGAGAGATTCAGTCCTGCCCCGCCTCCTGACCCTCCGCCAGATGAAAGCGCTGGTACTCCTCGGTAAACGACAAGGCCGTCGCCCCGGGCCGGGGTTCGATCCGGTCCACGAAGAGCACTCCGTCCAGATGATCAAGCTCGTGCTGGAAGACGGTGGCGAGGAAGCCCTCGGCCACCAGCGATCGCGCCGCCCCAGTCTCGTCGAGGTAATCCACCCGAATCTTGCGGGGTCTCGAGACCCGGCCCCGAAGGCCCGGAACGGAGAGGCAGCCTTCCCAATAGGTCTGCTCCTGCGAATCGAGCACCGACACCTTCGCATTGATGAAGACCGTGAGCGGCTGCGAGCCCATGTCGGGGTAGCGCGCGCTTCCGGCGTCGAACTCGATGATGGCGACACGAACCGATTCGTGGACCTGCGGAGCGGCGATGCCAATTCCGCCGTACTCGGCCTGCGTGTCGCGCAGGTCCTGGATGAGTCGCTGGATCTCCGGCGAGCGAATCTCCTCGACGCTGAGCTCGCGCGTTTTCTGCCGGAGAATGGGGTGTCCCAGTCGTGCCACTTTTCGGATCGCCATGAGGCAAGGCTATACCAAAAGCGAGACTCGGCCAGTATCATCAGCCGCATGATGACCAGCCTGTGGTTTCTTGCCCTGACGCTCGCCAGTTTCCTGATGCTGATGACTTGGCTCGTCAGCGTGAAGATCCGAAACGCCGGAATCGTCGACATTGTCTGGTCGGCCGGATTCACGCCGCTGGTCTGGCTCTATGTCGGCCTGGGTTACGGCTGGATGCCGCGAAAGCTGCTGATTGCTGGCATGGTGAGTTTCTGGAGCCTGAGGCTCGGCGGCTACCTCTTTCGGCGCATCAAGAGCCACCACCCGAAGGAAGACCAGCGCTACGCCGACTTTCGTCGCAGGCTGGGCGCCACGTTTGATCGCAAGATGTTTGGATTCTTTCAGATCCAGGCGGTACTGCTCTGGGTACTCACGCTGCCCTTCCTGCTGTCGTGCCTGAACACGAAGCCCGAGTTTCAGCTGCTCGAGTGGGCTGGCGTGGCGATCTGGGCCATGGGGCTGATCGGCGAGAGCACGGCGGACTTCCAGCTCTCGCGTTTTGTCGCCCAGCCCGAGAACCGCGGAAAGATCTGCCAGATCGGACTCTGGAAGTACTCACGGCATCCGAACTACTTTTTCGAGTGGACCATCTGGGTCGGGTATTTTGTGTTCGCCCTCGCGCAGCCGAATGGCTGGTGGTCGGTGTACTGTCCGCTGCTGATGCTGCACTTTCTGTACAACGTCACCGGCGTGAAGCTGAGTGAGCGCGGCTCGTTGGCCCGCCGAGGGGAGGCGTACCGTCAGTACCAGCGCACCACGAGCGCCTTCATTCCCTGGTTTCCAAAGAAGGATGGCGCTCGATGAGCCTGCACCGGTTTTTTCCGACGCAGCTCTGGGTCGCCCGCGCTCCCGCCGCACTCGCCTCGAAGCTCAATCGCCAGCTGGCGCGCGAGGCCCGAATGTTCGAGGAAATCGATGATCAGGGCGTGAAGTGGTGCCGCAAGAACTATCAGGGCGGCTACACGTCGTACGCGTCGATCACCGACCTTCCGTACCGCTCGTCTACTTTTGGCGAGCTCAAGAAGTGGATCGACGGCGAAGCGAAGAAGTTTGCTCGCGCTCTCGACATGGACCTGATGGACGGCTGCCTCGAAATGACCACCTGCTGGGTGAACGTCATGCGGCAGCACTGCCAGCACTCGTTTCACCTTCATCCGCTTTCGGCGATCAGCGGCACCTATTACGTTGAGGTTCCGAAGGGGGCCGGGGCGCTCAAAATCGAAGACCCACGGCTGGCCGGATTCATGGGCTCCCCTCCCCGCAGCTCCACGGCCCGAATCGAAAACCGGCGCTTCCACGAGTTCCGGCCCACACCGGGCACCCTGATTTTGTTCGAAAGCTGGCTGAAGCACGAAGTGCCTCAGAATCAATCCGCGAGAGAACGCATCAGCGTTTCTTTCAATTATGACTGGATCCGGTAAACTCTTCGCATGACCTCTTGGACCCTGCTGCTCGAAGCGCTGCACTCGGCATTCGTTTCTGCCCTGAAGGAGCAGGGTTCGAATCCGTTGCTGGAGCTTGGCATGCCTCAGCGCCTTCCGGGCTTCAAGTTTCCGGAGCCACTAGCCCTTCCCGCCCAATTCCTGATCACAGAAGTAGAGATTCCGGCGACGCCGGCCACAGGTCCGGCCGCGCGCGCCAAAGCCGCGTCCGGCTTCACCGGACTGCTCTTTCAGGCCGACAGCCCGGACGTCGAGGAGATCTGGAAGTCTCTCCACCGACACACCGGAGTCGAGTTCGCCCACAAGAAGATTCGCCCCATCCTGACCAAGCCCACGGTGACGCAATGGAGCGACCGGGGCCTCAGACCCGACGAGATCTTCAAGAAGCGCATCACCATGCCGACGCGCACGCTCTGGATTCCGGTGCGATGGGGCAAGAGCAGGGCCGAACTCGCCCTTTTTCTCGCGGTTTAGTCCGACTATCTCCTTGGTTTGACGGCGCCCCTCTGCTAACGATTTCACATCGTTATGAGCTCCGAAAACACCACTGCCGTCGTCACCGAAACCCCCCGTCAAGTTCACGACCTCAAGGACATGGCCGACCTCGTGTCGCTGGCCAAACGCCGCGGGTTCGTCTTTCCATCAAGCGAGGTTTACGGCGGAATCAATGCCTGCTGGGACTACGGCCCCCTTGGCATCGAGCTCAAGCGGAACGTGAAGGAGCGCTGGTGGCGCTCGATGTGCGACCGCGAAGATGTCGAAGGCCTTGATGCCGCGATCCTGATGCATCCGCGCGTCTGGGAAGCCTCGGGCCACGTCTCCGGCTTTGTCGATCCGCTGGTCGACTGCAGAACCTGCAAGGGGCGCTTTCGCGCGGACAAGCTCGACACCGCCCATTGCGGCAAAAAATCGTCGAAAAAGCCCGGCGAAACCGACGAGTGCCAGCTTACCGAGGCCCGCCAGTTCAACCTAATGTTCAAGACCCACATGGGTCCGCTCGAAGACACCGCATCGGTCGTCTACCTCCGTCCTGAAACCGCTCAGGGCATTTACGTCAATTTCCTCAACGTGCAGCAGAGCTCGCGCCAGAAGGTACCCTTCGGCATCGCGCAGATTGGCAAGGCGTTCCGCAATGAAATCACTCCCGGAAATTTCATTTTCCGCACGCGCGAGTTCGAGCAGATGGAAATGCAGTTCTTCGTGAAGCCAGGCTCCGACATGGAGTGGTTCGAAAAATGGAAGGCCATTCGCATCCAGTGGCATCTCGACAACGGAATCCGCAAGGACAAGCTGCGCTTCCACGAGCATGGCGCGGGTGAACTGGCCCATTATGCCAAGGCCGCCTTCGACATCGAATATGAATTTCCGTTCGGCTGGCAGGAGCTCGAAGGCATCCACAACCGCTCGGACTTCGACCTTGGCCGACATCAGGAGTTCAGCGGCAAGAAGCTCGAGTACTTCGATGAAGCAGCGAAGGAAAAGTACCTGCCCTACATCGTGGAGACCTCGGCGGGCTGCGATCGCACGCTGCTCGTGGCGCTGGTCGATGCGTATCGCACCGATGGCGACCGCGTGTGGCTCGAGCTCCACCCGAGCCTGTCCCCCTACAAGGTCGCAATCTACCCCCTAATGAAGAAGCCCGAGCTGGTCGAGTACTCGGACAAGGTTTTCAACACGGTCAGAAAGTCCTTCCGCGCCACTACCGATGACGCTGGATCGATCGGCAAGCGGTACCGCCGTCAGGACGAAATCGGTACACCCTTTGGAGTGACCATCGATTATGACACTCTCTCGAACCACACCGTCACGATCCGGCACCGCGACAGCATGGCCCAGGAAAGGATCCCGGCTGAAAAACTCGTCGCCTACATCAGCGAAAAGTTCGAAAACTGGGGCAGGTAAGACTGCTCGCGTCGGCCCTGCACCGAAGCGCAAGGGCGTCTCTGCTCGGCCGACTGCTTCCAAGTTTGTCTACTCTTTCGGTCTCGGCAAAGCGGACGGCGCCGAGCACCAGAAGGAGCTGCTGGGCGGCAAGGGCGCCAACCTGCATGGCATGACCCGCCTGGACCTGCCCGTTCCTCCCGGCTTCACGATCACGACGGACGTGTGCACGTTCTTTTACGGAAACCAGCAGACGTACCCTTCTACCCTCGAAGGACAGGTGCGTGCCGCCATGTCCAAGATGGAAAAGCAGATGGGACGCAGCTTCGGTGGAAAGAATTCGCCGCTCCTCGTCTCGGTCCGCTCTGGCGCCCGCGCATCGATGCCGGGAATGATGGACACGATCCTGAACCTCGGCCTGAACGATGAGACCGTCGAAGGGCTCATCGCCGAGTCGAAGGACGCCCGCTTCGGTTACGACAGCTATCGCCGCTTCATCACGATGTACTCGGACGTGGTGCTGAACATCCACGCCAATCACTTCGAAGCCGCACTCGAAGACCTCAAGCATGCCCGCGGTGTCGAGCTGGATACCCAGCTTTCCGCTGAAGATTTGAAAGCTCTGGTCGCGCAGTTCAAGCAGATCGTAAAGCTGAACGGAAAGACCTTTCCAGAAAATCCCTGGGAACAGCTTTGGGGAGCGGTCGGCGCTGTTTTCGGCTCGTGGATGAGCCCGCGCGCCATCACTTATCGAAAGCTCAACGAAATTCCGGAACACTGGGGCACGGCCGTCAATGTGCAGGCCATGGTGTTCGGCAACATGGGCGATGACTGCGCCACCGGTGTCGCGTTCACTCGCGATCCGTCGACCGGTGCAAAGAAATTCTTCGGAGAATTTCTCGTCAACGCCCAGGGCGAAGACGTCGTTGCCGGCATTCGCACGCCTCAGCCGATCAACGAAGCCTCGCGCCATGAAAATGCGGGTTCGCTGCCGTCTCTCGAGAAGGTCATGCCGAAGCCCTATCGCGAGCTCGTGAAGGCCTACCAGAAGCTCGAAAAGCATTATCGCGACATGCAGGATATCGAGTTCACGATTGAACGCGGCGTGCTGTACATGCTGCAGACCCGAAACGGAAAGCGCACGGCGGCTGCCTCGCTCAAGATCGCCGTCGACATGGTTCGCGAGAAGTTGATCACGAAGGACGAGGCGATTGCACGCATGCAGCCCGAGCAGCTCGATCAGCTGCTTCACCCGACGCTCGACCCCAAGGCCGAGAAGAGGATTATCGCACGTGGTCTTCCGGCCTCTCCGGGTGCAGCTTCCGGCCAGATCGTGTTCGATCCTGACACGGCTGAAATCTGGAGGAACGACCTCGGACGCAAGGTCATCCTGGTTCGCGTGGAGACCTCTCCCGAGGATATCCACGGCATGTCGGTGGCTGAAGGCATCCTGACGGCTCGCGGAGGCATGACCTCGCATGCCGCAGTCGTGGCGCGCGGCATGGGCAAGTGCTGCGTGTCTGGCTGCTCAGCGTTGAAGATCAGCTACGACCGCAAGGAAATGATCCTTGGCACCCTGGTTCTGAAGGAAGGCGACTTCATTACGCTTGAAGGCAGCACAGGTGAAGTCATCGAGGGCAAGGTTCCCACCATCGCGCCGTCGCTGAACCAGGACTTTCGAGAGCTGATGAAATGGGTCGACCAGATCCGCCGTCTCAAGGTCCGCACGAATGCCGACACTCCACAGGACGCCCGAGTGGCCCGGGAGTTCGGGGCCGAAGGCATCGGCCTCTGCCGCACGGAGCACATGTTCTTCGAGGCCGACCGGATCGACGCCGTTCGCGAAATGATTCTCGCGGACTCGCGCGAAGGTCGCGAACGGGCGCTGACCAAGATTCTTCCGATGCAGAGAAATGATTTCGAGAAGCTCTTTCGCGAGATGAAGGGGCTTCCTGTCACCATTCGCCTGCTGGATCCGCCGCTGCATGAGTTCATTCCGCACTCGGATGCCGATCTGCAGGCATTGGCTGTGAAGATTGACGTGCCGTTTGAACGACTGAAGCGAAAGGCCGAGAGCCTGCACGAGTTCAATCCCATGCTCGGCCACCGTGGCTGCCGTCTTGCGGTCAGTTATCCCGAAATTTACCGCACGCAGGTGCGTGCCATCATGGAGGCGGCCTGCGAGCTCGTGAGGAACGAGGGTTTCAAGATCACTCCCGAAATCATGATTCCACTGGTCGGTGACTGGCGCGAGCTCAAGATCGTGGGCGATGCCTGCCGGACAGAGGCCGAAAAGGTTCTGGCTGAGTTCAAACAGAAGTCGGGCAAGGCGATGCCGGTGAAGTACCTGATTGGAACCATGATCGAGCTGCCTCGTGCCGCACTGACTGCCGATGAAATCGCCCAGCATGCCGATTTCTTCAGCTTCGGAACGAACGACCTGACCCAGACCACCTATGGCCTTTCGCGGGATGACTCAGGGATGTTCCTGAAAGACTACCTCGACGCCAAAATCTACGAGAAGGATCCCTTCGCGACTCTCGACGCAAAGGGCGTCTCGCGCCTGATGAAGCTGGCTATCGAAGATGGCCTTCGGACACGTCAGGACCTGAAGATCGGAATCTGCGGCGAACACGGTGGGGAGCCCGCCTCGGTTCGACTCTGCAACGAGATGGGACTCGATTACGTGAGCTGTTCTCCCTACCGTGTGCCGATTGCTCGTCTGGCAGCCGCCCAGGCGGTGCTCGGCGAAGGGAAGTCAACTCTCTCGAACAGGAATAGCAAGAAACGACGCTAGGCGAATCGAGAGGAGCACACCGCTCCAGAAAGCCAGAGGGCCGGCCCCAGTCGGGACCGGCCCTCCTTTCTTTCACCGCACTTCGAAATCAGCGCCGCAGTTCGGGATGCGCCATCAACAGGAAGCGATTCAGCAGCTCGAGGTTGCTGAAAACCACCCCCTGATCGCCGGCGTTGGACACACCTCCGACGATGGCTCCGAGCATTTCGGGCATCCCTTCTGTGCCGGCCATTGCCTGAAGCAATTCCCCGACAACGGGGTTCCGCTTCAAAATCCCGGAGATCTGCGTTCGTCGCTGCTCAACAGCCAGCGCCAGCTTGCGTGAATCGTACGACTTTTTGGCCTGCTCCAGCGCCTGGGCTGCCGACATCACCTGCTCGACAACGCCTGCGAGCTCCTCGACCTTTCGGATACCAGCAGCCTCCGGCAGGGCCCCGAGAACCTCGTTAGCCTTGGTCAGCACAAGAGCAAACTCGCTCTTGAGCTCCTCGATCTTTTCAGGCGACGCTCCGGATGAAACCGCGGCCTCGAGCTCGGCCAGCTTGCCCATCACGAGCCCGTAGCCGCCCACGATTTGCTCGCGCATTCCGCGAATTCGACCCAGAAGCTCAACTCGCTCGACGAGGGCGCCCGACACCACCGCACCTTCCGGCGCCCAATACTTCAGCTGGTCGGCATCGGTAGCAGATGACCCCGGACGAACCACTGCGAGGGCTCCAGCGCGCGGCGAGAACGAGCTCAACACCCGGAAGAGCTGCGAACCGTTATCCTTGGCCTCGAGTCCATCGACATCCTGGAACAGAATTCCGCCGAGGATCGCGTACTGCCGCATCATGTCGGTCACTTCGGACTGGAATCGCGTGTCGAGAGGGATCATTGCGGCAGTCCTTCCCGAATCATCGATCACGGCGCCCACGGGCTGTAGCCTGTTGGAGAGCACCTCATGCAGCAATCCGATGGTCGGAAGCTCAAGAGGAGACTTCACCTGCTGCGAGAACACCATCTTTTCCAGCTCGGGGTATGAAAACCGAAGATCGACGGCTTCGTATCTCGGGAATCCCAGCTGACGCTCCGTGAGCATCATCAGGGCGACCACCTTGTCGAACTCCACTCCCCTGATGCGCAGGCGATCGGAATCCTGGTCGAAACGAATGTCCTTCAGCCACTTGCGTTCGACCTTGACGGTTCGACCATCCTCCAGCCTGACAGCGAGCACCCGCTCATTCTCTCCGGCAAGCGCCGGAGCATCCGGACTGCGGACAATGGAGTGGAAGAAGTCCAATCCACCGAAGGCCGCCTCGGCGTAGGCGTTGACCTCAGGAGACCCCTGGATGGCCTGGTAGATCGTCTCTTCCAGGAACTGCCGGACCGGAAGGAATCGGGCAAACGTCCTGCCGACGTAGCTGCCGGTCCCGAGCACCGAGAAGCCCAGCTTGTTTCCGGCAAAGTTCCGGAGAGTGTACAGCTGGCGGTAGTCATCGACACTCGCCTGGACGATTTCGGCGGGAGTCGTCCCCCGGTCAAATCGGTTGCACACCGGCGTCATCCCTGCGTCCTCATCCGAGCAGAACGGCATGGCACGCACACCCGCCGCGGCTACCGCTGAGGTCGTGAGCTGGTTCCAGGAACGCACCCCCGATCGTTTCAGCGCTTCGGCCAGCGAGATCAATTCGCCAGAGTTCGTCTCAACGATTCCTGCATAGCCGGCCCGGATCGCAGCGATATCCTGCGGACCCAGCCCGTCATAGTGTTCGTCATTGGCGAGGTAATCCATCACCGACGAGTAATCACGCGTGCTCTTCTCGGAGGGACTGAACTTCCAGTTCTTCTTGTCGAATGAACCGATGAAATTGTGTCGGAGTCCGAGGTTATGGCCGATTTCATGGGCCAGCGTCGGCTTGTACACCCCAATCGCAAGCTCAAGATCCGACTTCTCAGAGTCGACGAGTTCCATCGACAACTCCGGGGCTTCGTACGCGCAGATATGAGCCTTCTCGAGGTTGGCGAAAAACTTCGAAAGCACCTCGGATCGCTTCGAATCGAGCTTCAACCTGGCCATCTCGCGGCTCGGAACACGGCCGGCAAGGACCTCGATGAGCTTCTGGTCGACCAGATGCTGCATGCGCCTCGAATCGGAAAGGACTCCCTCCTTCACTCCCTGCGCGAACGCTTCGTAGAAAGCGAGCTCCACCGGCTTGCGCGGCATGGCTGCAATCGAATCGAGGCGCTCCTGGACGGAGATCCCCGCACGACGCGCGAGCGCCTTGCCGATCTTCCTCATCCGGGGCGATGCCAGATCTGAGGCCCCAGAGCGGAGCAAGCTCGGTGCAGCTGCATCCTCCTTCGCCGCCGAAATTCCAGGCGCTGCTTTCGTCTCGAGAGCAGCGGGACCCATGACCAGCGGAGACGAGAGCTCTTTCAGGAACTGTTCGCGAGCCTTGCGAAGCTCCTTCATCGACTCGACATACGAATCGATGTTTCCGCCGTACATGAACACCGAAGCCGCTTCGACCTTTCCTGAACGCGGATTTTGGTGCGAGCCGCCGAGGCCAATGACACCCGAACTGGTTCGCTTCTGTACGTAATAGATGTGATTGACATCGAGGTCACCCAGCGCCGATTTCGGCAGCTGATCCTCTCCCTCAACCAGAAGCTCAAGAACGTCATCTGAGCGCTCCATCGGGGTGCCCTTCAGAGCCTTGCGAAACGCCTGGTTCCAGTCGGCCACAACCTCGCGGGTCGCCTGAATGATCTGCGCACGGGCTTCACGATCCTGATCGGCCGTCGGAATTCCCGACAGCACGTAACGAATCTTCTTTCCTCCGCGGATATCGAAGAGCGCCGGAAGCGGGGTCACCGTTCCTTCAGTTCCGACATTTCCGTACTTGTTCGGCGTATTCTTGCTGTAAGTAAACAGGCCGAATCCGAGCTTCTTCTGAGCTTCGTAGGGAAGATCGAGCAGGGGCATTTCATCTTCAGCCTTGCGAGATCCCGAAAGGGCGTACTTCTTGATCGAGATGCGCTCCTGAAAGGTGAACGAGGTCTGCACCTGATCGAAGTACCCTGCGCGCAGCACTCCAGCGCAATCAACACCCGGGTTGTTCACGTAGGTGGCGTTCAGGCTAAGGCTGACGATACCGTCAGTGGCCATCCGATTATCGACTCCCGACACCGTCATGTCGGTCATTCCGGCAAAGCACTGGCCCAGCTCGTAGTAGTTCAGTGGCGACGAAACCGGCGGGACGGAATTTCCTTCCCAGCTCACGTAAGCGACAGCGTCAGGATGCGTGTGGTCCGCAGAAACCACCCGAGGGGTTGCAAGAAGGTTTCCGCGCTCATCGCGAATCTCTTCGCGAACATATTTCACGGGCAGCGACATCAGGTCAGACAGATCGACCCGATTTCCGCCCTTGACGGGCAGAAGGGCATCCGCGCGGACCAGGCGAAGCTTGTCCTTTTCGAAGACCATTCGAACAATCTCAAGAGGTCCTGCAGACCCGGCGAAGGTGTAGTCGAATGAGTTCGGACTGTCCTCCATGGTGCGGCGAAACAGAAACTCCCATTTCGCTGCGTCGGCAACCTTGATCGAGCGCCTTGCATCGAGGGAACTTCGGCCCACTTCGGCAACCAGGGGATCACGATCAATCTGAATGAGGCGTCCAGCCCCCTTGGAAACCGGACGGAACTCGATCTCGGCCGAAAGCGTTCCATCGGAATCAAGAATCCGCCTGCGCGCCTCGACATGGGTCAAGGGGACGCGGTAGCGAGAGATCTGAACGCAATCCTTCAAGGATATGCGCTTCGAAAGGTCTGGCGAACAGCGCGAAAGCCCGGACGATGGCGGGCTCCCGCGGTCCTGAGCCTCAATCTGTTCGCGCTGGGAGGGGGTCACGCTCAAATCGTCGAGGGACACCAGCTCCTGAAGCAGAATTTCGCTTCCGTCGATCAGGGCCCGAAACCGCTCACCGCGTGCCACGCGAATCTCAAGTTCGCTCTCAAGCTCGGATTTCGAGAAAACCTCTCCGTCGATTTCAGAACGGACAAAAATGCGCTCGGCCTGCTCCCTACTGGCCGGAGCCACAGGAATGCGATCTTCGGGAAGCGTCGACACCTGAACGTGGGTAGCCTGCTTCCACTCGGTTTGCTTCAGTCGCAGGGTCGAGGTCTCTTCGCCAAGATCGTTCTTCGAACGAACGACCTTTCCGTAAGCCTGGACTCGGTACTGGAATACCGGAAGCAGCTGCTCTCCTTTCTCTCCTCTTTCGAGAAGATCCTGCTCCTGCACCGACAGCTCTTCGATCGAGTCCACCAGGCGATAGGCCGTCACGAAGTGTCGATCGACCTTGAATTTGATCTCGTAGCTCTTCTCGCCCATCCCGGTCAGCTCAAGCGATTTGAACATCGAGCGCA
This sequence comes from uncultured Bacteriovorax sp., assembly GCA_964432565.1. Lineage (GTDB taxonomy): Bacteria > Bdellovibrionota > UBA1018 > UBA1018 > UBA1018 > CAIOHW01. The sequence goes on from CAYSOA010000002.1 coordinate 12,903, forward strand.
ATGCTTCGGGAGCCCGAGCCTCGCGGACCATCACCTGGGAAACGTGCTCCACCGGCTTGAGCTTATGGGATGAATCGGGGCGCACCAGCCGCTGCTCTGGAGCCGTGATCACCACCACATCGGATTTCGAAAACAACTTCGTCTCAAGAATATTCTCGCCCGAGCCATCCGGAAAAGTGGCTTCACGAACCTTCGCGCATCCCGATCCAAGGATCGTGACCAGTAAGGCGGCCATTGCTGCATACTGCTTCTTGGTGCTCAAAATCGACTGCTTCATGTACGGCTTCCCCTCACTGTTAAAAAATCACCATCAACGACGTAAAGACTCGTGAACTCGTGGCATCAAAGACTGAGATGTTTGAAGTGAGGCCGTTCGCGCGGAGCACGTCGCCATCATTGGTATGTCCTACGGATAGAGTCAGCTCTGGAGTCAGCCGATATCCCAGGGTTTGTCCCAGTGAAAACGAGTGCCGCGAAGCCCCCTGATAGCTCCAGCCCGTGTTCCGGATAAAATCTCCGGAGAGGAACCACCTTGACTCAGGGGCAAAGTACACATTGATCCAGTTCGAAAGACGCCAGGCGGTATTCACTGCACCTGTGGTCGATGTCGAATATTGATGGAACGCCCGAGCAATGCCCGTCTCCCAGGAAACGAGAGCGTATTTCAAGATCGGAATCCTGCTTTTGGAGAAATCGGCACCAAACCGTAGGGCAGGTCTGACGGAGGTCACCAGACTATCCCGCTCGCGTGAGCGTTTTGAAAGAGGCAGCACCGCCCAGATTGCGGGGGTCACCGACACGGTTGGGTTCAAGACGAGAGGACGGTAGGAGACTCGAAAGGACGGATCATAAAGTGTGAACTCCTGAAGATCAGTCATCTCCTTGTAGGCCGAGGCCAGCATGCCCACGGTCCAGTTCGAACTGAGCTGAAAGGAAGGAATCAAAACAATGCTAGAGCCGGTAGTGTGGTTTGCGGAGCTCGCGGGCATCAGGTTGGTGCCCCAGTCCACGATCACCACTCCGCGAAACCGTGACGCAAAGCCCTTCGAACTCACTTTGACTTCAGTGGCACCCGCACCAGCCTGGGCTTCGCCTTTCTTTTTTTTCTTGGCGACCTTCTTGTCAGCCAGAATCGACCCTTCGGCAGGACGAACGCCCCCCATTGTCAGCCCAAGTACGGTGGCCAGCGCTGCCAGCAGTGCAGGAAGCCAGAATCGGGGGGTTCTCAACAGCACAGCACTCCTCCATCAGTTACGCTTCAGACGCTCCCGTCTGACCGGATGCGTTAATCAGAGCACTCGGCATGCCAACTCTGCCGATCTCTAAGTGCCTGGTTTTACTCATCTATGTTTGCAGTTTCAGGCCTCGTCAGACCGGCCCCTGTCCAAAGAACGCTTCAGTTGTCTAAAGGATCGCCAAGATCCCCCGGCATCCGTCCAGAACCCACGCTGACCTTCCGGAGGGGGCGGAATCGGTCTTTTTGACCCCCAACAATCTGAAATCATGAGGATTTTAAAATTGTCCGACGGGACACATTTTCACCAAAAGCTGACTAAGCTAGTCTGATTTCAGAGAGTAACGGAGGACGTCGAATGGACAACAAGAGAGCTCAGCAAGAGAGCGCCCCATTCTCGGATCGAGTGCAGATCGAGAGTCATGAAACCGGCCCCCCGAAGTTAAGGTAGCGTGGGCTGAACCGCTGACACGTGTGCGGAGCCCGCGAACTGCCTGGATCGCCTCTGGCCGGAGGCGACCGCGACAGCAAAACCCAAAAAATTTAAGATTTTACGATAACGGTGATCCCCGCCCAGTCAGCGTGAAAGGCTGAACTGAAAGGAGAGATCGGAAACAAGGCGACAGCCGCCCATTTCGAGGACTCGAGCGCGGATGACCGAATGATGGTCTGAAAAGATCTCTGATAGAAGCGGAGCCTGGCCGGGTCGCACCCGGTCAGGCTCGCGTGTTTTCATGGCTTGCCTTTTCATTCTTGATTGCTAGATTCGGGCATTCCTAGAGTGGGGGGAGTCGTCGATGCGCGTTAAACGCTTGGAAATTCAGGGCTTTAAGTCTTTCAAAGACAAGACCGTGATCCATTTTGACAAGGGAATCACGGGCATCGTCGGACCCAATGGCTGCGGCAAGTCCAATATCGTGGATGCCTTCTTCTGGGTCATGGGCGAACAGTCCTACAAGCACATGCGCGGCACCGGTTCCGAAGATCTCATCTTCAATGGGAGCTCCCGCTACTCCCCGCTCGGCCTGGCTGAAGCCACCATGGTTCTCGAAACCGACGCCCATGACGTCGATCCAGCGACAGGTGCCACCACCCAGGACATCCCCCTCCACCTCCGCTCGAAGGAAATCGCCGTCACCCGCCGCGTCTATCGTTCCGGCGAAGGCGAATATTTCATCAATGGCCAGCCCGCCAGACTCAAGGACATCCAGGAGCTCTTCATGGACACCGGTGTCGGTGCAAAGGGCTACTCGGTGATCGAACAGGGACAGATCGGTAAAATCGTCAACGCCAAGCCCGAAGAGCGGCGACTGCTGATCGAAGAAGCGGCAGGCATTGCGAAGTACAAAGCCCGCAAAAAGGAGTCGCTCCGCAAGATGGAAGCGACTCAGGGAAACCTGTCCCGCCTCAACGACGTCGTGCAGGAAATCGAGCGCAACCTCGGCTCGCTCGAGCGCCAGGCCCAAAAGGCCCGCTCCTACAACAAACTTCGGGCCGAACTTACTGACAAGGAAATGACCTGGGGACGCCGCAAGGCCCGAGTCATCCAGCAAAAGCTCGCCGAGCTGCACTCCTCAAAGAATATTGTCGATCAGGAGCTTGCTTCACTTCGCGCTGAACTCCAGACGGTCGAAAACTCGATCGAAGTGGATCGCATTTCGCAGCTGACGGACTCGAAGGCTGTCGAAGAGCTGCAGTCGACGCTACAGAACTCTCGTGGCGAACTGACTCGAGAGCAGAGCGCACTCGATCTTTCGCGTCGCCGCCAGGGCGACCTCGAGCAGCAGCTCCAGAACCTCCGTCGCGAACAAACGGAACTTTCTCAGAACATCGAAATCGATCGCGCCCGCCTGGCCGAGCAGGAACGTGAGCTGGAGGAGGGCGAGGAACTTCTCCATTCGGCACAGTCCCGCGCCCAGGAACAGGAAGAACGGGTGCGCGAACGACGCCAGTCCACCGAAGCGTCACGTCGCTCGCTCGAACAGGCCCAGCGTTCCCTCCTGCAGGGCGTGGAGCAGGCTAACGAGCTCAATGCGCGTTCTGCCGCGATCACCAGCCGCATCGAAAGCCTCAAAGAACAGCTCGAGCGCATCAGCGAGGAGTCCTCACAAGCCTCACAGCGCACCGAAGAGAACGAGGCTCGTCTGTCCGCAACCCGGGCCGAATTCGAGCAGCTCTCAGGCGATCGCGACACGCTTCGCGAAAGCCGCAACCAGCAGCAGCAGACGATTCGCGAACTCGAGAGTACTCTCCGCCTGCAGGAACGAGCGGAGGACGAAAGCCTTCGTGAAGTCACTCGCCAGCGCGCGAAACTACAGAGCCTCAGAGAACTGGTCGAATCGCATGAAGGCATGGGTGATGGCCCGAAATCGCTACTGAGCTGGGCCAAGGAAAGCGGCCGTGGTGGAATTTCCACCCTCACCGAGCTGGTCGATGTCGACGCCGGTTTTGAGAGCGCGATGGAAGGATGGCTCGAAGGACAGCTCGAAGGGCTCCTATCGAAGGATCCGACGCTGGCAGTCGATGCTCTTCGTGAACTGGCCACCCGCAACGAGGGACGCGCCTGTATTCGCCTCGCCGGTCTCTGGAGTGCTCGCTCTTCGGATGAATCAGCCACGCTCTCGCAGGTACAGAATCTGCTCGGCTCGGCAGGACTCCAGTTTCAGGGAACGCTCCGCCAGAAGGTTCGCGCCAACGCCAAATCCGAAACCCAGCTCGCTGAAGCGGCGCAGAGTGCCTGCAACCGTGTCGCCATCGTTTCAGACTCCGCCCCCCTCTCGGCATTCGTCGCCGGACCGTGGTTCCAGAAGCTGGCCGAGCTCGGTTGGTCTCTTGTCAGTCAGGACGGAATCGCCATCGACCTGCACTCGCAGGGAATTGCCCAGATCCGCGGCGGCAGTCTGAATTCCGACAAGTCTTCGAGCATTCTCGGTCGCAAGCGCGCCATTGCTGAGCTCGAAACCGTTGTTGAGAGCGCCGAAAAGCGGCACGCTGAAAACCAGGAACTGACCGAAACCACGCGCAACTCGCTGGAATCGGCACGCGCCCATCTGGCCACCGGAGAAGAAAAGCTTCGCGAGCTGGAAATCACGTGTGGAACGCTAGAACGCGAGACTCGACAGCTCGAACGCGCAGCGCAGGAAGCTCGCCAGAACCTGAATCGCCTCTCCTCTCAGCGTTCTCGCTGTGACGAGGATCTGGCACGCAATGAGTCGGATCTTGAGGACATCTCGCAGCATCTGTCCGAGATCCTGAGCGGTCGTTCGGAGCTCGAAATCCAGCTCAAGGCCCGTGATGAGGAAGTGCAGCAGTTCGATCTCGAACTCCGCGCCCTCGAGAGCGAGCTCCAGAACCTGAAGGTGGGCGAAGCGTCGGTTCGCGAACGCGCCCAGAGCCTCAAACGCGAGTTCAGCTCGCTTCAGGGCGTGGTGGCCGATCGTGAGCGCCGTATCGACGAGATCGCCCGCATCCTCGAGCGCGTATTTCAGGAGCAAAACCAGCACAGCGGTGGCGACGACCGAAGCGAGGCCAAGATCGAGGAACTCTCGATCCTCGTTGCCGAACTTGAGTCACGACTCGCAGAAACGAAGAACAACCTTGAGATTGTCTCCGCACGTGTGAACGGTGGTCTCGAGCGAATCAAGACGCTCCACAAGCAGGGTGAGTCAAAAAATCACGACTCGATGGGGTTCACCCTAGAGATCGAGAAGCTGAACAGCGACTTTGCTCACCTCAAGCAAAACCTTGAGGAAAAATATGGCGTCGACTGCCTGATCACTCCTACCGTTTCGGCAATACAGGAAGAGATGCAGGAACCCGTTGTTACTGCTGAGATGACCGCCGAAGAAGAGCAACTGCTCAACGAGGAGGTCGAGCGACTGCGCGAAAAAATTCGTCGTCTGGGCGAAGTCAACCCGATGGCCGAACAGGAGTTCAACGACCTGCAGCGTCGTTTCGAGCATCTGTGCACCGAGAAGCGCGACCTGGAGCGCTCGCTCGAAAACCTCCAGGAAGCCATCGAGCACATCAACAAGACTTCGGAGGAACGCTTCCGCAAAGCCTTCGAATCGATCGCAGACCGTTTCGAAAAGCTCTTTCCGATCATCTTCGGCGGTGGGCAGGCTCGGTTGTCGCTGATCTATCCGGAGGGCTCCACCGACATCCTCGATGCCGGGGTCGACATTCTGGCGCAGCCTCCAGGAAAGAAGATCGTCAATATGCACGCGCTGTCGGGCGGCGAGAAGGCCCTGACGGCCGTCTCGATGATCTTCGCCATCTTCATGGTCAAGCCGTCGCCCTTCTGCGTGCTCGATGAAGTCGATGCGCCTCTCGACGATGCGAACGTGGGTAAATTCAATGCCCTCCTTCGTGAGATGTCGAGCAAGAGCCAGTTCATTCTCATTACCCACAACAAGAAGACCATGGAGCTCAACGATACGCTCTACGGCGTGACGATGGAGGAGCCGGGCGTTTCGAAAATGGTTTCGGTGAGGATGAACTGAGATGGGACGACTAGTCGTCGCTCTCGTCTGCTTCGCTCTGGAGTTCTCTCCGGCCGCAGCATTAGCCGGCAGGGTCACCTCCAGTAAGGCCGCCAAGGCACCGAAGTCTCTTCCAAAGCTTTTGGTCGAGGTGGAAGCCCATTACGCGAAATTGGGCTCACTCACGGCTGACTTCTCCCAGGAAGATCATTCAGCTGCCTTCGGGGAAAAAAAGCCCAGTCAGGGCCGCCTCACCTGGAAGGCGCCTGACTCGCTCCGATGGGAAACCACGGCACCGGAAGCCAGCCTGCTGGTTAGCAACGGAAAGTCGATCTGGATGTACACGCCCCCATTCGACGAAACAGAAAACGGACAGGTGATCGTTCGCAAGGCTTCCGAAGCGAAAAGCCGACTGATGGACGCGCTTCTGGCGGGGCGGTTTTCAAAGGCACTCCGGCAGGGTCTGGCCATCGAAGCCCTGCCGAATCGCACATTTGCACTGAGACCCAAGAAAAGCTCGCCCGGCAACCTCAAACAGGCCGTAGTGACGATTGATGACGAAGCCCCAGTGATCTCGAAGGTGGCCATCGAGTATCGCGACGGCAACGAGTCCACCATTCAGCTCTCGAATATCAAGATGGGCGAACCGCTCGCCAAGAGCCTTTTTGAGTTCAAGATCCCCCCCCGGACAGATGTCGTGAAGGAATGACCTGGAGGTCTCCATCCACCAGAGGGGACCCGCCCACATTTCTCGACACGCCAAGCTACCGAAAACTTGAGAGATTCTGCCCCATTGCCTTTAGCTGACTCTTTTTGTATGGATTCAGCCCACTATGCCCTCATTTGATATCTCTTCTGAAGTGAACTGGCAGGAAGTCGACAACGCCATCAATCAGGCCACGAAAGAACTCGGCCAGCGCTTTGACTTCAAAGGCGTGAAGTCCGAAATCAAGCTCGACCAAAAGGCCAAGACCATCACCCTCTGGTGCTCGGAGGAAGGCAAACTCGAATCGGTAAATGACATCCTTCAGAGCAAGCTCGTGAAGCGCGGCATTTCGCTGCTATCGCTCGAGTACAAGGATGTCGAGCATGCCTTCGGCCAAAGCTCGAGACAAACCATCCTCGTTCAAGCCGGTGTCTCGAAGGAAAAGGGCAAAGAGATCATCGCCTCGCTCAAGGAAACCAAGCTCAAGGTCAACGCACAGATTCAAGACGAGCAAATTCGTGTCTCCGGAAAGAATCGCGACGATCTGCAATCAGCCATCGCTCACCTCAAGGGTCAGCAAGACAAGCTCAAGATTCCGATGCAGTTTGGAAATTTCAGAGACTGATTGCGGGCCCGGCTCGCGCCGGGCAAAGGATAGGCGGCGCGGGCCGCGCGATGAAAAGGGAAAACAATGAGTAATCCGAACAAGAACAGCGTCTACTTCGTCAGCCTCGGCTGCCCCAAGAACCTCGTCGACTCGCAGGTGATGCTGGGCCTCCTCGAGAAGGACAAGTACCAGGTCGTGCAGGAGCCCGAGCAGGCAGAAGTGATCATCGTGAACACGTGCTCCTTCATCCAGGCCTCGAAGGAAGAGTCGATCGAGACCATCCTTGAAATGGCGCAGCACAAGGATGAGGGCAAGTGCAAGGTACTCGTCGCATCGGGATGCCTTCCCCAGCGCTATTCGAAGGAACTCGAAAACGAGATGCCGGAAGTCGACCTGTTCATCGGAACGGGCCAGTACCACCGCATCACCGAGCTCCTGAAGGAGAACTCGCAGGCCCGCGAGATGGGCGCCCCGATGCCCAAGCGCTCGTACATCGACCAGCCGGCCTTCATCCACACCGAGAAGGATCCGCGCATCCACACGGGCCCGCTCTACACGGCGTACCTGAAGCTTTCCGAAGGCTGCAATCGCCGCTGCGCCTTCTGCATCATTCCGAAGCTTCGCGGCAACGTGCGCTCGCGCACGGTCGCTTCGCTCGTCGAGGAAGCAAAGCAGCTGGCCTCGCGCGGTGTTCGCGAGCTGAACCTCGTCGCCCAGGATCTGACCGAGTACGGCATGGAATGGAAGTACCAGGAGCGACTCGAAACGCTGCTTCCGGAACTCGTGAAGGTCGACGGCATCGAGTGGATTCGCCTGCACTATGTGTATCCGGACCAGTTCTCGGATGAGCTCGTCGAGATCATCGCGCGCGAGCCGAAGATCGTGAAGTACCTCGACATGCCGATCCAGCACACCAATGACGCCGTGCTGAAGTCGATGAATCGCCGCCTGACCAAGGCCAAGCTCTTCGACCTCGTGGGCAAGCTCCGCGAGAAGATTCCCGGCATCGTCTTCCGTACCTCGATCATCGTCGGATTTCCGGGCGAGACCGAAGAGCAGTTCCAGGAACTCTGCAACGACATCGAGACGCTCAATCTCGACCACGTCGGCGTGTTCCGCTACTCGAAGGAAGAAGGGACGAAGGCCGCCGAGATGGACGGCCAGATTCACGCCAACACCAAGCGCCGCCGTGCGAAGAAGCTGACGGAGATCCTCCAGAAGCAGTCTCTCGCCCGCAACGAGCGCTACGTGGGCGCTCGCATGCCGCTCCTCGTGGAAGGCGTGAGCGAAGAGAGCGAGATGTTCCTTCAGGGACGCCTGCCGACGCAGGCGCAGGAAATCGACGGCCACGTGCTGATCAATGACCTCGGCGAACTCGAGGACCAGCTGGCGGAGTCGCCGCTTCGCCCCGGCGACCTGATCGAAGTCGAGATCACGGAGGCCATGCCGCACGACCTCGTCGGCAAGGTCACGGCAGTTTTCAAGCGTGCTCCGGTCGTGGCTTCGGCAGAAGGCGCAGCTCCTGGACTGGCTACGATGCCGAAGGAATTCAACCCCGCCAACGAGTGGCGCGGAGCCCACTAACTCGGAGCGAAAAATGGATTACCTGATTTCTCCCGAACAGCTGAAGCAGGAACTGGGCAACGTCGTCCTCGTCGACGTGCGAGAGCCCGAAGAATTCGAAGAGTCCCGCATCGAGGGGTGCACGCTGATTCCGCTGGGCGAGATCACGTCGCGCGCCCTTCGTGAACTGAACCCGGAAGACAACATCGTCCTTTACTGCGCCCACGGAGTCCGGAGCCTGCACGCTCTCATGGCACTGCAGAACATGGGCTTCGAAAAGCTACGCTCGCTCGACGGCGGGATCTGCGCATGGCAGGAGCAGGGGTACTAACCCCCCCCCTTCTCGAACAGCTTCGCCGGTCGGCACTCGATGAAGGTTTCATCGAGGCTGGCGGCGTCGATCTCGAGCTTGCCTGGCCGATTTATCAGGAGCACGTCCGAAAATACGACGAGTGGATCGCCGGCGGCAACGCAGGGGATATGCACTACCTCGTTCGAGGACGAGATCGCCGGGCCGACCCGCGACTCGTCTTCCCCGATGTTCGCTCGGTCTTCTGCGTGTTGGCCCCCTACCGCAAGGCTCCGGCCGGCGAACTCGATCCCACGAAAGGCCCCAGATACGCCCGCTATCTCGATGGCCCTGACTATCATGAGCGAGTCTCCGAGCGACTGGATCGGGCCCTTTCCCGAGTCTCGTCGGACAACCCCGACCTTCGACTTGCCTGGAAAGTCTGTGTCGACACCAGTGCCGTGCTGGAACGCACCTGGGCCGCGCTCAGTGGGCTGGGCTGGATCGGAAAAAACACACTCCTGATTCATCCCCGACACGGCAGTTACACGTTCATCGGGGTCGCCCTACTCAGTGTGCCACTCCACTCGGGGCCAAACCTTATTCCGGATTACTGCGGCCACTGCACAAGCTGCCTCGAAGCGTGCCCGACGCAGGCCATCGAAAAACCTCATCTAGTCAATTCTCGCAAGTGCATCGCCTACTGGACGCTCGAAAAGCGGGGCGAGCTCACCCTCGACAAAGAGCAGGAAAAGGCCTTGGGAACCTGGGTTGCTGGCTGCGACCTCTGCCAAGAAGCCTGCCCCTTTAACCGAAAGGTAGCGCGCGCGGCACAGGCCGACCCGACGCTGGACCGATGTGAAACGCCGGGGGCCATCGAGGTCGACGCGTGGAACGCACTTCTCGCCGAGACCTCCGAGAGTTACCGACAGCGCGTTCGAGGTTCTGCCCTCTCGCGCGTCAAACCTGAGATGTTTCAAAGAAACTTGAGAATCGCCCTGAAAAATTCGGGAGCTTCAGGACTCACGGCGCCTGGCGAATGACACATAGGCGGCAATGAAGGCCACTGCCGCCGCAATCGAAAGAGTGAAATGCAGTGCCGAAGTCAGGCTCCCATGGGCACGCAAGCGCCAGGAAAAAAGCGCCGTGGCCAGACCGGTACCCAACACCAGCCCGAGATTGCGAAACGTCGCCAGAAGCGCTGATGCGACACCCAACTTGTCGGGAGGCACCGAGTTCATGATCGCACTGTTATTCGGAGACTGAAAAAGGCCTGTCGCAAGCCCCATCGTGCAGAGCGCCACAATAATTTGAGGGGAACTGCTCTCTCCTGAGATGCCCCCACCAAAGAATCCCCCGATGATCAGAAGTCCGAGAGCACCCACCAGCCCCCCTGCGACACTCAATCCCAGATTTCCGATCCGATCCGACACTCTGCCGCTCACGGGAGCGACGACCAAGATGGTCAGGGGAATAGCTGTCATAAACAGTCCCGCCTGCGAGGGCGTAAATAGGAGCTCCTCTTCCAGATAGAAGGGCATCAGAACCGAAACGGCCGAATACGAGATGAAGGTCAGAAATCCAGCGAGATTGGGCATCCAAAAACCCTTGATCTTCAGGAGAGCGAGGTCCATCAACGGCCAACGCACGCGCGACTCCACGCGCAAAAACAACCACAAGAGTCCCAACGCCAGGATCGCCGAAATCCAGCGCCAGCCTCCAAACCAAGCGTCAAGGTGGTGGACCCAGAGGGTCTGGGGCGGATCGAGTGAGGCGAGAAAAAATACCAGAACCAGCGCCTGAAGAATCGCACCGCGCCAATCAAACCGGAAGGCCTGGTGCCTCGGGCGGCCATCTTCGATATTTTTTCCCGCCAGATAAAGCCCGAGAATGGCCACGGGGATATTGACCAGAAAGATACTGCGCCATCCCACATGGGAGATCAGAAGCCCGCCGAGACTCGGACCAGACACGAGCCCGGCACTGACCACCATCGACATGGTACCCAATGCGCCCCCACGCTCATTCGCGGGAAACGCCGCAGTAATGACCGCAGGACCGTTAGCCATCAACATGGCCGCTCCGATCCCCTGAAGGCCACGAAAGAGAATCAGCGCCGAGATTCCTGGAGCAAATCCGCATAGGAGCGAGCCCAGCGCAAAAATGGCAAACCCCAGCACAAAGGTCCGCTTGCGACCCAGCTGGTCAGAAAGGCGTCCGGCAGGCAAAATCAGGCAGGAGATCGCCAGCAGATAAACGACCACCACCCATTTGACTGACGAAAGCGACGTACCGAACTCCTTGGTGAGCGTCGGGAGCGCGATGTTCACGATACTGGAGTCGAGGGTGGCCATAAAGGTGCCGCAGGCCACGGATGCGAGAGCTCGCCACTTTCGAGACATGGAGCCCAATCATAGCCGAGCGTCCCGACGGCTGGCCACAGAAGAATCGAGTGTTTTAGTCGACCCTCTGGCCGACTCCGCAAATCTGGTGTTAGGCTCTCCAACCATGCAGCCCCAAGATCTCAAAAGCCTGGCGACCGAACTTCGCGTTTCCATCATCGACATGATCACTACGGCCAAGTCGGGCCATCCCGGAGGCAGTCTTTCGGCGATCGACCTCATGACCGCATTGTGGTTCTCGGAAATGAAGGGGGTTCCGGCAGGAAAACCCGAACAGGATCGCGACCACTTCGTGCTCTCCAAGGGACATGCGGTTCCTGCCCTCTACGCCATCCTCGCGGAGAAGGGCTACATTGCGAAGGAAGAGCTCAAGACGCTGCGCCAGACCGGAAGTCGCCTGCAGGGCCACCCCGACCGCGTTCGCCTTCCGATTGTCGAAGCTTCCACCGGAAGCCTCGGCCAGGGGCTTTCCGTCGCCCAGGGAATGGCCATGGGACTCAAGCTCTCCGGCAGCAAGTCGCGCGTGTTCTGCCTCGTGGGCGATGGCGAGATCCAGGAAGGCCAGATCTGGGAGGCAGCCCTCTCGGCCCCGAAGTTCGGCCTCTCCAATCTCTGCGTGATCCTCGACAACAACGGCGGCCAGATTGATGGGCCCACGGATGAAGTGATGTCGCTCAAGCCGATTCCGGAGAAGTGGCGCGCCTTCAACTGGGAAGTCATGGAGATCAACGGTCACGACTTCAACCAGATCCTCGGCGCCTACCAGAAGGCCCGAGAGCTGGAAGCCCAGGGCTCGAAGAAGCCCGTCTTCATCATCGCCAACACCGTGAAGGGCAAAGGCGTGTCCTTCATGGAAAACAAGATCGAATGGCACGGAGCCGCTCCGAAGGCGGACGATGCCAAGCGCGCCATCGAGGAGGTCCGCCGTGGCTAATCCCGCAAAAGCAACTCGTCAGTCCTTTGGTGAAGCCCTCGCCCGCCTGGGCGCGGAGAACCAGAACATCGTCGTGCTCGATGCCGACCTGTCGAAGAGCACGAAGTCCGATCTCTTCGCGAAAAAGTTTCCGGAGCGCTTCTTTGAAATGGGAATCCAGGAAGCCAACATGATCGGCGTGGCCTCGGGCCTGGCCTTCACGGGCAAGCTGCCGTTTCTCTGCAGCTTCGGCGCGTTCATTACGGGCCGCTACGACACCATTCGCCTCAGCGCCGTCTACTCGGGCGCCAATGT
>CAYSOA010000002.1:25512-29067 GCA_964432565.1 uncultured Bacteriovorax sp.
TCGGTCATCGGCGGACTGGGCTCAGCCGCAGCCGAGGTGCTGGCGGAAAATGCGTGCGGCGTGACGCTCCAGCGTTTCGGCTGCCAGGATCAGTTCGGCGAAAGCGGCGACCCTCTCGAGCTTTTCGAGAAGCACGGCTTTTCGGGATCGAAGATCGCAGCAGCTCTGCTCGCTTAGTCAGGCGCGCGTCGTGCGAGCCGAGGAGTTCTTCTGTCGCGTATCCAGCCACACCGCGAGCACGATAATCACGCCCTTGATGACCTTCTGGTAAAACTCCGGAATCGCCATCAGGCTCATGCCGTTGTTCAAAGTACCGATGAGGAACGCACCCAGCACGGATCCCTGAATCGTGCCGCTTCCGCCCTGGAGGCTCGTGCCACCAATGACGACCGCCGCGATCGCATCGAGCTCGAAGAGTTCACCGGCCGTCGGAAGCGCTCCATTCAAGCGAGCGGTAAGGACGGCACCTGACAAACCAGCGAGCGCACCCATTGCCGTATAGATCCCGACCGTCACCTTCCGAATAGGCACGCCCGCAAGCCAGGCGGCCTCGGCATTTCCACCCAACGCGAGCGTGAATCGACCGGCGCGAGTCCGGTCGAGCAGAAACGCCCCGATAACGGCAAGAATGATGAAAATCAGAACCGGATAAGGCAGGCCGTTGTAGCTTCCAAAGATATAGGCGGCGCCTGCCGCTAGTGCCATGAGCGAAAGAAACGGAACCAGCTTCTCCCTCCATGCCTTCTTCAGGAAAATTACGCGGACTGCGCCCCCAAGAAGGACCACCCCAAAAAGCCCCAGAGTGAACATGACAGGAAGATACCCCTGTCCGATTTCATTAAAGGCGTCACCGGTCGGTGATACGGCCGCGCCTCCCGAGAAGATCAGGGCAGCTCCCCGGGCGATCACCATCATTCCCAGGGTGATGATGAAGGGAGCGATCCGATAGCGCGTAATCATGAAGCCATTGAACCAACCCGCAAGGGTCCCCACGAGGACGGCTGCCAGCAGACTGACCCCAGCCCCGACCCAGGCGTGAGCCCCCTCCCACTCGGCCCAGCCCTGTCGAACCTGCAATAGGCCGGCAGCAATTCCGCAGAGCGCGACGACGCTTCCCACCGAGAGGTCAATCCCTCCAATCAGAATGACATACGTCATCCCCACGGCAAGGATGCCATTGATGGCCACCTGCCGTGCAAGATTGGTGAGGTTGCGAGGCTCGGTAAAAGTTCCGTCGGTCAAAAAGTGCAGCAAAACCGCGAGTCCAGCGAGAATGATCAATCCGCGCCATGTTCGATTCCCCTGATTCATAGTGATGCCGCCTCCATGATTTTTTCCTGACTCGCCTCAACGGAATTCAATTCCGCAGAAATTCGTCCTTCGCGCAGCACCAGAACTCGGTGTGCCAATCCCAGAAGCTCTGGAAGCTCCGATGAAACCAACACGATTGCCATTCCTTCTGCGGCGAGCTTTTGAACCCACTGGTAAATCTCGGCCTTGGCCCCGATATCGACCCCTCGCGTCGGCTCATCGAGAAAGAGGACTCGAGGCTGTGTCGCAAGCCACTTCGCGAGAACGACCTTCTGCTGGTTTCCTCCGCTGAGCTGTCCGACCGTCTGCATCGGGCCCGTACACCGAACCCGAAGATCGTCAATCCACCGGTGCGCCTGCTGACTCTCGCGCTCACTCGACAGTCGGCCCAGCAGCCCCGCTCTACTCTTGGCTGATGCAGCAAGGCTTACGTTATTTAAAATCGACTGACCGAGCATCAGTCCATTGCCCTTTCGATCTTCGGACAGAAACGCCATCCCGGCCCGTAACGAATCCTCCGGTTTTCCGAGCTGAAAAGGAGCGCCTGAAACGAGAACGTCTCCCTGAACCTGATAGCCCGGTCCTCGAGGTCCCTCAGGGTGGTAAAATCCAAAAAGGGTTTCCAGTACCTCGGAGCGCCCTGCTCCAAGAAGACCCGCAAGGCCCAGGACCTCTCCCGCTCGAACCGAAAAGGAGACGTCTTGAAGTCGGCGGCGTCCATTCGGGCGACAAAGGCTCAGTCCACGCACATCCAAAACGATCTCTTCACGAGGAGTCGCCTTTTTGGGAAAAACCTCCCGAATCTCGCGTCCGACCATCGCCTTGAGCAGCAGGGGCTCCAGCTCGGCGCGCTCCCTCAGGGCACCGGCAGCATCTCTTCGAGAAAACTCTGCCGCATTCTGCCCATCCCGAAGAACCAGAAGACGATCAGCAAGCTCGAAGACCTCATCCATTCGATGGGTAATGTAGAGAATTCCGCGCCCCTGAGCCTTCAAATCACGAATGATTCGATAAAGGCGCACCACTTCGGACTCACTCAGGGCCGAAGTGGGCTCATCAAAAACCAGAACCCTGGCGTCGCGATAAAGAGCCCTGGCGATCTCAACGAGCTGTCGAGAGCCGATCGAAAGCTGCCTGACCGGAGTGTCGGCGCGAAGACCAAATCCCAATCCGTCCAAAAAGACCTGAACCTTCTCGAAGATCGGCGCCCAGGAAATGAGCCGAGGAAGCTGATCCAGAACGAGGTGCTCGGCCACGGTCAGCTCGGGAAACAAGGCCAGCTCCTGGTGGATCATGGCAATTCCGGCACCATGTGCGTCGTGGGTGTCGTCAAAGGACCGATCCGTCCCATCGATGACCACCCGTCCGTCGAAGCTTCCATGCGGCCAGACCCCGCTGAGGATCTTCATCAGGGTCGACTTGCCCGCCCCGTTCTCCCCCATGAGGGCCAGCACCTCGCTGCGATGAAGCACGAGATTGACCGAATCAAGCGCGCGCGTACCGGGAAAGTCCTTGGTGATTCCCTGCAGTCGCAGCAGCTCTGTTGCGGGTCGTTCGACGTGTACCACGGTCAGCGCTTGGCCTTGGAATAGACAGCAGACGCCGGATGAAAGCCACTCTTGATGATCCGAGGCTCCACCTGACTACGATCGATTCCGAAGACCGGGGTATTGATCGTCACGATTTCGCCAAATCCATTTGCCATTCGAGAGTCGCCCTGAACGACCTTGCCCTGCGCCAGGTCCATTGCAACCTCGGCGGCACGACGAGCCATATCGTGAATGGAGATCATCACTTCGAACTGCTGCTTGCCGGCGACGATATTCTGGATCGACGCCAGATCGGCATCGGCGCCAGCAACGAAAACCTTGCCGGTGAGCTTCTGCTCCTCAAGTGCCTGAACCGCGCCGTGCGCCATGCCACTGTTATTGGCGATGATCGCCTGCACATCGTTCTTACGGGTGGTCAGGATATTCTCGGTGGTCTCCATGGCAAGCTTGGGAGACCAGCCTGGATGATACTGCTTCAGAACGACGTTCACCCCGGGATGCTTCTTGAGCACCTCCAGCACGCCGGCCGTTCGAGCCTCGGCGACGGAATGTCCGGCCTGCCCCATGAGCACGACGAGATTGCCTCTCCCTTTGAGAAACTTCGCGGCCGCTTCGGCCTGAAGGGCACCAACCTTGCGGCTGTCCTCCGTTACGTAGGCATCGAGATCGGCATTTCGACTCAACCGGTCATAAG
>CAYSOA010000002.1:29077-83009 GCA_964432565.1 uncultured Bacteriovorax sp.
TTATCCCGTTTGGCCTGCTTGACGAATGCGGTCGCCGTATCGCCGTTCACCGGCTGAATCACGAGTACATCGACGCCCTTCGAGAGCATGTTGTCGACCTCGGATGCCTGCGACTGCTCACTGTTATTGCAGGAGGCGAACACGACCCGGCCGCCGAGGCGCGAAACCGTCTCCTCAAAGACCTTCTTGTCCCTCTGGTAACGTTCCTCCTGCATGGTGCTGAGAATGAACCCGACTCTCGGCTGAGCTGCTCGCGCAGTAATCGTCGCCCCGAACATGGCCACTCCTGCAAGGAACCCCACAAACACGCGCAAATCTCTAGGCATAGCTTGGGGGTACTTTGCCTTCCGTAAAGTGTCAATTCTCCTCCACCTTCGGGCTCGTTCTTGCGACCCCCCCACTAACGTGGCACGCTCTAAAGATGCAGACCTCAGGTCATTCGGCAAAAAAACTGAGATCCGGACAATCGCTCTTTCAGGAGGGGGAGATCCCCCGAAGCATGTTTCTGGTCCTGAAGGGAACGCTGTCGATACGCAAGATGAAGGGTGCCACCCATATTGAACTGGCAAAAATTTACGCGAACGAAGTGGTGGGAGAACTGTCGTTTTTTGATCGCCAGCCGCGAAGTGCCTCGGCCTTCGCCCTCACCGAGGTAGAAGTGGCCGAAGTTCCATTTGAGTCTCTCGACAAGCTCTTCGAGAACACGCCTCCCTACCTCAAATCCATCATCTCCTCGATGGCCGACCGACTCCGAAAGGCTGACGAAACCATCAAGCGTCTTCAAAGACAAACGGCAGAACACGATTCCGGGGAGCACGCCCTTGAGGACCATCAGGAGTTCGATGCGGCCTCAGTGCTGGCGGCCACCGGAGAGGAATTGGACGACGACAGTCTTTCGTCAGAGCTGTCGAGCCCGGAATTATCCGAGACTGAAGAATCTGACGAAAAATAGTCGACCCCCCAGTCAGGAAGTCCCCACCTGCCGCAGGGCTTCGTAGACAGTGATGGCGACTGCCTGGGACAGGTTCAGAGACCGGACCCGGGCGTCGAACATGGGGATCCGGAACGAATCCAACGGATATTCGTTCAAAACAGCATCCGGAAGCCCCATCGTCTCCTTCCCGAAGATCAAATAGCTGCCCGGCTGAAACCGATGTTGAAAAACAGAATTTCCAGCGCGCTTCGACAAGAAGGCCCGGGGCGCATCCTTTGGCATGAACTGAAGAAAAGCCTCGAGACTGGGATGACGCACCACCTGAAGATGCTCCCAGTAATCCAAACCCGCCCTTCGGAGGTGGGAATCCGTGATCTCGAACCCTAGAGGTTCCACCAGATGCAGGGTCGACCCTGTTGCGAGACAGAGTCGTCCAATCGATCCCGTATTCTGCGGAATCTCCGGTTCAACAAGCACGACATTCAAGGCAGCAGCATTCGCTGTCGTCATGAGCACTTCCCCGTCATGGTCACTACGGTCGAAGGGAATTCAACATCCGAGGATACGGAACCGTTTCACGAACATGCTCGACACCTGTGATCCAGGCGACCGTTCGTTCGAGACCCAGGCCAAACCCGCTGTGAGGAACCGAACCAAAACGACGAAGATCGAGATACCAGGAGTAATCGGCCTCGGAGAGCCCATGTTCAGAAATTCGACGTCGAAGAACGTCGACACTTTCCTCACGCTGTCCGCCACCGATCACTTCGCCGTAGCCATCCGGCGCGATCAGGTCGCACCCCAGGGCATACTTGCCCGTGCCGGAAACTCCGGATCCACCCACCTCATCGGACTGCTTGAAGTAAAACGCCTTGATCTGTGAAGGCATGTGGTGAACGAAGACCGGCTTCCCGAACTCTTCACCAAGAGCCGTTTCATGAGGTGCCCCGAAATCCTCTCCCCAGGGAATCGGCACTCCGCGACGCTCCAGGACCTTCAGGGCTTCGTCATACGAAATGCGGGGAAACGGCCCCCGAACGGACTCCAGCTTGGAAAGATCCCGCTCCAGAATCTTCAACTCCGGCTGGCGGCGGGCAAGTACCGTCTGGAAAACATGTTCGACGAACTCCTCCGCGAGCCGCATATTGTCCTCGAGGTCCGCAAAAGCAACCTCAGGCTCGACCATCCAGAATTCCGTGAGGTGCTTTCTGGTCTTCGATTTCTCTGCACGAAACGTTGGTCCGAAAGTGAAGACTCGACCAAAGGCCATGGCACCCGTCTCGGCATAAAGCTGTCCGGACTGCGAAAGGTAGGCCTTTTCGTCAAAGTACTCCGTCTGGAACAGCGTGGAGGTCCCCTCGCAGGCGGACGGGGTCAGGATCGGAGCATCAAACCGGACGAAATCCTTTGAATAAAAAAACTCTTCAATGGCTCGAATGATCTCCGAGCGCACCCGAAGAGCGGCCCACTGCCTCTGACTTCGGATCCAGAGATGCCGATTCTCCATCAGGAATTCGACCCCGTGCTCCTTGGGGCTGATCGGATACGGCTCGGCAACCGACACCACCTTGAGCGAACGCACTCCCATTTCAAAGCCTCCAGGAGAGCGAGGTTCCTTGCGAAGAACCCCGGTCACCTCAATCGAAGACTCCTGGGTCAGCTGTTCGAAGGCAGAAAACGAGTCCTCGCCGCAGTCCCCCTTGAAGAGAACGCACTGCATGAGACCGCTGCCGTCACGAACCACGAGAAACCGGATCTTTCCCGAACTTCGGGAGTGATAGACCCATCCCCGTACCGTGACTTCTTGTCCCTCATATCGGGCAGCATCCTGAATGAAGAAGGGCGCATTGGAATGACTCATGACGGGACTCCTCAAAAATCGATCGCAAACTGAGCGAGAGTGCGCACATAGAGGCCACTGGCCCCTCGCTTGGGAATGTACGACAGGTGGGTCAGTCCGTTGGCGACCGCCGCAATATCCAGATGCGCCCAGCGCATCCCCTTGCGAATGAACTGCTGCATGAAGATGGCCCCGCGAATCGTCCCGCCGGCCGCATCGTTGCAGGAGTTCCTCATGTCCGCAGAGTCCGACTTCATGTCCTCGAAATACTCGTCAAAAAGCGGCAACTGCCAGATTCGCTCATGGTTCTCGTTTCCAGCCTCGCGAAGCATCTCGATCAGCCCCTCGTCGTTACCGAGCACCGCGCAGCAATGCTTGCCGAGAGCGACGTTGACAGCACCAGTGAGAGTCGCGGCGTCCACCATCACGTCGGGCTTGAGTTCATGAGCATAGTCCAGCAGATCGGCCAGAATGAGGCGCCCTTCGGCATCCGTATTGATGATTTCCACCGTCTTGCCATTTCGGGCTCGAACCACGTTGCCCGGCTGAATCGCGCCCCCGTCAGGCATGTTCTCGGTGAACCCCAGCACGGTGACAATTCGATTCGGCGAGTTAAGCATGGCCGCCAGAATCGTCGCTCCGAAGAGGGTCGCGGCGCCCGTCATGTCATGCTTCATCTCTTCCATCTTGAGGGCCGGCTTGATGGAAATTCCGCCCGCATCAAAGGTAATTCCCTTGCCCACAAAGCCCACAGTCTTGAGCTTTTTGGCGCCCCTTGAACCCTTCGGCAGATACTCCAGAACAACAATCTTACCCTCGCGCGTCGACCCCTGACCCACGGCAAGAAACAATCCCATCTTCTCACGCCGCGCATCCGCCTCGGACAACACACGGCACTTGATGCCGTACTTCTTGGCAAGCCGCTGTGCCTCTGCTGCAAAATACTCGGGGGTTCCGTGATTCGACGGCTCATTGGACCAGTCACGCGTGATGTTCACGGCCTCAGCAACAGCCATCGCCCTGTGAGCCTCGTCAGCAAGGTGCGAGAGCACAGAACGATCTTCACTCACGAGAATCAGCCGAGCTGGCATGAACGGAGCCTCGGCTAGATTCTTGTACTTATTGAAAGCGTACGAACTGAGAGCCAAGCCCTCCAGGAAGGCTCGGCCGTGGGGCACCTGAGAGAGCAGTCCCTCAACAACCAGAGAGGCGGTTTCGACCTTTTCTGCCGCCAGTCGCGACCAGAGCAGGCCAGCAACAACTCGTGCCTTCTCCGGAGTGAGGTCGGCAACTTTCCCCATCCCCACAAACAGGACGTTCTTCGAGGGGGCAATCCCCGCAAAACGCATCATCTGGAATGAACCGTGCCGGGCGGAAAAGGACTCTTCCTTCAGGAAGCGAGCGAGTAGATCCCGGTATCGTGCCCCCTCCGGCAGCATCAACTTTCGGTTCTCCCCCTGAAAAACCGGGACGACCTCGGTATCCACGGAAGGCAAGGCGCGACGCGCCTCAATGATCAACGCTTTTGCTGCTGTATTGACGGTTTTCCGAGCGGTACCTGAAGCCATGAAAAGCCCCCAAAAATGAAGATGATTCTCTAGTTAAATGAATGAGTTTTCCCTTAACATAGGGGCAGTTCATGTTGAAGCAGTATCCCAAACGAGGGAGTCCGCCCCAGCGAGACGCATGATAAACGCACGACTCCGACCACGCCTGGTCGACAGATATGTTCTGACCGAGATTCTGACCCCGCTCTTCGGCGGAGTCCTGTTCTTCACTTTTATCTTTCTCATGTTCCAGCTGCTACGACTTGCCGAATTCTTCATCGTGCATGGCGTACCCCTCCTCCAGCTTCTGCATGTCTCGGCACTGATGTGCCTCTCCTTTCTTCCTTTTGCCCTTCCGATTTCCTATCTTATTTCCCTGCTGCTGGGGTTCGGACGTCTCTCGATGGACAGTGAGCTCATCGCCCTGAAAGCCTCAGGGATCTCATTAAACCGCCTGATCGTGAGCCCCCTGATTCTCGCGGCCGCGCTCGCGGGATTCTCACTTCACCTCAACCTCGACTGGGTTCCCCGAGCCGAGCGAGCGCTCAAGGAGCGCCTGACGGCCATTGGAAGCACCCGGCTGATTAGCTCGATTCAGGAAGGAACCTTCAATCGGGGGTTCTTTGACCTACTCGTCTACGCCGATCGTGTGGATCCCAACTCGAATCGGATGGCTGGCGTCTTTATCTATGACGAGAGGCACCCATCCAGCCCGCTGACGGTGGTCGCCAGAACGGGAAAGTGGAACACGCGAGTGGAGCCGAACGGCGGCACCACCGCCACACTCCAGCTCAAGGACGGGAACATCCATCGAAGCAACTCCAGAGAGGGCAGCTACCAGAAAATTGACTTCGAGGAATACCGTCTCTTCCTCAAGACCGATCCCGGGCAAAAGTCCGCCCAACAGAAGCCGAAGATGCTGACCTTTCCCGAACTGAGACGCGGCATCGAAACTTCCCAGAACAATCCGAGGCAACAACGAATCCTCCAAGGTGAGCTCTGGCGACGCATTGCCGTGGCGCTCGCGCCGCTGGCCTTCGTGCTCCTTGGAGTGGGGGCCGGAATTCAACCCACGCGTTCGGTGAAGTCGGGGGCCACTCTGGTGGCCCTGCTGGTTTTGCTCCTCTACTACTCCTTCCTGGGGGCGGGATCCTCTCTGGCAGAGTCAGGAAGACTTCCGGCGCCCTTCGCCCTTCAGCTCGGAAACCTCGCGATCTTGTCTTGGGGATGGACGGCATTCACTCGTTCACGACGCTGAACCGCCTGACGAACAGACGAACTCCCGCAGCCAGAGCGGCTCCATCATGACAATCGCTTGACACAATTCTTGAGAAGCCGCGACCAGAGCGGCTCTGGGGATAACTCCGGAATAACGAACGAATTATCAGCTTTATAAGATAAAATATCTAGTCAAATTATATACTTATGCATTGTGGAAAACTCGACACTACCCTGTGGATAAGTCAGGAGCTCCAGAAGCCTCTTTTGACGGGGTGCGCTGCGGTTTCGGCGGGGGCGGTGCCATCAGAGGCTCTCCCTCGAACGGATTGAGCAGCTCTCCATCCCTCTGATAACGGGTGTAGAGACTGCGCCCGTCAGTCGTAACCTCTTGTTTTTTTTCCAAAAGATCAGAAAGCCGCTGCGAGCCCCCCAAGGACTTTAACTCGAGAGGCTCGCCAACAGAGCGCGCCACCGTCACCGCACTCGGGGTCGAAACCTGAAAGACCGCTGCATCGCGGGCATAGAGCACCAACACACCGCCCTGCCGGAGAACGAGGCGATTCTTATCCTTGGAGTCCACCCTGAACTTCACCCAAACGTCTTCCAGCGCTCGAACCACCACCTTGACGCGAATCTCTTCCTTCAACAGATCTTTGCCCGAAAGCATGGGGTCCGGCTTTCTAGACGGCGACGCGACCGTCGAGGCCTCAGTCACCAGGCTCGCGGGGGACGTGACCGACGAGGGCACCGCCGACGGCTCGACTCGCGGAACCGGAGACGCCATGACCACCGGAACAACAGAGGTGGCAACGGTCGGCAGGTCGGACGGCGTTGCCGTTGCTACCACCTGCTGAAGCTTCTCGACATGGGACTTTCGCCGATGCTTGAGCGCCGGCTTGAAGATGACCACCACAAGCCCGCCCACCAAAAGCATGGAACCCATCAACACCCAGAGCCCGGTTCTCGCCCCCTCTCCCTCACGACGATCAAAGACGTAACCACTATGCCCGCCGTCTCGCTTTGGCCGATCCTCCGAACGCTCATCCAGATACCTGGAGAACTGAGTGAGAACCTCCTGGGGGTTGACCCCAAGAAATCGACAATAAGACACAACAAAGCCTCGAATGAACGGCTTTGCGGGCAGTTCGGCGTACTGATCTCCTTCGAGGGCATGAAGCAACCGGAGACTGATCTTGGTGGCGGAGACCATCTGCTCCACGGTCACGCCACGCTTTTCTCGCTCGCTGCGCAAAAACTCCCCGAGAGACTGGGGCACGGCCGGCTTTTCCGTCATGGAATCTCCCTCAGCCGCTCCATGGCCTGACTGGCCCATGGGGTTCCCCGAAAACGCTCTCCAATTTCCAAAAACTTTCTTCTCGCCTTGTCATACTGACGGTCAGCCGCGAGTGCCGAGCCGAGCGAAACATGAGCCTCACCGTAACCCGCACAAAACCTGCGGGTCGCCTGCTCAAAATCCCCAATGGCCTCCCTCAATCTCCCCTGAATGACGGAGATCCGACCGCGCAGGTGCAGAGCCAGGCAGGACCGATCAGGTGCCTCAAGAATGGCTCGATCCAAATGCAGGCGCGCAGCCGCCAGATCATTCTGCCTGAATTTCAAGACGCCGAGGTTTGTCCGAGCCTTGAATGCTTCTCGATACAGCGGATCTCGCGCCGCAGGAAGGAGGACCCTCTCGGCTTCGGTGTCCCGGTGGGCGTCCATCAGGATCTTCCCGTAAGTGGTGGCGATCGCACTGTCCTTCTGATCCATGCGGAAGGCCTTTTCCGCAGAATTCATGGCCGACTGAGCATCCGATCGCAGCAAAAAGGCCAAGGCGCGGGCATGATGAATCACAGTCAGATCCGCATCGATGGACTCAGCCCGCTGAAGGGCCTGAAGCGCCCCCACCGAATCCGCCTCCGAAAGAGCCGCTTCGGCGAGCGCAACCCACTTCAGCGCTTCTTCGCGAGGGCTACCGCCTGATCGAAACGTGGCACATCCGACAAAGAGGTGGACCAGCAGGGTCCCGATTCCCAAGTGTGAGATTCGCCCAAAAAATTTCATCCATTCAAGTGTAGGTTCCGCTTCTGGACGTGTCAAACACGCAACATTACGGCAGCCGACTCGAAGTGAACCGTCTGCGGAAAAAAGTCGAAGAATGCGAGCCGTTCCACTCGCCATCCTCGGTCGCAAAACCGAGCCTGATCTCGAGCCCACGAATCTGCATCGCACCCCACGAGAACCAGACGATCGATTTTTAATTTCGACAAAAGCCTGTCGATCGCCGTCAAGGCGCGCCCGCAGCCTTCACGCGGGGGGTCCAAAACGCATGCCCCCCCACTGGCGCCGAAGTCCCGAGCCAGGGCCCGCTCCGCCCACTTTCCGACATCCGCGGCATGAAACCGGAAATTCGTGGCTATCACCGAATCGCCATCACCACTTCTTCGGCCCGCTCCGACATCCACACAGTGCACCTGTCCGAAACGGCCGGCGATTCCCCGAGAGAGATTACCGGACCCCCCATAGAGGTCCAAAAGAAGCGCACCCCCGGAGAGCTGCCGCTCCACCCAACCTCGAAGGAGCAGGTTCTGGGCGTCATGAACCTGCCGGAAACCCCGAGCAGCGTGCGGAGCATTCCAGGTCGCCATCACCCCGCCATCTTCGCCCACTTCCAATTCCAGCTTGCTTGCAGAGCCTCGCTGGCGGGCCTGCTCCCGGTACTCCGGCAACACTGCGTTGATCCGCTCGCTGGCGATCTCACAATGGGTGATCGGGACCACTTCGTGGCTCCCCCTGGCGTAAAACCCCAACCCAAAATCACCGCCCCGAAGCTGAACCCGGTTTCGATAGTGCCACGGATCGGCAGCAGGAAACTCATCGCGGTCCCAACCCTCCACTCCCGACAGGCCTACCCGTCTCAGGGCATGCAGAGCCCCCGACACCTTCGTCCGCCACTGACGCTCATAGGTCAGATGCTGCCACGAACAGCCGCCACACTTTCCGAAAACCGGGCAGCGGGGCTCGATCCGGTCCGGGGATGGCAGGCTAAAGCGGACCACCTCCCCCTCGATGTATCGTTTTTCGCGCTTCACGATCCGCACCCAGACGCGGTCGCCCGGTGCAGTCCCCGGAACAAAGACCACCTGCCCCTCGGCATCGCGAGCAACCCCGGGCCCCGACCTGGATACGTCGTGAATCACCAGCTCCAGCTCATTCTTTTCTTCGGCCCGAGAGTTCATGGCGACCGGAACCTTACGGTGAATAGCAGGGCCCGGCAACAAGCAACTCTTGCCCCCCCTGCCCGGCCTTGGTAGCGTGACGCCGGTTCAAAACATGGCGAAAAACATTCGAAATTTCTGCATCATCGCGCACATCGACCACGGCAAATCCACGCTGGCCGACCGACTTCTCGAAAAGACCCATACGGTCACCTCCCGAGAAATGGAGTCGCAGTACCTCGACAGCATGGATATCGAGCGAGAGCGAGGGATCACGATCAAGGCCCAGAGCGTACGACTGAACTACAAGGCGCGCGACGGCCAAACGTACATCCTGAACTTGATCGACACGCCGGGGCACGTCGACTTCACCTACGAAGTCTCCCGTTCATTGGCGGCCTGTGAAGGGGCAATCCTGGTGGTCGATGCCTCCCAGGGAGTCGAGGCCCAGACACTGGCCAACGTCTTCATGGCACTCGAGAACAATCTCGACGTGTTCTGCGCCGTAAACAAGATCGACCTTCCATCGGCGGAGCCTGAGAGAGTGCTAGCCGAAGTCGACGAAACGATCGGCCTGGTCGACACCTCAACCGCCGTGCGCTGCTCGGCAAAAGCCGGAATCGGCATCGAGGACATCCTCGAAGGCGTGATCCACAACTTCAAGCCCCCCAAGGATGCTGACGGCGACCCTCTTCGTGCTCTGATCTTCGACAGCTGGTTCGACCCTTATCAGGGCGTGATCGCCCTCTGCCGCGTTTTTGAGGGAAGCATCAAAAAAGGCTCCAGAATCCGCCTCTACCATGTAGGCAAGGAGTACGAGGTCCAGCGCATCGGAATCTTCTCGCCCAAGTTCACGGACGTTGATCAGATCTCGAGCGGCGAAGTCGGTGCGATCGTCTGCGGCATCAAGGACGTGCGCGACATGAAGGTGGGCGACACCATCATGGACGCAGCCAATCTGGCCAGAGAATCACTGGGCGGATTCAAGGAAGCCAAGCCCATGGTGTTTTGCGGCGTCTATCCCGTGGATGCCGATCAGTACAACGACCTGAAAGAAGCGCTTGAAAAGCTGCGCCTCAATGACGCCGCCATCAGCTGGGAGCCGGAGACCTCGAACGCCCTGGGCTTTGGCTTCCGCTGCGGATTCCTCGGGCTGCTCCATATGGACGTGGTTCAGGAGCGCCTCGAACGCGAGTACAAGCTGAACCTCATCACTACGGCACCATCGGTGGTGTATCGCGTGACGAGAACAGACGGCGAAATACTGATGGTCGACAATCCGGCCAAGCTACCCGAGCAAACCAAGATTACCAGCATCGAAGAGCCCTACATCAAGCTCTCGGTGCACATGCCGTCGGAATATGTGGGCGCAGTCATGGCCCTCTGCAATGACCGCAGGGGCATCCAGCTCAAGCTCGACTATCTGACCAAGGACCGAGTAACCCTCGTTTATGACCTTCCTCTCAACGAGATGGTTTTCGACTTCTACGACAGACTAAAGAGCGCGACCAAGGGGTACGCCTCGATGGACTACGAGCTCACCGACTACAAGGAAAGCGACCTCGTCAAACTCGACGTTCTCATCAACGGCGAGCCGGTCGACGCCCTTTCACTCATTATCCACCGCGCCAAGGCCGCGATGCGGGGCCGGGAACTGGCAAAAAAGATGAAGGAGCTGATTGAGCGCCAGATGTATGAAGTCACGATCCAGGCCGCCATCGGCTCGAAGATCGTCGCCCGTGAGACGCTTTCAGCACTCCGTAAAAACGTCACGGCCAAGTGTTATGGTGGGGACATCTCCAGAAAACGAAAGCTTCTCGAGAAGCAAAAAGAAGGCAAGAAGCGCATGAAGCAGGTGGGAACAGTGGAAATCCCACAGGAAGCCTTCCTGGCCGTATTGAAGGTGGACTAACCGGTGAGGGCAATCCTCAGGGAGTACGGGATTGCGATCGCTGCAACGGCAGGACTGGCCGTTCTGTTCCGATTCCTGGTTCTCGAAGCCTACTCGATTCCCGGCTCATCCATGGGTCCGAACCTGCTGCCGGGCGACCAGGTGCTGGTTTGGAAGACTCCCTATATTTTCTCCACCCCGACGCCCAAACGAGGCACGGTCGTCCTGGTTTCTCCCCCTGAGGATCCCGGCCATCGCTATTTGCGCCGAGTCATCGGTCTTCCGGGCGATCAGGTTGAGCTTCGCGAGGGAATGCTTTTCGTCAACGGCTCGAGAGCAGGAAGAGCAGATGTCGGCGGGACCAGCTCCGCCGACTGCGCCCGAGAAATGCTCGATGGAATTGGCTACCTGTCCTGCGTTCGTTTACCCGCGCTGCCTGAGATGCCCCGCACGCAGGTTCCGAAGGAGATGGTATTCCTGATGGCCGATCTCCGGACCCAACTGTCGGGAGATTTTCCAGCGGCCAGTCTGGTTCCATTGAGTTCGATCCTGGGTAAGGCCCAGTGGATCTGGATTTCCATTCGCCCTGGCCCAGAATCGCAGCAAGGTTTTTTTTCACGCTTGAGGTTTGAACGCCTTTTCAGGAGAGTCAGCTCGTGACTTCCTCGCTGCTCTCCATCGCGCAGCTCTCCACTTCCGAAATCCAGGCGCTTCTGTCTTCGTCGAAACAGTTTCAGGAGTCTGATGCGCAAAGCACCGCGCTCGCAGGCAAGACCATCGGCCTGCTGTTTTACGAAAACTCCACACGCACCCGGATTTCGTTCGAAAACGCCATCCGCAGGGCCGGCGCCACCCCAATCTCCCTCGCCGTTACATCCTCAAGCGTGCAGAAGGGCGAAACCCTCCAGGACTCCGCGCGAAACCTGGCCGCACTCGGAGTCGATGGCTTCATCCTCCGCCACCCGGATGCGGGCGCTGCCCACCTGCTCGCCCGATGCCAACCCTTACCGGTCATCAACGCCGGAGACGGAATGCACGCACATCCCACGCAGGCTCTGCTGGATGCCTCGACGCTCTGGCAGTCCTGGGGGTGCTCGCGGGAGTGGCTTGCCGGAAAGAAAATCCTGATCCTCGGCGACGTTCGCCATAGCCGCGTCGCAAGGTCCAATCTCGAACTGCTTCCCCGGCTTGGGGCGGAAGTCACGCTCTGCGCTCCCGGTCCGCTGCTTCCGAGTGCCGAGGAGCTCTCGACCTATGGTTCGATCGGACGAGTGCCGTTTCCTGATGAGGCTCTCCACGACTGTGACGCCGTCATGGTGCTTCGACTGCAGCGCGAGCGGCAGGCTTCGGGCTTCATTCCTTCGCTGGTCGAATACACGCGTTTCTGGGGACTCACTCGCGAGCGGCTCGCATGGCTCCGGCAGGACGCCCTGATTCTGCATCCGGGTCCGGCGAATCCTGATCTAGAGATCAGCATTGAAGCGATCGAAGATCCGCGCTCGCGAATTCTCGAGCAGGTGAAGACAGGAATTTTCGTGCGCATGGCCGTGCTGCTTCGCGCGTTCGGGAGGCTCGAATCATGATCCTGAGGAACGCCCGTATTCTCGACGCTTCTCGCAAGCTCGACCTCGCTCGCGGCGACCTGTGGATCGACAACGGCAGAATTCGAGCTGTCGAAGTATCGGGCAAGATTCCATCGAAGGAGGGAGTCGAGGAAATCGACTGCTCCGGCAAGTGGATCACCCCGGGGCTGATCGACGCCCACGTGCACCTGCGAGAGCCCGGCTTCGAACACAAGGAAACGATTTTCAGCGGTACCTACGCTGCGGTCGCAGGAGGCTTCACCTCGGTGGCCTGCATGGCAAACACCAAGCCCGTGAATGATCACGCAGCTATCACTCGGTTCATCCGGGATCAAGCGCGCGAGGCGGGGTTTGCCCGTGTGTTTCCGATTGGTGCGGTGTCACGTGGACTCGAAGGCAAGGAGCTCGCCGAGATCGGCAGCATGCGGGCCGCAGGCGCCGTCGCGTTCAGCGATGACGGCATGCCCGTCATGAATTCGCAGCTCATGCGGCGGGCGATGGAGTACGCCGCATCATTCCATGCTCCGATCATCTCGCATGCCGAGGACTTGCACCTGAGCGAAGGCACTTGCGTGAACGAAGGACCGCACTCCTTCTGCATGGGGCTTCCGGGAAATCCGGCCGCCTCCGAAGAGATCATGGTAGCCCGCGAAATCGCCCTCTGCCGCCTCACTGGAGCCCGCGTGCACATTGCCCACCTTTCCACGCGTCTGGCCCTCGAACACGTGCGACGCGCGAAGGCCGAAGGACTGCCGATCACCGCCGAAGTGACCCCCCATCATCTGCTGCTCGATGACTCCGCGGTGCTAGGATACGAGACCTACTGCAAGATGGCTCCTCCTCTTCGATCACGTGAAGACGTCGAAGCGATGATCCAGGGCCTTGCCGACGGAACAATCGACCTGATCGCCACCGATCATGCGCCACACTCGACACTCGAAAAATCGGCGCCGTTTGCGCAGACGCCGAATGGAATCATCGGCATCCAGACCGTCGTCCCGCTCACGCTCGAACTCGTCCGCTCGGGAAGGGTCGAGCTGATGCGCTGGCTCGAGAGCCTGACCTGCGCTCCCGCAAAGATGCTGGGCATCCCCCATGGTACGCTTGCCGAGAGCGCCTGGGCAGACCTCTGCGTGATCGACCCCGAACTTCGTTGGGAACTCACCCCCGCAGAGAGTGTTTCGAAGAGCGCCAACTCCCCGCACCTCGCCGGATCGGGCAGATCCAGCCTTCGGGGTCGGGTGATGCAGACCTTCGTTTCCGGAAGTCCGGTTTTCTCAGCTGAAAGGAAGATCCCATGAGTCAGCGACAGGCCATGCTCGTTCTGGAAGATGGAACGCGGTTTCCCGGCCTGCTCTCGGGCGGTGCGATCGACTGGAAGAAGGATCGCGGCTACGGCGAAGTGGTCTTCAACACCGGCATGACCGGATACCAGGAGATCCTCACGGATCCGTCGTACTTCGGACAGATCCTCTGCATGACCCAGCCGCAGATCGGCAACACGGGAATCAACGACGAGGATTCAGAAAGCCTGAAAGCCTGGTGTGCCGGGCTGGTGATCCTCGAACTGTCGGAAGACGTCCCCCACTGGCGAAAGTCGCAATCGCTGACAAGCTTTCTCGAGGAGCAGGGCGTTCCACTCCTGACCGGAGTCGACACACGAGCATTGACCCTTCATCTGCGCTCCCGCGGTGCGACTCGCGGACTGATCTGCCCGATCGACCAGGTGGACACGGTCGCCTCGAACTTTTCGTCGCTTCCCTCCTTCGAAGGGCGCGACCTGATCCGCGAAGTCAGCACGCGAACCCCTTATTGGTTTTCCTCCTCACCGAAGAACCCCCTGAAAATTGCCGCCTTGGATTTCGGCATCAAAACGGGCCTCTTGGATGGACTGGCCTCTCGCGGCTGCAATGTCCACGTTCTTCCAGCGTACTCAGAACCTCAAATCATACTGAACGTGCCTGAAGAGGTGCCCGATGGTCTGTTTCTTTCGAATGGTCCGGGCGACCCATCAGTCGCCGAGCCGGCCATCAGGACCATCCGAGAGCTGCTCGGAAAGATCCCCATCTTTGGAGTCTGCATGGGGCATCAGCTGCTCTGTCAGGCATTGGGCGCCCGCACCTACAAGTTGAAGTTCGGCCATCGGGGCTCCAATCAGCCCGTGCAGAACGATCTCACTGGCCAAGTGGAGATCAGCTCTCATAATCACGGGTACGCAGTCGATCGCAGATCCCTTCCTCAGGAGATACGGGTCACTCATCGTCATCTGAATGACGGCACCGTCGAGGGAATCGAGTGGAACTCCGGTTCTGGGCTTGCTCCTGCCTTTTCGGTGCAATACCATCCGGAGGCGTGTCCGGGGCCGCACGATTCGGCCTATCTCTTCGATCGCTTCGTGGCGGAAGTTCGCCACTGGAAAGAACGTCGAAACGGACACGGTAACGGCTCATGATGTACCAGAAATACCTCGATCCGATCATCGAAGAGTTCACCACGGGCGACTACTATCCCGAGGTCTATCGGGCCAAGCACGAGTTCTTTGAGAAGGCTGGAATCGTCTACGAAGACGACGCCGAGTTCGAGCAGAGAATGTGCATCTTCATGGACTGGTACCTATTCGATCGGGACCTGCCAGGGATCGACCTCCCTCCCATCAAATACTTCTACCGAAGGAACAAGGAGCAGTTTTCAAGCGAGGAGCTATCGATCTACGCTGACTTCTGCAGGACTGTGCATTCGATCTTTAAGCTCAAGCGCACGAAATGGTTCGGAAAAGGACTGGTGGTACTCGATCTTTTTTCGAGAAAGTCCTACACCGTCCAAGATGCCGAGATGAACCAGGGGTTCACCCGCGGGGACCTCTTCGAGGCCCGTTTGGTTCCCTTTCGCGGCGGCCATGAGTTCTCCCGTGGATTTTGCTTCCACCCGGTTGAAATGGGTGGCTTCATCGAACGCGAAATCCACAAGGTCAGGCACCAGGATCGGGGACGTCAGACTAAATTGATCCTTCAACTTGCCGGAATGAAGCTCAAGCACCTCCGATTCCAGCATATCGATATTCGTCAAATTTACGCCATCGACTCGCGATTCTGACGTCGCTCGCTCCAATTTTGGTCTGCGCAAAAAAGGCCCATTGAAAAAAAACAGAAGCCCCTTCGTAATAAGGTCTCTAAAGGAGAACCAACCCATGAAGAAGCTGTTGATTGCCATGCTCGCTCTTGCATCCGTCTCTGCCTACGCCAACGAACATGAAGGTGACCATCACGATGGAGACCACCATGAGAAAGCATCGGCGACGAAAAAGAAGGACAAGAAGGACAAGAAGCACGCAGACGGCGAGCATCATGACGAGAAGCACGACGAAGCACACCACTGAGTCGGTTATTTTTGCTTGAGCGAGCCCCTGGTGGATTTTTCCACCGGGGGTTTGTTTTTGGAGGGCTTCCATCGTTATGATGGCGCCGACTCATGAAACCGTCCCTGAAACGCCCCAAAAGAATTCTGGTGGTGAAGCTGCGTGGACTCGGAGAAACCGTTCTCCTCACCGCGTCCCTTCAGGCTCTCAAGCAGGCCCATCCCGAAGCCCAGATCCACGTGGCCGTTCCAACGCCCTGGGCCCCCCTGCTGATCCATCACCCGGCAGTCAGCCGAATCTGGCCGGTCGATCGCCACCTCGACAAGCTCGCTCGCGCGAAGGCGATCGCCCGTGCCGCGTTGAAGCTGCGACACGAAAACTTTGACTGGGTCATCAACCTTCACGCCAGCCCCTCCAGTGCGACTCTTTCGTTTGCATGTGGAGCCCCCGTGCGCTCGATTCACTTCCATTCGGCAAAAGACAAGGATCGCTACTCGACAGTAAAAATACCCGAAAAGGGCTCCATCAAGTCGATGCTCGAAAAGGATTTCGATACGCTCAGGGCCCTCGGGCTCCTGATCACCCCAGGAAAGTACCGCCCGACGCTGGTTCTGAAGCCCAGCGAGATGGATGAAGGCTTTCGCACGCTTTCAGAGCTGGAGCTGAAACGGCCCGTGCTGGCACTGGGGCTGGGCTCTTCGCGTCCCACCAAGTGCTGGCCCATCGAACACTTCGCGCGCCTGGCGCACCTCTGGCATCAGGACAGCGGAGGCGCCGTGGCCATTACCGGCCCCGGAGAGTCACACAGAGGTGCCCTGCTGATCGAACAGGCGGGAGAGTTCGACCAGCTCGCCCATCTCTCTTCTCCATCCATCCGCCTTCTCGCAGCCGTGCTCAGCCAGTGCTCGGTCTACGCTGGAAATGACTCTGGCGTGCGGCATCTTGCAGCAGCGGTTGGCATCCCCGTGGTCGGGATCTTCGGCCCCGAAGACCCCAAAGAGTGGCAGATTTACTCTGCTGAGACGGATCCCTGTTTCTTTACTCCCCAGTTAGCCTGCCGTCAGGACCATGAGCCGGGAAGCCCCGAGTGGTGCTCACTTCAGGAGTGCGTGACCGAGAAGAACCGTTGCATGGCCGATATCCGGCCTGAGCTGGTGCTGGACGCCTGCAGAAGGGTGGCGCGATGAAGGTCTCCGGCTTTTTCATTATTCGAAACGGAGAGCGGTTTGACTATCCATTCATCGAATCCCTTCGATCGCTGCTGCCGCTTGTCGACGAACTGATCGTCAATGTGGGCGTGGGAGATGACAACACTCTCAATACGATTCGGCGGTTCTCTGCCAACGAAGGACTGGGCAAAATCAGCATCTTTGAGAGCGTCTGGCCCCTGGACGACCCCGAGAAGCGAAGAGGCGGCCGAATTCTCGCAGAACAAACCAACCTCGCGCTGGAACGCTGCTCGGGGGACTGGTGCCTTTACCTGCAGGCCGACGAAATCCTGCACGAAGAGGACCATGAAGCTCTTCGCGAGGCTCTGAGAAGGGGTCTCGATCGGCCCGACGTTGATGGAATCCTGTTCAACTATCGGCACTTCTACGGCAGCTACGACATCATCCAGGACTCACGCAGTGCCTACCGTCGTGAGGTACGCGCGATCAAACGATCGTCAGGCGCTCGAAGTGTCGGTGATGCGCAGAGCTTTCGGCTCGCTGATGGAACGAAGCCGCGTGTCCTACACAGCAGCGCACGAATCTTCCACTATGGATGGGTGCGCACTCCCGACGCCATGAAGGACAAGACGACCTTCATGGACTCGCTCTACCATGGCCCGCAATCGACGGGTCCTGATGGCGCTCCCCACTCGGGGGACAACTACCGTTACAAGCGAATCTGGGGTTTGAGACGTTTTGATGAAACCCATCCGGCCACCATGCGGGAGCGAATTCGCACGAAAAACTGGAACTGGGACTTCGAGAATTCACCCGTCGTTTTTGGACGAAAGGACCTGACCAAGGTTCCCCTCGACCTTTTTGAGAAGATGACCGGCATCCGGCTTTTCGAATACAAGAGCTATAAGATTACGGATACCCTCTGATGCCCGCTACTACCGCGTCCCTATTTGTAACTACTTATGAGATGCCCCGGCATCTGGAGCTCGTCCTTGCCGGACTCTCGCGGCAGACTCGGCAGGATTTTGAACTCATTCTCTGTGACGATGGCTCTGGTGCCGAGACTCGCGAGGTCATTGATCGATTTCGCTCCACCGTGCGGTTTCCCGTCCTTCACCTTCGGCAGGATCATCAGGGATTTCGAAAGTGCCGAATTCTCAACGAGGGCCTACGGCATGCTTCAGGTGAGATCCTGGTATTTCTGGACGGCGATTGCGTTCCGCACCGCGACTTCATGAAGGACCATATCGAGAATCAGGAGGCTGGAAGGTATCTGGCCGGCCGTCGAGTGGAGCTGGGACCTCGTATCAGCAGTCGCCTGACGGTGGATGCCGTGACAGCGGGTTATTTCGACTTTCCGAGGCCCTCTTTGATCTGGAGCGGACTTTCGAAGGACTCAGAATTCGTCGAAAAATCCCTTCGAGTGACGAACCCCACCCTTCGCACCCGACTGGGGATGGATCGCATCATTGACTTGAAGGGATGCAACTATTCGGTGCCAAGAGCGGCCATCGACGCCATCAACGGCTTTGATGAAGAGTACGAGGGATACGGCCGAGAGGACACGGATGTCGAGCTTCGGCTGCAGAACCTGGGACTCCGGATCAAGTCCCTCAAGGGTCTGGCCATTCAATTCCATGTCTGGCACCCCAGACGAGAGTTCACCCCCAGAAACGACGAACGCCTTGCGGAACTGAAGCGAAGCGGCAGGACCAGCTGCCGGCTGGGACTGAACCGTGAATTACCGGACGCGGAATAGCCTCTAGCTCCGGCCGATGCCCCGATAACGGAACCCCTGCTTCTTGAGCCAGGCCGGATCATAGAGGTTTCGACCATCGAAAATCCAGGGAGCGGCCAGCAGAGACTTGACTCTCGACCAGTCCGGCGTCCGAAACTCGTTCCACTCCGTGATGAGCAGCAATGCGTCGGCCCCCTCGAGCGCCTCATAGGCGTTTGAACAATACCGGCGCCACTCGTTTTCTGGAAACTGCCTGCGGCAATGCTCCATGGCGACAGGATCGAAAACCTGGGCCTTTGCGCCGCGCGATTCGAGCGCCTGCAGGATCGTCAGTGCCGGGGCCTCACGCAGATCATCGGTATTGGGCTTGAACGCCACTCCCCACACCGCAAAGGTTCGCTCCGAAAGATCCCCATCGAAGGCCTCAAGGATCTTGTCGAGAAAAAGCTCGCGCTGGCGAAGGTTCGCCTCCTGCGCCGCCTCGATAATCCCCAGATTCAGGCCGTTTGACCGACCAGTACTGACCAATGCCGAAATATCCTTCGGAAAGCAGGAACCGCCATAGCCGACCCCCGCGTAGAGAAAGTGCTTACCGATCCGAACGTCGGTGCTCATTCCGCGGCGCACCTGCTCAATGTCTCCACCAACACGGTCACACAGGGCCGCCAGTTCATTCATGAAGCTGATGCGCGTCGCCAGAAACGAGTTGCAGGCGTACTTGGTCATCTCGGCAGAGATGGGATCCATCTGAATCAGGGGATTACCCTGCCTCAGAAAAGGGGCGTAGAGCTGGGACATCTTTTCAAACGCCTGTTCGGTGCTCGCACCGATGACCACGCGATCGGGACGCAGGAAGTCCTCGACGGCAGACCCCTCTTTCAAAAACTCCGGATTACTGACGACGTCGAAAGGTTCTGAGGTCTCTTCACGCATCCACTCAGCCACCTTCAAATGAGAGCCGATGGGAACGGTCGACTTGTTTACGATGACCTTGTATCCGCGAATCGCACGCCCCACCTCTCGAGCAGCCGCCTCGAGGTACTGCAGATTCGGCTGCCCGCTGGGAAGGCTCGGAGTGCCGACGGCCATGAAGATCACATCGGCATCCCGGACGCCGACCGCGGTATCGGAGGTAAACGACAATCGTCCCTTTTCGGCCCCCTGCTTGACGAGCTGCTCAAGACCTGGCTCGTAGATCGGAATCCGGCCCTGCCTCAGGGCCTCGACCTTTGAAAGGTCCTGATCCACGCAAACGACCTCGTTACCCGAGTCGGCAAAGCAGGCGCCTGCGACCAATCCGACATATCCCGTACCAATGACTGTCACTTTCATGTTGAGCCCAGTTCTCCCAAAAAACGGAGTGCTGTGCTACCCCAATTCCTATGGCAGGCGCTCCCTTGACCGTCACAATCATCGCCCTGAACGAAGCGCATCAGCTCGAGCGAACCTTGCGCTCGGTCAACTGGGCCGACGAGATTCTTCTCGTCGACTCCGGAAGCACGGACGGCACCCCCGAACTGGCGCACTCACTGGGAGCCAGGGTCATTCAGCAGAAATGGCTGGGTTTCGGGCGACAGAAGAACTTCGCCCAGAAACACGCCAGTCATGACTGGATCCTGAATCTCGACGCCGACGAAGTCGTTTCAAAGGAGCTGGCCGAGGAGATTCGTGGCTGGCTCGACGAACAGGAAGCCAGCCGCCTAGGCGGCGCCACTCCGGCGATCCTGGCGTTTCCAAGAAAAAACTTCTACCGCCAGACTTGGATCCGCTTTGGCGGATGGTACCCTAACATCGTCGCGCGACTCGGACACCGAAGCTGCTCGCGCTGGACCGAGCCTCACCTTCATGAGTCGCTTTCCGGTGATGGCCCCATCAGAGTCGCCCGCAATCCGCTGCTTCACTACACCTTTCAGTCTATCGAAGACCAGGTTCGAACTAATCTTCGTTACGCCAAAGAAGGCGCTCGTGACCAGAGGCGGGCGGGACGCTCTTTTTCGCTGGCGAGACTCTTGCTCAAGCCCCTCGGAAAATTCATCGAAACTTATCTGTGGAAGCGCGGATTTCTCGATGGTCGGCTCGGATTCATCATCGCGGTCAATGCCGCTCACAGCATGTTCCTGAAACAGGCTTTTCTTCTGGAAGACGAAGGAACTCGACTCGAATGAAGATCCTTCTGGTCGACAACACTCGAAATCGCGATTCGTGGGGCTCCTCCGACCTTTGCGAGGCGCTTCAAGCTTCGCAAGCCTGCACCATTTCGGTGCGCCGGGCCCCTCACGAGGACCTTCCCCCTCTGCGGGAGCTCTCTCGATTTGACCGTCTGGTCTTGTCCGGATCACGCACCTCCGCGACCGATTCGGAGCCTTGGGTGCTACGACTGCAGGAGCTGATCTCCCGCTCGATCGAAAGCGGACTGCCCATCCTCGGCGTTTGTTACGGCCACCAGATTTTGGCCCGCGTTTTGGGATCCATCCTGGAGGGATCCCCGTCCCAGCCCTGGGTGCGACGCTCGACCACGCCTGAGTTTGGATGGACCGAAATTCATCGCACTCCGTGTCCCGGCGGAGTCGATCTGATGGACGGTCTGCCCGGGCGATTTTACAGCTTCTCGGCCCATTATGACGAGGTCATCGCCCTGCCCGCAGCGGCTGAGACTCTCGCTTTTTCAAGGGGGTGCAGGATTCAGGGCTATCGGCTTCGAGACAAGCCGGTCTTCGGCATTCAGTTTCATCCTGAACGCACTGCCGAGGCTGGCGAGCGCAGCATTCGGGAGGCAAAACGTGCCGATCCCAAGCTGACAGCACTCCATCCAGGAAAAGGACGGAAGCTCCACTCCCGGCAGGTCGCGCACACGATTTTTGGAAACTTTCTCAGGCACGGAGGCCGATAAAATGATGTCCCGCAGAAAGAAATCCTTCGTTGCGCTGCTCCTCAAACTGCTTCTCGTCGTCCTGCTTCTTCAGTTTCTGGCAAAAAAGGGTCTGCTTTCCCTCTCCGAGCTTCGAACCGCGATGGACTTTCCAGCATTTCTTTCCATCGCACTGGTTTTCTCCACCGCCTCATTCCTTCTGTCCGTCCTGAGATGGCGCATGCTTCTTCAAGGCCAGGACATCACTCTCAGTTGGGCGAAGTCCCTGCAGCTTTCACTGATCGGAGGATTTTTCAATCTGGCCCTTCCAGGAGCCGTCAGCGGCGATCTCGTGAAGGCCTTCTACATTTCCCGCGAGCATCACGGCAAGCGCGGGCACGCCTTTGGCAGTATTCTGTTTGACCGAATCGTCGGAGTGTCAGGACTGATCCTCACGTCCTCGATCGCGCTACTGGCCGGATACAGCACGCTCCAGAAGGACCATGTCCTTGAGGCGGTTCAATGGTTTGTCCTGCTGTCGGGCGCGGGCGTTCTGGCGTTTTTTCTCTATCTGTTCTTTTTTCCCGAACGTCATGACCCGGTACGAGGCATCCTGCAATGGATGCAGAACCGCGTTCAAGCCGTCGGTTCGGTGGCCCGAATCTATGAAGGAGTCCGCAACTACCACCGCCGCCGGTGGATGGTGGTGAAGGCGCTGGCCATTTCGTGCATCATCCACGTTTTTGCGGCGTCATCCTGCCTGCTATTCACTCTGGCCCTGTCCCCCTCGTCAGCCTCGACTCCCCCCATTGGAATCTACGCCCTGGCTCCCATCGGCCTGCTGGCGACGGCCGTTCCCCTGGCTCCCGCAGGAGTGGGAACCGGACATGCCGCCTTCAGCTGGCTTTTCCTGCTTCTGGGTCTCAAGATCGGCGCCAATGTCTTCAGCCTGTTTGTTCTTTATCAGATCTTCTGGAGCATGGTCGGAGGAGTGGTCTACCTGCGCTACCGAGCGGAAATTCCTCACTCGGCTCTATCGACGGACTCGAGTTGACTACCGAGTGCCAGCCGATCGGCATGAGTTTCGCGAGGAGTTTTCCCCATGCGAAGCTTATCCCTGCGTCCGTTTCAGTCCAAAGCCATTGAATTACTGCGATCCGCCGACCGTCTTCACCTGATCTGCATCGCCCCGACAGGATCTGGAAAAAGTCGGATTTTCGAAGAGCTCGCTCGACTTCCGAACAACGATGGCCCTGCCCCAGGCACTCTCGTCATTTCTCCGCTCAGAGCGCTGGTCCAGCAACAGCGGGATCGTCTGACGTCCCTGGGAATTCAAATCGTTTCAGAATTCACTGAACAATACGGCGCTCCGCAGGCAATCGTCTGCACGCCCGAGTGGCTCATGGCACGAATTGACCGAGGCTTTCGAATTCCCGAGAACATCTTTCTGGTGGTCGACGAGTGCCATTGCATCGAAGCCTGGGGACGGAACTTTCGGCCCGAGTTTGCGCTGCTGCCGGGCCTCGTCAGGAAGTTCGGCATCCGCCGCTCCCTCTGGCTCTCAGCGACCCTTTCGGGTGCCACCGCCCGCTCGCTGGCGGGCCAGCTACCAGACCCCGTCCGACAGATGGGTGAGTTTGGCATCAACCCACGTCTTCGGGTGACGCGAGTTCGCACCCCATGGAACTCACGCCCGGCATTCCTTCGGGGATGGCTGGATCAAACCCGGACTC
Organism: uncultured Bacteriovorax sp.; assembly: GCA_964432565.1. Classification (GTDB taxonomy): domain Bacteria; phylum Bdellovibrionota; class UBA1018; order UBA1018; family UBA1018; genus CAIOHW01. The sequence continues at coordinate 52,155 of CAYSOA010000002.1, forward strand.
CTGGAATTGTCTTTTGCTCGACTCGGCAGCAATGCATTCAGGTTGGAAGGCTTCTGGAGTCTTGGTCGTCAAGCACTGGCTCCACGGCCTGCTACCACGCGGGAATGAGCCGCGAAGAAAGAAACAGCGTCGAATCCGGAATTCGGTCGGACGTCGTTCGATGGATCTCCGCCACTTCGGCCTTCGGCATGGGCATGGACTTCAGCCAGCTTGGGTGGGTGGTCCTGTGGCAACTGCCCTACAGCGTTCTGGATCTCGCACAGATGATCGGGCGTGCCGGAAGGAGTGATTCGATCGACGCTCGGGCATTCATTCTCTGGGATGACTCGGACTTTCTTTGGCTCCGAAACCACCTCGACGATCGGTCGCTCGCTTCGTTTCGGCAGATTATTGACGAGGCAGCTCCGCTCTCGACCGCACTCGCGCGCTACTTCGAGGCCTAGTATGCCGCTGAGTGGTGGGTTTTTCTGTCAATCCAGTACGGCTTGTTTAGTCTGAGAGAAGGGATGTTCGGCATAGCGCTCCGGTCTTCAGTAGCCATGAAGCAATGGTTCAACCGCACAGTTTTGTTGCTTGCGGTGGGATGCGTCCCTGTGCCCTCAGCCAGGGGAGCACTACGACCAGAATCCATCCTGATCCGCCCTGAGGCATCGACACGAATCACCGAGCTGTCTTTCGAGCGAGACCGCTTTCCCCTGACCATCCGCGAAACGCAAAATGGACAGGTTAAACTGATGGTGCGAGTTTCGGGAAGATTTCGAGATCGGGCGGCAGGTCTTTTGATGAACGGGAGAAAGGTCTCTCCGACGCCGGACGATGGTAACTTTGAGGTGGAAGTCGTCATTCGGGATGCTTCCACTGTTTTGGAATTTGCCGCAGTCGATCCATATGGAGGCGTGCGAACTGAATCCGTAGAATTGGAAAGCAGCCCTCGCGATCCGGTCAAGGCCATCCTGAGAAACCTCAGGGCCCGGACTTCGGCCTGGAATGTCGGCCTGAGCATTGCCCAGATGAGCTACTCTGACAGCTTGGGTCAGGACTTCAGTCAGATGGGTGCCGGAGCAAAGCTCTCTTATTCCCTGTTCGTCAATCAGAAGCGCACCCAAATTCTGGCTGGAAATATCTACGGAACCCTTTTGCCGCTCCATCAATCCGGAGCGGATACCTTCCTGCAGTTGGTTGCAGCAAATCTGCGTTATGGATTGTATCTTGGAGAGTGGAAGCGCTGGAAAGCGTGGATTTATGGAGGATACTTCTTCACGACCACCTTCTCCTCTAGCGAAAATGTCGGCTTCCGCAATCTTCTGGGGCCGCAGTTGTATCCAACGGCTTCTCTGCCCCTGGGATCAAGACGCAGCCTCGGAACCTACTTCAAGGTTGCCCCACTTTACGGACTCGACTTCGAAAACCGAGAGCTCGCGACAGGAATCTCCTACACAACCCGAGGGATTCTGGGTGGAAGCCATACCTTCTCGATCGATTATGCTCAGATCCGGCTCAATGCAGGAGCTGCGACCATCCAGCTCTCGAGCGCCGTCTTGGGTTATTCTTATGGATTTTGAAGGAGTGATCCTGATGTATGGTCGGGATGGCGGGATTTGAACCCACGACCCCTTGCACCCCATGCAAGTGCGCTAGCCAGGCTGCGCCACATCCCGACCGACCAGGAAAGCCTGAACCTAGAAAATTCCGGTGAGACAGTCAAACTGAAACTCCCGGTCGAGCCCTGCCCCCTATCAGACGGCTGCTGCGCGAATTCTCCCGAAGCCGGGCTTCACACTTTCAAGGGCCAGATCCCGGACGTCGACCAACTCAGATGCCTGCAGGATCGCCTGAAGTAGGTCTCGATGAAGATCATGGCCCGATCGATGAAGACGAACCCGTGCCAGAAGCCGATGGCCGGCGAGCGCAAAATCCCCGAGAGCATCCAAAACCTTGTGGCGAGCAAATTCATTCTCGTAGCGAAGGCCATCGGGATTCAGTACACCGTGATCATCCAAAACGACCGCGTTGGCGAGAGAGCCTCCCTGAGCCAGCCCCATTTTCTTCAGGGCTTCGACCTCACGCAGAAAACCGAAGGTGCGGGCAGCCCCGAACTCCTTGAAGGCCGTCACCCCTTCAATGTACCGAAAAGACTGATAGCCGATCGCCTGGTGGTCAAACTCCACAGTGGCGGAAACATCCAGACGATCCGAAGGCTCAGCCACTGCGAGACGGTCCCCTGACCGGATCTCAACGGGGCGACTCAAGCGCCAAACCTGACGATGCGCCGCTTGAGTTCGAACGCCTGCCGCCGAAAGGGCCTGATAGAATTCCATGGAGCTTCCATCAGAGATGGGAACTTCCGCGGCATCCAATTCGATTCGAGCATTGTCGATTCCCACCGCAAACAGGGCGCACATGAGGTGCTCGACCGTGCTCACCACGGCCTGCCCCAACCCCAAGGTCGTAGCCATACGGGTGTTCACAACGTGCTCGACACGAGCCGGCACTTCAGGGCTTCCGAGAAGATCCGTGCGAACGAACCGAATCCCGCTATGTTCCGGCAACGGGAGAACCTGCATTGTCACGGGACGCCCCGAATGCAACCCCACTCCCTGCCAAGTCAGACCATCCTTGATCGTTCTTTGTTTCGTGACCACGCAATGAGTTAACGCAAGTTCCATGCCTCAAAAGACGGGAAAGCCTCTTTTAGTGGAATATTCTCACCCCAGGAAAAGCTCTATTATTTCAACCCCATAAGAGGATGAGAGCAGACTAGGAACTCCTGACGATGGCTTGGACCGAGCTTGTCCCCTTTTCGCAACACTCCCGTCTGAGACAGTGTGCGATTTTAGAGACAGTTTCAGACCTAGAGTAGTCCCGGCTGTGGGTCCCCAGGACGGACATACGCACACCCCAGATGCTCGTGAGCCAGTCTCGTTGCCACTCGTCCTCGAGGAGTTCGCTGCAGAAATCCCTCCTGCAATAGGTAGGGCTCGTAGACGTCCTCCAAGGTATCTCGTTCCTCCCCAAGGGCTGACGCCAAGGTCTCTATGCCCACGGGACCGCCATCAAACTTTTCAATGATCGCCAACAGGAACTTTCGATCGAGGGGGTCCAGACCTCGCTCATCCACCTCGAACAAAGTCAGGGCATCTGACGCCACCTTCGAGGTGACCCTGGATACGCGCGCGCGCACCTGTGCAAAATCGCGAACTCGCTTGAGCAGGCGATTGGCAATTCGCGGAGTTCCTCGCGAGCGTCGCGCGATTTCCATGGAGCCACTAGAATCGATATCCATGCCGAGCAATCCTGCCGAGCGGTCCACGATTCGCTGCAGCTCGGACTGCGGATAAAAATCCAGACGAAGCGGTACCCCAAAACGGTCTCGCAAGGGACTCGACAGCAGACCCGTCCGAGTCGTCGCTCCCACCAGCGTAAAGCGAGGGAGATCGATACGCAGAGTGCGAGCCCCCGGGCCCGGGTTCATGATCAGATCAAGCTTGAAGTCCTCCATGGCAGTGTAGAGGACCTCTTCGATGACTTTCGGAAGACGATGGATCTCATCGATGAACAGGACATCCCCAGGCTGCAGGTTGGTGAGTAACGCTGCAAGATCTCCCTTTTTCTCGACATTAGGACCACTGACCGTATGAATCTGTGTCCCCATCTCATGCGCCACGATGTGCGCCAGCGTCGTCTTGCCCAGCCCGGGCGGTCCAGCAAGAAGAACATGATCGAGGGCATCCCCTCGCAGGCGGGCCGCTTCAATGAAAAGGCGGAGATTCTCCTTCACCTTCTCCTGACCGATGTATTCCTCAAGCTGCCCGGGACGCAGGCCCCGGTCCGCCTCATGTCCGTCCCAGCCCTCTTGAAGCGAAGGGTCCATCACGCGCGAATCCTCCGACATGGCCATCTCCTCCCGCCGTCGCCCGTTCATCGGAGCTCCCGAAGTGCCTGCCGAACCACCTCTTCGGGAGTCCAGTCAGGAGAGCCGGTGCCCCCAGCTCCGCCGTCCTCGGGAGACTCCAGACGTCGGAGCACGGTCAAAACATCCACTTCGCGAAAGCCAAGCTGCACCAGCGCCGCCCGCGCATCATTGAAGGCATGAATCGCAAATCCCTCGGCGACCTCCGGCACGCGAACCCTAGGCGTCGGGACCGCCGACGGCCGTGACTGAGCCAAGGCAAGCAGCTCCGGCCTCCTTTTCAGGACATCCGAAAGCTCAAGCACCAGTCGTTCTGCCGTCTTTTTCCCAACGCCAGGGATCTTTTGCAGGCTGCCGTGCTCGCCCGCAAGAATTGCGTCAACCAGGACGGCTGGAGGCAAACCTGAAAGCACCGCAAGGGCCCCCTTAGGGCCGATACCATTGACGGTCAGGAGAAGAAGAAAAAGCTCCTTCTCGATTCGAGTCGAAAAACCATAGAGATCAAAAGCGTCCTCTCGGACATGGGTATGAACGTAGAGATCCAGCCGAGAGCCGACGGCAATCGAGGCCAACTCAGACCCCTGTGACAGAGCGACCTGATAGCCCACGCCCCCAACGAGAAGCAGCGCCCGATTATCAGTGAGCTCCAGAACTTCACCCCGCAAAAAACCGATCATGCGGGCAGCTAATCAAGATTTTTTGGAGAAGTCCACGCGTCTGCGGTCCCCAACCCTCTCCGGAGTCAGCCCCAACAACGCCGCAAGACCCCTGCCACTTCGAGACGCCCCGCGGGTGGCCCTCGATAAAGCCGCTAGCTTCGCGCCGCCTTGCGAAGAAGCGCCCAAAAACTGCTGAGCATGACAAACCGCCAGGGCGAGGGCATCTGAAGAGTCCGCAGTGGCGAAACTCTGGCTTCCCAGCAGCATTTCGAGCACTCGCGCCACCTGGACCTTGTCGGCGGCACCACTTCCGACCACCGCCCGCTTGACCTCAGTCGGACTATACTCGACGATCTCGAGTCCCTTCAACGCCCCACTGACGATCACGACACCGCGGGCCTGCCCCAACTTCAGCGACGAGACCGCATTCTTGGCAAAAAACACGCGCTCCACAGCCAGAACCTGGGGCCTCAGTCGATCGATGGCTTCGGAAAGCCCGACAAAAAGGTCCATCAGACGTTGCTCCAGCGGAACCTTCTGTCGCCCTGAAGTGCTCGCGAGCTTCAGGGTCCCGTGCTCTACCGAAACCATCCGTCCGTTGCGGACCTCGACACAGCCAAATCCCGTCAACCGAGAGCCCGGGTCAACACCGAGAACCCTCATGAGATGCCCCGATCGTAAACCCGGTAGACCTTCGTCCTCTCGCCGCACATCATTTCGAGAGCCCGGTTCATGGCTCGATTGTCCTCGAGAATCCAGGACGCCTCTCCAGTCGGATAGCCTGCGGCAGGACCGCGCTTCAAATACTCGGTGTAGAACAGAGGCCCGAGACTGAAATTTCGAAAGGCCTTCTTGATTCCCAAAGTCAGAACCCGGCATCGGTTGATCGTCGAAGATCTTCCCGGTCCCTTGAGATACCAAAGCAGTTTCGGAAGTCCGAACGGGAACAACTTTCCATCGGGAATCCTTTTGAAGGCCTGGTTGACATCGGGAAGGGTCAGGCCGAACCCAGCAGGCTCTCCTCGCACCTCGGCAATCAATAGAAGCTCGGGATCGACAATGGCCTTCATGTCCTTGGCCATGTGCTGAAATTCATCCGGCTCCATGGGCACAAACCCCCAGTTGCTCTCCCAGGCATCATTGTAGATCTCCAGAATGAGATCCACCTCCTGCTCGAACTTCCGCATGTTCACCGTCCGGAAGGTGACGTTGCCATTCGCCTTCAAGCGCTCAGACTGGGCCAAAAGCCGCTCTGAAAACCTCGAGTTCCCATGCACGTTATAGGCGAAAAGGTCCTTGGCTTTCGAGAAGCCGCAAGACTCAACTAGCTCCTCATAGTAGCGGGGATTATAAGCCATCATCACAGCAGGCGAATCTTCAAAGCCTTCAACCAGCAGTCCGGCTTCGTTGTTGGTGCTGAGATTCACCGGCCCCCTCAGCACAGACATTCCGCGCTCGGAGGCCCAAGCCTCTACGGCGCCAAAGAGGGTGCGGGCCACCTCAACATCTTTCACGCACTCAAAAAAGCCCCAGAAAGCCGTTCGCTCACCATGAAAGCGATTATGGTTGTCGTCAACGACACCGACAATTCGGCCGACTGGATGCCCCCCACGGAAGGCGAGCCACGCATTCATGAAGGCATGACGAAAAAACGGGTTCTTGCGGACATCCAGCAGGTCTCTGACTGCAACACGCAGCGGCGGAACCCAGTTCAGGTCGCCCGAATAGATCTTCCATGGAAGGGCGATGAACTGATCCCAATCTCGGGAGCTTCTGACGGCACGGATCTCGACCATGCCGCTACTTTGGCAGATCAGAGCTGCGCTGTCACTTGTGGAGAGGAGACACTGTGGCGACCAAAGTGTGCCTGAGCGAGCTGTGCGAGTGCAGAGGCGCGGCTGTCCGAACCGATGATTCCGAACTCACGCCCCAGCTTTTCAAGCACTCCCAACGCATAATCGAGATCTTCGTCCGTGTGGGTTGCCATGTAGCTGGTTCTGATAAGCGCGCAACCTTCGGGAACGGCCGGACTCACCACCGGCGTTGCAAAGACCCCATGTTCATAGAGTCGCTGGGCAAACGCGAACGCGGCCATGTCCTCGCCGATCAACAGGGGAATCACGGGCGTTCTTGAGTTCAAGATATTGTACCCCATGGAGGTCAATTCACGCTGCATCTTGGCGGCATTATCCCTCAGGTTCTGCAGGTGCTGGGGTTCATTCTCGACGATATTCAGGCACTCCAGCACCGTGCCCACTGCAGCGGGGGGCATCGAGGCACTGAACATGAAGGTTCGGGCCTTGTGCTTGATGTAGTGAATCACCTCTTCGGTTCCCGCGACATATCCGCCGAGTGACGCGAAGGACTTCGAGAAGGTTCCCATGACCAAGTCCGCGGCACCAACCATCTTGAAGTGATGCTCGGTACCCTCGCCCCGAGGACCAAGAACTCCCAGCGCATGGGCGTCATCAACATAGAGACGGCAATTGTACTTCTTGGCGAGATCCGCAACCTCCGGAAGGTTCAGAATATCTCCCGACATCGAAAATACGCCATCGGCCACGATCAATGCACCGGCATACTTCGATCTGGTATTGCGAAGCACTCGCTCCAAGTCTTCCATGTCGTTATGGCGAAACCTGATCGTGTCTCCGATCGCCAGACGCGTTCCCTCCACGATGGACGCATGGTTCTCGCGATCGGAATAAATCACGTCTCCCCGACCGATCAGGCAGGACAGGACTCCTGCATTGGTCAAAAAACCGGTAGCAAAGACCAGGCAGGCCTCCTTGCCGAGGAATTTCGCCAGCCGCTTCTCGAGTTCCTCGTGCGCCACAAGGTTTCCATTGAGAAACCGGGAGCCGGTACAGCCCGTCCCATACTGGTCGATGGCATTCTTTGCGGCCTGAACGACGCGCGGATGGTGAGTCAAACCCAAGTAGTTATTTGATCCGATCATGACCCTTCGCTTGCCATGAGTGACCACACGCGACCCCGAAGTGGACTCGATGGCACGAAAGAAGGGATACACGCCCGCCGCCTGAATGCGCTTCGCATCCTCGTATTGTCGGCACTTCTCAAAAAGATCGATCATTTCCTTGGCCATGCACACCTCAGCGACACCGAGCGCCTGAATTTCAACGATTGAGCCGACCGTTTAACACTGGCATTCTCACGGGTCAACGACTTGCGTTAAGAGTATGAAACTAATAGAGAATTACTTTTGCAACAGGCCGCATCAGACACACTGATGGGCTGTAAATTCTTCAGCTATACTCATGGCTTGGGTAGCAGTTTACGCACCTAGGCGCGGTGCGCAATGAGGAAGGAGACGGCCAATGGCCACTCGCGTTCCCTGGGTAGACCAAGGTCTGGGCCACTGGCTCAGTAGAGCGGTTTATCCGCGCGCGACACTCGACGCCCCATTGCCGACCGACGCGACGGACGGCAACCCGTCGGATGGCGCAGGGTTTCGGGAGCCCCCCCCTGAGCCGGACTGGATGTCTTCCGACGGCGACAACCCAACCACGCCGACGGAAGCTGCCCGCCATCCGCCACGGGAACACAACGAACCTCGGCCGTCGTCCAAGAGACCGCTCGACCCGATCGGATGGACGCAACTCCAGCAGGAAATACGTCGAACACCCCGCCTATCCGCAACCGCAGGACTCAGGCGCTACCGGCAGTCCACTCAAGGAAGCGGCAAGACAAAACGCTTTCGCAAGGGAATTGTCGTCGACGATGCCGGGTGATCACGACTCTCGACCGGTCAGACGATAGCCCGCCCCATAGATGGTCTCAAACGCATGGTCGAACCCCGTAAGCTTTTTTCGCAGGTTGGCCACGTGGGTATCGATCGTTCTGCGCGTCACCACCGTATCCGGCCAAAGATCTCCGAGAAGCTGCTTGCGCGCCAGAACACGATTCGTCCTCTCCAGAAAATATCGAAGCAGTTCAAACTCCGTCGGGGTCAATACCACTGAGCGATCGCCCACCCGGCAGGAGAATGTCACAGGATCGAGACGAAGATTCCCCACGACGACTTCCGCCCGATCGATGGCCTCATGATCTCGACTTCTGAGTCGAGCTCGAACCCGGGCAAGCAACTCCTCAGGATAAAAGGGCTGCTCAAGAACGTCATCGGCACCGGCATTCAACGATCGAACGCGAGCTATCCAGCGCTGATCCGCTCCCTCATCTCCAATCCCACCAACCAGCATCAGCACCGGAATCGCCCGCGTGGCCGGATTGGCTCTCAACTGACCACAGAGCTCTCCATGCGACTCATCAAGAATCACCAGATCCGGATGGAAACACGAAATCACCTGAAATGCCTCCCGTGGAGCCGAGGCTTCTAGAATCTCGAAGCTTGCCTCGAGCGTTCTGCACAGGACCCGACGAAACTCCTGATCTTCATCCAGAATTAAAATCCGCTTCATTAGAAGCGAGATATATCTGTTTCAAGGAGATCGAGGGAACCCAAACCTTGCCAAAATCCGGCGAACGACAAGAGAAATTGTGAGCTAGGCGAAACTTCCACGAAGCGGCTCGCCGCCCAGCAGGTGCATGTGAAGATGGAAAACGGTCTGTCCACCCCACTCTCGCGTATTCACCACCACGCGATAGCCGCTCGACTGGACTCCCTGCTTTCTCGCCACTTCAATGGCAAACAAAAGGATCTTTGAATTCACCTCTTCAGCGCCCTCCGAGTCGAGGCAGTCGAGATGTTGCCGAGGAATGACCAGGAGATGCTCTTTGGCCTGTGGCTGAATATCTCTGATGGCGATGAAGCTCTCATCTTCATGCACCTTAGCTGAAGGAATCCTCCCATCAACGATCATACAAAAAACACAGGACTGCTGCATCATTCCCTCAAGATCCCGTCAACTTGAGATGCGCTCAACGGTGGCACCCAGCGCCTGAAGTTTTTCTTCCATGCGTTCGTAGCCACGATCGAGATGGTAGATTCGGCTCACAAGCGTTTCACCACTGGCACAAAGGCCGGCGATGATCAGGCTGGCGCTTGCCCGCAGGTCGGTTGCCATCACGGGGGCCCCCTTCAGCTGCCCCCTACCCTTCACTACTGCACTCTTTCCTCGAATGGAGATGTCAGCTCCAAGACGAGAAAGCTCGGGCACATGCATGAAACGATTTTCAAAGACCGTCTCGGTAATCACTGACGCTCCATCCGCGATCGTCATCGCCGCCATGAATTGCGCCTGCATATCCGTTGGAAAGCCCGGATGGGGAAGCGTCGTCACATCGGTTGCCTTCGGTCTTCCTTCGGATCTCAGCCCGATAAACTGCGGACCCCGGTCGATGACGGCGCCCGCTTCCTCGAGCTTCACCAGAACGGGCTCGAGAAACTCGGCATCAAGCCCATTGACGCGAACTTCTCCGCCCGTGGCGAATCCGGCACAAAGAAAGGTTCCGGCCTCAATCCGATCGCCAATGATGCGATGAGTGCAGGAATTCAGCGAATCCTTGCCCTGAACACGAATCGTCTCAGTACCCTCGCCTTCAATTTCTGCCCCCATGGCCCGCAAGGCCCGGGCAAGGTCGACGATCTCGGGCTCTTTGGCACAGTTCTCAAGCAGCGACTCTCCCTTCGCCAAGGTCGCCGCCATCAGAATATTTTCGGTGGCACCGACACTCGGGTATTCGAATGCGACCCGATTTCCCACGAGACGCCTCGCATCAGCGATGACGTACCCTTCTTCGAGTTGGATTCTCGCACCCAATTTCTCAAGACCGACGAGATGATAGTTGATGGGCCGCGCCCCAATGGCGCACCCGCCGGGGAGGGACACCTTCGCATGCCCGTACTTCGCCACCAGGGGACCAAGCACAAAGACCGAGGCTCGCATTGTCTTGACGAGCTCATAGGGTGCCTCCTGCGAAGTGATCGTCGCGGGATCGAGCACCGCTCGATTGGCGGCGCGATCGAAGTCGACGCTCATGCCCATGTTCGCCAGAAGCCTGCAGAGCGTGCGAATATCCATGAGATCGGGAACCCGATCAAAGGTACTGGGGCCAGTACCGAGAATTGCCGACACAAGCACAGGCAGCGCCGCATTCTTGGCTCCACTGACTTCCACCTCACCACGAAGGGCAACGCCCCCTTGAATCTTCATCTGGTCCATGCGGTCAACTCTGCCTCCAAAATGCGGCTCTTCCCAGCGAGATCTGGATGGATCTTCACGTTCTCGAAGCGCCGAAGAAACAGGGACTGAATCTGGTCTGCTCGCTCGTGCGGAACTTCAAGAAAAAGCCTGCCCCCCTTCCTCAAGACTTCAGAAGCCTCCTCGGCAATCTTTCGATAATAGAATAAGGGGTCGGACTCCGGTGCAAAGAGCGCCTGAGGAGGCTCGAACCGCGCCACCTCGGGCTCAACTTCAGTCGCGTCGCGAAGCAGATAGGGTGGATTACTCACCAGGAAATCCAGCTTGCGCTGCCCTCGATCGCACCACTCTCGGACCCGCCCCAGGACATCGCTCGACTCTTCCACTGCAAGCCAGACGATGCCGCTCTCGACCCCCAGACGGAGCGCATTGTCCTGCGCCCGCCGAAGGGCTTCGGGGCTCGATTCAGTCGCAAGCATCCGAAGTCCGGGCGCACTCTCCAGAAGAAGACTGATCGGAATCACGCCGCTTCCGGTGCCGAGATCCGCACCGAAAAGGGTCATTCCCGAAAGTGAACGAAGCCATCCCAGCACGCGCTCGACCAGCACCTCGGTCTCGGGACGAGGAATCAGCACCTCGGGACCAACCTCGAAGTAGTGACCGAAAAAACATTGCTCCCGTGTCAGATGCTGAAGAGGCACTCCTGCCTGGATTCGTTTTTCGGCCCAGATACGGGCCTGAGTGACCCACTCCGAACCGGGAAGACTCTCTCCGGAGTGAAGTTGTGGGCGCTGCAAACGGCGACTCCCCGGGAACTCTCGATGAAATGCCGCCTCTAGCAGGATTTCGAGCTCGTGCTCGGGGAGCTTGCCTGAATAGTCGTCAAAATATTTTTGAATCAGCTCAAAGCTCGACACCACTCGCAAACCTTAAGTCGAGAGCCCTTGCGCCTTGAGCGCTTCCACCTGATAGTACGCCTGCAGGCCATCAAGGATCTCATCAATCTTCCCCTCCATGACCGAGTCCAGCTGATAAAGGGTTAAACCGATTCGATGGTCCGTCAGACGTCCCTGCGGAAAGTTATAAGTCCGAATCCGCTCGCTCCTATCTCCGGTGCCCACCATGGTGCGACGAGCATCCGAATGCTCTCTCGCAGCACGCTCCTGCTCGACCTCAAGCAGTCGGGAGCGCAGGATCTTCATGGCCTTGTCCTTGTTCTTATGTTGAGAACGCTCATCCTGGCAGACCACCACCTGCCCGGTAGGAATGTGGGTAATACGGACCGCCGAGTCGGTGGTATTGACACCCTGGCCACCGGCACCGCCAGATCGAAACACATCAATGCGCAGGTCGACCGGATTGATGTGCACGTCCACTTCCTCGGCCTCAGGCAGAACGGCCACCGTAACCGTACTGGTGTGGATCCGTCCCTGGGCCTCGGTGGCGGGAACTCGCTGAACCCGGTGGACGCCCCCCTCCCACTTCAAGCGACTGTAGACCTTCTGGCCTTCGATCATCGCGATGATTTCCTTGAAGCCCCCCAGTCCCGTTGAGTTGGCTGAAAGAATATCTACCTTCCACCCCTGTCTCTCGGCGTAGCGCTGGTAGAGGCGAAAGAGCTCACCTACAAAAAGTGCCGCCTCATCGCCCCCTGCGCCGGCCCGAATTTCGAACATCACGTTCTTTTCGTCATTGGGATCGCGCGGAAGAAGCAGGATCTGCAGGCGCCGCTTGGACTGTTCGACTTCTGGCTCGAGTCGCTTGAGCTCATCACGCGCCATCTCTGACAGCTCCGGGTCAGAATCCTCCAAAAGCTCTCGGTTGGATGACCACTCGGACTGAAGCCGCCTGAACAGGCGATACTCTTCCACCAACTCCTGAAGGGAAGCGTGCTCTCGAGAGAGCCGACGAAACTCTCCTGGCTGCTCTGCCAGGGTCGGGTCAGCCAACCGCGATTCGAGCTCATGAAACCGTTGCTCGACGCCCTCGAGCTTGTCGAACATTCCTGCCATGGAAAAACCCTTACCACCGCCCCGTGCACGGGCACAAAGACCAAAGCCCCGGTCGCAATGGAGCGCCCGGGGCTTCGAACTGAACGAGCAAAGACAAAAGTCCTTACTTCTTCTTGTACTTGTTCATGAACCGCTCAACGCGGCCTTCGGTGTCCATCAGCTTGTGCTTGCCGGTCCACATGGGATGGCAGTTGGAGCAGATTTCGACCTTGATGTTTTCCTGAGTCGCGCGCGTTTCGATGACGTGTCCGCAAGCGCAGGAGACCGTTGTTTCAGTGTAGTGCGGGTGAATAGCCTGTTTCATAAGTTCGCCTCTGGTAACAAAATTCTAGAATCGGGTCAATGACCCGGGACGTCAAAAACCCCGGATCCTAACCACTCATTCCCTTGATAAAATCTTCGTTGGTCTTGGTGTGGGCAACCTTGTCCAACAGGAACTCCATGGCATCCAGCGTATTCATGGGGTGAAGCACCTTGCGAAGGATCCAGAGCCTGTTGAGCATGTCCTTCGGAATGAGCATTTCTTCCTTTCGCGTCGCGGACTTATTGATGTCCAGGCACGGAAAGATGCGCTTCTCCATGAGTTTGCGGTCGAGGTGAATTTCGGAGTTACCCGTTCCCTTGAACTCTTCGAAAATGACTTCGTCCATGCGGGAGCCGGTTTCGACCAGGGCCGTGGCGATGATCGTCAGCGAGCCGCCTTCTTCAATATTACGGGCCGCACCAAAGAAGCGCTTCGGCTTATGGAGGGCGTTGGAATCGACACCACCCGACAGGATCTTGCCCGAGGGCGGGACGACCGAGTTGTAGGCGCGGGCCAGACGGGTAATCGAGTCGAGCAGAATCACGACGTCGTGCTTGTTCTCGACCAGGCGCTTGGCCTTTTCGAGGACCATTTCAGCGACCTGGACGTGGCGCGAGGCCTGTTCGTCGAAAGTCGAGCTGACGACTTCGCCCTTCACCGAACGCTGCATGTCGGTGACTTCTTCCGGTCGTTCATCGATCAGGAGGACGATCAGCTTGATCTCGGGATGGTTGTGGGTGATCGCGTTGGCGATCTCCTGCATCAGAACCGTCTTGCCGGCGCGCGGAGGGGCGACCACCAGGCAGCGCTGACCCTTGCCCAGCGGAACCATCATGTCGATGATTCGGGTGCTGTACTGTGTCGGCTGATATTCGAGATTGATCCGCTGATTCGGATACAGAGGGGTCAGGTTGTCGAAGAGGACCTTCTCAGAGTTGACCTGTGCCGTCTGGAAGTTCACGTTTTCGACCTTCAGGAGGGCAAAGTAGCGCTCTCCCTCTTTTGGGGCACGAACCGAGCCACTGACCGTGTCACCGGTGCGAAGTCCGAACCGACGAATCTGGGAGGGCGAAACGTAGACATCATCGGGACCCGGCAGGTAATTGTAATCCGGAGCACGCAGGAACCCAAAGCCGTCAGGCAGGCACTCAAGCACTCCGTCTGCGTAAATATGCTCGTCCTTTTCGGCCTTCTTTTGCAGGACGGCAAAGATCAGATCCTGCTTTCTCAGCCCGCCAGCGTTCTCAATGCCCAGCTCCTTGCCCAGCTCGACAAGGTCGCCAATCTTCTTCTCTTTCAGTTCTCTCAGATGCATGCAGAGGATTTCCTGGAATCACGCCCTAGAATGGGGCGGCAGTTTTTTGTCTGAATTTGCGGATTGGATGTCCCCCAGACGGATGGACAAGATTTCGGGTAGCAAAGGCATTTGCCCCCGTAAAGAAAAAAAGCGACTCTTGAAACCATGGCCCCCGAACCACGCTCGCCCTTTCGCTGGCTTCTCGCCCTCGTTCCCATGGCCCTGGTGCTCGCCGTAGGTATCCCCGGCGGACGCCTGGTTCAATTCGCCCTGACTCCCGCTTCGACAACTTCGGACGCGACGATCGAATTGCTGGTGACCCAGGGCAAAAGACCAGCGGAGATCGCGATGGAGCTGGAATCGGCAGGAGTCATCTCGGACTCTCAATCTCTGCTTCTGCTGGGACGCGTCCTTCGCCAGTGGCCACTACTGAAACGTGGAGAGTACCGACTGCACGCCCGCATGAACCCATTGGAAATTTTCAACGCCTTAAAGTCGGGTGTCAGCATTCGGCACTCGGTGACGATCCGCGAAGGGCAAAACATGTACGAGGTGGCCGCAGCCCTGGAACGAGCAGGAATCGCCTCATCGAAAACGGTTCTTGAACTTTGCCGAGACGAGGGCTTCCTTCGGAAACTCGGGCTTCCGGAGCCCGTTCCCACGTCCCTTGAGGGCTACCTGTTTCCCGATACCTACCAATTTTCGCGCTCCGACTCGCCCGAGACTGTCCTTCGGACCATGGTTCGACGGTACCGGGAGGTCTGGACTCAGGTTCGCTCCCGTTACTCGCTTCAGATCAGCAGCCTGGGCCTGAATGAACATCAACTCATCACTCTGGCCTCCATCATTGAAAAGGAAACCGGAGCCCCCGCGGAGCGCCCGCTGATCAGTTCGGTTTTCCATAATCGATTGAAGAAACGGATGCGCCTTCAGAGCGATCCCACCACCATCTACGGAATCTGGGAGCACTATGCCGGAAACATTCGCAAGCAGGACTTGCGGACTCCCACGCCCTACAACACCTACACGGTTCCCGCCCTCCCGATAGGCCCTATCTCCAACCCGGGACGACTGGCCATCGAAGCGGCTGTCATGCCGGCAACATCAGACTACCTGTTCTTTGTTTCCCAGAATGACGGCACCCATGTCTTCACGCGTTCGTATGGCGAACACACACAGGCCGTTCGGAAGTTTCAACTGGACCCCAAGGCTCGAGAGGGAAAAAGCTGGCGAGACTTGAGGAAGAATGGGGACCAGGGGATCAAGCAGAAAGAAAACTAAAACGCGGATTTCTCCATGAGTGCTCCCAGGCCAGAAGCCTCTGCTTGAACTGCACCTCGGGAGCCGCAAGGTCATCGGAGCCCATGAAGCCGCCGACATCCTGGGCTCCGACCACTCGATGGCACGGCACCAGAATCAGATGCCGATTGCGCCTCAAGGCCTGGCCCACAGCGCGCGTGGCACCACCTCTGCCAATGCGGGTCGCAACCCACGAATAAGTGCGCGTTTCACCATGAGGGATGCGCATGACTGCTCGATAGACCAGTCGCTCGAATTCCGTCCAGGAAGCGCCTTCCAATTGGGCCTCCAGGCTTGAAACACCCCCCAGAAGGTCCTCGAGCGGCTCCCCAGTCGCAAAGTAGCGCTTCAACCCCACCAGCATCTCCCGCGCCCGTGGCGATGCCAACGTGCCGCCATCCAAGCCTTCTGCGGCCGAAGCGGTTCCGGAATGAGGGAGCCAATCCACGCGAGAAAGGCCTCCACGACCAGTCCAAGTCAGCAATAGAGTCCCGACAGGGGTAGGAAGATGCAAATGGTTCATGATGATGCTCAGGTTCGCATCGCATCAAAGTGCCCTGAACGCAATTTTAACAATTGACTCCGGGTCACCCGGTTTTGACAATGCGCGTTATCTTCATGTAGAAGCGCGTCCATGCGATCGCTGGCTCTTCTACTCCCCACTCTGGCCATCCTTTCTCCCTCCCCCTCCCAGGCATACAGCCTCTCCGATCATCGCCAGATCACTCTGGATGCCTCGCAGCTCATTCTTGACTGCTTCCCCGGCACACTGAAGCGCCAGGAGATCGAATCATTGATCGACGCCAACCTCTGGGAAGACCAAAATGTTTTGCGGAAGTGGACCGAGTATTCGCACTTTTACCATCCGGAACACGACTTTCGTTCTCTCCGGGCGACATCTCGAGACCGGATGCTCAATCTCGAGGCCCAGCTGCGAATGCGCCCCCCCGTATCCCGCTCGCTCGACCTTCTCGGCAAGGCGCTGCATCACCTGCAGGACATGACCGTTCCGCCTCATGTTGTCCCAGTGAATCACATTTGGACGGACGGCTTTGAGGCTCTCTCTACAGGAACCGCCCCGCCCTCCATTCGTCCCGGTGGCGCCGACTGCACCGAACTACTGAACGCATCCAGCCTCCACCCCCTGTCCGAGCTGCATCAAGCACTAGCCGAGCAAACTTGGAGACTCGTTCGCGATGGCTCCATTCCCGCCCTCCGAGTGTCACACGGAACCGAAAGACGGATGCGGCTGCCTCTTCTGGCGTTCTGGAGTTCGAATGGGGCGTCGGAATGGGGATCCTACGGAGTCTTCGGAAACGCATTTGGCACAGAGCGCCTATCGGCCCCCATGGGAACCTATCGAATCCACCATTCAGACTACCTCTCTGTTAAACGGGAGAGAATGCAGTCTGCCGCCCGAACCAGCGCTGTTGCCATTGCCAGAGTTCTGCTGCTCGGCCTTTAAGCAGGTCCGCCCCAGGCGAAACTACGAAATCTCGTCGCTTTCCGTTATCCTATCGGCATGCCAACCTTTACTCGTCAGACGCTTGCTCTCGGACTCGCCGCGCTCGCAGTTGCGGCATCACTGGTGTATTCGCTCCTTCACCAGAACAGTCCCGAATCCACTGTCTCGGGGAACGCCGCACGACAAGAAGCGGACTTGAGAACCCTTGGCAGTGGCGATGCCCCATGGAGCCAGCAGAGTCAGGCACTCATGCGCCTCTCCATTCAGCAAAGACCCGAAGCTCTCGACTTCATCAAGAAGAAGCTCGCGGCTCGAGACGAAAAACTTGCGCCATGGGTGACTCGCGCCCTGGGATACTACACGAACCCGGAAGCCTTTGAGCTGCTGAGAATTCAACTGAGATCCGAACAGTCCCCAGTGCGACAGGCGGCACTGGAGGCGCTGGGCATGCGTGCCCACCCCGAAAAATTGAAGATCCTTGAGGAGGCGCAGGGACTGATCAAGACCGACATCGACCACGCCCGCCTGAAAATGGCATCCATTCGCCTGACCTCAGATCCGCAGATGAAATCGGAGCTCGCTCGATCGGTCATCACCGAGCTCCGGAAGGACGGCCTCGAAACTTCGGCGCGAGCCTATCTGATCTCTCAAATCTTCTTTCAGAGCCCACGATCACCCGAAGTCGAAGGCTACTTCAACCAGATGGCCCGGAAGGTCGGCACGATCGACGAATCGTCGGCCATCGCCACCATTCGCGCTCTCAAAATTTATTGCCCCACCAATCGTTTCTCAATCTTCAGGGACGCCCTCGCCCGTGCAAACCTCTCGATCACCGGGCAGGCCCAAATTCTGAATGAGCTGATCTTTCACTCCGACGGAGAGGCCAAGGCACTCTTGAACGAGGCCGACAGGAAGAAATTCCCCAACCCCGCTTTCCTAGAAAACCTGAAGAAGCAAATCGATCATCCGAGAATGAAATCCCCCTGCGCATCAAGAAACTCGAGCCCAACCCCAAAAACAATGCAGCGCGCCAGCGCACCGCGTAATTCCTGAGTTATTTCAGTCGCTTGAGCGGATTTCCGCTTGTGCCTCCAAATAACGCACTGTATGTTCGCGGCCTCTTAAAGGGGTGGGGAATTTGGCGTCGTACGTGGTTTTAGCCAGAAAATGGCGTCCCGCGCAGTTTGCCGACATTGTCGGGCAGACGCCCGTGGTCCGCACATTGATGAATGCCATCCATTCGGATCGGATCCATCAGGCTTATCTGTTCACCGGCTCCCGCGGGATCGGAAAGACCTCGATTGCTCGCATCATTTCGAAAGCCGTGCGCTGTCCCGACGTAAAATGGGACGGGACCTGGCTGCAGTGCTGCGATCAATGCCCCTCATGTCGCGAGATCACACAGGGAAACTCGGTCGATGTCATCGAGATCGACGGAGCCTCGAACAACGGTGTCGATCACGTCCGAGAAATTCGTGAGAATGCGAAGTTTCTGCCATCAACCGGCTCCCGAAAGATCTATATTATCGACGAAGTGCACATGCTCAGCACGGCCGCGTTCAACGCCTTGCTGAAGACCCTCGAGGAGCCGCCGCCTCACGTGCTTTTCATCATGGCCACCACTGAGCCACACAAAATTCCGGCGACGATCCTGTCGCGCTGCCAGCGTTTCGACCTTAAGCGGGTCAGCCAGACCCAAATTCAGGAGCGACTCACCGAGGTACTTCGGGCAGAAGGCCTTGATTCAGAACCTGGAGCACTGGGGCTGATCGCGCGAGCAGCCGAAGGCGGTCTTCGTGACGCTCTCTCGCTGCTCGATCAGGTGATTGCCTTTTCGGGCACGACGATCTCCGCCGAGGCGGTCCGAGAAAGCATTGGCCTCATCGAGAGCCAGCTGATTCTCTCCATCCTCAAGGAAACCCTATCGCGGCGGCCGCTGGGGGCCCTTGAGGGGATTCAAAGCGCTTATCGTCAGGGGCATGACCTCAAGCTTCTGGCCAGACACCTGATCGAGTACCTGCATGGGATCATCCTTGCCAAGGTGGGGGCCTCCGCACAGTCTGCAGGAGAGTTTTCAGAGAGCGAATGGGCCGAACTGCAGCAGCTCTCCAGCCTCCGTGAACTGGAGGAGCTGGAGCTCATCTTTCAGGCTCTTCACCACGGAGTGGAATGGATCGCACGGTCGCCGCAACCCAAGCTGGTTCTGGACGTCCTCATGATCAAATGCGCTTCGGCGGATGCCCTGCTGGATACCAATGGGAATTCGGCAGCCGGCTCATCCTCAAGTCCCGAGCGCCCCACCTCAACGCGTCCTGCCGAACACCAGACAACGGCCCCCGCCATGCGACAGGCACCAGACTCTCAGCCAGCGCCCACTTCAGCCAACACTGTGCCCGTGAGGACCTTCGAGGGGTTCATTCAACACGTCCGCCAGAGCCGCCCCTTTTTGGCGAGCGTCTTGGAACATCTCCACGCAGATCAACTTCCTGCGCAGGACAACGCTCGACTTCAACTCGTCTGCATTCCTGCCGAGTCCTTCTATCGCGAGCAACTGCAGAACAAGCAGAACCTCGAGCCATTGCTCCAGTTCGTACGTGAATATTTCGGCGCATCCACCCAGATTCGCATCGAAGTGGCCGCAGAAGGAAGCGACCTCGCCTTGAAGGAGACCATCGCAGCCCGCAAGGAGCGCGAAGCGCGCGAGCACGAGGAGCGCTCACGTGAAGCTGCGGCCAACAACCCGGTGATCCGTGAGGCCCAGGCTCTTTTTGGAGGAGAACTCAGCCCGATCGAGGTCATCCCGACAGATTCGACTGAAAGGGGCGGACATGCGCGGTAACTCCGATCCGGTCTCCCGCCTGATCTTTGAGCTTTCGAAACTACCCGGCATCGGCGAGAAGACAGCCACTCGCCTGGCCTACTTTATTCTCAAACAGGACACTCAGTTCGCCCAATCGCTTTCCGATGCTCTCCTGGACGCAAAGAGCAAGATTGGCCTCTGCGACATCTGCTTGACCTTTACGGATATCAGCCCCTGCCGCCTTTGCTCGGATTCGCAGCGCCAGAAGAATCTCGTTTGCGTCGTCGAACGCCCTGCGGACGTCATGGCCATCGAGCAATCGGGCTCCCATCAGGGTTCTTACCATGTTCTGCATGGCGTCCTCTCCCCACTTGACGGCATCGGACCCGACGATCTCAAGATCCGCGAGCTGCTCGAACGGATCAAGGCAGGCACGATCGAGGAGATGATTCTCGCCACCAATCCAAGTGTCGAGGGAGAAGCGACCGCCATGTACATCGGCAGGCTCGCCAGAACCCTGGGCGTCAAGGTGACCAAGCTCGCACATGGCATCCCCGTCGGGGGGTCGCTTGAATATAGTGATCGGCAGACCATCGGCAAGGCACTGCAGAATCGAGTGGAGGTCTCGTCATGAGCTTCATCAATTATGCAGCCAAGGAGATCAACTGCAAGATCGTCTACTACGGCGCCGGTCTCTGTGGAAAGACGACCAACGTCCAGTACATCTACGAACACACCCAGCAGGAGCGCCGCGGAAAGCTCGTCAACCTGAGCACCGAAAACGAACGCACGCTGTTTTTCGATTTTTTGCCCCTATCCGTGGGTGAGGTCAGCGGCTACAAGACGCGATTTCATCTCTATACGATTCCGGGCCAGACTTTTTACGAAGTATCCCGCCAATTCATCATGAAGGGGGTCGACGGCGTGGTGTTCGTCGTCGACAGCCAGGCGGAACGAATGGAAGCGAACGTGGAAAGCTTTGAGGCGCTGGCGAGAGCCCTCGACCACCAAGGCTATGACATCCACAAGCTTCCAGTGGTCCTGCAGTACAACAAGAGAGATGTGCCCGGTGCGGTGTCCGTGGCGCAGCTCGAGGCCACTTTCAATGCGATGAAGAGACCGGCAATTGAAGCCATCGCTCATCGTGGTGAGGGGGTCATGGAGACGCTGCAGGCAGTGAGTCAATGGGTGATCCGTGAGATCAAAGGGGGAAAAGCATGAGGAAGGATGCGCTCAAGAAGTTCAAGAAGCTCTTCGAACAGCAGAAGCAGTCGTTGCTGTTCAGTGATCGCGTGGTCCGTGAAGACTTCAGCGTCAACTCGGATGACCGGTTCGATGAGCTTGATCAGGCCACTTCCGACATCGAACAGTCGATGCGGATGCGCCTTCGCAATCGCGAGGCACTTTATCTGAAGAAGCTCGAAGAGGCCCTTCGCCGCATCGACGAAGGCACGTTTGGAGATTGCGAGGAATGCGGCGAGGAGATCGGTCACAATCGCCTTCTTGCTCGCCCGACAGCAACCCTTTGTGTGGCGTGCAAGGAAGAACAGGAACGAAGGGAAGTCCTGACTGCAGCAGGTCGCACCAGCAAGAGCCTGGGCGAGACCATGAATCGAAAATGGGCCTGACGGCCAGAAACTAGATCCACCCTTCGGGCCATGGATGGCCCGCGTGGAGTCCTTTTGGCTCCGGTGAAAATTCTCCCCGCCCCGACTTACCCAACCCTCCGGCTCGCCATCGACGATTTACCATTCCTTTCATTGGGTTAGAGCCTCCGCCCAGCTTGATTCGAACTTGGCCCAAACCTCGCAACCTCCTCAACACAGGAGGTGGACGATGGAACAAGAAACGCTTAACCGATTCAGGGCTCTTTTCAGCTGGCAGAAGCGTGAGCTCCTTTACAGCGGCAAAGTGCTGAATGAGGAGTTCAACTTGAGGCCAGACGATCTGGCCGACGAGCTCGACCTCACCTCCACGGAAAACGAAACCGCGATGAGGATGAGGCTTCGAAACCGTGAGGCCCTCTTTCTCAAGAAGATCGACCTTGCCCTCGAACGCATCCAGGAAGGGACGTTCGGCCAATGCTCCTCGTGTGAGAACGAGATCAGTCTCAAGCGACTGGAGGCGCGTCCAACGGCCACCCTTTGCGTCGACTGCAAGGAAAACCAGGAGCAGCGCGAACGACTCCATATCGATGGTCATCAATTCAAGAGCCTGGGAGCGAAACTTCGACTCTAGGCAGGTCCCAAACCGACCTCTGTCCTGGTGATGCATAGGATTTGCGTCAACAGCAGGACGTCGGATGGACTGAAAATGGACAGTGGTTTCACCAGGGACCGGTGAAATCGGAACCGAATCACGGATGATTCCCCTGCAGTACCGATGGCCATGGACGGCCTCGGAGCCGAATATCGCAAATCGCAGGATGCGCGCGCGATAGGCGGCTGCTTCATCAAGGAAGATTTACCCTCGACAAGAAGACGAGGTCACGGTGCATGAAGCACCTCAGAAAAGGCAAGGGCCGGAGCATCATGCTCCGGCCCTCTGTTGATTGGCCTGAATCCGTGGCCGCCGCACCCGAAGATGCGGCTCATTCCGTCGAGATCATCTACTCAAGTCACTGAACTTGAAGCGCACTCAGGACGTTGATTCGGCCACCCGTTACCGTCTTGCCAGCAAGAGCGGGAACCTGATCAGCAGTATCCATCAGGACCTGCTTGACCTTCCTCCAGTCCCAGCTCGGATTCTTTGACCAGAGCAGTGCAGCCGCACCAGCAACATGCGGACACGCCATCGAAGTCCCCGACATCGACGCATAGCGGTTCTTGGGTGCGAGGCTGTAGACGTTCACACCCGGTGCACCGACGTCCGTCGAGACCTTTCCGTAGTTCGAGAAAAAGGCCATCCCGTCCTTGTCGTCGGTAGCTGCGACCGCAATGATGTTCTCATTGTCGAAAGCAGCGGGGTAGCTCGCCCGGCTCGAGTTGTCATTGTCCTTGCCGTCGTTACCTGCTGCGGCAATGAACAGCACACCCTTGTCCTGTGCACGGGTGATCGAGTCCTGAAGCGCTCGATTCTGCCCATCCATCGGACCACCCCAGCTGTTGCTGAGAACCTTGGCTCCGTTCTGAACCGCATAGTCGATCGACTTGATGGCGCCATCAGTCGTTCCGCTGCCCTCGGCCGAGAGGAACTTCACGCCCATGATCGAGACGCGCTGGCTCACACCCGAAACTCCAACCCCGTTGCCACCCACGGCGCCCACCGTACCGGCACAGTGAGTACCATGTCCCTGATCGTCGTAGGGCAGGCCATCATTATGGATGAAGTCGAAGCCGGTCACGTCGCCCTTCGTCGGGTTGGGGTTTCTCCACACGTTGAAAGAGAGATCTTCATGGTTGTAGTCGATGCCGGTATCGATGACGGCCACGACCATATCCTTCGAACCCTTGTGGCTAGCCCACGCCTGATCGGCGCCGATCTTGCCAAGCCCGTAGGCCTTGGACAGATTCGGATCAGCCACCGGAGGATTCACCTCTTCGGGAGCCGGTGCCACCTCGGGCTTGGTCTTGCCGGGATTTCCGGGTTCATCTGGATTTCCTGGATCTCCAGGGAAACCGCCTCCGCCATCTTCGCAGCCCGGAGGAAACGGAATGCCCGGAAACAGGCAGGGAAGTTTTGCATCCGGATCACAGCCGGGGATATCGAACCCCGGAATGCAGGGAATACCCTGCTGTGGCTCCAGCTCCTGTGGCGAAATTCTAATGATGTAGTTGGGCTGAGCATAATCGACCATCGGATTGCGCTCGAACTCAGCAATGGCATCCTGCACCTTGACGTTCTCGTCCAGGATGACGTGCTCGAAACCCTTCATGTTCCCGCGAAAATGGCGGACCGCACGAACCCCCGCGGAGTGATAGAGCAGATTCATCGACTCGCGTGGGCGAACCACACCGTCGCGATACTTGACGATGACTTCGCCTGCCTTGAATTCGGCATCTGCCATGGCACCGGTTGCAAGGGCCTGCAACGCTAGTGCGAAAATAGAAATCTTCCGTGACAACGACATGGAACTTCCCCCCCTAGGTTTCCAACTGCGTGACAACTGTCAAAAGAACCACACTTGATTCCCCGCAGTGTAAACAGGAGTCAGGGAATTGCAAATTCCAAGCTCAGATTTATTTTTGCACGGGGGTATTGCAATACTTTGGACTGCGACTAGAGTCCGCATCCGCCGCCCCGAAAAAAAAGGGGCGTGCTCTGCAGCACACCCCTTCTTCAACTTCCGAGCCTCACTCAACTTACGCGTTCAGATCGCGATCCTGCTGCCGACGAATGTAGGTAGGAACATCGTATTCGTCATCAGTGAGATTCGAGATGCCGAGCTTCGTGGCCAAAGCACGCGCGCGCGCGAGCTCGCCGCCTTCAGCACCCACTCCCATCTCAGACCGAGGCAATTCGTTACGGGCGCCAGCCAACATTGCCGCATTGGGAGCCGGCGGCATGGGCGCCGTCGCCTGAGCTGAAACGGACGCGGGCATTGGAGCTGAGCCGTTCACCGTCGTAATCGCCTCAGGCGCCATGGTTGGCGTGTTCTGATGGAGATCGGCGTTACCCTGATGTGAAGCCTGCATCTGGGACTGTGCAGGAGCGGCACTCATCGCGCTCTGCTGCTGCGCCGGGACCTGCTGCACTTGCGCGGAAGCATGGGCATGGATTGCTGCAGTCGCGGCCAGGTGCGCCCCTCCGAGACCGGTTGCAATAACCGTCACCTTCACCTGATCCTTGAGCGACTCATCGATGACCGTTCCGAAGATGATTTCGGCATCCTCGTGTGCGGCCTCCATGATCAGTGTCGTGGCCTCGTTCACCTCGTGAATGCTGAGGTTGGAGCTTCCGGTGATATTGATGATGATGCCAGTGGCACCTTCGATCGAGACGTCCTCGAGCAGCGGACTGGAGATGGCATTGGTGGCCGCCTCGACGGCGCGATTCTCTCCCTCCGCCATACCGATACCCATCAGCGCGAGCCCCTTGTTCTGCATGATCGTGCGAACGTCGGCGAAGTCGCTGTTGATGAGACCCGTGTGATTGATCAGATCCGAGATGCCCTGAACCGCATTCAGCAGCACTTCATCGGCCTTCTTGAACGCATCCATCATGGAGAGCGATGAGCCGGAGATGGCGAGCAGACGCTGGTTGGGAATCGTGATCAGCGAATCAACGTTTTCCCGCAGCCATGCCATGCCCTGCTCGGCGTGCTTCATCCGCTTTCGACCCTCAAACTGAAACGGCTTCGTGACGACGCCGACCGTGAGGGCCCCGATCTCCTTTGCGATCTTGGCAAACACCGGAGCGGCACCGGTTCCGGTCCCGCCCCCCATTCCAGCCGTAATGAAGACCATGTCGGCCCCGGCAAGAACTTCGGAGATCTTGGCATAATCCTCGAGCGCAGCCTTTCGGCCGATCTCTGGGTTTGCTCCGGCACCAAGTCCCTTGGTCAGCTCCTGGCCGATTGGCATCTTCGTGGAAGCCATCGAAGCGTCAAGCGCCTGCTTGTCCGTGTTGGCGGTAATGAACTCCACGCCCGACAGCCCCATGCGAATCATGGTGTTGACCGCGTTGCAGCCTGAGCCACCTACGCCAACAACCTTGATTTTCGCTCCGTCATTCACCACTTGATCGATTTCGAACATCACTGAAGATCCTCTTCATCATTTTGTCCGACCATCAGTCGGACGAATTACCGGCCTCGGGCCGGCTTGTTCCACCGACTTCTTAAAACAAATCCTTGATCCAGGTGCGCATAGAACCCCGAACCTTGTCATAGATATTCTTCTCACGGATCGGGAAGCGCGTTCTGGCCATTCGACCGGCTCCGAACTTCAGAAGGCCAACACCCGTTGCAAACTTCGGACTATTGACGACATCTCGAAGCCCACCGATGCCCAGAGGAATTCCGCGCTTTACCGGCATTTCAAAGATGTATTCAGCCAGCTCCGGCATGCCTTCAAGCAAGGACGATCCGCCGGTGATCACCACACCTCCCGAGAGAACGTCGGCGAACCCGGACTTCTGGATTTCCGTGTGGATCAGCTGGAAAATCTCTTCGACCCGAGGTTCGATGATTTCTGCAAGGAGCCGACGCGAAAGAATACGGGGCTTGCGACCTCCGACGCCTGGAACTTCGATGGTGTCGTCGCTGCTCACGAGGGAGGCCAGAGCACAGCCATGGGCAACTTTGATTGCCTCGGCCTCGGCGATCGGCGTACGAAGACCCACCGAAATGTCATTGGTAATGTGATGTCCACCAATGGCGAGCACTCCCGTGTGTACGATCGCCCCGTCCTTGAAGATCGCGATATCGCTGGTTCCACCGCCGATATCTACAAGGACGACCCCTAGATCCTTCTCGTCCTGCGAAAGAACCGCCTCGCTCGAGGCGATCGGCTCGAGGCAGATTTCCGCGACATTCAAACCCGCCTTGTTAGCGCACTTGATGATGTTCTGTGCTGAAGAAACGGCCCCGGTGACGATATGAACCTTTCCTTCAAGGCGAACTCCATTCATACCGATCGGATCACGAATGCCGTCCTGATGATCAATGACGTATTCCTGGGGAATGATGTGAATGACCTCACGGTCTAGAGGAATGGCAACGGCCTTGGCGGCATCGATCACCCGCTGAACGTCAGACTGCTGGATTTCCTTATCCTTGATCGCCACGATTCCGGTGGAATTGAACGACTTGATGTGACCGCCTGCGATCCCGGTGTAGACCGTCGAAATCTCGACTCCCGCCATCAGCTCGGCCTCTTCGACCGCCTTGGCGATACTGTCCACAGTACTATCGATGTTGATCACGACGCCTTTTCGAAGGCCGTTCGAGGGGGCCGTGCCGATGCCCACGATGTCGATCACCGGATTGGGGCCCGGCTCTGCGACCTCCCCGACAATGCAGCAGATCTTTGTGGTTCCGATATCCAGCCCGACAACAAAATCCTTTTTGTTGGACATGCTCTTTCCTCATTTCGTCAAGAATCGAGCATCCTGCGTCGATCTCTTGGCTCTAAGGAAGTCTAAGAACGGCGAGCAGTTCTGACAACTATTTTTTTGTTGGCGTCGGCGAAGATTTGACGAACCGCAATCGAGTGCTTCAAAGAGTGAAGCAAAACGCGGTCGATTCGGCCAAAGACGGACTCCAGGCCGGGCAGGTCAGCCCCCGGCCCCAGGATCGCCGATATCCGGTATGCCGGGCTGAAGGCGAACCACGCCGTAAAGCCCTCCTCCTCATCCCACGATACCTGCGACAATTGGTTGACGGTCTTCCAGGAATACCCGCCCCATGCTCCGATCAGGCGGATCGCCTCGAGACGCAAGCGATCCCCCGCCTCTCCGTCGGGAAGGCCGTGAACCAGAGGAAGATCCGACCGACCCCGGAGCGTCACGGGCCCGAAGAGACTTCCATCCGCATCGATGAACTCAAGCACCCCATGAGCTCCCTGAAGGAGAGCCACAGGCTGTCTGTAGATAACCTGAACAGAGAGAGTCTGCGGAAACCTCTTGGTCAGGATGACATCCCGCACCCACTGATTTCCCTGCAGTCGCTGCTTGATTTGGTCAAGATCGAGGCGAAACAGGTTCACTCCACCGAGCGGTACTGCGGCCATCTCGGTGATCTCGCTTGAATCCAGCGGCGCATCGGCAGGCTGGTCGCTGACTTCAAGGACTCGAACGACGAAGAGGGGCGAACTCATGGCTGCCCACACGCCGGCAAGAACCGCCATCATGGCCAGTAATGAGAAAATAACTGTCAAAGCAGGTTTCGTTCGCAGCATTCGTTCCTTTCAGTGTAAAAAATCGACTAGCGCGAGGCCAACATGAAAATCACCAACAAGGCTTTAATTGCTGTCGGAATCTTGTCTCTTGCGTCCTGCTCTACTCTCCGTTCCCGGCCGGAGGGCGTTCGAGAGACGCGACGTGTTCAGATTCTTGACTCCCTGGCGGTTTCGAAATTCACCTTTGAGAACGGACTGAGGCTGATCGTCCTCGAGGACGACTCGGCCCCCACATTTGCGTATCAGACCTGGTTCGATGTGGGATCGAGAGACGAGCAGCCCGGAAAAACAGGATTGGCCCACCTTTTCGAGCACATGATGTTCAAGGGAACGACGCGGGTTCCAGATGGAGAATTCGACAGACTTCTGGATGAAGCAGGCGCCGAGGGACAAAACGCCTACACCACTC
This sequence comes from uncultured Bacteriovorax sp., assembly GCA_964432565.1. GTDB lineage: Bacteria > Bdellovibrionota > UBA1018 > UBA1018 > UBA1018 > CAIOHW01. Next base: position 80,270 of record CAYSOA010000002.1, read on the forward strand.
ACGACCACACGACCTATATTGAGGAGCTACCTAGCGAACGACTGGAAATGATCGTGCGTCTCGAGGCCGATCGAATGAGAAACCTCGTGATCAATGATCAGTCGTTCGAGACTGAACGGGCCGTGGTCCAGAATGAGCGACGCTTCAGGAATGAGAACAGCCCCGACGGCCTGATGTACCAGGAACTCTATGGGCTGGCGTACAAGACCCATTCCTACCGCTGGCCGGTGATCGGGTATGAACAGGACCTCGCCTCGATGTCAGCCGACGACGCCAGAGAATTCTACAACCTCCACTACGCCCCCAATCGTGCAGTAATTGTCGTCTCTGGAGACGTCCAAACCGCAAGAGTGCTCGAACTGGTCTCGAAACACTACGGCCAGATCCCCGCGGTCGAACCTCATTCTCGACAGCCCCAGTCGGAGCCGGAACAGCACGCTCCACGCCGGAAAACGCTGCGCCTGAACATGCAGGTTGAGAAGCTGCTCGTCTCCTTTCCGATTCCGGCACTGAACCATCCCGACATGGCCGCCCTCGACCTGCTGCAGATGGTTTTGTCTGGTGGTCGGAGCAGCCGACTTCAGAAGGCGTTGGTAGAAACGGGAATCGCCTCTCGAGCTTACGCCTATGCGGCCGATGCTCGAGATCCCTCCCTCTTTCTGTTCGGAGTTTCTCTGCAGAGCGGAAAAAAGGCCCATCTGGCCGAAAAAATCCTTCTTCAGGAGCTTGAACGACTGTCCACCGAAGAGGTGAGCGATCTCGAACTCGAACGTGCCAAGAATCTCCTCAGCTTTGAGTTCTATGGCGGGCTCGAAGGCAACTCTGAGCGGGCGCGATTTCTGGGGCACTACGAACTTCAGGCTGGTGGCGTCGATCGAGGCCTGGAGATGCATCGTGCACGACTGACGGTGACTCCCGCTCGAATTCGCGACGCAGCCGCGACCTACTTCCAGCCCAGACGACGATCTGCTGTTTTTGGACTGAGAAAATAGACTCCATGAGGACGATGTCATGAAACTCTCCAGATTCCGCTTCCAGATGGCTGTGGCCCTGATCGCAATGACAGGGGTATCCAATGCGCTGGCGATCGACGTTCTGATTGAAGAGGACTCTCGGGTTCCCATCGCCTATGTCAATGTCGTGATCCGGTCCGGTGCCATCGCAGACCCGGAGGGCGCGACCGGACTCACCACCTTCCTCGGAAGCATGATGCTTCGAGGGACCCAGCGTCACACCAAGGAACAGATCGACCTGATGCTGGATCAGTGGGGAGCCCAGCTGGGAATCGAAACCCGGACCGAATCCACCGTCGTGCGCGGGGCTGTCCTGAGTACGAAGCTCCCTGACTTTCTCGAACTCATTGGTGAGATTCTTTCCCTTCCCGTCTTTCCGGAGAGCGAGATTCGAAAGCTCAAGGCAGAGACGCTTTCGAACCTTCTCGCGATGCAGGGAAATGACCATGCGCTTGCGGCACGAAAGTTTGGACAATTCCTGTTTCAAGACCACCCCTATGGAAGGCCCTTGGATGGCATTTCGAGCGAAGTGTCTCGAATCAGCCGTGAACAGCTGGTCCACCAGCATCGGAACGTCTTTCGAAGAGATGTCGCTCAGATCCTGGCCGTCGGAGATGTGGACAGCCGGGTGGTTCGAAGCTGGGCGCTCCGGCTCGAGAGCCTTCTGCCGAAGGGCGACGGACCAATTGCCAGGGCAGTGGCTCCATCGCTCCCAACAAAGCGGCGCCTGCAGATCGTCGACAAGCCTGATCGAACTCAGACCCAGATTCTGATCGGCCAGAGGGGAGTCACCATGAAGGACCCCGACTACTACGCCCTTTACCTCGGTAATGTTGCCTTCGGTGGAGGATCCTTCATGTCACGCCTGATGCAGGAGATTCGAGTCAAGCGCGGCTGGTCCTATGGGGCCAGGAGCGCCTTCCGCTTCAGCCTTCAGCCACGATCCTGGCAGGTGCACCTCTTTCCAGCGGAAAATGAGACGCCTGCGGCACTGCAGTACACGATCGAAATGATTGAATCCCTTCGCAGCAAGGGCATCACCGAAAAGGAATTTCAACTGGCTCGACAGAGCTCCATCAATAGCGCAGCGTTTCTTAACGATACTCCCAAGAAGCGTATCGAGAACAGAATCCTCGAAAGCACGCTGGAGCTACCAAAAGGATTCTTCGCCGATTTTGCGAAAAACCTCGCGAAGGTCACTCGCGAGGAAGTCAATCAGGCCCTGGCAAGATTTCTGAACCCGGAATCCCTGACGATTACCGTCGTCGGAACTGCCTCAAGACTGAAGCAAGACCTTGCCGTCAGCTCCCGGGTGTCCGCCCAGCATCTTGTGGTCACGCCCTACACTGCGGACTGACCCAGTACTCCAAATGGGCCAAGGAACCGCACCTCCTCCTCGAGGACGATCCCCAGCTCGGCACTTGCCCTTGACTTTGCAAGCTCGATCAGTCGACGCACATCCATCGCACTGGCACCCCCCAGATTCACGATGAAATTGCTGTGCTTCTCAGCAAACTGGGCATTGCCGATCCGATAACCTCGCAGGCCCAGGCGGTCCATCACCTGCCAAGCCCTGAGTCCGCTCGCATGAGGATTCTTGAATACGCTCCCACAGGATGGAAACTCCACCGGCTGGGTCGCCTTGCGACGCTCAAAAGTTTCACTCAATGATTTCGCGACCACCGACGGCGCCTCGCGGGCAAGGCGCCATTCCACCCAGGTCACCA
>CAYSOA010000002.1:83019-153764 GCA_964432565.1 uncultured Bacteriovorax sp.
CGGTAATCAAACTCCATTTCGCGTCGCTCCCACAGCATCGCCCGACCGCTCTTCATCAGATACGCGCCTGCACGGTGAATGCGCTCTTGCGCCTCCCCCAGATGCGTTCCTGCGTTCATGAAGAGCACGCCCCCTACCGATCCCGGCACACCTGCAAGGCACTCCAGTCCAGCCCATCCTTCCTGCGCTGCACGCCGAAGGAGTGTCGAAATCGCAACACTCGCCCCAGTCCGCAGGATGATTTCATCGCTACTTTCATCGGCGCGAGCTGAAACGACCTCGATCGAAAGATCGAGTCGCGAGGTCTTGATCACCAGGCCGCGGAACCCTTCGTCCGAAACGAGCAGGTTCGACCCCAGCCCCAGAATGAAGCAATCCACTCCGGTCGCCTCGACCCCCTCGTTCAGCCACCGCAGGGCCCTCTCATCTTTTGGAAAGGCCATCAGTGACGCAGGACCGCCGATTCGATAATAAGTGTGCTTTGCAAGGCTTTCGTCGAAGCGGAGTTCACCGTGGAAGTTTGCAGAATTCTTTTCGAACCAGTCCAACTCGTTCATCTGTCAATTCGCCAGGGATGACGTCAACATTTCGGGGAGGCGGGTGATCGATCCTGCCCCCAGGCAAAGAACAAGATCCCCAGGTGAAAAAACAGCAAGAACCTCATTCCTTGCGGAATCAAGACTTCCCACATGGCGCACACGTTGTCCGGGAGGCGACACGCGGGACATTTCATCGACCAACGCCTCGGAGGACACCCCTTCGATCGGCTCCTCGCCTGCCGCATGGATGTCCGTGATCAGGACGACATCGGCGCGATGAAATGCGCGGAGAAATCCATCTCGGCAATTCAGGGTTCGACTATATCGATGAGGCTGAAAAACCGCGATGATGCGTCCGCTCCAGATCTGCCGGGCGGCTTCGAGAGTGGCCTCAATCTCGGTAGGATGATGGCCATAATCATCGATGATCATCTGACTGGACCCCTCGTCCCGCCAGCGAACTTCGAAGCGCCGCTTGACGCCAAAATACTTCGTCAGTCCACCCGATATCTCTGAAAAAGACATCCCAAGATCGATGCAGATGCAAATCACTGCAAGTGCGTTAAGGACGTTGTGCCGGCCGGGAACATTCAGGGAAACCTGACCAAGAATCCCGCTCTTCACGTGACGAACGTCAAAGATGGTTCCCGTGGGATCGAATCGGACATTCGCTGCCGAATAGTCCCATTCCTCTGAAAAACCATAAGTCACAAATGGCTTGGTGAAGCGAGAGAGGCAGCGCCGAACGCCCGAGTCCTCCGCACATACTGCAGTCATCCCATAAAATGGGATTTTTCCAGCAAACTCGACGAAGGCATCGTCGATGGCCTTGAGCGAACCGTAATGATCCAGATGATCGTTATCAATATTAGTGATGACACCATAGGTGGCGGGAAGATGCAGAAAGGACCCGTCGCTCTCATCCGCCTCGGCTACGACGATCCTTCCCTTGCCCAGCTTCGCGTTTCCACCGAGAGAGTCGACGCGCCCACCGATGACCATGGTGGGATCCCAGCCGGCAGCACTCAGGACGGTGGCCATCATGGAGGTGGTCGTTGTCTTTCCGTGCGTTCCGGCCACGGCGATCCCCTGCTTTCCCCGCATGAGCTCGCCCAGCATTTCGGCCCGAGGGATGACCGGAATCCGCCGACGACGCGCCTCGAGAACTTCAGGGTTATCGGGGCGAACGGCCGAAGAAACCACGACAACATCAGCGTCCAGAAGGTTCTCGGCGCGGTGCCCCAGGTGACAGGAAACGCCAAGTTCGGACAGTCGCCTGACGGTTTCAGAATCCGAAATGTCCGATCCACTGACACGAAATCCCTGGTTCAGAAAAACCTGGGCGATTCCGCTCATTCCGATTCCACCGATTCCGATGAAATGCAGATTCAAATCCTTCTCGCCCTTTCGAGTCCTCATCCTGCCTCTCCGTTGAAGGCCTCTGGAAGCAGCGTGCGGAGGATGCATTCCACCGAATCAGGCCGCGCGAATTGAACAACCTGCTGCTCCATCTTTTCGACTCGAGCCGTATCTTTTGCCAGCGAAAGGATCAAGTGGGCCAGGTCTGCTCCGCTGGACTGCTTTTGAAGCAAAATCTCCGCTGCACCGGCACCGGCGAAAAGCCTGGCATTGAATTCCTGGTGGCGATCCTTCGAGACCAGCGGGACCAGGATGGCCGCCCGTCCGACAGTCGCGATCTCGGAGAGCGTCGATGCCCCCGCCCGGCAGACCAGCAGGCTCGAACGGCCGTAGCACTCGGGCATATCGTAAAGGAATTTCTCGACCCGCCCCTCGGTCTTCCAGCGCGCGTGAGCGCCATGAACCCGTTCGAAGTCCTTTTCTCCAGTCTGGTGGATCCAGGCAAGACGAACGCCATGTTGCCTGTCAGCATCGTGCAAGTGCTCGAGAGCCTCGATCACGAGGCTATTGATGCCCATGGCTCCCTGGCTTCCACCAAAGACGAAAACTGTAAACGGATTCCGCGTAGCTGAAGAAAGGGGCTGAATCGATTCACGCACCGGATTTCCAGTCACAATGACCCGCCTCCCCCCGAAAACCCGTTCCGCCCCGGGAAAGGCCGCAAAGACATGGCGACAGACCCTCCCCAGAATGCGATTGGTCAGTCCGGGTAGGACATTCTGCTCCAGGATGGCGACTTTTCCTCGCCACAACCACGCCGTCAGTCCCGCAATCAGGACCATGGGAAACGAAGCATAGCCCCCCACACCCAGCACGACTCGTGGGCGATACCACAAGAGCCAGACAAGCGACCGAAGGCAGGATACCGGCACCTGCAAAAGCGTCTTCAGACGTCGGGCCAGTGAAACACCACTCCAAGCGCCAATTTCCACGAGGTGCAACGGATACCCCGCCCGAGGAACGAGGCGCTCCTCCATTCCCCCTCGCGCGCCTACAAATCGAATGTCGGCGCCGGGGACCCGCTCACGAATTCGATCCGCAAGGGCGATCCCCGCATACAAATGTCCGGCGGTTCCCCCTCCGGCAAAAAACACCGTCATGCTGCCGCCCTTCGCGTCCCACGAGAGATGCTCAGAAGCACTCCTACCGCAAAAAGGTCAATCACCAGCGCCGAACCTCCGTAACTGATGAAGGGAAGAGCCAGCCCCTTGGTGGGTACAAGCCCCAGGACGACTGCCATGTTTACCAGTCCCTGCAACCCCAGAAGCAGGGTGATTCCGGCAGCAAGAAGCATCCCGAAAACATCACCGCCATCCGTTCGACAAGCCATCGCAACCCTGAGCCCTCGATGAATGAAGACGAGAAACGCCACGACCACTGCCGCGACCCCTAAAAACCCGAGCTCTTCGCCAATGACTGAAAAAATGAAGTCGTTATGGGCCTCGGGCAGGAAAAAAAGCTTCTCTTTGCCATTGCCAAGACCAACTCCTGCAGCTCCTCCCGAATGCATACCGACCATGCTCTGGATGACTTGAAACCCCTTTCCGCTTGGATCACTCCAGGGGTCGAGAAACGAAAGGACACGTGCCCGACGATAAGGCGAGCTCATCGCCAGGCCGGTGGCCATGAGGCCTCCGACTGCAGTCATGCCCCCAAGGTACGCCATGGGAGCACCGGCAAGAAAGAGCAATAGAAAGGACACCCCGACGATGACCATGGTTGAACCGAAGTCAGGCTGAACCATCAGCAACCCAAACAAAGGAAACAGCAAAAGGAAGACGGCTCCAAAGGAGGGAAGAAATCGGTCCAGCAGGCCCTGTTTGGCAGCAAGCTGGCGAGAAACAAACACGAGCGCGGCAAACTTGGCCCACTCGCTCGGCTGAAATCTCAGCCCCCCCAGGCTGATCCACCTCTGGGCTCCTCCGGAGCGCGCTCCAACCCCTGGAATCAGCACCAAAATCAACAAGACGGCGGCGGAGCCCAGCACGGGGTAGGCCCATCGCTTCCACTTTTCATGCGGAATCCCCGACCCGACGATCAGGGCGGCCCCGCCCAGCAACGCAAAAACGAGCTGTTTCTGGATAAAGCTGAAGCCGCTGCCGGTACGTTCCTGGGCAAAAATGAATGAGGAGCTGTAAACCATGACCAGCCCGAAAATCACCAGAACGGCCGTCAGGACCAGAAGCACGGGATCGACCCCGCGCAGATCTGCCCGCAATAGGGGACGCATCCCCGCCCAGGACCATTTTCGCGCTGTCGACAATCAGGCCTCCTTGCCGATCAAAGTCAGAGCTGTGCCACGAGTTTCTTTAAGTAGTCCCCGCGCTCTTCGAAATTGCGGAACATGTCGTAGCTGGCACAGCCGGGTGACAGTAGAATGATATCCCCGCTTCTGGACTTTTGATAGGCGAGCAGCACCGCTTCCTCGAAGGTCCCCACCAGAAACGTGTCCGCATGGTCCCCCAGGGCCCGATTGATGCGCTCTTTGGCTTCTCCGAGAAGGATCAGGAGCTTGCATCTCTGCCGGACGAGATCGGCCAGGGGTTCGAACTCCATGTTCTTATCCTTTCCTCCGGCGATCAGAATAATGGGGTTGCGAGGAAAGGCCATGAGGCTGCGCTGCAGGCTCATGACGTTGGTTCCCTTCGAGTCATTGATGAAGTAGACACCGTCCTTCTTGCGGACGAACTCCAATCGATGCGGCACACCGCGAAAGCTCTGAATCACCGACTGAATCGCCGAAACAGAGACTCCCTGGACGCGGGCGGCACAGATGGCCGCCATCAGGTTCTCCTTGTTATGCTCCCCGAGGAGCTTGAAGCCGGAGACATCGTAAATCTCATCCCGGCCCGTAATCTTCGCAATGATGCGCTTGGTGGAAGCCTCGTAGTAGCAGCCACAGAAATTTTCGGCAAAGTCCCCACCAATCTGCATTGGATTGCGCTTCGAGAACCAGATCAGCCGTCCTCGGGCTTCGGAGGCGAACTGCGCCACGGCGGGGTTGTCGTAGTTCAGCACCACGAAACTGTTTCGGTCGCAAACCTGAAGAAGGCGCTTCTTTGCGGCCGCATAGGCTTCCATCGAAGCGTATCGATCAAGATGATCCGGCTCGATGTTGGTGAACACGGCGACGGCAGGAGTTAACTTTTCGATCAGCTCCAACTGAAAGCTCGATAGTTCTGCGACCACTGCACTTGCTGAGCGCTCTTCCAGGTGAAAGTCGAGAAGCGGCTTCCCGATATTCCCTCCCACGAAGACATCCTTGGAATCCGCCCTGAACATCTCTCCAATCAGGGCCGTCGTCGTTGTCTTTCCGTTTGTTCCCGTCACGGCGATCATCGGCACCTCAAGTCCCGACGCGGCGATCTCCACTTCGTTCGTAATGGGTACCTGGGCTGCCCGCGCTTCTTCCAGGATTTTCAGGTTCGACGGCACTCCTGGGCTCAGGACGATCAGTTCGGCCGAAGTGAAGGTCTTGCTACTGTGGCGACCCAGTTCGTATTCGATCTTCATGTCGCCGCACGCCTCAAGACCGTCGGCCAGTTCCGTCTTCTGCTTCATGTCGGTCACGGTGACCTTCGCACCCTGTCGAACCATGAATTTCGCCACTGCCACGCCGGACTTTCCAAAGCCGACCACCAAAACGCGCTTTCCCTTGTACTTGCTCATGATCTCGTCCTCAACGCAGCTTCAACGTAGACAGGGTGACTAGAGCCAGAAGGATCGAAATAATCCAGAACCGGACAATCACCTTGGGCTCGGCCCAACCCTTTAGCTCAAAATGATGATGGATGGGAGCCATTCGAAACACCCTTTTTCCGGTCATCTTGAAGGAAGCGACCTGGGCCATGACGGAAAGGGCTTCGACCACGAACACCCCGCCACAAAGGGCCAGAAGGATCTCATTTTTGGTCACCACGGCGACAATGGAGAGGGCAGCCCCCAGCGCCAGAGAACCCACATCACCCATGAATACCTGCGCCGGATAGGTATTGAACCAGAGAAATCCCAAGCAGGACATCGCGACCGAGGCACAAAAAACCGCCAGCTCTCCTGAGCCCGCCACATAAGGAATTTGAAGATAGTCGGCAATCCCGAGATGTCCTGCACAGTAGGCCAGAATCAGGAAGGTGATCGAGGTGGTAATCGTCGGACCGACTGCAAGGCCATCCAGTCCGTCGGTGAGGTTCACGGCGTTCGACGAGCCCACGATGACAAAGACCGAGAAGGGAATGAAAAGCATTCCCAGTTCGAGGGACCAGTCCTTGAAGAAGGGAAATTTCAGGGTGGGGATCTGATCAGAGAGCCTGTAGAGGACCAGAGCCGCGGCCAGACTGAAGATCCCCTGAAAAAGAAGCTTCTGCCTGCCTGAAAGGCCCTTGGGATTCTTCTGTATGACTTTCCGATAGTCATCAACGAAGCCGATTCCCCCGAAAGCAAGGGTGGTCAGAAGAGCGATCCAAACAAAAGGATTGGTCAGATCCGACCAAAGAAGCGTCGACAGCGAGATGCCCAGAAGGATCAACCCCCCGCCCATCGTCGGCGTTCCCTTCTTGGAAAGATGCGACTTGGGTCCGTCATCACGGATCGCCTGACCCATCTGCTTTCGTTTCAGAAGGCCGATGTAAGCCGGGCCGAATAGCATGCAAACCAGGATGGCCGTGATCGCAGCACCGAAGGTACGAAAGGTGATGTACTTGAATACGTTGAAGGCCGAAAACTTCAAGTGAAGCGGATACAGCAGATGAAGAAGCATCGTGAGCGAAATGCTACTGATTTTAAAAGTTTGAAGTCAAGAAATTAGCTTTTTGCCAGTAAAGCGCAGGCCTCGGCGGCCACTTCCCGGTCGTCGAAATGGACCTTGCGAACCCCTCCTGGGGCGGTCGGATCTGCCAGAATCTGGTAATCCTCGTGCCCTTTCCCTGCGATCAGAACGATATCCCCCGCTCCTGCGAGGCGAACGGCTTCACGGATGGCATCCCTCCGGTCCTCGCACACGACCACGCGAGCCGGGTCTGAAATACCCGAAAGTATCTCTTCAATGATACGACGGGGAGACTCGGTTCGGGGATTGTCCGAAGTGATGACCGCAAGGTCCGAAAGCCTCTCTGCGAGCGCCCCCATTACCGGCCGCTTGGTTCTATCCCGATCCCCACCACAACCCACGACCGTCAAGATCCGTTGGCCGGACTGGCGAACCTGTTGCAACGTCAAAAGCACTTTCTCAAGAGCATCCGGCTTGTGGGCATAGTCCACTAGAATGTTCAAGCCGACAGCATTCGGCACACGCTCAAGCCGACCTGGCACCCCCGAAAGTGCAGCCACACCGGCGACCACAGCCTCTCGATCGACTCCGACAGCAAGAGAGACCGCCACTGCGCCAAGAATGTTGGAGGCATTGAATCGCGCCACCAACGGACTGGATAGCATTAGCCCGCCGCCGGCATTCTCATCGGAAACGAGCCGAATTTGAATGCCCTGCATGTCGAGAGACAGCTCCTGGCAGGAGAGCCTCGCTCCAGACTCCCCGGAAAGCGAGAAGGTCCAAACAGCTCCTGATGACCCCGCCAGCTCCCGGGCAAGTCGAATTCCACTTGAATCGTCTACATTGACCGCCATCTGAGGATTTTTGCCGGCACTGATCGAATCTCGAACGTAAGGTCCGAACAGGAGCTTCTTGGCCTGATAGTAGTCCTCCATGTTCGCATGATAGTCGAGATGCTCGGGGGACAGGTTCGTGAAGACCATCCCGTCAAAGGCGACCCCAGCCGTGCGAAACTGACTGAGCGCATGTGAGGAGACCTCCATCACGACAGCCGTGCAGCCCTCGTCTCGCATCTGCGCGAGCAAGGCCTGAAGCTCCCGGCTCCCGGGCGTCGTATGAGTTGCATCCAATACTCGATCACCGATGCGAAAACTGACCGTCCCAATGACCCCGACCCGATGGCCAGCGCTTTTCAGAATCGACTCCACAATGAATGTCGTCGTCGTCTTTCCACTGGTACCGGTGACTCCAATCATCAGCATGTTGCGCGAAGGGTGCCCGTGCGCGACACAACAGGCCCAGGCGAAAGCCTCCCGAGTGTCCGCAACGCGAACCAGACGCTGCTCCATTCCTGCTGCTGCATTGCCCGAAAGCACATAGCTCTCGGAGACCACACAGTACGCAGCTCCTGCATTGAGAACATCCTCAACGGAGTCGTGGCCATCAAACGATGTACCGCGGATGGCAAAAAAAACCGAACCAGCACGAATCTCCCTGGAATCGGCACTGATCAAACCAGGGTCAATCCCACGCACCAAAGACTGCATTCTCTCTGAAACAGGAATCATGGTGGGGAGAGCCTTAGCCGAATCGTGGAGCGTCCCGCAACCTGGATCCCCGGATCGGGCTTTTGGGAACGTACCACCCCCCGCCCTTCCATCTCGACTCCATTCGGACGCCCCTGCAGTACCTGAAGGGCCTCCCGCGCGGTCAGGCCGATCAGCGAGGGCATGGTCCACTCAGCAGTGGCATCTGACAGCTCCCAGTTGGGCACTTTTGGACCAGGGTGTGCCTTGACGATCTCAATAACGTCAGAAACTCCAGGCTCCTCGCTCCGCTCCAGAGGAGTCTCCTCCAAGGGCTTACGGACCAGCAGCCTGGAATCCGAAGGGATACTGAAACGGTTGACCACGGCAGAGAGAACATTTCGAAAAAGTGGAGCGGCAGTTTCGGATGCGTAATAGATTCCCCTGGGGCCATCCAGCGAGGTGAAGATCACGAGTCGTGGCTCGACTCCCGTGGCGAAGCCGATGAAGCTGGAAATGTAGCGCGAACGGGAATAGCGCCGCGACGAGGGGTCAACGGTTTGCGCCGTACCAGTTTTTCCCGCGACGCGATAACCCTCGAGCGCCGCCTTCAGGCCAGTTCCCCCCTGCTGGGTAACCGACTCGAGAGCGCCCACCACTTCGCCTGCGACCGAACTCGAAAAAACTCTTATTGGAGCGCGCCGGTCTTCACGGTCCCCATCCATGACCAGCACGGGATCCACCAGCCATCCTCCATTGAGGAATGCCGCGTAGGCGCGAACCATCTGCATTGGAGTTACCAGAAGTCCCTGTCCAAATCCGATGTTCGCGAGCGTGAGTGGATGCCAGGACTTGCGAGGCGGAACCCGGCCCGCCATTTCTCCGGGAAATCCCAGTCCCGTTCGTGCGTTGAAACCCATGGCGGAAAGGAACTTCGAGTACCGGTCGGCGCCGAGCTTGAGCGCCAGCTTGGCCGATACCACGTTGCTCGAAACACTGATCATCTTCTTGAGGGAGGTCCATTCGAACTTCTCGTCGGCCTCCGCCTCGGAGATCTTCTTTCCCTGGACAGAGAAGGAGCCACGCTCACCCCAGATTCTGTCCTGCAGCTTCATGCCACTCGAAAGCGCGGCCGCAAGCAGAACGGGCTTCATCGTTGAGCCGGGCTCAAAGCCGTCGGTGACCGCCCGGTTCCTCCGGTTCGCAACCGATCCCGCCTTCGAGTTCGGATCAAAACTCGGCTCGTTGGCCATGGCCAGGATCTCGCCATTGACCGCATTCATGACAATCACCGTTCCGGACTGAGAGCCCGTCTTCACGACAGAGCGCTTCAATTCCTGCTGGATCGCATACTGCAGGGAGGCGTCCAGGGTGAGCTGAACCGACTCACCGTCCTTCACCGAACGGGCAACGGCGGCATCCAGGAAGGTAGGACGTCCCAGCGCATCCTTTGTCGTTTCCACCGAAACGACCCGTCCCTTGAGCGTCGAATCCTTCCAAAGCTCGATGCCCTCCAGTCCGGCGTTGTCGATATTGGTATTCCCCAGCACATGGGCTGCGAGCTCATGATGGGGATAGACCCGCTTGCTCTCTCGAACCAGCCACAAACCCTCGACGAGATCACCGTCCGGAGCGATGACCTGAAGCTTCTTTAGCAGGTTGAGCTGCACCTCGGACAAGTGTCGCCTCAACCACAGGAACTCCCGCTTCGTGCGGAGCCTCTGATTCAATTGGCTCGCGCTGGTCCCCAGCGCACTTGCGAGCAGCCGGACCAGAGCCTGATTCTTTCGAACTTTCGCCGGGTTTGCTGCCAGACTTCGGGTCTCGACGTTGACCGCAAGAGCCTCTCCGTTGCGATCCAGAATGCTGCCTCGACGGGGAGACATGAGCACCTTGCTCTGGAACTGCCGCCGGGCGAGCTTTTCAAGGCGGGGATCCGTCATGATTTGAATGCTGAACGCCTTACCGACAACCAGAAGACCCAATGCCGTACTTCCGAGGGCAAGCCATCTCAAACGAGCATTGAATCGATCCCCGGGTCCTTTCACTTTGCGTGGTCCCCAAGGTAGACAATTTGATCCGATTGCGGAGGTCGCAAGCCAAAGCGCGAACGCGCCAGAAGCTCAAGGCGCCGGGGCGACCGAAGACCAGCAACTGTGAGCTCGATCTGTTCTCGATCCTGTCGCAGACTCTGCAGGGACTTATCCGCCTCAGTCACCGCATAGGTCGTTTTCACGATTGAAAGACGGACCCAGACGCTGCCTATCGTAAACACGAGAAACACCGGCCATATCCACGCTGGAAACCAGGAATTTCTACGTCGATTCATCGTCCCTCCTCAGACGGCGCCGCCCGCGCCAGTCCATTCCGCCACTCGAAGCTTGGCGCTTCGAGCCCTGGGATTCTCAAGCACCTCGGCCTCACCCGCCTCAATCGGCTTTTTGAAGACGGGACGCCAGCCGCCGCCTGGTTTCTGAAATGCCTTCTTCACTCTCCGGTCTTCGAGCGAGTGAAACGACAGGAACGCCGAACGCCCGCCAACCGACAGGATCAAGGGTAGCACACGATCCAGTAGCGCATCGAGTTCATCCAGCTCCTGATTGACTGCGATTCGAAGCGCCTGAAACGTTCGAGTCGCCGGATGAATCCTTCCATGACGCTGGGATGGGGGAAAAACGCGAGCCACCAAGTCGGCCAATCCGACCGTCGTGTCAGGAAGTTGACCAGCCTGACGCGACTCGACGATCCTGCGCGCGATCCGGCGAGAAAGCCGTTCTTCACCGAACTCAAAAAACAAATCGGCAAGTTCCCTCTCGGAGAGTCGCTCAAGAAGCCGAAAGGCAGGCTCGCCTCGCTCCGGGTCAAGGCGCATATCCAGAGGACCGGCGCGCCGAAATCCCAACCCTCTTTCGGGGGAATCCATCTGGTCACTCGAAAACCCGAGATCAGCCAGGACCCCCAGTACCGGCGGAAAATCCCGAGGTATCCGAAGCTCGCTGAATCGCCCCCTCTGCAGAACGAGTCGTCCCGACTCGATCTCCTTCGAAAATCGCTTTCCCGCCCTCTCGATCGCCGCCGGATCCTGATCAACGGCAATGAAACGATGCTGAACTCCGAAAGGAGTGCCCTCGAGGGCAGCCATCATGGCCGCAAGATGGCCCCCGCCTCCCAGGGTGCAATCCACATAGGTTCCCGCCCCAAGTTGAAACGGCGGAAGGAGGTTCTCGACGATCTCGACGGCAAGTATGGGAATGTGAACGGTCGGGATCATGCGCTCTCCTCTGGGGCCATCTCCAGAAAAAAAGTCGCGGGCCCGTCATTCACCAGCTCGACCTGCATGGTCGCCCGAAACTCTCCGGCCTCGGTCGCCACCCCGAGGCTTCTACTGTGGCTGACTGCATGATCGAAGAGCTCTCGGGCCCGCCCGGGGTCTCCCGCAGCAAGAAAACTGGGGCGATTTCCCTTGGAGAGATCCGCCTGTAGCGTGAACTGCGAGACCAGCAGATGAGACCCGCCGCCATCGAGCAGGCTGCGATTCATCTTTCCCGAGGCATCCTCAAAAATTCGCAACCGCAGGATCTTGCCCACCATCTTCTCCACCGTCTGACGGTTGTCTCCAGGACCGATGGCAAGCAGGGTCACTAGTCCGGAACCGATCACTCCAAGAACCCGCCCCTCGCTTCGCACCTCGGCACGACTCACTCGCTGAACTACTGCCTTCACGGCCGATCCCCGCCGAGAAAAAAGGATTCAATTGCCTTACGGGCAACCAGCGATGACTTGATCCTCCAGAGCTCCTGATGAATGGTGAGAGCAGCGAGGGCGATCTTCCGATCCCCGCGAATCCCATATCCGACAAACCAGTCATATCGACCCTTGGGACTGTTCCCTGAGAGAGAGCCGGTTTTTCCGCCAACCTCGATCTTCGCCCCGCTCCCCCTGCTGAATCCGCGAAAACTTTTTCGAGACGTTCCGGAAGAGACCGTCGCACGCATGAGCTCTCGAAGCTCCTCTGCAGTTTTGGGGGGGATCACCTCGACTCCCGAATCCGGCCTCGCAACGTAGAGGGGCTCGCCTTCAGGAAGACGAACCGACCTGATCCCAAAAGGGACGGCCATGACACCGTCGTTCACAATCGTGGCAGCAATCAGGGCGCCCTGAAGGGGGCTCATCGTATTGTCGCGCGTGAACCCCGAGGCCGCCTCCGCGAGCGTCCACCGATCGGCGTCCGACGGGATGAGCGCACGGCCGGGCTGAATGGGCAGATCCGAGGCAATGACTCGATTGAATCCAAAACGCTCTGCGTAATCACGAAGTCCAGCGGCTCCAACGGTAAAGGCCCCCAGCTTTCCGAACACGGTATTCACAGACTGGGCAAAGGCCTGCTTCAAGGACATGTGGCGAGTCCAGCGGTTCGAAACACTCTTGAGAACCTGTCCTTTGAACAGGGTGTGATTCGCTCCATTGAAGGAAATCTTCGTGTCGGCCGAGAACTCTCGCTCGGCAATGGCGGCAGCGGCGGTCACGACCTTGAAGATGGAGGCAGCAGGAAAAGTCGCCCGAAGCGCCAGATGGTTCTCGATGGACTGCGTGGCATCCGGACTCAATGGGTCGAGCCTTCGAGCCTGATGGGATACGAGAGCAAGAATCTCTCCCGTGCTGGGATTCACGGCGGCGAAGGCCCCAAAATCCGGATTGGCCCGGGCAAATAGATCTTCCACAAATCGCTGCAGGGCAGGATCGAAGGAATAATCCACTCGAGCCTGCACGTCCGAGCCGGCGAGCTCGAGAGTCACTTCTTCTGGAAACCCGGCCTGATCTCCAGCCCGGCTCAAAGCCAGACTGACTTCATCGCGGGAAATGCGGGTGCCCGGAAAGGAGATGAGGTTGACCAGCAGGGCGGTGACAATGCCCCCCGCGACTGCGAACAGCACGAGCGACATCAGGGCTCCGAGGCGCATCGAGACCCAGCTGATTCTGCTCATGCGTCCGAAGAACATAGGTCCTCAAGTCTCTTCCGATTCGAACTCCGGGTCAATTTCTTCAGCTTCTTCCGGCTCATGAGAGGAGCTTTCATCACCTCCACTCTGATCAGATGCCTCGAAAGACAGGCGATCGTGCTCGTTGGCCACGCGGGCCTCATCGGGAGTCAGGTACCCGGCTCGAACCATCTTTTCGAGGATGCGGGTCATCGTCGTTCGAGCATAGGACGTGAGACCCCTCTGACGAAAAGACTGCGAATAGCGAATCGGGCTGGGCAGAAGCATGGCGAGGAAGGCCCCCTCGCGAGGGCCCAGTTCGGACGGATCCTTCCCGAAATAGTGCTGGCTCGCCGCGCGAATGCCGAAAATCCCGGGTCCCCAGTGCGCAATATTGAAATAGGTCTCGAGAACTCGATTCTTACCGACCCTCTGGTCGAGACGAACGGCCAGATACAGCTCCTTGAGCTTGCGCCAGATCGTCTTTTCACTCGTAAGGAACAAATTTTTGACGACCTGCTGGGTAATCGTACTCGCCCCCCGGGCAAACCGCCCTGCGGCAAGATCATGCTTGAGGGCATCACGAATCTGATTCAGGTCATAACCCTTGTGGGAATGATACGCCCAGTCCTCGGACACGATCACCGCTCCAACAGCCGAACTGGAAATCCTGGAAAGCGACACCCAGCCCGCTGGCCTCGAGCGGGTCCAACGAACGGAAAACGATGATTCTTTTTGTGGAGCCACCACCGGAAAGTAACCCGAGAGCACTTCGACGTCCGGGAACTCACGGGACCAGAGTTGAAACGCAACCCCTCCCGCCCCAGCCACGAACAACGAGCTGCCAACGATCAGGGCAAACAAAAAGAGCGGATATGCTCTTGAACGCAACCGCCCTCGGGACACTTCCACAGCCGGCCTGCGCGAGCGAGACTTTCGACGAACCACGTTGGCAAAACTCCGCTTGTTTCGACTTTTGCCAAATTGTAGACTCGACCCGTGCAAATCAAGAAAAAAACTCAGAAAAGCCTGCCCGGCTTGATGAACAACCCGTTCATCTTTCCCAATAGCAACCGCATCTATACGAACGCCAAAAAGCGAAAGATCGCTGAAGACATGCTGGAGCGATACACCGGAAGCCCGCTCAGCCATTTCCGCAAGCAGATCATTCTGACCAACTTCGACTACTATCTGGACCGGTTCGACAAGATCTGCGGAAGCGAAAAGTGCAAGGGCTCGGCGATGAGCGTCGTCCACAGCAAGAGTGCCGATGTGTCGATTGTTGACTTCTCGATCGGATCACCAACCGCTGCTCTGATCATTGAACTCCTCTCCACCATTGAACCCACGGCCGTGCTGCTTCTGGGAATGTGCGGCGGTCTTCACCGCTCCTTGAAGGTCGGCGACTTTCTGGTCCCGACCGCAGCAATCCGGGATGAGGGCGCCTCCCGCCACTTCATGCCTGCCCAGGTTCCTGCGCTTCCCACCTTCAAGATCCAAAAATTCGTTTCTCAAATCGTTGTGGAGAAGGGCCTCGACTACCGCACCGGAGTCGTCCACACGACCGACTACCGATTCTGGGAGTTCGATGACCGCTTCAAGGCCCAGCTTTATGAAGAACGTGCTCTCGGAATCGACATGGAAACTGCGACCCTGTTCGTGGGCGGCTTCGCAGCAAAGGTTCCCATCGGCGCACTGCTGCTGGTGTCCGACCTCCCGCTGCAGCGCAATGGCATCAAGACCAAAAAGTCTGCGTCGGCGGTTTTCCGAAAGTTTACCGACCTGCATCTGGAAATCGGGATCAAGGCCATGAGCGAGATCGCCGAGCGCGGGGAACATATCCGGCACTACAAGTGGTAATTCGGGGCAAGTGAGTACGACATGCTGAAGAAAATTCTCGACTTCTTTTCGAACGATCTGGCCATCGATCTCGGTACTGCAAACACCCTGGTGTTTGCCCGCGACCGGGGGATCATCATCAACGAGCCCTCGGTGGTCGCCATCCATAGGAATGCGAGAGGCCAGACAAGGGTTCTGGCTGTAGGCAAGGAGGCCAAGGACATGCTGGGGCGCACCCCGGGGTCGATTCAGGCTATCCGGCCCCTCAAGGACGGCGTGATCGCGGACTTCGAAGTCACCCAGTCGATGCTCAAATACTTCATCCAGAAGGCCAGTGAGCGACGAACCTTCATTCGTCCCCGCATCATCATCTGCATCCCATTCGGCATCACGCAGGTCGAGAAACGAGCCGTCAAAGAATCAGCCCAGTCGGCCGGTGCCCGCGAAGTCTACCTCATCGAGGAGCCGATGGCGGCCGCTCTGGGCGCCGGGCTTCCGATTCGCGAACCCAGTGGAAACATGATCGTCGATATTGGCGGCGGAACGACTGAAGTCGCAGTGATTTCGCTCGGAGGGATTGTCTACTCCAGATCCGTCCGTGTGGCAGGAGACAAGTTCGACGAATCGATCGTCAGCTACATCAAGCGCAAATACTCGCTTCTCATTGGTGAACGAACGGCGGAACAGATCAAGCTGTCGATTGGCTGCGCCTATCCGTTTGACGAAGAGAAGACCTACGAAGTCAAGGGTCGCGACCTGATCAGCGGCGCACCGAAAACCATCGAGGTGAACTCCGAAGAGATTCGAGACGCCCTGGCTGAACCCGTCTCGGCGGTGGTGGATGCCATCAAGACCGCGCTCGAGCGCACTCCCCCGGAGCTCGCTGCCGACATCGTCGACAACGGCATCATCCTTGCCGGTGGCGGCTCGATGCTCGCCAACCTCGACATTCTCATCAAGGAAAAGACGGGTCTGCCCGTCGCGCTTGCCGAGGATCCCCTCACCTGCGTGGTTCGGGGCTCGGGCAAGGCTCTTCAAGACATGGATCTACTGAGAAAGGTGACGATTGTTTGAGCAGAATGGGTTTTTTCTCATCGACGATGAGGGCACCCGACTCAGGCTCGTCCGCGAAGGCGCCCGAAACCAGTCGGCGGCAACCCTGTGGACCCCGGGAAGGACCATTGTCCTCCGGCTGAGAATCCTGGAATTCGACATCCAGAAGAACTTGTTCCGCACGAGTCTGCCGGATGGCCCGTCGCTTAAGCGAGTGCTCGCCATCCTTTCCTCCGACTCCGGAGTGTTTTTCAACGTGGAGCTTGCGGACACCCACATTCTCTTCCAGACGACTCTGAAGGAGTTTGATCACGACAACGGAATCCTGAGCTTCAATAACCCGGAGGCTGTCTACAAGATCCAGCAACGAAAGCATCCCCGACTGATCATCGAGAAGCCGTCTTCAGTGAGAGCGTTTCATGATGACCCCCTGCAGCCTGGCCGGTCGATTCAGCGCCGGGTCGTGGATCTGAGCATCGGCGGAATGTCGATGCGGCTATTCTTCGGAGAGGAGCGGCACTATCGTATTGGGCAGTCACTGAATTCCATCCGACTGCAAATCGGCCAGAAGTTCGTCCCGTGTTCAGGCCAGATTCAAAACATCCGCGTTTTCAAGCATCCAAACGGAGCGTCCGAGCTGATCATGGGGATTACCTTCCTCGAAATGACTGAGGCTGCGCAGAGCACGATCTCGACGTTTGTCGATCGCGAACTGCTCAAGCTTTTTGGAAGAATGCTGACCAAACAGACGCAAGATCACGGGTAAACCATGGCCTACAACCCCAAGGACTATTACTTCCACAAAGCCAAACAGGAAAACTACGCTGCAAGATCGGCCTTCAAGCTCGAGGAGATGGACCAGCGATACCGCATCTTCAGGCCGGGCCAGCAGGTTCTGGATCTTGGCGCCGCGCCAGGGTCCTGGTCGCAATATGCGTCCAGGAAAGTGGGAAACAAGGGAAGGGTCTTGGGAATCGACCTCCAGAAAATCACCATCCGGATGCAGAACACGGTGTTTATCCAGGCCGACATCAGAGACATGAGCCTCGAGCAGGTCATGGAGCAGCACGGATTCATTCCGCCATTCCACATCGTCATGTCGGACATGGCCCCGAAGACCACGGGAATCCGTGTAACCGATCAGGCAAGATCACTCGAGCTATGCGAGATCGCCCTCGAAGCTGCTCAGCGTTTTCTTTCTCTGCGAGGCACATTCATCGCCAAACTTTTTCACAGCGAGGACTTCGAGGGCTTCCGCGAAAAGCTTAGGGGACTCTTCGACAAGGTAGAGGTCCTGCGTCCCAAGAGCACACGAAAAGAGAGCAAGGAAATCTTTCTCGTCGGAATGGGCTTTAGGAAGCTCGAGCCACCCTCCCCCTAACGGGGCGCAGGACACTGGGGACAACCCTTGGCGATATCTCTCGCAATCGAGCGCCAGCTTCTTCGAAGTGAGGAGTTGAATCCAGCGATGACGATCGAGAGTATGGAAAGCGCCATCAGCAGCGTCAGGACATACTCGATGATCGCCTGCCCCTTGTTGTCCTGTCTCATTTCTCGATTTTAAGATATCCTTCTGATCCATGACAAGTCCCGTTCCCCCCAGGAGTCGACGCTCGATCCTTCCCATCATTCTACCCATCCTGATCATCATCGCTGTCGCCTGGGGAGCACTCTTCTTTCTCAAGTCCTCGACCCCGAAACGACCGGCTACGGCTCTCGATGTTCGAGTGGGAATGAGTCTTCCGGATCTCGAGTTTGCGCGTCTGGATCAAACCAGTGCGCGACTCTCCGAACTGGCCGGCACCATCACGCTGATCAACTTTTGGGCCACCTGGTGCGAGGCCTGCATGGAGGAGATGCCGTCACTGGCGAAACTGCAGGAAGCCTACAAGGATCGTGGTCTGGTCATCCTCGGAGTCAACCTCGATAACAACCCTGCCACGGCCATTCCAGTGACCGAGAAGGAGTTCAATCTCGGCTTCTCGAGTTTCGTCGACAAGAACGGCGCATTGGGGGACGCCTTCGACGTCCACGCCATTCCCTTGACCATCACCATCGATCGATCCCGCCGAATTCTTGAAGTCAAGGCAGGAGACCGGAACTGGATGGACCGCGAATACCTCAAAAAACTGGACGGCTGGATGGACTCCGCCTCCCAGAACTAAACTCGCACCAATCCCGAAGGCCAGGCAAAACGGTAATAGAGTTCTTCAAACTGCTTGAATGGCAGGACTGCAAACGCTGCGTCCATGCCTGGCTCTAGCGTTCCACGACGATGTTGAAACCCCAGTGCGCAGGCTGCGTTGTAGGTGACTCCGGCAAAAAGTTCCACCCGAGAGAGCCCTAGATAGAGAGCCGCGATCGTCATCACGGCAGGCAGATTGAGTGTCATGCACGATCCGGGGTTGTAGTCGGAGGCAATCGCCACTCTCGCGCCGCGCTCAATCAGGCGGCGTGCCGGCGCATGTGCCGCCTTGAGGTAGAATGCCGTTCCAGGAAGGAGGACTGCGGTCGTGGAGGAGTGTGCCAGTGCCTCGATTCCAAGATCAGAGATCTGAAGAAGATGATCTGCCGAGAGAGCCGAGAGATCGGCGGCAAGCTCCGCAGATTCGGTGTTCGACAGCTCATCGGCATGTATCTTGATTTGAAGTCCCGCCTGCCTCGCTGCCATCAGGATCCGACGTCCGTCATCTGGGGTAAAATAACCCTCATCGACAAAAACGTCACAGGCATCCGCAAGCTTTTTCTTTGCGACTTCGGGAATGGTTCGCTGAATGATTTCTTCGAGGTACTCTGCACGGCTCGCCCCCTCGGGAACCGCGTGCGCCCCCAGATAGGTGCTCTGAAAAAGCATCTCGGGGAACGCCCTCTTCAGCCTTTTGGCAACGCGAAGCTGTTTGAGTTCCGTTTCGTGATCGAGACCGTACCCGCTCTTGAGCTCCAGTGTACGAATCCCATAGCCCATGGCCTCTCGCACACGATGGCAGGCTGCCTCAAAAAGACTGTCCTCATCGGCTTCGCGCGTCGCTCGCACGGTGGTGAGAATCCCCCCGCCTTCTCGCGCAATCTGGGCGTAACTGACCCCGGCACACCGTCGGGCGAACTCCCGGGAGCGATCTCCGGAAAAGACGAGATGGGTATGCGCATCAACCAGTCCAGGCACGATCGCACGCTGGCCCTTGAGGTTTCTACGCGAGCCGTTCAAGTATTTCTTCGGAAGCTCGGACGTCCCCCCAACCCAGAGAATCCGGTGGGGCACCTCCTTGCCCGCCACTTTTCGAACTGAATAGACCAGCGCACCATCATCGATCTGGCCAACATCATCTTCCTCCAGTAGTCGCCCGTCGCGACGACGCACTCCCGCGCCAGTCAGGATTTCTGAAGCATGAACCAGCACCTTGAAGGAAGAGGAGGCCACATCCCCAAGCTAATCGCTTCGGATGAACGTTTCAATATCGCTGCACTTCCTGACGATACTCGGAGCCGAAAAACAAACCGTGTTCCGAATCCAACCCGACGCTGCCTCGCTGCCTGCCTTGAGTCGCAACCGGAAAGTGAGGGACCCTTCGGGCTCCAGCCGAAGTTGTGTCCAGCGCGCCTGCTTGACGGGAGTCGGAGAGGCGCCCTCATTCCCCTCCACCACAAGACGATCGGGTTCCGGTCGCGACTCAACCCACGTCAATGACTGGGGCAGGTAATCGACCACCTCAAGCCCTTCAATCCTGCACTTTCCCGAATGGTGCAGAGAAATGGCAAACTCAAGAGTCTGGCCCGGAGAAACCCTGGGTGGCAGCTCCTGTCGAATCACCACACCTTCGCAGAGGCCCTCGGCCATCGCACCCACAGGATGGATCAGCAGCGCACAGAACCCCAAAACTCCGACTATGCTCTTCAATGAAACCACGGCTGGTCCTTCCATGTCTGCAGCGAGATCTCCTGCTGGGCCCAACGTCCGGGATGAAAGCAATCTGCGGCAAGAGCACCCAGAGGAATCTCCAGTTGATAGAGTCGATCACTATAGAAGACTTCGAGGCCGGGAATCTCGGCAGATGCCTCAATGGCAACGCTTCGAATGACCGCATTCACCTGCTCAACGACGGCCAGACGCTGCAAGTACTCCTCCCGGCCCTGCCACACGGTGAGTGGAGTGCAGAACCGTAGAATTCGATCCCGGACCATCGAACAGCTCAAGCCAAAGAGCGTTCGCGCGTTACTGATGGACGGATCCCCCAGATTGGGGATTCTGGGAACTCCGACAAGTAGGACGCGAAGCGGCTCGCGACCAGCTCCCCATCTTCTCGCTCCCTTGGCTAGCGCAGAGAGCGCCTCAATGAAATTGCGGCGGAGTTGCCTGATGTCCACCCGCGACGGATGGTCAAAACTGCAGGCATCGTTTGACCCGATGCTGATGGCTACATACAGCAACCCCTGATGACGCCCTTCTTCAAGCAATGACAATAGACGCTTTACCTGGCCCTGCAGATCAACGCTTTCATCTCCAGGATGCGCAAAATTTGCGACTTCCAACGGCCCCAGTACCGAGCGGCCCAGCCACTCCTGCAGCAGCTTGAAATGCGATCGAATCTTCTCTCCGGAACCCCACGACAACGCCCGCTTGTTCGTATAGATCAGCTGCGGTTCGATTCCACTGTCGTACCAGTCTCGAACCTGCTGCTCCGGAGTCGGCGCAAACGGAATCGGCACATCGGCAAGCGTTCCGGCCGCGATCGAGTCACCCAGCACGCCCATCATCCAGGGCTTTTCAGTGGGCGGTCGAGGCCCCATCGCGTGGGCGAAGGACAGCACGCAGCACCAGTGAACAATGAAGGCCAGAAAGAGATTGCGGGGGACCACGCCCCACAACCCTGCAAATCAACGCCCCATGGCACGGGATCAGATCATCGGAATCCTTCCGCCACGATCTTGAAAACGGTTGCGCCCGATCTCCATTGAAGTGGGATAACCCGCGTCTGCATGGCGAACCACACCCATGCCGCAATCCGAATTCAACACACGGGTCAGGCGCCATTCGGCATCCTTGGTTCCATCGGCAACCACGACCATGCCGGAGTGCAGTGAGTACCCCATGCCCACTCCGCCCCCGTGATGAAGGCTCACCCACGACGCACCGTTCACGGCGTTGATGAGGGCATTCAAGATGGGCCAGTCTCCCACGGCGTCTGATCCATCGATCATCCCCTCGGTTTCCCGATTGGGTGAAGCCACTGATCCGCAATCGAGATGATCCCGTCCGATCACGATCGGAGCCTTGACCTTCCCGGTACGGACGAGCTCATTGAAGAGAAGACCAGCCTTCTCTCTCTGCCCATAACCCAGCCAGCAGATCCTGGCGGGGAGTCCCTGAAAAGCAATGCGCTCTTCTGCCATGGCCAGCCAACGATG
The DNA here is from genome assembly GCA_964432565.1 of uncultured Bacteriovorax sp. Classification (GTDB taxonomy): domain Bacteria; phylum Bdellovibrionota; class UBA1018; order UBA1018; family UBA1018; genus CAIOHW01. Next base: position 104,543 of record CAYSOA010000002.1, read on the forward strand.
CAGCCCCAGATCGTCGGGGAAAAGCTCGGCGATGGCACGATCGGTAACACGAATGTCCTCCGGGTCACCCGAGAGTGCGGCCCATCGAAAGGGACCACGCCCCTCACAGAACTGGGGACGAATATAGAGAGGGACAAACCCCTTGAAGTCGAAGGCGTTTTTCACACCGTGCTTCAAAGCCTGTCCGCGGATATTATTTCCGTAGTCAAATACGTGCGAGCCGCGCCTCTGAAACTCGAGCATCGCTTCAACATGACGAGCCATGCTCGCCATCGAACGCTCGACGTAGGCCTTCGGATCCGTCTTACGCAGCGCCAGCGCATCAGCAAGCGACAATCCATGAGGAACATAGCCGTTCAGCTCGTCATGGGCACTCGTCTGATCGGTCACGAAATCCGGTGCAAATCCGCGATCGAGCAGCTGCCAGTGCACCTCCGCCGCATTGCCGATCAAGCCAATGCTGGTGGCTTTGCCCGCCTTCTTTGCGACTTCGATCCGCCTCAGGGCATCATCTATATCGTCGGCAATTTCATCGAGATATCTGGTCTCGATTCGCCTCTGGGCGCGCGTCGGATCGACCTCGACATTGAGAGAAATGGCGCCTGCCATCGAGGCGGCAAGCGGCTGGGCACCCCCCATTCCACCCAGACCCGCAGTGAGCACGACCCTTCCCGTCAGGTCACCACCAAAGTGCTGCCGACCTGCCTCTGCGAAGGTCTCGTACGTGCCCTGCACAATGCCCTGCGTGCCGATGTAGATCCAAGATCCGGCCGTCATCTGGCCGTACATCATCAAGCCTTTGTCCTCGAGCTCTCGAAAATGTTCCCAAGTCGCCCAACGGGGAACCAGTACGCTATTGACGAGAATCACCCGGGGAGCGTGTTCATGGGAAGGCATCACCGCCACGGGCTTGCCGCTCTGGATCAGAAGCGTCTGATCATCGCGCAGCGCGCGAAGGCTCTCGACGATCGCATCAAAGGACTCCCAATTGCGTGCAGCCTTGCCGATCCCACCGTAGACCACAAGGTCCTCGGGCCTTTCGGCGACCTCCGGGTCGAGATTATTCATGAGCATCCGAAGGGCGGCCTCCTGATGCCAACCCTTGCAGGAGCGTTCTGTTCCACGAGCTGCTCGAACAACGCGAGAAGATGCCTTCATTTTCGGTCTCCCTTTCTTGACTTCCGGACCCTGCTTGCAGGCAGGAGCCCCTGTCGAGTCGCCGCCTTCATCTCGGGCGAATCAATCATGCATTCCAGACGTGCCAGATCTTCGTAATAGGTACGATCAGTCTCGGCATAGGCGGCATGCCGGCGAACCAACGCATGGATCGTCTCGATTCCCCTGGTAGAACGAAGGGGCCGAAGCAGATCAATACCCTGCGCAGCACTGAGAAGCTCCATCGCCAGCACACGCCGGGCATTCACGATCACGAGATGGGCCTTCCGAGCCGCCCATGCACCCATGCTGACATGGTCTTCCTTGTCGGCAGAGGTAGGAATCGAATCGACGCTTGCCGGGTGGCAGAGGGTCTTGTTCTCAGAGACGATGCTGGCAGCGGCAACCTGAATGATCATGAAGCCGCTGTTGAGCCCCCCTTGTCGGATCAGGAAGGCGGGAAGGTCTGAAAGCGCGGGGTTGATCAACTTTTCAATCCGCTGCTCCGAAATATTGGCGATCTCCGCCACTGCAATCGCCAGCATGTCCATGGCAATTGCGACGATCTGGCCGTGAAAATTTCCTCCACTCAGGATCTTGCCCGTCTCAGGGAAGAGAAGAGGATTGTCGGTGACCGCATTCACCTCTCGTTCGAGAACTCCTCGGACGAAAGCGAGGACGTCGCGCGAAGCCCCGTGAACCTGGGGCATGCAGCGAAGAGAGTAGGGGTCCTGCACCTTGGTGCAGTCCTCATGGCTCCTGGCTATTTCACTGCGACCGCCGCTTGCCAGCAATGCTCGCAGGTGGGCAGCCGTTTGAACCTGCCCCGGATGAGGACGAACAGCGTGAATTTCGGCATCGAATGCGGCGTCGGTTCCTCGCATGGCTTCGACGCTCATGGCACCGGCGCAGTCCGCCACATTGCAGAGATGCTCCGCCTCCAGCAGAGCCAGTGTCCCGATGGCTGTCATGAACTGGGTTCCGTTGATCAGCGCCAGGCCCTCCTTCGGACCCAGCGACAGAGGCTTCAGTCCGCATCTCTTCAATGCCTCCGCTCCGGTCATGACCTTTCCACGCAAGCGGACATGGCCTTCTCCGATCAGCGGAAGGGCCAGATGAGAAAGTGGCGCGAGATCTCCGCTTGCTCCGACGGAGCCTTGCTCGGGGACAATCGGGTGAATGCCCCGGTTCAGAAAGGCCAGCAGCTGCTCGACTGTCGCCAGCGCCACACCAGAGTGTCCCTGACAGAGGTTCCAGGCCCGAAGCAGCAGCATGGCTCGCACCTGCTCGTCGGCGAGCGGAGATCCGACCCCCACCGCATGCGAACGAATCAGGTTCACCTGAAGCTGTTCGATATCGGCGTCATCCACCCTGACGTTCGAAAGAAGCCCAAAGCCGGTATTGATGCCATAATAGGTCTCGCCTGAACGGGCCCGATCACGAAGAAAGCGATACGCCTTCTGTATCCGCGCTCGTGCTGTCGGCCCAAGAATCACCGTTCGCCCGTGAACAGCGACCTGTTCAACGTCCTCAAGTGAGATTGCACTCTTTCCCAGAAGCAGCGGCTTCATCTTCATCAGCACCTACCTCAACCCGGCAATCGCCTTCGCCCGGTCGTTTTGTCCAAAAATTGCGGAACCTGCCACCAAGACGTCTGCGCCCGCACCGATCAGCAACTTCGAATTCACTGCGGAAACTCCTCCATCCACCTCGATCAGAAAACCCAGTCCTGCTTCCTGACGACTCTTGGCAAGACGAGTTATCTTTTCGAGCGCGCCCTCAATGAACCTCTGCCCTCCGAATCCGGGATTGACGCTCATGATGAGAACCAAATCCACGATTTCAAGGACCTCCTCGATGGCCGAGAGCGGAGTGGCCGGGTTCAGAGAAACGCCGGCCTTGCAGCCCAGTTCTCGAATGCGGCGAAGCAGCCGATCCAGATGGACGGTGGCCTCGGCATGAACGGTGATGACCGACGCCCCTGCACCGGCAAACACTTCGAGCCATTTCTCTGGCTCGGTCACCATGAGATGGCAGTCGAGCGGCAACTTCGTATGCGGCTTGAGCGCTGCTGCGACCAGCGGCCCCATGGTCAGATTGGGAACAAAATGTCCATCCATGATGTCCAGGTGCAGCCAGTCGGCGCCCCCGTGTTCAACATCGAGAACTTCATCGCGAAGCCGAGAAAAATCCGCCGAAAGGAGACTGGGTGCGATCAGGGTCTTGGCCATGGGTGCCCGAACCATACCCCGGTCGGGACGCTCGCCGCAAGCGACGCGAGGAAGCCGACGCTGCTCAGATCTTCCACTCGAGCGGCGGCGCCCCTGCGCCAAGCCGCCCTTTTTTTCCACTCAAAAACTCGGAGGACGACTGAACACGCTTTCCGTCGGGCTGCAGTTCAAGAATTTCAAGACACCCGTCCGCAGCCCCCAGAAAAAGTCTTCCCCCAGACTCAAACAGGAATCCTGGCCGGCCAATCACCTCAGGACGGAGCCGCACCTTGCGAATCTTGAGTCTCTCCGAGGTCCCCTCCAGGACAACGCTGGTACCGGGCCACGGATTCAGGGCTCGAACCTGTCGGTCCAGCTCGGCCGCCCTCTTCGCTGGGTCGAGTCTCTCCATTTCTTTCGTCAGCTTAGTTGCGATCGTGACCATGGATTCATCCTGCGGCGCGGGGGTCAAAGTTCCTGCAACCAGGCCTTCGATCGTTCTGGAAAGAACCCGGGCGCCGAGCGCCGCCAGGCGATCGTGGAGCGTCTGCGCCGTATCCTCGGGCGAAATGGGCGTCCTCTCGACATCCAGCACATCACCCGCGTCAAGCTTGAGCACCATCTTTTGAGTAGAAACTCCCGTTTCACGGTCTCCAGCCAAGATCGCCCACTGGATCGGAGCAGCCCCACGCCACCGTGGAAGAATCGAGGAGTGCACGTTGACACAACCCAAGACTGGAACATCGAGCACGTTTTGCTTCAGGATCTGCCCGTAGGCGACGACGATGAGAAAGTCCGGTGCGAGCGCAGTCAGACGTTCCAATTCACCGGGTTGAGAAAGTTTCGCGGGTTGGAACACCGGAATGCCGAGCTCCTGTGCCTTGATCTTGACCGGCGAAGCCTTCACTTCCAGCCCGCGTCCTACCGGACGATCCGGCTGGGTATAAACGGCCTGAATGTCACAAAGCTCATTGGCCGCCACCAATGAAGGCACCGCAAAATCGGGGGTGCCCATGAAAATGACGCGTGGTCTTACGGCCGAGGGCATCGCCTAGTTGTCCTTCTTTCGAGGACCACCCATGTCGTGAAGATCGGAGCCCGGGCCAAGATCGCCACGGACTTCACGCTCCCGCCGCTCGGCAAGGAGCTTTTTCTTCACCATCTGCTTTTTCAGCGGAGTGAGGCGATCGATGAAAAGTCGTCCATCCAGATGATCCATCTCATGCTGGATGCAAACCGAAAGGAGCCCCTCGGCATCCAAAGTCTTCGTTAGTCCATCGATGTCCTGGTACTGGAGTTTGATCTTCTCTGCGCGCTCGACATCGGCAGTATACTCCGGAACTGAGAGGCACCCCTCCTTGAAAAGAATCTTTCCCTCACGGCGGATGATCTCGGGATTGATGATGATTCGGGGACTCTTGTTGGTGATGATTCCGGTTCCACTGACCTCGGCCCCCTCGGGCATCTCTTCGATGCCGTCTGCGACCTCCTCAAAGTCATAATCTGTATCGATCACGACGATCCGCTCAAGCAGCCCCACCTGATTGGCGGCGAGCCCGATCCCCGGCGCATCATACATGGTCTCGAGCATGTCATCGGCCAACTTACGGTAGGACCTCTCAACCCGTTCAATGGGCTTGGCCTTCTGCGAGAGAACCGAATCGGGAAAAGTATAAATCTTGAGTTTTGCCATGGTCGTGCGGAACGCAGAATCACGCCGGCCGCCGGGCCACCAGAAAGATCAACGCGAGAACGCAAATCATGCTGGGAAGCCACGCCGCAAGCACTGGATGCAATGCGCCATTCACCCCGAGAGATAAGCTGACGGAGTAGAAAAGCCAATAGAAAAAGGTCGCCATCAACGCCAGCCCCAGGTCGCGAGCAAGGCCGCCCGAGCGGCGACTGCCGAGCGAGAAGGGAATGGCGAGCCAGCACATGACCAATGGCGTAAAGCAGATTGCAATTCGCGAATGAAGCTTGACCTCGAAACGACGCGTATTACCGCCAGCAGCCTTCGCCCGGTCGATATAAGCGGACAGCTCGCGGAGACGCAGGGAGTTGACCTCCCGTTCGATCTCCTGAAAGTCCTGCGGTGTTTCTGAAATCCGCAGTTCCTTGCTCTCAAAACGTCTGGTCATTGGAAAGGGGGTGTCCGGATCGAAGATCGTCACGAGTCCATCGAGCATCTTCCATCCCGTCTCTGTATGAACTCCCTTGCTGGCCTCGACCAGTTGCACCAGCCGGAACCGCTCATCAAGCGTATAAACGGACATCCCTTCGATGGTCTTCGTTCCGAGGTCAAAGGAGCGGAGATTGAAAATGAGGTTTTGTGATCGGTACCAGACCTTGTCTCTGCGTACGTCCAGAAAAAAATCCGGTCTCTTTTTCATGACGTGCCAGTAGTAGGTGCTCTGCTTCTTGATGAAGAGCGGCACAATCCGGTCCTGAAAAACCAGCAGCAGACAGCAGAACACGAAGACGATCGCACCCAGTGTCGCCACCATCCGGCCTTTGCCGAAGCCCAGTGAGAAGAAGGCAGTCAGCTCCCCGGTTCGCGAGAGACCGGAAAGCACCATGACCGTACCCGCGAGAACCGCCGGCGGAGCCAGCTGCACGAAGATCTCAGGAAGGCCGAGCACTCCGCGCCACAAGATCTGCGTGGCCGGATAAGGCTGCTCGTTTAGATGCGCAATCATGGCCTGGAAAAAGAACAGAACCACCAGTCCCAGCCAGGCAGGAACGAACCCCCGAATGAAGGAAGTGACGAGGTAACGATCCAAGGTTCGCACCACAACGAGAATAGCATTAAATGGACAATCCCCAAGAGCTTCGATAGTTTCTGGCCGATGAACGAGAACGAATCTGCCGCCCCGGAGACCACGGCCGAGAGTCCGAAGACCGCACCGACCATCGACCGGAAGAAATGGCTATGGGACAACGTCGTTTCGCTGGGCACTGCACTGCTGCTCGTCTTCATGATCCGATCCAGCATCATCGAGGCCTTCAAGATTCCATCGGGTTCGATGATTCCCACCTTGTTGGTCGGCGATCACATTTTCGTCAATAAGTTCGCCTATGGCCTGAAGGTCCCCTTTTCCGAGTGGCTCTCGGATGGGCCCATCACTGTCATCGAACGCGCTCCGCCCAAGCGGGGTGATGTCATTGTCTTCATCTATCCGCGTGACGAGTCCCTGCATTACATCAAGCGCGTCGTCGGTATTCCGGGAGACACCATCGAGGTCAAGGACAAGGTCATTTATCTCAACGGCAAGGCCGTTGCTCATGAGCCACTCCCTCAGGACCGTCTGAAGGAAGTCCTGTCGGTGCTGGACGAGTCTCGATACTCCAAAGAAAATATGGAGGCTTTTCAGGAGCATTTTGACGGGGGTAATCCCATCGTGCTGACCGATCGAAATAATTTCACGACCGAGAGCTTCGGTCCGATCACTGTTCCAGCCGACCATGTCTTTGTGATGGGAGACAATCGAGACTTCTCGAACGACTCGCGTTTCTGGGGCTACGTTCCCTACCGGAATATCAAGGGAAAGGCCGTCGTCATCTGGCTTTCGATTTGGATGGACCTCGCTGAGGGGGAGTTCACCTTCCGTCCGTCACGCACGGGAACGCTTTTCCACTGAGAGAAGCGCCTCAGCGACGCGAAAGCAGGCAGGCAACGCCATCCAGAGTTCTTGCAAGCAACCAGCGCACGGGATGGGGAGCGGCGTCCAGCTTCGCAGCGAGCGCCGGAGAGACAGACTCATAAAAGTGAACCATCCGACGTCCCCACGAGTTTCGAAGCAGGAAATGGTCCCTGAAGCGACGAAGCCGCGGCATGGTCTCAGGGCCTGAGAGATCCATCAGCGAACTCGCAATAAAACACGTGGTTCCTCCCAGGCGCTTGTAGGCGGCCTTGAATTCTCCACGGTGAAGCGCCTTTTCGGCGACCAGAAACTTCCTGAGCGTCTCGGCACAAAGCGCCTTGTAGGTCGCATCCTTGGCAAAATAGACGTATTGATTGAGGTAGAATTGCAGCTTCTGCACATTCTCCTTGCCGCGAGTGCGATCATAGATTCGAGCGAGATCCCAATAGACGCCAGTCAGAAGCACCATCTCTGCCATCTCGGTTTTCGCATCGAAAACACTGGGTGTAAGCCGGCCGGACTCCACCTTCTTCGCCCGCTCCAAGGCTTTCAGGTAGACCAAAAAATACTTCGTCGCTTCTCCGGGTTCGTCGCGCGACAATGCAGAGATTCCTTGCCTGGCGATCTCGAGGCGCTGAACCCGGGCTTCTTGCTGACGCTGTTGTTCTTCCCGCTGAAGCTGCTTCTCGATCTTCTCCCGCATGCGGCTGCTTGTTGCAGCACGTCGGGCAAGACGATCGGCCTCCTTGGCCTGGGCCTTGGCCTGACGGTCGTCAGGCTCACCGTTTCTGGTATTATCCGAGCTCATCCGGTTTTATCCTGCGCTCATCCTATCCCGCCGGGATCAACATCGACAAGCACGGGAAATTCCAACCTGCTACTGGCCAGTCTTGCAGCATGAACCAGTCGATGAAGAGATCTGACTGACGTCGATTTCAACAACAGATCCCAACGAAAGATTCCCTTGGCTCGCTCGAGAAAGGCTTCGCTGGGCCCCAGTATTTCAACACTGCCCCCACTACCGGGATCCGAAGCAATCCATGCGGTAAGCTGGGCAGCGAGGCGTCCAGCCCGCTCTTTGGCCTCGTCACGTCTGGAGGACTCCACTCGAATCCGGGCGAGCCGCGCAAACGGGGGATAGTTCAGCGCCTGGCGCAACTCGCGCTCCTGCTCAAGAAAGTCCTCCGCCGAGACCTGCCCTGAGAGGACATGAATAACGGGATGCTCCGGACTGAAGGTCTGAACCAGGACACGGCCCGGAGCCTCTCCCCGTCCGGCCCTGCCGGAAACCTGGGTCAAAATCTGCAACGCGCGTTCGGGGGCACGAAAGTCGGGATAACGAAACAATGCATCTGCGAGGATCACCACCACGAGGGTCACGGCAGGAAAGTCATGACCCTTGACCAGCATCTGGGTTCCAAGGAGCAGATTGGCCTCTTTTCGCCTGAAGCGCTCCAAAGTTTCAGTGAGCCTGGAGGCACTGGTGATCTGATCTCGATCCAGACGCAGGATCTTCGCCTCCGGGAGCAGCGAGGGCAGTTCCTCCTCAAGACTTTCCGTACCCGCCCCGATGGATGCGAGCCGATCTCCCCGGCACGAGGGGCAGTGCTCCGGTATTTGCTCGACATGACCACACACGTGGCACCGGAGTTCCTGATTTTTCCGATGAACCGTGAGCGAGATCGAACAGTTAGGACATCCCGACACCTCGGAACAGTCCTCACAGAGCAGAAACGCCGCAAATCCGCGACGGTTCAAAAACACCATCGCCTGGTTCCCCGAGTCGAGGGTCTCGCGAATTGCCGTGAGGGATCGCTCCGCGAGAACGGCCTGGATCCCCTCAACTCTCGGCTCCTCTGAAAGATCCACCACCTCGATCTGGGGAAGGGTTCGAGACAGAACCCGCTCGGTCAGCTCCAAGCGAACATACTTGCCCTCTCGGACCCTTTCGAGCGTTTCGAGGCTCGGAGTGGCCGAGCCCAGAATCACCAGGGCATTCGCCCTCGAACCACGAACAACCGCCAGGTCCCGCGCATGGTAGCGAACCCGGTCCTCCTGCTTGTAGGTGGCATCGTGCTCCTCATCGACGACAATCAAGCCAAGATTCTTCAAGGGCGCAAAAATCGAGGACCGCGCTCCAACGACAACCCTCAATTGCCCTGACATCATCGCGGCAGTCTGATCCCGACGCTGGCCATCAGGCAGTGCAGAGTGCCAGAGCCCGACGGACTCGCCCAATGCTGACTCGAATCGGGCGTGAAGCTGTGGAGTCAGGGCGATCTCGGGTGCCAGAATCAGCACACTGCGTCCTTCCGAAAGCGCTCGACGTGCCAGATCCAGGTACACTTCGGTCTTCCCGCTGCCGGTAACTCCGTGGAGCAGCGCCACCCTGGGGGCAGATGCTGCAGGCCCCTGTCGAAGTGCCTCAAGCTCATCCGCAACAAGCCGCTGGGCGGCGGTCAGCTCGTGAAGTCCGGTGAGCTCCGGCTTTCGTCGCGCCAAAGGACGCGGCTCGCGCCGGGCAGACTTCAAGCCAAGCGCCGCTCCCGGCATCGCCGCATGCAGCACCTCTCCAAGAGGTGAATGGTAATACTCATGCGTCCAGCGGCAGAGTTCAAAGACATCTGGCGGAACGACGGCCGACTCAGGACCGACCTCAAGAACATCCTTGAGTTGGCCATCATCCAGGGAGGCGGGAAGCTCATCGGCAGAAAACGGCGCTCCGACCGCGAAGGCGTGAAGACGGCTTCGACCGAAGGGTACCAGCACCCAGCTTCCCTGCCGGACCTTCGGAGCGAGTTCACCCGAAATCCGGTAGGTGAAGAGCATGTCGATCGGCCTCGGAACGGCCACGGAAAGCAGGAGATGCCCCATCAGCGGTGCCTCAACGAAGCACGGAGTAATAACGACGGATCAAATCTCGAATTTCACTCTCTGCCGAATCTCCGATTTCGGTGAACCCGTTTGCAACCGTCTTCTTGGTTTCGATCAGCTCGGCGGAATTGATCGTAATGTCCTGAATCTCCTCGCGCAGGACCTGCTCCTTGCCCTTGGAAACCAGCATCACTCGTGGCATCGGCACCTCTCTGGTGATCTGGTAGGAATCGAACTGAATGTCGTGGGCATCTCCCGTACGCAGAAGAAGTCTGGCAGGAACAAACTTGTCTTTTTGCACCCAGAGCTGGTTCGAGGACCTGTCTCCAATCACCCAGGACACCAGAAGTCCGGATGGCAGCTTCTGCCTTCCAAAGAAGGTCTGCTCCGCCGCGCGACGCTCGACCTCTGTTGGCAACTTCAGAAGCTCTTCTTCTTCCCGAACTGGAATATCCCAGCGCCTCAACTCATTGAGCAACGGTCCGGGACGACTTTCAAAGAGAAGGAGGGACACCAAAGTGCGGGGCTCACGGTCGGCCGTCGGCTGACCCAGCTGCCGTTCCACCGAATAGAGCTCGCGCCCGGTCTCATCAAGCGCAGTGCTCCGAAGCACTCCAGACGCGGAGTCAAAAAGAGCCTCTTCAATGAATCTCGCTCCCGTCAGCCCGCCTTCTGCGGTCAGAGCCATCACGGTTCCCCGCGTACGAATCATCTTCAGTCCAGCCTTTTTCTGCAGCATCGACTTCACGATGTATTCGGAAGGCGGGATATACGCCTGCACCGGATGAGAGGTGAGAGTTCCTAGACAGATAAGTACGGCGGCAAAAACGATCGACGGTCTGCGGATGCTCATGCAGTCAAGTGTGCTCGTTTTTGAGATATTTTTGAAGCAACTCGCGCACCCCGTGGCGTAATTCGGGACGCTTCAGAGCAAAAGCCAGAGTCGCGTCAATGAACCCCAGCCGATCTCCGGTGTCATACCTCGTTCCCTCGAAGGCATGAGCCAGAAGTCGACGCTCGGAGGCCAGAATCTGCAGGGCATCAGTGAGCTGAATCTCCCCCCCTTTTCCGGGAGGCGTCCGCTTCAGGCAGTCGAAGATCGCAGGCTCCAAAACGTATCTTCCGGGAATCGCCAGGCGCGAGGGGGCGGCATCAACGGACGGCTTCTCGATAAGCCGCTCCACCTCCCAGGTCCGTTCATCCAGCGGACGGCCTCCGATCACTCCATACTTGGACACTTCGGACGCCGGAACCTCCATGACTCCCACGACCGACGCCTGCTCCCGATGGAACAGCTCCACCAACTGCCCTGTGCACGGCACCGCTGAATCGATCAGATCATCACCAAGCAGGACGGCGAAGGGCTCATCACCTACGGCGGCCTGAGCGCAAAGAACGGCGTGGCCGAGGCCCATGGGGTTTTTCTGGCGGATCGAGATCACTTCGCAGAGTCGTCCCACGCGGCGGGATACCTCGGCAAGATCGGTCTTGCCCTTGCGCTCCAGGGAGTCCTCGAGCTCGACGTTGAAATCGAAATGGTTCTCGATGGATTCCTTGTGACGGGCCGTCACCAGAACCACACGCTCGACGCCCGACCGCACCGCCTCTTCGACGATGTGCTGGATCATCGGAACATCGACGATCGGAATCATCTCCTTGGGAATGGCCTTGGTGGCTGGAAGGAATCGGGTTCCCATACCGGCAGCAGGAATCACCGCCGTTCGAACGAGTCTTTTCATCAATCCTCCGCTGTCAGCGGCGGATTGCGGACGAAATCAAGTTCGAGCCGAAAACCGCTGACCTTCGGACTCTAGCTCGGCTTTGCAGCCGATGCAAAGCGTGGTCGAGGGATTGGCCTTGAGCCGCGCCTCCGAAATGTCTTCGCCGCAACGCACGCAATCACCGAAGGTTCCATTCTCAAGACGACGCAGCGCCTCATCCACCTCACGCAGGATCACGCGGTCACGATTGCGCATCTGCACTGCAATTCCACGGTCCGTGTCCGCCGCCGCCTGGTCTATCGAGTCGGCCTGAATCAGGTCCTCGCTATCGATCCATTCTTCGGTGGAACGTCTCAATCCCACCGCGATCGTCTCGCGTCGCGACAGTAGTTCGGCTTTCAGGCGCTCTAGCTTTTCCTTGCGCATCGTCATTTGCCGCCGGACACTACCCTGAGACACCCGCTCTGGTAAAGGACTTTTTGACGCACATGGTAAACACAGCGCAACAAAAACTCGGGCCACTCAAGATATTGATATTCATATCTTTTTTGGTGGCCCACTCCTCTCGCGCTAGCGAGTTTCGATCCCCTCGGGCAGCCGCTCTCGGAGGCGCGGGGCACGCCAACCCGCTCCTCAACGACTCGGTTTACCAAAACCCGTCCTTCGCATCGTTTCTGCCAGTTTACAGCTGGGCCGCCAATTACCGTTCACTGGGAGAAGACCAGGGTCGAGCCTACAGCCTCTCCATACTGGATGGGCGCTCTGAGTTCGTTCAGGCTTCGGCCGCCTATGGAGTTCGAGACGACCTGAGCTCGGTATTCGTGGGCTTGTCCAGAAAGCTGCAGCCAAAACTCACCGTGGGACTCGGAGCAAAACTCTTTTACACCAAGAGACCTGCGCGCTTTCGGGATGCCCGAAACTGGAACCTCTCTGCCACGGCAGCGCCCTGGGACTGGCTTCAGGTGGCGGTGATCATCGACAACATGGTCCAGTCGACTCGTTCTCGTCTTCTGGGGCTCGAAAGAGAGGCGATTGTCGGCACGAAGTTCAAGATCACCGAAAAGTTTCTGATTTATCTCGATCCTCGAATTCGAATCGGAAACGCCCTCGAAATTCCTGACAATCCCAGCCTCGGCTATGAAGCGGGCGCCGAAATTGCGATCATGAAGGATCTCTATGTGCGCATGGGAAGCTTCCGTAATGTTCCGCATCCCGACCTGCGAACCAAGGCCCGGGGGTTTGGCTACGGACTCGGTTGGGTGGTCCCGAGAATGTCATTCGATTATGCACTCGAAAGAGTCGTGGGGCCTCTCGATCGACTCACCCACAACTGGGGCGTCACCCTCTATTTTTGAGAGAGAAGTGAAAGCATCGATGCAGCCCGCGGATAGATTCGGGTGAGCATCGCCTCATTGACAACGGCGTCCACCGCTCCGGTGGCAATCACCCGCCCCTCCTGAAGAACCCAGGCTTCGCCAGCCCATCTCAACGCAAAGGCGAGATCGTGAGACACCAGTACGATTGCCGACACCTTGAAGGGTTGCGCCCCGCTGCCATCGACCAAGGTCCTCAACGACTGACCAAGGCTCCATTGGTAATCCAGATCCATCCGGGAAAGCGCTTCGTCCAGCAAGAGCACCTCTGCTCCCTGAACCAGTGCACGAGCCAGTGCCACCCTCTGGCGCTCCCCTCCGCTAAGCCCCTGAATTCCACGCGCGGACAACGAACGCAGATCACAAAACTCGAGCGCCGGCTCCACAAGTTCTGGTCGTCCCGAAGCAAAAGTCCCGGACGTAACCACCTCGTGCACGCTCATGGGAAAAACACTCGTCAGCTCGTCAGACACATAAGCCACCCGCGCCGCCCGATCCCTTGGAGCGAGTCTGGTCCAATCAACGCCCTTCCAATGGATGGATCCCGAATAGTTCGCAGAGGGATATCCGAGCACCCCGGCCAGAAGCTTCAGAAGCGTCGATTTTCCGGCGCCATTGGGGCCCACAAGGGCAACCACCTGACCGGCACGCAAGTCCACCGAACAGTCCGAGAGCAGAGCTCGCGCTCCAGCTCCCGTACCGGTGCACCATCCCAGGCTCCTCGCCTTCAACAAGCGCTCACCCATGGCGACCCGCTCTCTTCCTGATCCAATAAAGATAGGCGGGCCCGCCCACCAGTGCGGTCAGGACACCCACAGGAATCTCTCGGGGTGAAAAAAGAGCACGACCGGCGGCATCTGCAAAAATGACCGAAAAGGCCCCCCAAATCAGGCACAGGGGCAGAACCTTCCGGTGAAGGGACCCCGCCCTTCCACGAACCCAATGGGGCACCATGAGTCCCACAAATCCCACCATTCCGGCGCAGGCCACTGCTGACGCGACCAGTACCGAACAAACCAAAATCACCTCACGGCGCAAGCCATCCACGTCAACGCCGACCGATCGGGCCGCACCCTCACCGAGCAAAAGAGTGTCGAGTTCGGCACTTCGACGATAGATCCACGTCGTCGTCAGGATACAGACCGCCAGACTGCTCCAAGCTCCCAGCGAGCCCACGCGAGACAGGTCGCCCAGCAGCCAAACCAGCGCCTGCGATACGCCAGAGGATGCCTTCAGGGCCATTACCAGAGCGACCAGGCTCGACCCAAAGAACCCCAGCATGACTCCGGCAAGCAAAAGCGGCGCGCCCCCCATTCCGCGCTTTGAGGCAAGCGCCAGGATGGGCAGGGTGAAAACCAGCGCGCCGACAAGGGCACCTGAACCAAGGCCTCCCGCCAGGGCCTCTCCCCAAAAAGCACCAACGAGCACCGCTCCCAGTGCGGCTCCCGAGGATATCCCCAGTGTATAGGGCTCACAGAGTGGGTTCGTGAAGACGACCTGAAGGAGCGCACCCGCCACTGCCAGAGCCCCGCCCACAGCGGAAGCCAGCAGGGCGCGGGTCCCTCGGAGCTCCCAGAGCAGCGACGGAGAGTCGAACCACGCCTTCCACCCCATCGACCCAATAGTCAGGGACGCAAGAAAAGCGATAACAAGCATCGAGACCGCGTGGAGCATCACCCTACGGTGAGACATCTGTCACCACCTGCTCTAAAGCATCCAATAGCCCGGAAGTCGGCAACGTCAGTGCGGGCAGGAGAAATACCCGAACTCGAATACCCGCCATTCTGCGAACTGCCACGAGGCGATCCCGCCAACGAGCAGCGGAAGCTTCGTGGCGTCGATGCTCCGTCTCGCCTCCCAGGATCCAAACCTCGTCAATACGCCTCGACAAGACGCTCTCCAAAGAAACCCGGGGATAAGGGTCCTTGAGATCCGAGAAAACGTTCTCGATCCCAAGATGGGTGAGAGCCTCGGATAGAAAGGTCGCAGCCCCCCCCAGGACGATCAATGGCTGATCATCGATTTGAACAAGGACCCGTTTCGCGGCAAGACGCCCCCGAAGCGCCCGAAGGCGAGCCTCAAACCGACTCACGATTTCATGCGCTTTTTCTTCCGTGCCCAGCACGGATCCCAGAAGATGATAGGCGCGAGGAATATCCGACAGCGAATGCATCGGAATACTCACCATCTTCGCGGACAGACCTGAGCGACGGAGAGTGTCCGCCAGAGAGTCGACATCAGATCGAGGCAGAATACCCGGCGCCTCGATGATGCAGTCAGGACGCCCGAGAATCAGACGCTCTCGGTCGATCCGTCCCGCCGAGGCGACTTCTTGAATCCGGCGACCGGCGGCAAACGAGGGAACCGGAGTATATGAGGCCACTCCGGTCAACCTCCCGTACAGCTGCTCCGCAGGCAGCATCTCGATGACCATGGCACCGAGGGCCGGAGAAAGCGTTGCCACTTGGCGACAAACGCCGGACTTCGCCTGAACAGGTTCAAGTCCCAGCACAAGCAACAGCGCCGTACAGACTCCAGTCTTAAAAGCGATTCTCACGGCTTTCCAACAGCGCATCGAGGTTTTTTTCATGCCGCGCCATTACGATGAAGACAAGCGCGGCACCCCAGAGCAGATGCGCCCCGGCTTCAAACCCGGGCAGCGCAATATGGGAAACAACCAACAGAAAGAGCCCAGAGAGACTTGAAAGGGATCCGACTCGCGTCGCGAGGAAGGTCATGACGAATCCAAAGAGTCCCACCAGCGACGCCCACGGCGACAACAGGATCAGGGCCCCAAAACCCGTTGCGACTCCCTTTCCCCCTCGCAGCTGAAGCCAGGGCGTAAAACAATGTCCCAGCACGGCTACCGTGGCACTACACCACTGCAGCATGGGACTTCCCTGAACCCAGGCAGAACCGGGAAAGAGCGTCCAACCCGACAGCAGATCCACTCCCGCTTCAGAGGCCAGGAACACGGCAAGGGTCCCTTTCAAAGTATCACCAAGAAAAGTAAGAAACCCCGCGGGCCAGAATCCCAGTACCCGCGAGACATTCGTCGCACCGATATTGCCGCTTCCACTCTTCCTGATGTCTTCGCGACCAAAAATCCGCGCGAAGATCACCCCGAACGGAATCGAGCCCAGGAGAAAGGCAGCCCCGATGACGACGAACACGCCATTCATGCACGCTCCGGAGCCCTAAGGCGAAAAAGCAGTGCCACAGCGGCAGCCACAAAAACCAAAACCGAAATGAACTGGCTGGTCGAAAGAACGCCATCGATCACGAAGCCTCGAATGGAGTCTCCTCGAAACTCCTCGACAAGCGATCGAATCACTGGATAGGCCAGCAAATAGGTCAGCCCCACCTGCCCGTCGAACCGGCGCCGGGGATGAAGCCACATTAGTCCGGAATAGAGCACCATGAGCGCCGAAAACTCATAGAGCTGCACGGGATGAAGGGGAATCCCACGATGGGCGGCATCCACCAGATCAGAATCGAGACGAATCGACCAGGGAAGGTCGGCAGGCCTTCCGTAACAGCATCCGGCCGCAACGCATCCAATTCTTCCAAGGGCGTGCGCAACTGCAACTGCCGGAAGGTAAACGTCCATTGCGCTCCAAACCGAGATCCCCTGACGTCGCAGCATCCAAACCGCGAACGGCAGACCGACCAGAGGACCGCCAAAGAAGACAAGGCCCCCCTCCCAGACTCTAAAAATCGCAAGCGGGTCGGCGGCGAAATCAGTCCAGCGAGTGAGGACAAAAAGGCCTCGAGCACCAAGAAATCCAACAAGGAGGAGCCAAAACGCAAAATCGGCGGACTTATCCGGGTCCAGGCCGCTGCGCGGCGCCAACTTTCGTATGGTCCCAACGGCGAGAAAAAATCCTACCGCGATCATCAGCCCGTAGGTGTGTATGGAGATGGGACCGATCTTAAACAGCAGGGGAAGCATCAGAGCCCTCCTCTTTTCCCGCCATATCGAGCATCAGCAGGCCCACCCCGACGCAGATTGCCGTATCGGCCACATTGAAGGCGGGGAAATGAGCCTGATAGTTCCAGTGAAAATCGAGGAAATCGACGACGAATCCATGCCGAACACGATCGATCAGGTTCCCAACTGCACCACCCATGACCAGCGCAAGAGCAGTGGCCGTCCTAAAGTCCCGAGCGGGAAGCTTCTTGAAAAGGTATCCGATCACGACAAGCGCAATGGTCGGCACCAGCAGAAAGAAGGGGATTCTGAACGACGCATCCGCCCCGGCCATGAAGCCAAAAGCCGCGCCCGTGTTTCGAACGTAGGTGATATTAAAAAAAGAGGAGAGAACCGGAACAGACTCTCCCAGCTGAAACTGATCCACGATGATCTGCTTGGTCCATTGATCCAGAATGACCGTCACAATGGGAACCAGCAGCGCGATCCAGTGCTTGGTTTTCATAACAAAGACCCCCATAGCGTCACATACCCCGGGCAACGCTGCAGTTCATCGCGGTAATCATCCGGATCAAGAAACTGCACCTGAATCCGCCGTCCGAGGGGATGCCCACGAGCGATACGCAGCACTTCCTCGCGCTGCTCACTGATGACGCCGAGTTCATAGTCCGAATCCGTGGTTCCCTTGCCCTGTGCACGCACTCCCAGCAGAAACCCTTTCGAACAAAGAGGCTCGAGCGACTGCCGCAGCGTCTCGAGATCGCATACCGAGGAGATGACCTTGAGCAGTTCCACGCGTCCCTCATCATCGCGCAGCCGTATGGAACGCTCGTGATCCACCCAGTCGATCAGTCCCACGGCTGCCAGACGACTCAGCATCTGCTTCAAGCCATCCGCGCCGCCAACACCGCGAACACCCTTGAGGCGATTGGAGAGCTGCCTCAACGGAAAAACCGTGGTCGCCTCGTTCAATAGCAGACGAATCAGCTTTTGTTCCGCCGTAGAAAACAACAAGTCCTCGAGGCTGATCTGCTCGGGTTTTCTTACTCTTGAGGCCATCGCTCTCCCAACTCCTGCGCCACACGGCGCACCTCTGACTCCTCCCACTCCCCGAAGGCAGCAGGAAGGTGGCTATCGATGTCAATCTGACCCAATACTCTTCCCTCTCGATCGCGAACCAGCACCACCAGCTCGGAGCGCGTCGAAAGGCTGCACGCCAGATAGTTCTCGACCGCCGAAACATCGGGAACATTCAGGTCCCGATTCTCCGCCACGGCCGTTCCGCAGATGCCCCGGCCAACCGGAATGCGGCGATGCTCGGTCTCGTCCCCGATATAAGGCCCAAGCACAAGGTGTCTGCCGCGGAGTATATAAATGCCCACCCAGTGGAATCGCGAAGAGAGCGATGCGACGTGTCGAACTGCCGAACCCAGAGGGGCTTCGGGCTGGTACCAGACGGGCTGATCCGGGGAAATCGGCTCAAGACGCTTCTTCACGATTTGAAAAGTCTAGCTGATTTCAATTCATGGCGCGAGTGCGCAGAACCTGGGGACAAGCGGCCGTCAATAAACTGGCACAATCATCACTTCACACGATGAAAGTCGATCGAACTCTGGATCCTCGGCTGGCCGCCCAGAAAGAAAAACTCCCGATAGCGCGTCAGCGCCTCATCTGAAAAATCGGACTCCGAGTCTACCCAGGATCCCGCACCCAGTGCCTGCCGAACGCTCATGCGTTGGGTTTCGGCATTGAAGAAGCCCGTCGAGGCGGGAGGGCCGGCGGAATCCTCCCCACCTCCCAGTTCCAGCCGCACGATATCGGCGCTGCGCTCGACTTCGCGAACCCAATAAACACGCAGGTACCGGCGCACACCCTCCGGAGTCCCATCCTGGCCGAGTGCCGTTTCAATGAATAGGTTTCGAGAAATCAGAGCGGGTGGTTGCAGGTCGCCGCGCCAACGCGAATCCACCCGAACCTCCACTTGGGTCCTGCCTCGAGAAACGAGCTGGACGCGTTCACCTGCCCCCTCCCACTCTCCGGCCATGCTCCTGGCCCAGTCGGGAGGCACCACTTCTGACCAGGCCGAACTCGGGAGGCCCGCAAAAACAAGAAAGCCAACCATGAGGATTCGAACCAACTGAAAAACGGAGCGCGACATGCGCCGACCCTTACACCGGAGTGATGCCGCGCGTCCACCAAGGGAGACCGCGGCGCTGGAATTGCACTTGCACCGGATCGATCCTCGACGAGGACCCCGAACATGACTCAACTACGGCTTTCTCTGGTGATTCTGGCCCTGTCGTTGCTGCAGTCCGCCTGCGGTCAGAGCTCGACCGGGAGAAACAGCCGCGACGGATCTCCCGATCTCGAGGGAGACATCCGTGTCGGAACCCAATGTCCCTTCGGAACCATCTCTCAAAGCATGCCGGGCGGTTTCGTCCTGCGCGATTGCCGGATGGGACTTGGCTCGGTACGCCTGCCCGAGGAGGCACCCGAAATCCTTCTCTCAGGAGATTGTGCCGAGAAAACCTTGGCCGTTCGGGCCAGCGACGGAAGCGTCGACTCGCTTTGGCAGGTCTATCCGGATGGAACCTTTTCACTTCTGATCGGGGGCTTCAGCACCGGACTGTCGGGAGACTCAGGGGGCTCCGGACAGTGTCTGGCGAGCATGACGATGGAGATCGACGGCAGGATGGACTGCGCCAGCCGCGACATTTTCACAATCCGTGTCGATAACATGAAGCTCTGGCTGGCCACGCCAGACGAGAACCGTCTGGGGATTCAGCAGCTTCCGGCCTGCCGACTGCCGCCGAGCTGCAGAATGGAATCGAGTCTCGAGCTACGACAGTGCGGTTGAAGGCACCGTCCTTGCTTTCGTTAGGCGCATGCCTGCAAATCGCCGCCAAGGCCTGCTTGCTGCCAAGGGTTGGAAAGTCGGAAGCTTTCGGGGAGTGGACATCCGACTCCACATCACGCTGCTGATCATCCTCCCCTATATCGTCTGGATCACCGCTGCTCGCTTTGATCTCTTTGCTCGATCCGCCGGCATCGCTCCTGAAAGTCTGGCGCTGCGCCCGGCCGTTTGGGGAGTACTCCTCGCGGTACTATTGTTCTCATCGGTACTGATTCACGAGATGGGTCACGTCTGGGTCGCCCTCCGACAGGGAGCACGAGTTCGAAGCATCACCTTGATGATGCTCGGGGGCATATCGGACATCGAGGAAATCCCCCATGAAGGCCGTCAGGAATTTCGTCTGGCCATTATCGGACCAATGGTCAGCCTCGGCCTCTCAGGCCTGGGGTTCGCCACTGCGAGACTTGCCACCGAACCGAACATCGATTTCGTCGCCCTCTGGTTTGGCCAGGTCAACCTGGTTCTCGCCATCTTCAATCTGATGCCGGCATTCCCTCTCGACGGCGGCCGGGCCTTCCGCTCGCTACTCTCCGCACGAATGGGACATTTGCGCGCGACTCAGATCGCGACCCGAGTCAGTACGGGTTTCGCCTGGGCGTTCGGGCTTCTAGGCATCCTGGGGTTCAATATCTTTTTGATCCTGATAGCCTTCTTTCTCTACGCGGCAGCACAGTCTGAGCTCACCATGACTTTGGCGCGTGGACTGCTTCACGGCTTGAGCGTCGGTGATGTCGCCACCCCTTCGACGCCGCTGGATGGCGGCTCGTCGCTGATTCAGGCCACTGAACGAATGCTGGCCAGCAGGCAGACCCTAGTACCGATTCAAGCGGGTGCCCGCGGCGCCGGACTGCTGTCTCTTGCGCAGATCCGGAACGTTCCCGGAGGCCAGCGAGGAAGCATTCCGGTGAACGAGCTGCAACAGGCCTTTGGTCTGCGAACGCTCGAAGTTACAGAGCCCTTGGAGGATGTTCTTGCCGAGCTTTCGACCTCCCCCCTCGCAGCCCTCCCGGTATCAAAGGACGGAGTCGTCATTGGCTACATCCGTTACGCCGACCTTGCGGACGTCCTGCAGCTGAGAAGCCTTGAAAAACCAGAGGAAATGGAGGCTGCCTAAGCTCGGAGCCTCGACTGCACTTGGCTCGGACCAGGAACCGCGCTACTGCTGAGTCGTGACGCAGGAGCCCTCGATTCAGATCTTTGCGGATGGTGCCTGCACCGGCAACCCGGGACCGGGTGGCTGGGGCTCGATCATCTATCGCCCCGAAGGATCCGTCGAAGAGTTGGGCGGCAGTGCCCGATCGACGACGAACAACCAGATGGAGCTTCTCGCAGTGATTCGGGCCCTCGAGCGTACCCGCCAGGACCGTGGACCTCTCGAAGTCCTTTCGGATTCGCTTTATGTCCTGCGCGGAATCACTCAATGGATCTGGGGCTGGAGAAAGCGGGGCTGGAAAACCGCCGAAGGACAGGATGTGGCCAATCGCGAACTCTGGCAGGCACTTGCCGCCGAAGTGGCGCTCCGTCGTGAGGCGGGAGACCCCTCGATTCGATGGTCGCATGTGCGGGGCCACGTCGGCATTCCCGGCAATGAGCGAGTCGATTCGATTGCTGTTGCCTATGCTGCCGGGCGACGGCCTTCACCCGAGCTCTACAACGGGCGACTGATCTCGTATTTCGTCGCCATTCACGACCTTCCCGAAAAACGCGGTATTCCGGACGCTGGCACAGACAAGCGTCGTGAAAAGCCAGCTCCCGCGCTGGCCTATCTCAGCCTGGTCGACGGAATTCCCATGCGCCACTCCGACTGGAAGTCCTGCGAAGCGCGGGTCAAAGGCCGATCGGGGGCGAAGTTCAAGAAAGTCCTCACTGCGGAAGAGGAGAAAAAAATATGGGAGTCGTGGGGCGTTCGCTTCCCTTAGTAGTTCTGGCTCATCTCGAGGGCGACGCGGTCACGAAGCTTCGCGAACTCAGTGGGAACCCGCTGATTCAGCTCATCCAGAAACATTCCTTCGGGCGCATACCAGGGTTTTTCCATCTCGGAGTAGGCGGTCATGACCACTCGGTCCTCGGTGGGAATCGAAGTCTTGTAGACATCGATGCGGCTGTCCATCTTTCTGAGGTAGGCCCCATAGCCCGTGCCGGAGATTCGCCGCGAAACGGTTGATGAGATGAACCGGTCTGACCCGTCGGTAGCCAAATTAACGTCCTGACGAATGGTCACGCCGTTCTTGCCCTTGATGACGGCAGTGACGTCCAAATACTTCGACGGCAGACCCTCGAACGTCCGGTCGATCGGACCTCGCTCAATGGTGGCCTGCTCACGAATCTGGCGGATGGAGAAAGAGCGAAGCGTTTCGAAGTCCCCCCCCAGATCAGGAGCAATCAGGCATTCGGCACTGATCGACGCTCGGTAAACCGCACCCGTTTTTCGCTGGGGTCGAACGACCCAAACAGGCTCAGCACAAATCGCCGCCGCGTACGGAGGAATGAGTTGGTGGACGGGACCCTTAGGCGCCACTGCAGGCAGACCACCCAAAAGCACCTGAAGACCAATCATCAGTGTGTCGACCATAGAACCTGAAGCGACCATGCTTCCCCCCTTGGTAGTTCGTCAGTCTCTGACGCTTAACCAAGGTTCGGTGAAAAATCCAGTCGCCCGCCATGACGCGCCGAGCAATCCCAGGTCTGCTTCGAATCAGGCCGCCCTCGAGTAAGGCACGATTTCGAGGTCAACCCTTCCGCGAATATCCGGAAAGAACGAAAAGACGAGCTCATCGAACTCACTGAACGAAATTCCTTCGCGCTCCGCCATCTTCTTCAAGGGCTTGAGCTGCGCCCCGAACTCCTCGACATCCACTCGCCCTTCGTGCTCGCACAACAGGTACGAGGCACTGATGCGGTCACAGTATTGCTTGCGAACGGTCTCCAGGAAGCTTTCTCTGTTCATGCTTCCAGTATCGGCGGAACTTTGACGGAACTTAAGTGCGAACTTTCAACGGGCCTTTCTCGAAGCAAATGCAACTATTTGAGTGAACGTGTCCAAAGAGACCCGCTCTCATCGCTGACAGCTCAGGAGTGGAACGGGTACCGATAGCTCGTCGGTGGAGCGAACGTCTCCTTGATCGTTCGCGGCGAGAGCCAGCGATAAAGGTTCAAAGCACTTCCTGCCTTGTCGTTGGTCCCGGAAGCGCGCGCCCCACCGAAGGGCTGCTGGCCGACGACTGCGCCCGTGGGCTTATCGTTGATATAAAAGTTTCCGGCGGCATTGCGGAGCCGGGCGCTCAACTCGGAAATGACGCCACGATCGACAGCAAAAATCGCCCCAGTCAGCGCATAGGAACTCGTCTCATCGCAAAGTTTCAAGGCCTCGTCGAGCTTCTGGTCCTCATAGACCCAGACAGTCAGAACGGGTCCAAAAATCTCCTCGACCATGGTCTTGAACTTCGGGTTCGTGGTTTCGATAATGGTCGGCTCGACAAAATAGCCCACCGATACATCCGATCCGCCACCCACGAGAATTCTGGCATCGGACGCCGTCGCCGCGAACTTCTGATAGGCGGTGATCTTCTCAAAAGCTCGTGAATCAATGACGGCGTTCACAAAATTCGAGTAATCGCGCGTGTCGCCCATCTTGAGGGTCTTCGTCTCGGCGACGAGCTTCTCGGACAGGGCTCCCCAGATCGAACGAGGGATATAGGCACGCGAAGCGGCAGAGCACTTCTGCCCCTGGAACTCAAAGGCCCCACGAACAAGCGCCGCAACAAGCGCGTCAAACTGAGCTCCCTCGGTGCCCACCGAAGGATGAGCGAACACGAAGTCCTTGCCACCCGTCTCTCCAACGAGCCGCGGATAGCTCTTATAGCGCGAGATGTTCTCGCCGACCGTCTTCCAAATCGACTGAAACGTGGCGGTCGACCCCGTAAAGTGAACGCCTGCCAGATCCGGATGGGTGACGAGCATCTGGCTGGTGAGCGGTCCATCAGCTGCGACCATATTGATGACTCCCGGTGGAAGTCCGGCCGCTTCGAACAGCTTCATCGTGTACCAGGCCGAGAGCATCTGGGTATCGGACGGCTTCCACACCACGGTATTGCCCAGCATCGCCGGAGTGGCCGGCAGATTTCCAGCGATCGCGGTAAAGTTGAACGGCGTGATGGCGAGTACGAATCCCTCGAGCGGACGATAGTCGGTGTGATTCCAAATTCCGGGCCCGGAAATCGGCTGAACACCCAGGATCTCGCGATAAAAGTGGGCATTAAAGCGGAAGAAATCGATCATTTCGCAAGCGGCATCAATCTCGGCCTGAAAGACATTCTTCGACTGGCCCAGCATGGTTGCGGCATTCAGGGTGTCACGCCAGGGTCCTGCCAGGAGATCGGCGGCCTTGAGGAACACTCCGGCGCGCTCCTGCCAGGGAAGGGACTCCCACTGGGCTTTTGCGCTCTTTGACGCCTCGACCGCCATCTCCAGTTCCTTCGCCCCGGCAAGATGAAACTCGGCCAGCACGTGTCCATGGGCATGAGGCATCACCACCTTGCGCGTATTACCGGTGCGAACTTCCCTTCCTCCGATCATGAGCGGGATCTCGACCTGCTCCGAAGCCATGGCGTCAAGCCTCGCCTTCAAGCTCGCCCGCTGCTGCTGCCCTTCCGAGGTGGAGGGATCGTAAGCACGGACCGGTTCATTCACGGGCATCGGGATCGAGTCGATAGTGGACATGAAACAGTCCTTAACCTAAAGTTCGATGAGTTCAAAATGCGACTGAATCCTCGGGGGTAATGAGATGAAAAATCTGCGTACGACCGCCTTGTTTGCGGTAGTCATCGGAATCGTCGGACTAGCATCGGGATGCAGCTCGAAGTCGGGCGGCTCCGGAGGGAGTGCCGACCCCAATACGCTCTATCTCGAGCTCTCGGCCGACCCCGCCACACTGAATCCCATCACTTCAAGCGACTATTATGCTTCCATGGTGCAGGGCTACATTTTCAATACCCTGATGGAGCGTAGCGAAGACACCTACGAGTGGATCCCCTCGCTGGCCGAGAAATACGAAATCTCGAAGGATGGAAAAACCTTCACCTTTACCCTACGCGAGGGAGTCAAGTGGCATGACGGGCAGCCACTGACCGCCGAGGACGTGAAGTACAGCTTCGATGTTTACTTTGAAGGCCGTTTCGATGCTCCCCAGGTGAAGGTCTATCTCGAAGGGATCGAAGGAGCCGAGGTCGTCAACGCTCGAACCGTCCGCTTCAGAACCAAGCAGGTTTACTTCAAGAACTTCGACACGGTTGCCACGCTGACAATCATCCCCAAGCATTTTTACGCCTCGGGCGATCCCAAGGACCCCAAGTTCAACAAGACCCTCATCGGAACGGGCCCCTACAAGCTCGAAAGCTGGGACAAGGGCCAGAGGATCCTGTTGAAAAAGAACCCGGAATATTACGGCGCAGGACTACCTTACTTCAGCGAGCGCTTTCAGATTCCGCGAATCTTTTTGCGCCTCGTCAAGGAGGAGGCCGTCGCTCTGGAACTCCTGAAAAAAGGGAACCTCGATCAGATCGGCCTGACTGCAGAACAATACATGCAGAAGACCCAGGGCTCTGAATGGGGCACACGTGTTGTGGCCGTCAAAGGTCAAAATTCGGCAGCCAGCAACTTCAGTTATGGATTCATCGGCTGGAACTTCAAGCATCCCTTCTTCCAGGACCGCGATGTGCGACTGGCCATGTCCCACCTCGTGAACCGTGAGTTCATGATCGACAAATTCCTCTTTGGCATGAGCGAGATGGCGGTGGGACCGTTCGGAAACAAGAGCTCAGCCACCTCCAAGACGGTCAAACCCGTGGTTTTCGATCCGAAGAAGGCGCTGGCTCTTCTCGAAAAAGCCGGATGGAAGATCGGCTCTGCCGGCCTCACAAAGAACATCGACGGCAAGGACACCCCTTTCGAGTTCACGCTCCTCAACGCCAACAAGGACGCAGAGAAGTACTGGACCCGCATCAAGGAAGACATGCGCAGCGTCGGCATCACGATGAACATCAAGACGATCGAGTGGAACAGCTTTCTGAAGCTGCTCGAAGAGAGGAAGTTTGATGCCGTTACCCTGGGCTGGTCGGTCAATTCCCTCGAGCCCGATCCCAAGCAGATCTGGCACTCGGCTTCCATTCCTTCCCCCGGGAGCAACTTCATCGGCTACTCCAACCCGAAGGTCGACCAGCTGATCGATCGCATGCGGGCCACGATGGATCAGGGCAAGCGCACCAGGATGCTGAACGAAATCCATGAGCTGATCGCTGCGGATGCCCCCTACTCCTTCATGTTCAACCGCAAGTTCTCGCTCTATGCGCACACCGCCCGCGTCAAAAAGAAACAGGATCTGCTGAAGTATGACGTGGGGATCAATACCTGGACCCTGACGAAGTAAGGTTGCTGCAGCATGTGGACCTATCTGCTTCGCCGCTTCTTCGCGCTTCTCCCGACTCTGTTCGGAATTACGTTGGTCGCGTTCGTGATCATCAATCTCGCACCCGGATCACCGATCGAACAGAAGCTTCAGGCCATGCGTTTTGGCGCCCTGCAGGCCGACAGCAGGGGCGGAGGGGCCTCCGCCGGACGTGGTGCCCAGGAAGTGAATGAAGAGGTCATCGAGGCACTCAAGAAGCAGTACGGATTCGACAAGCCGGTGATCGTCCGTTACGGGATCTGGCTCAAGAATCTCGCCACCCTCGATTTCGGACGCAGCTTCACCTACGAAGAGCCCGTCATCGACGTCATCGCACGAAAGATGCCCGTCTCGATTCAGTTCGGCGTCGTGAGCTTCATCCTCAGCTATCTGGTCTGCATTCCTCTGGGAATCCTGAAGGCCGTGAAGAACGGTGAAAAATTCGACTCTGTGACTTCGATTCTACTCTTCATGGGCTACTCGACCCCCTCGTTCATGCTGGCCATTCTGCTGATCGTGCTCTTTGGCGGCGGAACCTTTCTTGACTGGTTTCCTATCAACGGCCTGGTCTCGGACGGTTACGAATACATGGGTTTCTGGGAAAAAATTTCGGACCGTGTCTCGCATTTCATACTGCCGCTCACCTGCTACATGATTGGGAGCTTCACGACTCTCACGGTCCTCATGAAGAACTCCATGCTTGAAGAAGTGAAGCGCGACTACGTGCGCACCGCCCGCAGCAAGGGACTCCCCGAAAAACAGGTGCTTTTCAAACATGCGCTCCGCAACGCACTGATTCCCCTGGCCACCGGGATCGGCCATTTTTTGTCGGTCTTCTTCGCGGGAAGCCTGTTGATTGAAACCATCTTCGGGCTCGATGGCATGGGCTGGCTCAGCTACACCTCGATCCTGCAGCGCGACTACAATGTCATCATGGGACTACTGGTGATTCAGAGTTTTCTTTACCTGATCGGAAACATCATCAGCGACTTTCTGTACGTCGCGATCGATCCGCGCATCGACTTCGGGAGCGCCGGAAAATGAGAAATCCATTCAAACTCAGGCTCAGTCCGATCACGGAAAAGCGCCTCCGGATTTTTCGCAGAAATCGGATTGCCTCCGGATCGCTTGTGGCCCTGGCGTTTCTTTTCATTCTCAGCCTGGGCGCGGAGCTGATCGCAAACGACAAGCCCTACCTCATGAAATACGATGGAAGAATCTTCTTTCCGATTTTCAGCGAACCCTCTGCTGCGGATCTCGGAATCACCGATTCGTTTACCATCGACTATCGAGGCATCGATTGGGACTCCCACGGCTGGGCCATCTCTCCACCGGTCAGGTTCAATCCCTACCAGAGCAATGAGGCGGTCGACTCCTACCCCTCACCGCCAACCCTTCAAAATCCAATGGGGACCGATGATCGCGGCCGGGACGTCTTCGCCCGACTTCTCTACGGCTTTCGCATTTCATTCATCTATGCCCTGGGAGTGTGGATCATTACTTATCTACTGGGGGTTTCTACGGGTCTATGCATGGGTTTTTTCGGCGGAAGAGTGGACTTCGTGGGTCAACGCTTCGTCGAGGTCCTGAGCAGCATTCCCCAGTTTTTTCTCCTCATCATTCTCGTGTCCATTTTCGAACCCTCAATGGGACTGCTGGTTGCCATCACGGCTGCCTTCGGCTGGATCAGTATTTCGTATTACCTGCGGGCCGAGGGCCTGCGGCTTCGAAAGCTCGAATTCGTGGAAGGAGCCCGAGCCATGGGTCTTCCCGTCTGGAAGATCCTGCTCCGGCATGTCCTGCCGAATGCACTGACGCCCATCATTACGTTCTCACCTTTTGCGATCGCCGCAGGCATCACCGGACTCGCCGCACTCGACTATCTGGGGTTCGGCCTTGCCCCTCCCACCCCGAGCTGGGGTGAGCTTCTCAACCAGGCCAAGAAGAACTTCACGACCGCCTGGTGGCTGGCATTTTTCCCATCCATGGCTCTGTTCGGCACCCTCACTCTCTTGAATTTCGTGGGCGAGGGGCTTCGCAACGCCTTTGATCCGAGGCGCGGATGACGGCCTCCCGCCTTGCGACGTGGAGCGTGGTACTGGGTCTCGCTGGCTGCAGTTCGATGGCTCCTTCCACATCCCTATACTCGGATCTCGACGAGAGCCTTGTGGTCGCTCGAATGGGCGATTCCAAGAAGAGGCCTGATTGGATTGATCACGCGCCCGTGCAGCGACAGGGGGACCATTGCCTGGCCCTCGGCTTTGTTGAAGTCGACGAACAGCTTGGAGTATCCCGGGGCCTCACTGCCGCCAGCCTCCGTGCCTCGCAGCGCATGCTGGATGTGATTCAGGTGCGCCTGGAGGGGATCCTCGAAACCTCTGACCAGAAGGGTCTGCCCCGAGACGGACTAGAGGCAAAAACCCAGGAAATCGTAGTCCGACTTCAGCCCACTCTGGCCAGCACAACGCGCCCCAGAGGGCAGTACTGGGAGCAGACCCCCGAGAGTATTCGGGCATTTGCCCAGATCGAGGTGCCTGCTGCCCCCCTCAAGAATGCCCTAACCGGACTTGCGCAGCAGATGCGCCAGAACGGACAGCTCTCGGGCGCCCACGCCGACGCCATCCAGAGAAACGTCGACCTAGTCCTTGATTTCGATTCCGAAGCCTTGACCCCTCTGTCTGACATGGCGCCTGCGGGACAGAACTGATTCCCCCTTTGACCGCCAGAAAAGCTTGGGTTATACCCTTAATCCTTGTCGCCCCTAGCAGGTGTGCCCAGGTGGCGGAATTGGTAGACGCACTCGTTTCAGGGGCGAGCGCCAAAAGCATGCTGGTTCGAGTCCAGTCCTGGGCACCATTTTTCCCCTCAATACTAATCCAGCTCATCCCCGTGAATCGGCTTGCCCTTGGTGCTCCAAGGGTTTTCTGCGCGCCCCACCCCACTGGATGAAGGTAGGCCCGTGATCGCCTCCGGAGGGGTCACGCCAGGCCGCTGATCTCCCAGAGCTCGCTCATGTGCCGCCCGCTTTGCCTCTTCCTCTTCGATCACTGATCGCCCCAGACCCTGCGTCGCACCCGGCGCTTGAGAGCCGGCCGACGGCTCGGCCGCCAGCTCGACCGTCGCCTCCTCATCCACCTGAATCATGAACGGAAGCTCGACCGTCGCAGCGCCCGCGACCAGTATCACGCCCATAGTGACGTAAAGGATTCCTCGCATGGTCCCATTGGAAGCGAATTCTGCGCCGCTCCGATCCGCAGCGCGGAGGCCATCAGGCCGCTCGACCGCCTACTTTCGGATTCGAACAAATCCCAGCTTGAGAAAAAGCCACGCCGCAAAAAGAAGCAGAAGCACCGAGTGCAGGGGATAGGGGCCCAACATCCAGCCTCCCGTGTGCGAAAGCGAGAGCACCCCGGCGACCAGCACGCCAACAAAAAGCACCGACAGGCTCAGGCGTCTTGAGTTGGCATCCAGCTGGTCCTTGAGCTCGATCACCTCGGGAACGTGGATATCGAGCGCATAGTCGTTCGCTGCGACCTTCTTCATCATCCAGCGAAGCTGCCGCGGAAGCGACTGCGCGAGGGCGACCAGATCTTTTCCGGCCCAGAGCAGCTCACGACCCAGCTTCTGGGGAGAGAACTGGTCCTTGAGCATATCCTGAACCAGCATCTGACCGTTGGCCAGCAAGTCGAAATCGGGATCGAGAGTGCGACCCATTCCCTCGATCGTGATGAGCGCCTTGAATACCAACATCCAATCACCAGGAATCTGGATGTTGTAGCGAGCACCGATCTTCGTCGCCTCGATCAGCAGGCGTCCCGAATTCACCTCATTGAGTGACAGCCCCATGTAGGGTGCGAGCATGTTTCGCACCTCACGAGTGAAGCTTTCCATATCCACGAATTGGCCGGAAACACTCACTTCAGCATATAGATAACAGAGGTTTTCGTAGTCCTCCGTGATCAACGAGATCATCATCCCGGCAAGCTGCTCGCGCGACTTGTCGGACAGCCGACCCACGATTCCAAAGTCGATGACGCCCAGCTTGTCACCGGGCAGAATGAACAGATTTCCACCATGAAGATCACCGTGGAAAACCCCGTCCACGAGAATCATCTTGAAGAAGGCACGCGCACCCACTGCGACGATCTTTTTTCGATCAGTCCCGGCACTGTCGAGGGCCTTCAGGTCATTGACGCGGATACCGCGAAGCCGCTCGAGCGTCAGGACCCGCGTCGAACTGTACTCCTTGTATACTCTCGGAATAACAATCTCAGAGATTCCCGCCATATTGCGGGCAATACGCGCCATGTTGTTGCACTCGACCACATAGTCGAGCTCGTAGACGAGCGTCTTGAAGAACTCATCCACGATGATGCGAGGCCGGAAGACCCGACTCTCGGGTACGTACTTTTCGAGCAGTCCTGCAAGAAAGTCGAGCAGGGCAATATCGGTCTCAATGATCGCCTGGATCTCGGGCCGCTGGATTTTGACGACGACCTCTTCTCCGGACGCGAGGGTCGCGGCATGAACCTGCCCAATACTGGCAGCACCGATCGGTACCTCGTCAAACGAGGAGTACACCTCAGAGAGAGGCTGACCGAGCTCCCGCTCCAGGGCCGAGCGAACGACACCAAAGGGCAGGGGACGCACATTGTCCTGAAGTCGGGCCAGTTCCTGAAGCGCGTTCTCGGGAATGATGTCAGGACGGGTGGAGAGCAGCTGGCCGAGCTTCACAAAAGTCGGACCCAGCTCCTCGAAAGCGAGTCGAAGCCGCTCGGGAGTGCTTTTCTCTGCTGCAGTCTCGATGAATGTGGAGAAACGACTCGGCAGGAACTTGCCGAGATTCATCCGGACGACGAGGTCCGAAAAGCCGTGGCGCGCCAGAACCGCAAGGATCTGTCGCAACCTTTGCGCGTTCTTGACCACCTGGCCAAGCTGCATGCCGGTTCGAACCCACTTCATCTTCTTTTCAGGTTCTCACGCACTAGCGCGAGCGTCTACGCGGCCGTTTTTGCCCAGCTCTCTTACCACTCCGGGCCCCGGTTTCTCCGCGCTTGCCGCCCTGCGACCCCGAAGCGCGACGGGTGGACCACGGATCACGCGCGACCGGCGCGCCCTCTCGGTGCCTCGACGGATTCTGAAGCACTGCTTCGGCGTGCTCGGCTAAAGCGAAGTCAATTTGTCGACGATCAAGATCGGCTCGGATCACCTGAACTCTGAGTCGGTCACCGATCCGGTAACTCTTTCGGGTGCGACGCCCAAACAGGATCATCTTGTCTTCATTGAACTCAAAATGATCATCCAGAAGCGAGTCCTTCGGCACGAGCCCCTCGACGTAAGGATCAGGAATCATCATGAAAAGCCCGGCCTCGGACACGCCGATGACCTTGGCCTCGAACTGCTCGCCCAGGCGCTTCTTCATGAAACGCACCTGTTTGAGTCGGGTCGCCTCGCGGTCCGCCTCGGCCGCAACTCGTTCGCGATAGCTGCAGTGCTCGGCGACCTCGGCAAGCTCTTCTTCGAGCTCTTCGCGCTCTTGTTTTTTCAGCGACTTGAGCTTCCCCTTGCGAACGTCAAGCGCCCAGCGAATCAGTCTGTGAACGACGAGATCAGGATAGCGCCGAATCGGACTCGTGAAATGAGTGTAGGCCTCGGATGCCAGTCCGTAATGAATGCCATGAGTCGAACTGTAGATCGCCTGCTTGAGCGACCTCAGCATCGCCATATTGATCAGGTCTTGAGCGGCATGGCCTTCGACCCGACGCACGATCTCGGCGAGCGTCCTCGGGTCGACCTCTGCGGAACTCAGATCCACGCGAATTCCCACCGTCGCCGCGAGCGCTTCGAATTTCTGAAGCGAAGCCAGGGAGGGTTGATCATGGATGCGGTAAACGAAGGGCCACTCCAGATCCATCATCCAGCGGGTGACGGCCTCGTTGGCGGCAATCATGAACTCCTCGATCAGGCGATGGGCATCATTGCGCTCGCGGTTCTCGATCGACTGGGGTTCGCCCTGTGCATCGACGAGCACATCCGCCTCGGGAAGGTCAAAGTCGATCGAACCCCGGTCCGTTCGGGTCTTTCGAATCAGAGAGTAGAGCTCAAAGTGAGGTTGGAAGGACCAATCCGGTTCGCGGCCATGCACGGTAAATTCGGCTGCAATCTCGGTATAGGTGGCCCGTCGCTTCGACTCGATGACCGCCTCCATGGCGTCCGCCTGCAAAGGAGTGCCGTTTCGGTCGTAATCGATCCAGCAGACCATTGCCAGGCGCGGCTCTTTTGGCCTCAGGCTGCAAAGGTGAGTCGATAGCGCATGGGGCAGCATGTGAAAGGCACGCTCAGGAAAATAGACACTGGTTCCGCGCGAAAGAGCTTCACGATCGAGCGCCGTTCCGGGCGTCACGTAGTGACTGACATCAGCGATGGCGACCCATAGCCGGTAGCCTGACTTTCGCCGCTCAACGTAAACGGCATCATCAAAGTCCCGTGCGGTCTCGCCGTCGATCGTGATGAACGGAACATGGCGAAGATCTTCACGACCATCGAGATCACGTCCCGGAATCTCCAGATGAAACGAACGTGCTTCTGCCTCGGCTTCCTTCGAGTGCTCTTCCACCAGGCCGTACTCGGCAGCAATCATTCCAACATCGGCTGAAGCGGGAAGCTCCTCGCCGTAAACATCGAGCACTGTCCCGGTGACGTTGTGCGGTCCCTCTTCGTGAAAATCGAGCGCGCAACGCACCCACTGGCCCGTGCGGGCGCCGAGCGTGACGGAAGGAACAAAGACCTCCTCACGGGCCCGTTTGCGCTCATAGACGACCCAGCCCTGCTCGGAGCGTGACGGATGCTGCTCGAATCGCCCCACAATCTCACGAAAGCGGTGCTCGAGCACTTTGAGTTCGCGCAGCTCTCCGCGACGGTCCACGGTAACCTGCACCCGATCACCATGAAACACACGCTCTGCCCAGTGCGGGGGGACGAAGACATCCTCGATCTTCCGATCGACGAAGCTAATGAAGGCAAAACCCTTGCGGTTCTTATCGATGCTTCCGCGGAGTGTCGCGCCCTCGGAATCGAGCGGCGCATGTTCGCGCCCGAAACGTCGGCGCTGGGCGGGAGACATGGGCTTCTTTGGGCCGCGCTTCTGCTCGAATTTCTGGCCGCGGCCGTGGCTCGGACGGTGGCCGCCCGGACCGCGCTTGTGCTCGCCTGGCTTTTCGAAATTTCTCTTCTCGCCGCGCTGGTGCTTGCGCGCCGCCGCTTCGCTCTTGTCGAGCTCGTGCGGAAGAAAGGTTCTGTCCGATTTTGACTCTGGCCTGTTGGCGCGGTGCCCCGCTCCACTAGGGGCTCTCTCGCCGCCTGCCTGAGGCTTGAGCGATCCCGGTCGCTGACCGATGACATGAACCTTGCCACTCCGGTCACGGAACATGAATGACGAAGCCGCCTGTCCCTCGCGGGATTCAGACGGCTTCGAGAAAAATGCAGATTTTTCCGGGCGATCGCGCCTTTCGTTACTGGGCGCCTTGCTTTGTCGCTTGCTTTGCTTTCTCTTGGGCATCCTGCCGCGAGTCTACCTGAAACCTTCGTGACGGCGACACCTAAAGTTGACGCTGAATCAAGACCCTAAGGCCGGAGTACTCCAAGCAGGAATGTCGCGAGGGCATCCCGATCCGTAGCACGCCGCTTGCCGGAACGGTCACAGACTGATTCATGGGTAATGAAAAGTAGGAACCGGCGACAGCGCCCTTCATCAGGCCACTTCCATCCCTTTCGTCGGAGCAATCCCCAAAAATACTGGCCCACGAGGCTCTTCCATACCTGAAAGCTCCTTCGAACCTGACGGTGTCGCCGGCACGCACTTCAGGACCCCACCAAGCCTCATTCGTCTGCGCTCCGTCGGGCAGGTACGGAAAGTTCATCGACGAACCCACGGCGTAGGCACTCGTGACAGCACAGGAGAGCTGAAGCTGGCTTCCGACCTGCTGCGACGTGCAAAGGCTCGACGTGAACCCTGAGGTGGTTGATCCGTAATAAGGAAGGCAATATCCCCCATTATAGAGATATCCACTCGGACACTGGCCCGAATTGAATCCGGGATTGGATGCCCAGGGATTTTGAACAGTCGTCGATTCGACCTGCCCACATCCGGCCAGAGCCGCGCCAAGGGCAGCGAAGGCGATGGTGTTACTCGTGAGCCGATTCAGGATTGTCGTCAACATAGGCATCTCCGTGACCCGAGGAGTGTTCACGCTTCGTGCCAAGCCGGTTAAAACCGAAATCCGCCGCCGGAACGCCTTTATTGCTCGATGAGATGCTGAAGTGACTTGCTGTGGTCCAGAGCGATTGTACAAGGTTTGGACAGCTACGCTTAAAACTAGGCAATTTTTTGAGCCCTCAGTGCACTTGGCTCCGTCATGCCTCCCAGTAGTACATTCCACCCTGCCCGCGCGACTCGGTGATGTGCACCTCGATGCCAAGCACAAGCCCCTGAAGCAGCTTCGGATCGAGACGGTCCTTGAAACGCCGGCAGAACTCCTCCGCCAGCGTTTCGGTCGCGATGTTCTCGAGATCCAGCATGACGACCTCGTCCTGCGGAATGACATAGCGCTTGCCGCAGAGAGTGAACTCGAGCTCAGCCGGCGAGCTGGCAACCACCTTGAAGAACGGGCAGCGAGTGGCCAAAATCAGCCGATCATCCCACTCCTTGCACTGAGCATTGAGCGCAACTTTTACCACCGAAAAATCAAGAAAGGACTGAAAGCCGATTTCTGCCAGATCAAGGGCAACGGTGACCTGAAAGTTGTGCCCGTGCAGACGCTCCTTGGTGCCGTCCGGAAAAACAGTCATATGCGCGGCAGAAAACTTGTGCGCGTCCTTGCCAACGTAAATGCGATGCTTCTTGGGGCGCGTGCTCATGCGAGAACTCCTCCATCAATGGTCAGGCTCTGTCCGGTGATCCCACTCGCTGCGTCCGAAGCCAGGTAGGCTGCGGCCGCGGCAATCTCTTCAGGCTCGATGAATCGTCCCAGCGGCACTCCGCCTTTCAAAGACTCTTCAGTCATCCCCAGCTCGTTAAACCGCTGAAAGGCCATGTCGGTGCGGGTCCATCCGGGGCAGATCACGTTCACGGTGATCCCGCGCGGAGCCGCGAAGTGCGCAAGTGCCCGGGTAAAGCCGAGCACCCCGTGCTTGGCGGCACAGTAGGCCGTCTGATCGGGCACTCCCTTGAGGGCCAGCACCGAGGCGATGTTGATGATCCGGCCCGCGTGGTCAGGCAGGTGAGGGAGGACGTACTTCGCCATATAGTACGTGCCGTTCAGGTTCACGTCGATGATCTGCTCCCAGAACGAGTCATCGTCCGACGGATCAAGCGGATTCGTTCCGGCCAGGCCCGCATTGTTGACCAGCACATCGATCCGGCCAAGCGCCTGGATGACCGAAGCGATTCCCGCTTTGACTTGATCGCGCTTGGAGACGTCGCAGGCGAACGCGAAATCGGCCCCGCTTTTCCGAGCGTTCTCCAGGGTGGTGGCGCAGGTGGCGACCCGGTAGCCGTCCTTCTGAAACCGATGGACCATCGACAGGCCCATGCCGCGCGAACCACCGGTCACCAGCACGACTTTCTGTGAACTCGACATGGTCTCGGTGTACCATGCGACAAGCGAGGATACCTATGAGCAACTTCTGGATCTCGATTTCCGCTTCGCTTGGCGCCCTCGGCGTCATCATGGGCGCCTTTGGCGCGCATGGCCTCCAGGGTCGGGTGGAAGAAAAAGCACTCGAATGGGTTCGCACTGGAGCGCAGTACCAGTTGATCCACGCGCTGGCGCTGCTGGGATGGGCAGTGTGGGCGCAGATGCGCGCGCGAACCGACGGGATGACTCCGAGCTCATTTCCCGGTTGGGGATTTCTGTTCGGAGTGCTGATCTTTTCTGGAACGCTTTACGCCATGGCCCTCGGCGGACCACGCTGGCTAGGAGCCATCACCCCAATCGGCGGGACACTACTGATCGCTGCCTGGATCGTCTTCGCCGTTCAGGCGGCACGAGGATGAAAGTGTTCTGCTGACGCGCCGAGCCGCCAAAAGGTACCGGATACCCCTAAAAGACCAACGACCAGAGCGGCACGGTCACGAGCGACAACGGAATACTCAAACCCACCATGAGCTGCGCAAGATCAGGGTCGAGGCGGTTGTCCGCCGCGACCACCCCCGCCGTGATCATCGATGCCATGGCGGACTCCAGCAGAAGGGTCTTCAGGACAAGGGGAGAGAAGCCCGGGTACAGGGCAGCCCAGTGGGAATAGATCACCCCGTAGAGCGCCGGAAGAATCAGGAGTTTGAAAGCCAGGCCAATTCCAAGGGGCTGGCGCACTTCTCGACGCGATAGCGCCTTCCATTTCATCGAGAGTCCGACAGAAACGAGTGCGGTTGGTCCAAGCGTCGACGCAAAGGCTTCCAGTGCTGCTTCGATCCATTCGGGAAAAACAACCTGTCGTGTTCCCAAGGCCAGCAGCAGGGCAACAAACGGAGGAAACTTCAGCGGCCGAAGCAAAAAGCTCACAACGGACGAGGAATGACGCCCTCCCGCGCCCTGGTCCTTTTCACGAGGCGAAATTGCCCGGGCCAGTGGCGCTCCGACTGAAGACAAAATCAGAAAGCTTCCGAGCTGGTCGATGAGCACGGCCGTGCCCAGTGAGTCCGGACCGAGAATCGCGCGAAGCAGGGGTATCCCGACGAAGGAGGTATTCCCAAGCCCAAGGGTCAGGACGAGTGCTCCCCACGTGGAGCGTGACCAGCCGAGCCCCTTCGCTGCAACGGTCACGATCAGCATCGAGAGGAAGAAGTGAATCCAGGGCTGCGAAACAGGCAGAAGAATTTCGGGTGACGAAAACGAAAACTCCGGAAGCGCATGGATCTTCTGGAGCACCAGCGCCGGAAGGGCTGCACGGATCACCCAACGATTGAGGATCCGCGAGACCTGCACCGTTCGAGAAGACTCAAGAACAAACGACGCAAGCAACATTCCGAGACTCAGAAAAAAGAAAAGGACGAGAAGAGAGATCACGCTGCTGCCCAAGTTTTATCTCTAAGAATTCCGATTATCAGACTCCATCAACCCCCCAGAACCAGAGCTCCAACTCGCGGGCCGCCAGAAGCTCGCGTGTGGATGGGTCGAACCCCAGGGCCAGACAGAGAGGCTCGACCACTGATTCGCCTGGCAACGCGCCAAAGACGGACTCGAGCTGATGCGAAGTACCCATGATCTCGGCTTCCGGGTGAATGGAGAGCGCCCAGCGCCCGATCATGCGAATCGCCTCCGGGGTCCCACCCCACTCGTGAAGCTGAAACCCCAGATCGATGCCTTTCCCAAATGCGCCATACCCGACGAGTCGATCCTGCCCGTCCAGCACTCGTGCCCAGCGCGTGTGGCGATGAAGAACCATCTCATCCGCCTCACCCGCCGATAGCAGTACGCCGCCCGAACGCATCCGCGATTCACTCATCGCTCGAAAAACCTCCCCCGAGAATCCCTCTTCGATCCGTAGGAAGGCCGGCGACCGATCGGCAAGGGAGACCAGGCCAGCCAAGGGCGCCCGCATCTGGCGCCCCAAAGGCAAAAACCCCAGCCGGCGATAAAGGGGCGAGTCCTGTCCCCAGAGGACACAGGCTTGCGCACCGGCACCACGTGCGTGTTCTACGAGCAGGCCCACCAGGCGAGAAGCCAGGCCCTGGCCCCGATGACGCGAATCAGTGACGACCCCTCCGATACGAACGATCGTGATTGATGCGCCATCCGCTCCCAGCATCCACTGCCCCGGAAGAGCTCCAGCCGCTGCACAGAGATGCCCGTCCTCCGAAAAGGCCCCCAACCAGAGAGCACGGTTGGAGGTCCATGACGGGAAATCATCAAAAAAGCTGTCTCCTTCGCCCACCTGAAAACAGGAATTCAAGAGGGCCTCGACCCGTGAGGAATCAATCGGCTGAATCTTCAGCGAGGGGCTTTCGGTTTCAGGGGCGCTCATTGCATCACCAGTATGGCCGGATTCTGGGACTGCGTCACTTCAGACAATTTCACCCGGCAGCTCAGGATCGGGCAACATTTGCCGATAGGCACTTTGGTAGGAGGAACCCTTGGAATGTCCAAAAAGCACAAGTTCGACCTGACGGCTCTCGTTCACCGCGATTACCTGAAAAATGGCGAAACTCTCTTCTTTGTCAGCGACCCCGCCCGCACCTGCGTGGTGACCAAACAGCCCAATGGGGAGTACAAGGTGGTCGCCGAGGGTGAAACCCAGACGATCCATGCCTTTGCCCAGCGCTGTCTCGGAACAGAGCCCCCGGATCATGCGTCAAAATGGTTTCGCACCGAAGCGGGAAAGACCCTCTACGAGCTCTGGCACGCCGAGGATTACGCCGAGGCGGCCTGATTGAGTTCAGCGATTCCCGCCGGATGAGCCGGCTGGGAACATCCTGAAAAACAGAGAAATTTCACGAGGCAGCAGCTCTGGAAGAGATCCGGAGATGCTGCCTCATTTTTTTTCTCAAGGAATCCAACCGTCCGCCGATCAGTTCTGTGGAAGCTGAGACAGGAGTTTCGGCGGACGAAAGTGAAGAGGCTACGGATGGCCGGCCACGAAAGTGGACAAATGACCTTCATGGAGGAAGGTTGTCATGGGACTGAGAATCAACACGAACGTGCCCTCGCTGACCGCACAGCGAAATCTCCGCACGAATCGTGCAGCCCTGGATCGCAACTTGGAACGCCTGAGCTCCGGATCCCGGATCAATCGCGCCGGTGATGACGCCGCGGGCCTGGCCATCTCTGAGACCCTCCGAGCTCAAATTCGAGGAATTTCGCAGGCCGAACGCAATGCGCAAGACGGCATCTCGATGGTGCAGGTCGCGGAAGGCGCCCTTTCAGAAGTGGCCAACCTTTTGATTCGCATGCGTGAGCTCGCCGTGCAGGCCTCATCGGATACCGTCGGTCCAAACGAACGGCGCTTCCTGGACGTCGAATACCAGCAGGCGATGCAGGAAATCGATCGCATCGCCAACAGCACCGAGTACAACGGCGTGAAGCTGCTCAACGGCACGGCCCCGGTTTTCGAAATCCAGATCGGAACCCGAAACGATCCCACTATTGACCGCGTCCGGCTTTTCGACTCGGCCGCCACCGACTCGAATCCGATCGCACTCGGCATCAACCTGACGAGCATGGCCGACAAGGTCGGCGCCCAGAACAGCCTCTCGTCGCTGGATGGCGCCCTCGCGCAGGTCAACCGCGTTCGCGCCGAGTTCGGGGCCGTTCAGAATCGGCTTCAGTCGGTAATCAGCAACATCATGATCAGCCGCGAGAATCTCGCGACCGCAAACAGCCGGATCCGCGACACGGATCTGGCGGAGGAGGTCAGCGACCTCACCAAGAACCAGATCCTCATGCAGGCTGGCGTCTCGGTGCTGTCGCAGGCGAACTCCGCACTGAAGAGCACCTTGAGCCTACTCGGAGGGAATGCATAAGGCCGCAGGTGAACGCAGTGTTTGAGAAAAGTTTTTTGCCCGAAGCAAAGGCCATCGCCTGAGCTTGTTTCCTGGAACCGGGATCGGGGCCCGCACGTGAATGCCTGGATGGCGGAAGCATGCGGGCCCACCCCGAATCAGCGCGAGATCGCGCACGGGTTGGGCACTGAGAAGTTTGGGATCCCCCAGGGTCCGCGGAATGGTCTGCGGTGCTCGCGGAGGAACCGAAAGGCATGACGTGCGGGAACACGTCGCGCCGTAAAAAACCAGCAGGATGCTGTCGTCGACCATCGATGGTTGGCGGGAACAAGGAGGAGCCAGTTATGACCACGGGAGGCTGAGATGGGACTTCGAATTTCTACCAATACCAGTTCGATCAATGCATTGCGGACCTTGGCGGTCACTCGCCAGAATCTCGACAAATCGCTCGAGAAGCTCGCAAGCGGATCAAGAATCAACCACGCCGGCGACGATGCCGCAGGGCTTGCGATCTCAGAGAACCTGAGGGCGCAGATTCGTGGAATCCGGCAGGCCAAGCGCAACGCGCAGGACGGCATTTCGCTGATTCAGGTCAGCGAGGGCGGCCTGAACGAAATCGCCAACATGCTGATTCGAATGCGGGAGCTGGCGATCCAGGCGGCCTCCGACACGATCGGCAACAATGAGCGGCAGTTTGCGGACCGCGAATTCCAGTCGCTGAAGCAGGAGATCGATCGAATCGCGAACTCCACCAACTTCAACGGCACCCCCCTCCTGAATGGAAGGGCAGGAGTGTTCGAGGTTCAGGTGGGAATCCAGAACAATCCGATTCTGGACCGGGTGGTCTACAACGGAGAACGCGCCGATACGACCGTCGAGGCCTTGAACCTAGCCGGAGAATCGGTGTCGACCAAGGCTGGAGCGCAGATGGGACTGTCGGTGATCGACGACTCGTTGAATCGAGTGAACTCGATTCGAGCGGATCTCGGTGCGATCCAGAACCGCATCCAGTCGACGATTCAGAACCTGTCGATCACGGACGAAAATCTCTCGGCCGCCAACAGTCGAATTCGCGACACGGACATGGCCGAAGAGGTCTCTGAGATGACGAAGAACAACATCCTGATGCAGGCGGGCATATCGGTGCTCGGACAGGCCAATGCCATGAATCAGAATGCCCTGAAACTGCTGGGCTGAGGCGGGAGTTAGAGAATCGGCTGCGCGGTGTTCGGGTAAACAGAGTGCAGGCCGCCCCCCGGACCTCCCCTTGATCGGGGCAGGTTCGGGGGTTGGGAAGACCAGACTTCAATCGGAAATGGGTTCCGATTGATCCAACCAGGCATGGATGCCGCCGCTCCCAAGGAAAGGAGCGGGTCATCACGGAGGAAGACGCTCATGTACGGAGGCTAGTATGGGATTGCGGATTAATACGAACGTTACGGCATTGAACTCACTTCGACAGATGAACTCGACCCGGATGGGTCTGGACAAGGCCCTCGAAAGATTGGCCAGTGGCTCCCGAATCAATCACGCAGGTGATGACGCCGCCGGACTGGCGATTTCGGAGAACCTTCGGGCGCAGATTCGCGGGCTTCGCCAGGCCAAGCGAAACGCCCAAGACGGAATCTCGTTGATTCAGGTCAGCGAAGGGGGCTTGAACGAGGTGGGGAACATCCTGATTCGAATGCGCGAGCTGGCAATCCAGGCCGCATCGGACACGATTGGGGACAACGAACGCGGATTCACGGATCGTGAGTTTCAATCCCTGAAGCAGGAAATCGATCGAATCTCGAACATCACGAACTTCAACGGCACTCCGCTATTGAACGGTAAGGCGGGAATCCTGGAGTTTCAGGTTGGCACACAGAACAACCCTCTTCTCGACCGCATCTCGTACAATGGCGAGCGGGCCGATGCGTCGGTCGAGTCCTTGAAACTCGGGGGTGAGTCGGTCGCATCCAAGCCGGGGGCGCAGATGACCCTTGAGGTATTGGATGAGGCACTGAACCGGGTGAACTCGATTCGAGCCGATCTCGGGGCCATCCAGAACCGGATGCAGTCGACGATTCAGAACCTGTCCATCAGCGACGAGAACCTCTCGGCGGCAAACAGCCGAATTCGGGATGCCGACATGGCAGAGGAAGCCTCCGAGCTGACCAAGCAGAACATCCTGATGCAGGCGGGTGTCTCGGTCCTGTCGCAGGCCAACACCGGTGCGCAGATGGCACTCAAGCTGCTGGGATGAGGATCGTAGGGTGATCGCATGAGTCGAAAAACGGTACTGATTGTCGGAGGAAGTGGGTTCGTGGGAACCCATCTCGCAAGCCGATTGCGGGATGAGTGCAAGGTTTTCACGACCCATTTTCGCCGACCCCAGCGGATCTCGGGAGTCACCTCGATTCCGATGGCCGCGGGAAAGCAGGACTGGATCAAGGCAGTGGGACTGACGATCCAGCCGGATGTCATCGTGTACCTCGCGGGTGCGAGGCCGAATGCCCCGACCGCGGAAATCGAGCTACTGCACTCGTCTGCTCCGGTAGCGATTCTGGGAACCCTATCGATGCTGGGACCCAAGTTCATCTACCTCTCTCCCGATGTGGTCTTCGACGGAGAACGAGGGGATTACAGTCCTGGCGAGAGCCCCGTTCCAAACGGCACACTGGGAAGAGCAACGCTGGCCGCCGAAAATGGAGTAAGGGTGCGGGCGCTCCACTTTGCGATCATCCGTTCGGCGCCGGTTTTCGGAGTGGGGCCAGTCAGGAACCCTTCGGTCACCGATCGATGGATTCGGGCGCTCTCTTCGGGAGGGATGCTGGAGCTCGATGATGAGGATCGGCGCAGCTACTCAGCGATTCATACGCTGATCGATCTGCTGGCAAGAGCCAGCGTCGATGATTCGATGCAGGGAATCTTCCACCACGGCGGAAAAGAATCCTGCACGGAGTTCGAGCTGGCCACGCGGATCGCCGAGAGACTGGGTCTGCCGGGCGAGAGGATTCGTCCCATGAAAAAGTCGGACGGAAGTTCTCCCCGCAACTATTCGCTGACGGGGTTAGAGATTGAGCCCCTGCTCCTGGAGCAAGGCCTTGATCTGCTCCAGAAGCAGCTGCTGGCCGCCCGATCGTGACTTACCCATGTCGCGAGTCGCCCGAACGAACTCGGTGAAATAGAAACGAGCGATCTGGGCAGCCTCGACCTTCTCTCCCTGGTACGTCCATGAAACGTCCCCAAAGGGGCCGACCTGAGCCAGAATTTCGTGCGCCGGCGCGCTCGTGGTCGTCGCGGCACCGGCGATCGACTGGCCGCCGACAGCCAGCGTACTGCGCTGATGCTGCGAGAAAGACAGCTGGATCACGCCGTGAGCCCCATTGGACGCCACAAGCTTGACCTGGTTGCGGTAGATCATGAAGTCGGCCGCAGTCTGCGCGACACTGTAAACCTTGATCTCCTGAAAGCGAGACCCGGCCTCCGAGTACCCATTGAAGATGCGACAGTATTCCGTGAACTGCTCGCGAAGCTGCGTCAAAAAATCGATGGTCGACTCTTCGATCCGCTGCTGGGGATCCACTCCACCCGATGCGGCCTGTAGCAATCGATCTGCCTCAGGATTTTGTTCTCCACGAGCGAGGCTATGGATCCACGAAAAATCCCCGCTGGAATTGACTCCTGCCGAAACCGACGCGGACAGCTCCGGCCATTGGTCTCTGAAATTTGCCATAGTCCTCGCCCCCCGATAGCGATCCAGAGAAGTAGAAAACCTCCGGGCAGCGAAGTCAAATGGAACCCAGAATCTAATAAGTGGGCGCCGTGTGGCAGCTTCAGGCTTCCCGGAACGATGCCGGGCATGCACACCACTGCCAGTGACAGCCCCCTGGGTCATTGACTGTCGGGTCCACATGAAAGATCGCGGCCCAGAGGCAGAAACCAGTATAGCAAATTCCCCATCCTGAAACCGATTCGACCAAAAAATTTTTCAGGAGACCTGCCACGCTCGTCCGCCCCAGGACGCCCTCCAGAATGCGCAGGCTTTACACGCCCTTATTCCGATGACACACTTCATAGAAATGTCGGGAAAAAAACTTCTTGTCGCAGACGACAGCTTGACGATTCAAAAGGTGATTCGTCTTGCCCTGTCGCACGAGGGCTACGATATCCAGGCTGTCGCTGATGGGCCGGAAGCCCTGGAACAGCTCATGCTTTTTCGCCCTGACGTTGTTCTCATCGATGTCTCTCTTCCTGGAAAGTCTGCCGTCGAAGTCAAGGCTGGTGCTGCCGAGCGCGTGGAGCTTCAGGACGTTCGCTTCGTCCTGATGTCGAGCGCATTTGAGCAGGTCGATGAGTCGATCATCGAAAAAGCGGGGTTCCACGGACGTTTGACCAAACCCTTCGACCCCGCGCATCTGAGAAGGGTGCTGACAGAAGCTCTTGCATTCGAGTCGCGCTCGAGCCCCTCTCCTTCACAGGAGTTGCCCGCCGCCGTTCCCCCTTTGAGCACGAAGGAGTGGCAGGTCTCGACCGAGCTCGACGCCTCAGAGGATCTCGCCCCCCCACCCTTGCCGAAGCCGTCTTCGCCCCCGATTCAGCCTCCTCCGTTTCACGGGGCGACTCCGACCGCCAAGCCGGACGCTGAGGCCGACATCCGTGTCCTGACTCAATCCACCCTGAAGTTGGCAGGATTCGATGACTTCGAATGGACCGTGTCAGAAGGGGCTCGGAAGGAAGACCTCTTCGAACCGTTTGACATGGAGCCCTCTCTTCCTCCACTTCCGAGGATGGGAGAAGGTCCGGAGCCTTCGAAGGCCATGGACACCCCTCTTCATGAATCGACCCGGAATCTCGAAATCCTGACCAATCCGGGCACGCGAATCGAGCCCGAGCCCGAACCGCTCTCGACGATCCACACCTCCCGTTCAGATCTGTCCCCCACAGGCTTCGAGAACGCCACCG
Source organism: uncultured Bacteriovorax sp. (assembly GCA_964432565.1). GTDB lineage: Bacteria > Bdellovibrionota > UBA1018 > UBA1018 > UBA1018 > CAIOHW01. Next base: position 149,249 of record CAYSOA010000002.1, read on the forward strand.
TCCCGGAGAACATCGAAGCACTGCTGGAGAGGAAGGTTCGAGAACAGGTCGAAGAAACACTCGCTAAAATGTCACGCGAGCTCCTGCCCAACCTTGCTGAGCGGCTCATTAAGCAGGAAATCCACCGACTACTCTCTGAAGGGCCTTAGGCGCGGACGGCTGAAACCTCTTCGGCGAAAAGTGCACGACTTTCGCCATCGCCCACTCTGACCAGCAGCTCTCCCGAGGCCCCGAGACCCTCGACAACTCCCTGGTGTCGGGTGCCGCCCGACGACCACTCAATCTGCGAGCCGAAGGGAAACGCAGCCCAGCGCCCATAGGCCTGCGACAAAAAGCCTGGCCCCTCTCGGTCCAAGCGATGGACGGCTGAAGCAATCCACTCGGCGAGCGGTTCGCGTAGCCGATCAGAAAGTCCAGAGTCCTCAAGTGATGCCGTGGGTTGATCGAGCCCCTCGGGCGCAGCAACGGCGTTTAGCCCAAGGCCCAAAACCACGAAGGAATGACCGGAGGCCGAGGACACCGCTTCGCACAGGATGCCGCCCAACTTTTTCCCATCAAGCCAGAGGTCATTGGGCCACTTGATTGAAAAACGCGACGGATCCCAGGAGCCGAATCGTCCGGACGAGAGAAGTTCGACAACTCCCACGGCTCCGAGCAGTGGAATCCACGTCCAGTGCCGTGTCTCTGAGGGACGAAGAATCACCGAGAGAAAAAGATTTCCCACCTCGGAATGCCAGCTCCGACCCATTCTTCCTCGTCCGGCTGTCTGAACCCGCGCTGAAATCCAGCTTCCATGAGGAGCCTCATCCGGGCCCAGGGCACCGCGAATCTTCGCCAGATCGTTCGTTGAAGCGGCCGTGTCGAGCAGTTCGCCAAAAGGCCTCCGAGTCATGTGCCGTCCACGAGCATCGAAAAGTCCGCAGGCCTGACCGTGTGGGTGAGCGATCCGACCGAGATCACGTGCACCCCCTCCTGAACGTATCCCTGAATATTTCCTTCATGGATGCCGCCGGAAACCTCGACACAGACCGAGGAACTGGCGTGAGAGCGAATGCGGTTGAGTGCGTCACGAACCTGATCCGGAGAAAAATTATCCAAAAGCACGGCATCAGCCCTGCAATCGAGAGCCTGAAGAAGCTCGTCGGCGTCACGCACCTCGACTTCCAGACGAAGCCCATGTGGCGCGATCATCCGGATGCCCGCGACTGCGGCAGCAATTCCACCTGCGGCGGCGACATGGTTTTCCTTGATGAGCACTCCACCGGAAAGACTCACCCTGTGAGGATGTCCTCCTCCCGCAATAACTGCCGCAATCGAGAGGTCTCGGTAACCGGGCAGGGTCTTTCGAGTACTGGTGACTCGAGGCGGATTCTTGAGATCGGCAGCACGAACGATCTCGATCAGTCTTGCAGTCTGAGTGGCAATCCAGCTGGCAAAAGCCGCCAGGTTCAAAGCAGGCCTTTCGAGCGCCAGAACCCAGTTTGCAGGTCCCTGCCAACGCGCCAGGGTCATTCCAGGCTCGAATCGGGAGCCATCGTCGAGCACCGCCTGAACAAGGGGGGCGCCGGTGATTCGCTCGACGGCCGAGGCCATGGCTTTTCCAACCCAGACCCCCGAGGACTTCGCTACAATTCGCGCAGTAACCGGGGACTCGCGCACGCTTCCACGCGCCGTCCAGTCCCACGGCCAGCCGTCTTCGCGGAGGCCGGACTCGAGGGATTGCTTCCAGAACTCAGACAGCTCATGGTACGCGTACATGCGCCAATCATTAACGAACTTCCCGGAGAAACGCACATGATTCCACGAGAGCCCGAAGGCCGCGCCGTCGACCAGATTCGCCCTGTAACGATCGAGACCAACTTCAATCGTTACGCGGAGGGATCCGTTCTGATTCGTGCGGGCCACACGCACGTTCTCTGCACGGCCTCGGTGGAAGAGAGTGTTCCTGGCTGGCTGAAAGGGAAGGGGCAGGGCTGGGTGACGGCTGAGTACTCGATGCTTCCTCGCTCGACCCACACGCGCTCGAAGCGCGATCGCGAAAAGATCTCGGGGCGCACTCATGAAATTCAAAGGCTGATCGGACGAGCCCTTCGCATGACGGTCGACCTCGGCTTGCTGGGGGAGCGCTCGGTGTTGATCGACTGTGACGTCATTCAGGCCGACGGGGGCACCCGTACGGCCTCGATTACGGGAGCCTGCGTGGCGCTGGGCATCGCCCTGAACAAGCTCATTGTGGACGGAAAAATTCCCGCCGCGACCTGGATCGACACCGTCTCAGCCATCAGCTTGGGGATCGTCAAGGACCAGATCCTGACCGACCTCGATTACAACGAAGATTCGGGTTGCGAAGCCGACACCAACTTCGTGGTGACCGGATCGGGCAAGCTGGTTGAAGTGCAGGGCACGGCCGAGAGTGTTCCGTTTTCGGCAGAAAAACTGATGGAACTCACTTCAGCGGCGATGCGCGCCAATCGCACGCTGCGCGAAATTCAGATCGACGCTCTACGTCGCACGGGAGTCACCGCAATTCCCGGCGTCTAAAAGGAAGGGCCCCAGAGATCCGGGATGGATCCCCAGGGCCCGAGGAGGGGTGGGTACAGCACTTCAGCCTGAGCTCTTGCTCAGGCTACCTGATGAGCACGCTGGCGTGCGCGAAACGCCTGATAGTGCTCGAGCTTTTTGTCGTAATCGGGGACGGGCTCGCCCGTTCGCTTGATCAGACCAAACTTGAATTGTTCGTAGTGTTCGTCACAAAAGCCGAATCGCGCCTCGCGGTGACGGCACTCTCTGGCGCAACACCCCCCGATGCCCGGTGCGGCGGCCTTTCTGGGGGCCTCGACTTCTCGTTTTTCGGAATGTTCTTTTGCTGCTGCGCCTTGTTTTCCCATGATTTTTTCCTCTCTCCGTACACCCAACTCATCGGCGGAAAGCGTCACAACTTTAGCGTTTTGGTCAGGCAATTTTCTGTCGCTTTCGTCAAAGGTTTTTCGCCTGTCGTCTTGAACTCTTAGGTCTCAACCTCTAGTCTGGCCCGAACAATAGCCGTCTTAACAATCAACCAGGAACATCCCAAGGGACCGGGATGAAGGAGTCAGAATGACTGGATTTCCACGATGGAGTTGGGCCGCACTGGCCTTGTTGGTTGCCTCGCCTCAGGCGTTCGCCGCCGGATCACACGCTGATGAGACCCGCGCCACCCGCTGGGTGCAGATTTCGGCCACCACCAAGCAAGAGCGCTCGGCCATCGCCAACGCCGGGGTGAGCATCGAGGCGGTTCGGTCGGACAGCATCTGGGGCTTTGCCACCAGTGACGAGCTCGCTGCAGTTCAGTCTCGAGGCTTCACCGTTCTCGGAAACTTCGACTTCTCCGTGGGCCGTGGCGGCCATCAGGGAGGCCTCGACTTTCCCGCCAAGGACGCCAAGTACCATAATTACGCGGAAGTGACCTCGGCCCTTCGCATGCTGGCCATGAGCCATGCCGATATCGCCCGGGTTCTCTCGATCGGACAGACGGTCGAAGGGCGCGAAATGTGGGCCTTGCACATCAACACGTCGATGGGAACGCTCAACGGCACCAACAGCAGCAAGCCGGGCATTCTTTACGTCGGCAACCACCATGCACGCGAGCACCTCAGCGTCGAAGTGCCGCTGCTATACGCACAACACCTTTTGAAGAACCGAGACGACCCGACCATCTGGTCGCTTCTTGACAGTCGCGACATCTGGATCATCCCGATGCTTAATCCAGACGGAGCAGAGTTCGATATCGATACCGGTCGCTACAAGCTCTGGCGCAAGAATCGCCGCAACAACCAGGATGGAACTTTCGGTGTCGACCTGAACCGAAATTATTCGTTCGGCTGGGGCACGGGCGGATCATCGAAAGACACACGAAGCGATGTCTACATGGGACCGAGCCCGTTCTCCGAACCCGAAACGATCGCCCTCAAGAGCCTCGTCGAATCTCTTCCGAATTTGACGATCCTGCTCTCATTCCACACCTTCAGCGAGCTGATCCTTTACCCGTGGGGTGGCAAGTATGATCCGATCGAAAACCCGCAGGACCGCGCCATTCACGAGAACATGGCGAAGACCATGGCCGGCTGGAACCGCTACAAGCCCCAGCAGTCCAGTGATCTTTACATCGCCAGTGGCGACACGACGGATTGGGCCTATGGAGAACGCGGACTGGTCTCGTTCACGTTCGAGCTTTCGCCCGCAAACAGCGGCGGCGCGGGAGGGTTTTACCCGGGGGCAGGAATGATCGACAAGGCGTTTCGGGACAACGTCAAGCCCTGCCTGTACCTCCTCGATCTTGCCGATGATCCGAAGCGCGCCCTTTCGGGAACCCCCAGCGGGTTTCTGAAAAATTACGTCGCTCCCGGAATGAATCCGGCCGGATACTGGAACCTGAAGTAAGAGGCTGAGTCTCGGGCCCGCCCTCGAGCAGAGGGCGGGCCCTTTTTTTTTGTCTGGTCGCGATTGGCTTCCGCGGCGTCAATTTCGCGGCGCACCA
>CAYSOA010000003.1:0-6745 GCA_964432565.1 uncultured Bacteriovorax sp.
GAAGCTGGCGGCATTACCCAGCATATCGGTGCCTACACGGTGGAGCAGAACGGCAAGCTGATCACGTTCATCGACACCCCGGGCCACGAGGCCTTCACGTCGATGCGTGCTCGCGGAGCGAACGTCACGGATATCGTCATCCTCGTGGTGGCGGCCGACGACGGCGTCATGCCGCAGACACGTGAAGCGCTGAGTCACGCTCAGGCGGCAGGCGTGCCCATCATCGTGGCAGTGAACAAGATGGACAAGCCCGGAGCCAACCCCGAGCGCGTGAAGCAGGCCCTTGCCGAGCTCAACCTGCTTGCTGAGGACTGGGGCGGCCAGACCATGTTCGTCCCGGTGTCGGCCATCCAGCGTCTGAACATCGACAAGCTGCTGGAGAGCATCCTGCTTCAGGCTGAAGTCATGGAACTGAAAGCCAATCCGGAAGCCAGCGCCAGCGGCGTGGTTCTCGAAGCCCGCCTCGAAAAGGGACGAGGCCCCGTGGTCAGCCTTCTCGTCAAACGAGGTACCCTGCGCGTGGGCGACGCCGTCGTGGCAGGACCTTTCGCGGGTCGCGTGAAGGCCATGATGGATCATCTTGGACGCCAGATCGATACCGTTGCGCCTGGAATGGCGGCGGAAGTGCTGGGCTTCGAAGGCGTGCCGAATGCCGGCGAGAAGTTCGACAGTCCGAAGACCGAGGCCGATGCGCGTCTGATCGCCGAAAAGCGAATCGAGCAGACCCGTGCGAAGGCCGCCACGGCTGCTAACACGGGCAAGATGAGCCTCGAGGATCTCTTTTCGAAGGTGCAGGCTGGGGCAGTCAAGGAGCTTCCAGTCGTCCTCAAGGCCGATGTGTTCGGCTCGGTGGAAGCAGTTCGAGACAGCCTGACGAAGTCCTCGACCGAAAAGGTGAAGATCAAGGTGATCTTTGCTGGAGCCGGAGGGATTTCGGAGAGCGACGTGTTGCTGGCCAGTGCCTCCAACGCCATCATCATCGGCTTCAATGTTCGTCCCGAGACCAAGGCTCGTCAACTGGCCGAGTCGGAGCACGTCGAAGTGAAGTGTTACAACATCATTTACGAGCTCATCGACGACGTAAAGAAAGCCATGGTGGGACTGCTCGACAAGACGAAGATCGAGAAGTTCCTGGGGCGTGCCGAAGTTCGACAGACCTTCAGCGTCCCCAAGGTGGGGACGATTGCCGGCTCATCGGTCATCGACGGAAAGATCCTGCGAGGAGCCAATGTTCGGCTCCTGCGCGACAGCCGCGTGATCTACGAGGGCAAGATGTCATCGCTCAAGCGTTTCAAGGACGACGCCAAGGAAGTGGCTCATGGCTACGAATGCGGCATCGGACTCGAAAACTACAACGACCTCAAGCCGGGAGACCTGATCGAGGCCTACCAGATCGAGTTCGTGACGCCGGAACTGAGCTAAGGAGCGATCATGCAGCCGATTCGTCGTGCCCGGCTCGAAGCGGTCATTCTTGAGGAACTTTCGAAAGTGGTTCCAAGAGAACTGAAAGACCCGAGGATTCCGCCGATCACCTTTACCTCATGCCGCGTGACTCCGGATGGCAGTCAGGCGACCGTCATGGTCACTCTTTTGGGAGGCCATGCGTTCGCCCCTGATTCGGAGGACGAGAAAGCGCAGGCTGAAAAGGAGCAGCGACTCAGGGCCTGCATCAAGGGACTCACCTCGGCCTCCGGTTTCCTGAGACGGCACCTTGCCCAGGCCCTGACCGTTCGGCACATCCCGACCCTGATTTTCAAGGAGGACCGGGGCTTCGAGAACACCTACCGAGTTCATGAACTGCTCAAGAAGATCTCTTCTGAGCCGTCCTCCGAAGGGAATTGAGTTCACGTGGGTTCAGCAGGCGCTCCTTGCGGCAATCTTGCCGTGAATGGACTGCTGCTGGTTGCGAAACCGTCCGGGGTTTCTTCATTCGGCGTGATTGAGACCCTGCAGCGTTCTCTTCTGGACTCTGCCCGTAGCCGTGGGCACGAAATCAGAAAGCGCGAGCTTCCCAAATTTGGCCATGGTGGAACGCTCGACCCGTTTGCCACGGGCCTGTTACTGGTGTGTGTCGGAAACGGGACCAAGCTTGCGCGCTATTTTCTGGGCTCCAAAAAGGAGTATCGTGCCCGTATTCACTTTGGTGCGACCACCATCCCAGGGGATCCCACTTCTCCCGTGAGCGAGAGCTGCGAAACCATTCCCTCGTCCCTTGATGAGCTTCGTCGTGAAGCCCAGCGATTCACCGAGACGCCCTATCTCCAGGTTCCTCCCATGCATTCGGCAAAAAAAGTGGCCGGCCAGGCGCTCTACGAACTGGCGCGCGAGGGGATCGAGATCGAGCGCAAGCCCTCCGAAGTTCGAATTTTTGATTTCGAAGTGACGAGCTATGCTGCTCCCGTGGCCGAAGTTCGGGTCCTCTGCAGCGCAGGGACCTACATCCGTGTTCTAGGTCAGGACCTCGGCCGCAGGCTCGGCTCTCTGGCCTATCTCGAAACCCTCGAACGATCAGGCTCGGGAAGATATCGGCTGGAGAGCGCTCAGGGACTTGAAGGAATCTGTGACGCACTGAGGTCGGGCAGGTCCATTGAATCTCTCCACTGCTTTGTGCCCTTCGATCGAATGCTCGATGGATTTCAGTCGATCGAGGTATCGGAGGATGAGGCCCTGACGATTCGGCAGGGACAAAACCGGGTGATTTCCTCCTTCGAAGCTCAGGAGATTCAGCTGAGGCTGGAGCGGATGGGGATCGTCGATCTGCCCCACATCGTCTGCCTGAGACATGCAAGTTCGCTGGTGGCGATTTTTTCCGCGGCATCAAAAGACACATTCCAGCTCGACCGAGTCTTCCTCTGAGCCTCAAAGCCTGAACTTGATGAGACCCAGCTTCCTGGCCCAGCCCTCCGCCATCCGTACGCGATAGAACATGCCCTTCTCCAGCTCGCGCGAGATCTCGACCGAACCGTGGGCGTGGATCATCGAGTGCATCCTGCTTTCCGAATAAGGTATCATCACTTCGTAGACGTCGAGATGGCTGCGAAAATACTCCAGCACTTGATCTCGCAGACGACGAACGTCCTCCCTGGAGAGAGCCGAGATGCGCTCAGAACCTGGAGCGAGCGTCCGCGCCTGGACGCGAGCCCCCCCGTCCGAAATGCAGTCCATCTTGTTGAGCACGACGATCCTGGGCTTGCCTCCGACACCGAGCTCCTCAAGTACCTTTTCGGTGACCTGCATCTGCTCGCGGGCCGAAGGTGAGCTGGCGTCCACGACGTGCAGCAGGAGATCCGCCTCATGGAGCTCCTCGAGAGTCGAGCGGAATGATGCAACCAGTCCGTGCGGCAGACGATTAATAAAACCGACCGTGTCGATCGCCACAATGGGAGGATGGCAGTCGGGATCCAGCGCGCGAACCGAGGAATCAAGCGTCGCGAAAAGCTTGTCCTCGGCGAGAACCCGACTCTCGGTCAGCGCGTTGAGAAGCGTCGACTTCCCGGCGTTCGTGTACCCCACTAGAGCGACCTTCAAGACCTCTTTTCGACTCGAGCGCTGGATCCGTCGTTCTTTGGCAATATCGGCCAGCCGATCGCGCAGAATGGACATTCGGTTCTTTACAAGGCGGCGATCCACCTCGATCTGTTTCTCGCCCATGCCCTTATTCCCGATCCCTCCGCCGCGCTGGCGCTCAAAATGGGTCCAGAAATGCATCAGCCGCGGCAGCAGGTACTGAAGTTTGGCAAGCTCAACCTGAGTCTTGGATTCCTTGGTTCGGGCATGACGCGAGAAAATCTCGATGATCACGCCTTGGCGATCCAGTACCGGCTTCCCCACTTCCTTTTCAAGATTGCGAAGCTGATTGGGAGAAAGGTCGACGTCGATGATGGCAGCATGGGCGAGATGGGCATCCATCAACTGCTTGAGCTCATCCACCTTACCCTTGCCGATATAGGTTCCTGGATGGATGGATCGGCGCGACATGACCATGCGCCCGGCGACCTCCACCCCCAGAGTAGCCAGAAGACGCTGAAGTTCATCCAGGGATTCATCATCCAGCCCGGCGCAGTAGGCCCGAAGTCGCTGTCTTTCCGGCGCGGCCGGCAAAAGGGATTCTGTATTTTCCAGCATGTCTTTGAAGGGTTCTAGCAACGATCCAGCCCCCTCGCTATAGTGTTTGCATGAGCAAGTCGCTGTCGCCGGCCTCATCCATTCCTGCGGTCCTGAACGTCCAAGGGGAGCTGCACATGCCCGGAACCCGTACAATCTCGGCCTTCGACCGCAGCTATCTGTATGGAGACAGCCTGTACGAAGTGGTGCGAAGCTACGGAGGCCGAATCCTTGAGGAGCACCTGCAGGCCCATCTCAATCGACTTTCAGCTTCAGCGGCTCTCTGCCGAATGAACCTCGACCAGGGAGCCGAAGAGCTCGGACGCCAGATGAGACGAACCCTCGAGTTCTTTCATGCCCAGCCCTTCGGAAAGTCACCGGACGGAGACTCTCCGGCGGACGCCTACTGTCGAATCGTCATCTCTCGCGGAGTGGGGCGAATCGGATTCGGGCGCTCCCAACTGCTTTCACCGACCCAGTACACGATCATCGTTCAGCCGGTGGAAATCCCCTCGCCACGAGTTCATCAGCGAGGGCTGCACCTTCAAATCGTCGAACGCATTCGAAACGATCGGCGCGCCCTCGACCCAGCCATGAAGTCGGGAAACTACCTGAACAACGTTCTCGCGTTCCTTGAAGCGCAGGATGCCGGCTTTGACGATGCGCTTCTAGTCGATGCCGAGGGCAACCTCACTGAAGGCACGACCTTCAACCTGTTCTACGCCCGAAGAGGCATCCTCTGCACCCCTCCACTGGACGTCGGCGTTCTCGAGGGCATTACCCGTGCCACCGTCATTCAACTGGCGCGCGAAAAACAGATTGAGGTTCGAGAAGTACGATTTCCGAAGCAGCGCCTCTACGATGCAGACGAAGTTTTTGTTACCAGCACCCTGAAGGAAGTCATGGCCGTCACCCGCGTGGATGACCGAAAGATCGGCACCGGTCGGCCGGGACCGATCACCCGGCGGCTTCAGAAGGCCTTTTCGAACGAGATCACCCTGCTTCAGGAAGCCGACCGGCAAAGAGGAGACTCGGAATGACGTCGAGATCAGTTCCCTCGGATCGAGAGCTGGCAAAGCTGAAACGGGCGGCTATTGAAGCTTCGCTTGCGGCAGGCTCGGTGCTGACAAAGCATTTCGGCAGGAGTCTATCGGTTCGCCACAAAGACCAGGCGGGTCTGGTCACCAATGCAGATCTCGAAGCCGAGGCCGCTGCTCTGAGAGTGCTTGCCCGTGCGCGCCCCGACTTCGACTTTCTGGCCGAAGAGTCCGGCTCTTCCACTCTTGGGAGCGAGGGCCGCTGGATTCTCGATCCTCTCGATGGAACGACAAACTTCGTCCACGGTTTCCCGATGTTCTGCGTTTCGATCGCCGCCGAGTGGAGAGGCCATGTCATCGTTGGTGTGATCCGCCATCCGATACTGGATGAAACTTATTGGGCGATTAAGGGCCGGGGGGCATTCCTCGGACGAAAACGGCTCAAGGTCTCCCGAACCCGTGAGCTTTCAGACTCCCTGCTGACTACGGGATTCACCACCCGAAAGAACGAACTCTCCCACGAAATGGGCCCCTTCGAGCGACTCAGCCGAATTGCTCGTGCGATTCGCAGGCCGGGCAGTGCGGCACTCGATCTCGCCTACACTGCCCGGGGAGTTTTTGACGGCTTCTGGGAGCGCAACCTCTCGCCATGGGACGTCGCGGCCGGGTCCCTGCTCGTGACCGAGGCGGGCGGAAAGGTCACCGGTTTCTCGGGAGGACAATTCTTGATTGGCGGTGCCGAAATTTTGGCAACCAATGGGCTGCTCCACCGAAAAATCTGCCAATTCATCGCTCCAGCCCGCCCATGATGAAGCTGGCCACTCCGAATTGACGGATCACCCATCTGGTCTCAGACTGAGAAGAGATGACTTCATGGGTTCACGTCTTCTCCAAATTCACCTCTGAGGCCCTGCTTTTCGAGGCTGCCTTCATCTGCATGCTGGTCGGCGGATTTCTCGCCTACACGGTGGTCCGAAAACGTCGCGAAGGCCGAGCGGGAGAACTCGTCCCCTCGAGCGTGGTTCGTGTCTATCTGAATGAGCTCATCACCGACGCAGAACAGCTTCGTTCCCAGCTCTTTGGTCTTCTGCAGTCTTCGGGGATCATGGTTCCGGGAATCGACAGCAGTGATGTCGGGCAGGCCGCTCGGCTCGCCGCACAGGAACCGTCTGGCGCAGCATCACCGACCGTATCAAGTGGCGCTGGCGACGCTGCTGATGCCGGCCTGATCCAAAAGATTTCTGCGCTGGAATCCAGAATGAAGGATCAGGCGCGGGCTATGGAGCTGCTGATTCAGGAAAAGGCACGGATTGAGGGAGAACTGTCTCTCGCGCGCCAGACCGTGGCGAGCGAACCTGCCGCAGCCTCGGCCGGCGACTCCTCCAATACCGATGAGCTTCAGAAGAAGATCGCCCAGCTCGAAGGCAAGCTCGCCGAGTACAGCGTGATCGAGGATGACTTGGCCAACCTGAAGCGGCTGCAGCAGGAGAACGCAGAACTTCGTACCCAGCTCGCCTCATCAGGCGGGTCGGGCTCATCGGAGTCTGCCGCCGAAGAACCCATGGTTGCCGAAGAACCCATGGTTGCCGAAGAACCCATGGTTG
>CAYSOA010000003.1:6845-38867 GCA_964432565.1 uncultured Bacteriovorax sp.
TGGTTGCCGAAGAACCCATGGTTGCCGAAGAACCCATGGTTGCCGAAGAACCCATGGTTGCCGAAGAACCCATGGTTGCCGAAGAACCCATGGTTGCCGAAGAACCCGTGGTTGCCGAAGAACCCGTGGTTGCCGAAGAACCCGTGGTTGCCGAAGAGCCCGTGGTTGCCGAAGAGCCCGTCACTGCCGAAGCGGCATTCAACGAACTTGCTGGTCAGGTCGATGCCAGTCTGGTCGAAGTCGAGGCCGCACCCGAACCTGCAGAAGAGAAGAAAGACGAGACCAAGCCGAGTGAAGCAGATCTGCTCGCTGAATTTGAAAGGATGCTCAATGGCTAGAGTTTCCTTGTTGAGCCTGCTCGTGCTGCTCGCAGGGGTCGCCGCCATTGAAAGCGTCCGAGCCGCCGTGCCCCAGAAAGTACTGCCAGGCCAGCTTCTCGTCGAAATCTCGTCTGCAAAAGGGGGCAAATTCTCGAATCTGACTCGTCGCTGGAGGGAAAAGCATGGCCCGGCTGCCATCCCTGCCCTGCTGGATCTGGCCGTGAACTCGCGGCTTCCCGAGAAAACAAGGAGCATCGCGCTCTTGTCTGCCACACGCCTTGCTGCGGGCTCGAACCAGCCTCGCCTGCAATCCATCCTGCGAAGGCTGTCTCAAGATTCCCAGTGGCTGGTTCGTCTCTCGGCCGTCAAGAGCCTCCCCCTCACTGCAGGCGATACCCCGAAGGTCGCCCGCCCCGTCATCGATCTGCTTTCACTCCGATTGGACGATGTCGCCCTGGTGGTTCGATCCGAAGCTGCGGGTGCCTTGCTGAGCCTCTCCAGACAGTTTCCCGAGGCAAACTCTCCGGCTGTCCAAAGACGCCTAGCCGCGGCACTTCATGATTCCAGAAACTATTCTGGAAATCAGCCACTCTGGGTTCCCGAAAAAGCTCTGGCCGCACTGGTGAACTTCGGGGCTCAGGGCGAACTCCCCTCGATCGGAAAACTGCAACGCCGATTCAAGAACTCCGACTGGGCGACAAAGCTCGACTCAGCGGCTAGACGACTGGAGAGTCAAAGGTCCATGTCGAATCTGTCGCGTGCACAGCCTTCGGGCTGAAAGCCACCTAAAAATCGCCCATCTCCTTGAGCGCCCGCTCCGTCTTTTCGCGTTCCAGTCGCTCGACCTCGGTTCGCATGGCGATGATCCGGCCGATTCGGTAGAGCAGCGTCTGCTCCTCAATGGTGTCCGTCTCCACGGGGCGCCAACCCTCGAGGATGTCTCGTTGAACCCATTGTTCCTTCAGAACCGTAATCTTGATGCCCTCTCCTCGCCCGCGAACGAATCGCGGAGCCACATTCACCTTGAAGCGAAACTGAGCCTTGATGTAGGGCCCGGTACCTCCCAGGGGATCCGCTGCATTCTTGTCCCCCGTATTATCCGTCCAGCGCGTCTGAAGGAACCCGGCACGCTCGTTGGAAACGTCCAGACGAAACGACTTGAGGGCTTCAGACACTGCGATCCAGGAAGTCGTGAAATCGGTCAGAAAAATGCGACTGAAGACCTGCTCCTGGGTCGCCCCTACGGAGCGCCGGTAGGCAGTGCTGCAGCCGGCCTGAAACAGGAACAAGTGCACCAGAATGCCCCAGACGAGAAGAGATCGCCCTTTCGAGACCAGCCGCATGACTCCAGTTTAGGGTCATCAGTCCGCCGATTGCCAGTTTGATTTCCAGCCCGCCTGTGCGAAACCCTTTGATCATGCAGGGTGTTCTTCAGCATTTTCTTGAAGCTCTCGAAGTCGAGACCCGCGCCCTCCAGGGCAGCGCGCATCGTTTTCGCACTGAGAAAGAGTCTGAACAGGGACTCGTGATGGCAGTGGAGGCCCTTGCAGCGTCTCTCGACCGGGGCGGAAAGATTGTCGTCACCGGAGTGGGAAAATCGGGAAAGATCGCCCAAAAAATTGCCGCCACCCTGGCCAGCACGGGTAGCGTCTCGATCTATCTTCATCCCACCGAAGGACTGCACGGTGATCTGGGCGTCCTTCTGCCCCAGGATGTGGTTCTGGCTCTGAGCCATACGGGAAATACGGACGAGATTCTTCGCCTGATCCCCTCTTTCCGGGAGCGCGGAGTGCGAGTGGTCGGACTGGGGGGCAACCCTCAATCCCGTCTGGCCCAGCTGGCCGACGCCTGGATTGATGCCCGAGTGGATCAGGAGGCTTGCCCTCATAATCTCGCTCCCACCTCAAGCACTACGCTGGCTCTGGCTCTGGGTGACGCGCTTGCCGTGACGCTGATGAAGCTTCGAGGGTTTGATCCCGGGGCTTTCGCCAGAAATCATCCGGGAGGTTCGTTGGGTCGGCGCCTCCAACTTCGGGTTCGGGATGTCATGCAGCCCCGAGAGATCACCCCGGTCGTCACGCCCGATGCTTCCATCGAAAGAGTCCTCGAAGAGGCGGGAAGGCACAACTTCGGCGCCGTTCTCGTGGTCGATGAGGCTCGCCTTGCAGGAATCATCACTGATGGCGACCTGCGCCGAGCCCTGCGGCACCGAGAGAGCTTCTTCGATCTTCTGGCCCGCGATCTCATGACTCGCTCCCCCGTGACTGCAACGGAAGACATGATGGCTTTCGACGCACTCGAGAAAATGGAAAACCGGCCCAGCCAGATCAAGGAACTCCCCGTCGTTGATGACGAACAGCAGGTGCGGGGACTCGTACGTCTGCACGATCTGATTCGGATTTTCTAAGTTGTTTCGGCGGCCGGCCTGCCCTAGCATAGGGCCCTGACATTCATCATCGAGCCCTTGGGCAATGGAGGCCTGACGGAAATGAGCAATCCCGGAAAGAAATATCTGTCCTACACCCTGGCCACTTCGGCAATGACCCTCATGATTTTCGCCGTCGTGACCGCCTGCACGGACCGTCAGGCAACGGCCAAGCCGAATATCGTGACCAAGCAGGCTCCGAAGGCTGGAGTGGTCGCCAAGATTGGCGAAGAGCTGATCACTGAGGAAGAGCTGATCGGCGACGACAAGATGGACTTCTTCGAACTGAAGAAGCGCGAATACGACCTCAAGATGGATCGACTCAATCGCCTGATGACGGAAAAGCTCATCGGCTCCGAGGCGAAGAAAGCAAACCTCTCGCTGGAAGACTACATTTCGAAGAAAGTCATCAAGGGAGACATCAAGATCACGGATTCGGAGATGAAGAAGTTCATCGCCGACAAGCGTATTCCGGAATCGCAGCTCAACGACCAGCTTCGCGAACGCATCAAGGACTACATGACCAATGAGAAGCGCCAGAACCTGGTGCAGGCTCATATCGCCAAGCTGACCAAGAGCTCGCCGGTCGAGGTCTACTTTGAGCGTCCGAAGATGGACGTCCAGGTGGAGCTTGGCGAAAATACCCCCACCCTCGGCAAGAAGGGTGCAAAGGTGACCATCGTGGAATTCTCCGACTTCCAGTGCCCCTTCTGTGCACGGGGAGCCGAAACGGTTCATGAGATCGCCAAGAAGTACGGAAACAAGGTTGTGATCGGCTTCCGTCACTTCCCACTCCCGATGCACAAGGAGGCGCGTCCTGCATCTGAAGCCTCGATGTGCCTGAACGAGCAGGGCACCGACAAGTTCTGGAAGTTCCACGACAAGATTTTCAAGAACCAGCAGAGCCTGGATGACGCCAGCCTGGAAAAGTTCGCGAAGGAATCCGGAGCGAACATGGAGAAGTTCAAGGAGTGCTACTCGTCAAAGAAGTACGCCAAGGCCGTTCAGGACGACATGGAGTATGGCGAGAAGATCGGTGTGCGTTCAACGCCCACCTTTTTCGTCAATGGCCAGATCGTGAATGGCGCCGTTCCGCTCGAACAGTTTTCCGAGATGATCGACGAGGAACTCGCCAACTGAGAGAGACTTCCCTCTCCAATTTCGTTTAGATGAAAAAAAGAGGCCTCCGGTCATACCGGAGGCCTCTTTTCCTTTCTTCAGGGGTCCACGCCGTCAGCGACGGATCAAGGAACAGACTTTCATGACCTTGATTTCTTCGGCATCCACGACGTTCAGGCGCTTCAGCACCGTCTCGGCGGCAGCGTCGACGTCAAGACCTTCGGACGCCTGGGCGAGAACCACTTCGCTGTAGAACTTCCTCAGGCCGCGAAGACTGGAATCCGGCCAGTTGTTGACGATCTCTGCGGCAGCCTTGGGATCGAGGTCCTTGCCAACGGCAAGCACCATTGCCTGAACCGTATCCAGCAGGGGGGCAACCTCGCCGCCCTTGAAGCGCTCCACATTGATCGCCCCGATGAACTCACTCAGTTTTTTGGGCTCGACTACGCCCTTATCCAGCAAAACCTCGGCACGCTTCAAAAAGCCGATCACGTGTCTTTTCGCCTCGGCGTCACTACCCGAAACCTTCATCATGCGTTCCCGAATGATTTTCCGGTATCCCAGAAACTGCTTGCGCCGAATCACGCACTCAGCGCAGTTTGCCAGCGACACGGCTCGGTTACTGGCGATATCGAGGAGGTACCGGGCATCGTCCTCGGTCACCTCGGCGACATCCTTCGAGAGAACTCGAATCAAACGCTCGTCATCACGAATTTCGGAAGGCTTCAGGGTCGAAAGACCATTTCGAACCCGGCCCGCCAGGGCCTCGGCCTCGGGCCCCTTGCCGAGCAGCCGAACCAGCCATTCGGAACCATCCTCGGTGGCCTCGACCATCAGTTTCCTTAGAACCGTTGTCGTACTGGCTGGAGAGCGACCACCTTTAAAGGAGTCCTTCGAGGCATAATCATCGCCGGCGCTTCTGAGTGTCGAACAGCCGGTACCGAGAACACTGCCTGCGGTGAGAAGCACCACGGCCATCAGTCCGACCGTTCGTTTTCCGTGAGTTGAATCGATCATGGTCGCCCTATCCTCTCAAAATGGGGAAAATCCTTCCGCTCCACGCGGCAAACCTTGCCCGGAAGCCTGAGCTTGCCGGGTTCGGCGATTTCACTGCTCAAGTCCTTGTCGGACGCCATCTGAAAAAACTTGAGCAATTCCAGCAAAGTGATGCCATCCCATCGAACTCCCTCGGCTTCCGTGAAGTTGAGCCATACTGGTACGGACCTTGCTGCTTCGAGTCTGGGAAGATCATGTCCGGAATCTATGGCACCACCTCCAGCTCGCACTCCTACCTTCGGGACCTGCAACAGGATCTCGAAGAAGAAATCCAGCGTGCACGCAAAAGTGTCGACGAGGAGCAGGAGGCCAGCGACAAAAAATTGTCCCGGCAGAAGCAGCGATTCGAACGAAGCCTCGCAGACACGGTCAAGGACCTTCGGGAGAACCACGAAGAAAGCGTCATTCGCGAGAGAGAGAATCATCGCAGCGAGCTCAGCCGACTCCAGCGCGAGAACTACGACCGAACGGGTCGTCGGTACGCCGATGAAACACGACAGCGTGCCCTGCTCTCAGAGCAGCTCGAAAGCGCCGAAGCGATGGCGGATGCCCGCGCCGAAAAGTCGGAGAAATTCAACGATGAACGTGTCCATCGCGCCCTGCTCTCCTCACAGCAACGCGAACAGAAGGACGCACAGTCACTGCGGGATGCGCATGCACGAGAGACCGGGGAACTTCGAGATCAGGTGAATACCGCGCTCGAGTTCGAGCGTCGCCACTCGGCTGAACGCGCTGACGGGCGCCAGGAGGGCTATCGAGAAGTAGAAGACGAATTTCTGGATCAGCGCCGCATCCTTGAAGAGCAGTTTCAGTCCGAAATCAACTCGCTGAAGCACAAGTCCTCCGGCCGTGAAGACGAGCTTCGAGCAAAACATGCCGAAGTCATGCGGGAGCACGAGCAGACCCACACGGATCGCATCCGACGCCAGGAGGCGGAGCACATGCTCAACCGCAGGGAGCTGGGAGACGCCTATGATGAGAACATCGACCAGATCACCAAAAAGACGGAAGGAACCGAGGCTCGCTTTCATGACAAGCTAGCCTACCAGCGCGAAAGCCAGGCACGGGACTATGACCGTACGATCAGAAGCCAGGCCCAAAACTACGAAGAGCAGTTGGCCCGAAGTCGTACCGCAAACTTCGAATCGACTCAGCAGCTCGAGGCCGAGCTACTCGAGGCGCGCACCATGCCGGACCCGCGCCGTATCGCCCCCGTCGCTTACCAGAAGATTCAGGACGCTGCCCGAACGCAGGCGGATGAGATCATCAAAACTCGCGAGGCTCAGCACGCCGACACACTGAGGGCGGCCAAGGAGCGGGCCCGCCACACGTACGAGGATCAGAGCCAGGAACATGCCCACCAGATTACCAAGCTCAACCGCGAAAAGACGCGAAACGAGCTGCTGGCGCAAACTCGGGTCAATCGGGTCGCCTCCGAAGCCGAAGAACGAGTTCAGAGCATTCGCGTCGACAAAGAGCGTGAAATGACCCGTACTCTGGGCTCGAACAACCGCATTCACTCCCGAGAAATGGAAATGACGCGGCGCAACTATGAGGAAATCGTCGAAAACCTCAGAAACGAACACGAGGACAAGCTGCTTCTGATTCGGGACCAGATGGAATTCGAAAACCGGATGCTTCGCAGGGCTTCCGCCAACCGGGAAAATGAGTTAACCCGAGAGTACGAAAAGCGCCTCGACGAAGCCAAAGCCGACTCCTCCGAACAGTTGAAACGGGCCCAAGCGGACACCGAAAACCGAGTTCAAGAGCTGGAGGAGCGACAGAGGGACGAGCTGAACCGGATGACGGCCATTCACGATCGTCGCGTGGCCCAGCTGGAGCAGCAGTTTGAGAATCGAGAACGCATGATGGCCCGAAACTATCAGGACGAAATCGAGAAACTCAAACGTGCCAATGCCCACCTCCTCGCCAAGAAAAGTTAAGATCGTCTGCACTCTGGGGCCTTCCTCCTCAAGCCCCGAGAAAATCACCGCACTGATTGAAGCCGGCATGGACATCGCCCGGCTGAACTTCAGCCACGGAACCCACGCGTTTCATGCTGGCCTGATTTCAACGATCCGGACCTGTGCGGCGGCAACCGGTCGAACCGTAGCCATCATGCAGGACCTTCAGGGTCCCAAGATTCGACTCGGGAAACTTCCCGCCGAAGGAGTCCTGCTTTCGACCGGACAGAAGGTGTGCCTTCATCCCGAGGGCACCCCTCCCTCCTCCGTGCAGGTCGACGAACTGGCGCTGCCGATCATGGCTGAAATCGCTGCTGCAGTTGCCGCAGACGTTCGCCCCAATGCGCGCATCCTGTTCGACGACGGCAAGGTCGCGACTCGAACCACTTCGATCACCGGGGCGGAGATTCATGTGGTGGTGGAAGTGGGCGGGCGACTCACCAGCCACAAGGGAATGAACCTTCCCGGCACACCTCTCTCGATTCCGTGCCTGACCGAGAAAGACCGCGAGGACATGAAGTTTGGCGTATCCCAGGAAGTGGATGCGATCGCGCTTTCATTTGTTCGGTCGGCGGAAGACATCCTCAACCTCAAGGATGAAATTCGCGCTTTGACCTCAGATGTACCGATGGTCGTCGCGAAGATCGAGCGAGAAGAGGCCGTCGAACAGATGGACTCGATCATCGAAGTCTCGGACGCCCTGCTGGTCGCCCGTGGGGATATGGCCGTCGAGGTCGGTGCGTGGCGGGTTCCGGGAATCCAGAAACAGCTCATCAAGAACTGCAACGAGCTGGGAGTTCCGATCATCACTGCCACTCAGATGCTCGAATCGATGATCCAGTCTCCGACGCCAACTCGCGCAGAAGCGAGCGACGTGGCCAACGCCGTATTCGACGGTACCGACTGCGTCATGCTCTCGGGTGAAACAGCCTCGGGCGAATACCCGGTCGAAGCCGTGAGCATGATGGCTCGAATCATCGAAGAAGCGGAAACGAGCCCCGGGTTCTATTCCTCGAGGGAGATATTGCCCCTGCCCGGCTCGATCGTCGAATCGATCGAATTCAGCGCCTCGCGAATTGCCAACCACGTGGGCGCAACCCTCATCGCCTGCATCACCCATTCCGGAATGGCTGCCCGGGTGCTGGCCAAGTATCGCCCCTACCGCCCCATCTTGGCCATCATGGACCACGAGCGCCAGCTTCGCCGTCTTGCCTTCGTCTGGGGGGTTCGCGGAGTGATCATCCCCAAGATCGTGGCCACGGACGACCTGTTTGCCATGGTCGAGAACACCCTGCTGCAGCATGGCCTGGCGGAGAACCAGGACTACGTCGTTGTGACGGCTGGAGTTCCCACCCTGCGGCGCGGAACCACCAACATGATCAAGGTGCACCGGATCGGGGCCCAGGCGGAGCGCGCCCCCAGAAAGCTGTAGTTTTCATGGAATCCGCAGTGCTCGCCGACGCCACGCCGCTCATGCGGCAATACTGGGAACTGAAAGCGACGGTTCCCGATGCACTCCTGTTTTTTCGCATGGGGGATTTTTACGAGCTCTTCGGCGACGACGCCGTAGAAGCCTCGCGGCTGCTCGAGATCACCCTCACGACACGTGACCGGACCAAGGCGAATCCGATGCCCATGGCCGGCGTCCCCCACCATTCCGCCCACGGTTACATTCAAAGACTGCTCCGTGCTGGAAGAAAAGTGGCCATCGGCGAACAAATGGAAGACCCCGCCTCGACCAAGGGACTGGTTCGCCGGGACATCGTCCGAGTGCTCTCTCCTGGAGTTCAGTTCGACCTGGACGCAAATGACTCGGCCTGGCTCGCCATCGCCCTGCGAGAGGATTCAGCCGCTTGCTGGACGCTGGGCTGCCTCGACGCCTCGACCGGGCACACGGCTTATGCCACGGGCCTCTCCGAGGCGGAGCTCCTCGGAGAACTCTCGCGCCATCCGATTCGACAGTTGCTGCGGCTTGATGGAGACCTGCCCGAAGGTGTTCGTGCGGCACTTCGTCCGGACACCCTGCTTGAAGAGCTCTCGGCCAATCATCTCGCACAGGCAGCCGCCCACTCCTTTCTTTGCCGACAGTTCGGCGTGGGATCGCTCGATGCCTTCCTACCCTCCGGGACTGCCGTTCATGCGCTGGGGATTCTGGCGCACTATGCGGCCCGCTCGCAGCGAGTCGATCGACTGGCGCATCTGCAGCCCCCGGTCCCCCTGCACCACCAGACTTCCATGGCGCTGGGCCCCCAGACGGCCGATCACCTCGATCTTTTTCCGGCACCTGACGCCCGCCCGAATCTCTTTTCCGAAATTCAGTCCACAAAAACGGCTTCAGGTGCGCGCCTCCTCAAAAGATGGATTGCAGAGCCCCTCGCTTCGATCGATGCCATCTCAAAGCGCCAGGCCTCGGTAACCCAGCTTGCAGACTCTCCTGCCGCCCGAGAAAAGTTGCGGGCAGCGCTCTCAGATGTCTACGACCTCGAGCGCATCCTGGGGCGAGCCCACACTGGACTGGCCAACCCCCGGGACACACGTGCACTGGGAGTATCCCTGTCGCGCCTCAAAACTATTCTCGAAAACCTGCAGCTTCTTGAAAATCACCTCGCATCCGTCCCACCGCGCCAACCGCTTGCTCCGGGGCTAATCGAGCTTCGCCAGCTTCTGCGAAATACAGCCGCTGAAGTCGATTCCCTTGCCCACCAGATTTTGCAGACCCAGCGCGAAGAAGCCCCTTTGGTGGCTCGCGACGGCAGTATCTTCAAGACCGGCACCCATGCCGAACTCGATCGCCTGATCGAGCTCTCTGAAAACGGCGCGCGCTTTCTGGTCGATCTCGAAGCACGAGAGCGGGAAGCTACGGGCATTTCCTCGCTCAAGGTCAAGTACAACCGAGTCTTCGGGTATTTCATCGAGATCACGCAGGCCCATCTCAAGAGTGTTCCCGCCCACTACCAGCGCAAGCAGACGACCGTCGGAGCCGAACGGTTCTTTACGGACGAGCTCAAGAAGTTCGAAGAGGAAGTCGTGAGCGCAGGCACACGCCAGAAGGCTCTCGAGCAGCAGCTCTTCAATGAACTGCTCGAAAAAATTCGAGCCCAGACCCGGGCGATCACGGCGGCGGCCCAGGCCCTTGCCGAGATCGACGCACTCGTGTCACTGGCTACGCTCTGCGAACGTCCCGGGTGGAGTTTTCCCCAGATCGACCAATCGCTCGATCTGGACATCCGCCAGGGACGCCATCCCCTGGTGGATCGCGGAGAGTTCGTACCCAACGACCTGCAGCTCGATCCGGAGCATTGCCGGGCGCTCTTGATCACAGGACCGAACATGGGCGGAAAATCGACGCTGATGCGACAGGTCGCCCTGATCATCCTACTCGGACAGATCGGCGCTCCTGTTCCGGCTTCGTCGGCACGCTGGGGAGTCGTCGACTCGATCTACACTCGAATCGGCGCCCACGACGCCATCGCGAGGGGCCAGAGTACCTTCATGGTGGAGATGACGGAGCTCGCGCACCTGCTGCACCATGCCGGCCAGCGATCGCTCGTCGTTCTCGATGAGATCGGCCGGGGAACCAGCACCTATGATGGAATGAGCGTGGCCTGGGCGACACTCGAGTGGATCAGCACGAGAATTCAGGCACGCACGCTGTTTGCCACCCACTATCACGAGCTGACGCGCTTAAGTGAGCGGCTACCGGCCCTAAAAAACGCCCACATGGCGGTCGATTCGTCACGAGACCTCAAGGACCATTCGGGACTGCGCTTTCTGTACCTCCTTCGTGAGGGTCCAACCAATGAGAGTTTCGGCATTCACGTTGCCAAACTGGCGGGACTTCCCCAATCCGTAGTCGATCGCGCCTGGCAGGTTCTTGAAACCCTCGAACGCGAATCACGCGGTCCGCAGCCGGTTCCGCCATCGATTGCCGGCAGCCCGCCCGAAGGGCAGCTTTCATTTTTTGCTCCTCCATCTGCGCCACGAGTGGAAATACGCACGGAGATCCGCAGGGAGTTCGTGCCGCATCCCTCGATCGAAACTCTGAAATCGGCCGCCATCAACGAGATGACCCCCCTTCAGGCACTGAACTTCCTGGCGGAGCTTCAGAAGGCCGTTCTACAGTAGTCCATGTGTCCGCCCGGACGCATTACGCAACATCCTCCCCGCCCCTAGACTGGAAAGTGTTGGTGCCGCCATTGCCGGCGGCCAGGAGGAAGCCAGATGTCTCAGTCTGCACGTCGATCGACATGGATTACGAGCACGATCGTGCTCGCGTTCGTCGGATTCGCGGAGGCCCGACCTCCGTCATCGAAAAATCCCGCCCCCGATCTGAATAAGCCGCTGGCGCTTCACCGAGCCCCGGCTTCGGTCAATCCGCTGCTGGAGGCTCCGCTTCGAGACTTCCGCCGACCGGGCGTCTCGCTGCTTCAGCAGGGAGGAAGCACCGGTTCTCGGTGGCGCCTGATGGGCACCTGCCGACGGGACGTGGGCGTGCAAAACCACGAGCCCGGCTTCGGCTATGGGGACTGCGGAAACTGACCTACTTTAATGCCGTATAGACCCGATGCACATCATCGTGGTCATCGATGGCCTGCAGAAACTCAATCGTTTCCTTCTTCTGCTCATCATCCAGCTCGACGATCGACTTGGGAATATAGCTTAGCTCCGAGAGAGTCACCGTCCAGCCCATCTGGCTGAGCGCCTTGGTGACGGCATCGAGATCGGTTGGCTCGGCAAAAAACCGTGCTCCGGTTTGGCCTTCGGCGACTTCCTCGGCTTCGAGCGGCTCCACGTTCTGCGCGCCCGCTTCAATGGCCGCACCTTCGATGTCGAGTCCGGCTTGACCAGTCGTCGCTTCCACCACTCCCAGCCGGTCAAACATCCAGGCCACCGCGCCCTGCGCTCCGAGCTGGCCTTTGCGAAAAAGCACGCGTACATCCGCGGCCGTGCGGTTCTTGTTGTCGGTCAGGCATTCGACGATGACGGGAACGCGGTGGGGAGCAAAGCCCTCGTAAGAAATCGTTTCGAACTGAACGGCCTCATCCAGAAGCCCGGCGCCTTTCTTGATTGCGCGGTCAATCGTATCCCGCGGCACGCTCTGCTTCTTGGCGGCTTCAACCCCGGCGCGCAGGCGGGCATTATTGTCTGGATTCGGATCACCCAGCTTGGCTGCGACGATGATTTCCTTGACCAGCTTCCCGGTCAGCGCACTGCGCTTGGACGAGTTCTGGATCCTGCCGGCGTGTTTCCACTGTGCTCCCATGATTCAGTAACTAGCCTGATTCCTTGGGCTTTTCAAACCTGTGATCTTTTTTTATCGCCTCCAAAAAAATCATACTAAACTGGTCAATAATCGGGGGCTAGCCAGAACTCATGAAGAAGCATTCCAATCGCTTCAGCCTGTGGACAGTCGCAATCCTTCTCCTCAACGGTCCCGCCTGGGGTTCGTCTGGAGCTCCCACCTCGGGGGGCGACCCGGAAAACCTCACGCCTCCAGTGGTCCCCACCGAACCTACCCCACCTCCGTCGGAGGATCCCCCTTCGGATGAGGTCTCGCCCCTCCCGGAGCTGACCCCCCTTCCGACGACGCCCCCCTCTCCGACAGCTACGGCTCCGGCCGAAGAGCCCATTCCAGAAGCCCCGATGGAAGAGCCGATGCCTCCCGAGCCGTCGCCTGGACCGACCGCCATTTCAGGAGACCCCTGCAAGGATGTCGAGGCGACCGAAGAAAAGAAGGAAAAGCCCCCCTCGGGCAATGATCCCCTGGGCCAGATTCGGTTCTATTGTGCCGCTTCGAAGGCAGCCGAAAAAGCGGCAAAAGCGCAGAAAACATCGAGCATGGTGCATGCGGGTGTCGCAGCGGTCTGTGCGGCCAACTGCGCTACCGAGTGGATGCCCGGAAGTGGAATGGTTTGCGCCGGCGCCGCTGTTGCCGGTGGAGTGGCCGACTACGCCCTCACCCGCGAGTTTCAAGGAGCTTTGATCTCGGTTGCCGGAGCGGCCGCCGTTCCGATTGGAAACCATATTGCGAATGCGAATGCGAAAACGAAGACAGTAGGAAAGGGCAAGAGCAAGGCAGCTTGTGCGACGGCGGCGATCGAGGCGGCAAATGCGTTCATGAGCAGCAAGGGATCAAAGGACAGCAAGAAGACGGCGGAAGAGAATCGCAAGAAGGCAGAAGAACTGAACGATGAGCTGGCCGAAGCCGTCACCGAGCGCGGCAGCGAACATTCGGCAGAGCACCCCCCCCACCCCCCGATCGTACAGACACGGAGGCTGCCACCTCCACCAGTGAACCTCGACCCGACTCCCTCTCCCGAATTTTCAACTGCACCCGAACCCGACGTCGTGACTGGAGGACCTTCTTTGGACGACGTCCCGTCCGACCCCTTGGCACCTCCGACGTCGGATCTCTCGCTGAAAGGGTCAGTAACCCTGGGCCGCCTTCCCTCCAGCTGTTCGAAGAGCGGCTATGACGCCCAGATCTCGTGCGCGATCGCGGTCTCGGGAGGCGGTCTGGGTCGCGAAGTCGAATCGCCGAGCTTTCGCAAGGCGCTCGAGAAGCTGACGGGAAAACGGGCCGATGCCGTTCTGCAGATGGAGAGTCCTTCCGAGCTGATTCGCCTGGCTTTTCGCCAGGACGGCCTCTCGCCACGAGACCGCCGCAAACTCGATGACGCTCTGGCCGCGCTCGAGAATGGACTCAGCCGACGCCAGAAAGAACACCCCCGAACTCCGGAAGCCCCTGTTCTCGCCAACGACCAGCGGCGGCCCACTTTTTTGCCGGAGTCCCGCGGCAGCCTGAGTCCTGTGCTGGTGCCGGCAGAGCACTCTGACCGTTCAGTCGCCTTTTCGAACGAAGAGACGACCGGTCTCGAAGAAGATCGCGAGTTCAGTCTCTTTCAGCGCATCAGCCTCAGGTACCGTCAGAGCTTTCAGGATCTTTCGCAGCGAGACTACTCGACGGAGCAGAACCGACTTCTGTCGAAGTAGGAACGGTTCCAGATTTTTCGGTCAGCCCGAGCGATCCCGTAAGAATCTGCCCGTACATCACGAAGTCTCCCAGCAGACTGTAGAACGGATACGTGAAAGTGGCCGGCCGGTTCTTCTCAAAGAAAAAGTGCCCCGCCCAGGCAAACCCGTAACCCCAAAGCGGCAGACCCAACAGCAACGACCATTGGGTCGTCGCCACGGCGTGCCAAGCCGTCAGGATCACGAGCGTCGTACCCATGAAGTGCAGCCTGCGACACGTCGTATTCTCGTGCTGCGAAAGGTAGAACGGATAGAACTCCCTGAAACAGCGATAGCGAGCGGCATTCTTCATGCCTTCAGACTCGCGCCCGATCGCTCGAAACACAAGGCCTTCAGGCGGCCCGCGCCCACTTCCGTCTCTCAAAATCCTCCGCCGGCAACAGCATTGCCGCCAGGTCGGGGGGAAGCTGTCCCCGAAGAGCCGTCAGTTCTTCCGCGGGGACGAGGCTGGCCCAGGCGCGGCCCACGGCCATCACGACCTCTCGGCAGTTTTCCAGCTGGCACCATCCCTCATCACGAACTCTCGCCAGCAGGCGATCCAGCGATGCCCTCCGATCCGGTCCGGTTGACTCCTCTTCGTATTCCTCCTGCAAACGGGGAGGCAGATAAGCCAAAACATGGCGTGCGGCCGTGTGATGAAGTCGGGCCACCAGAGTACGAAGCATTTCACGAGCGATCCCTTCACTCTGAGAAGGCGACAGGCCCAGTTTTTCCGCCTCCGAGCGCAGGTGGATCTCAAAAAAGAATCGACTCAGAACCTCGTCATCCGTCACCACTCGACCGTGTCCATCGACCATCGGAGTGACCTGCCCACGCTGGTGGACGAACTCCCCCACGCGCCTGCGAACCTGGGCGCGCACAACGCGAGCGAGACGAAACGTATCGATCACCTCTGCAGAGACGAGATCGTCGAGGGTCACCAGACCGACCGCGAGGCTTCTGCCGTGGGGGTCGATCTCCAATACCGGTACTCGACGAATGCCGTTTTCCTCCATCAGACGAATCACCTCGTCTACCGTGGCATTCGGAGTCACAAAGACCGGGGCCGGAGTCATGACCTGCGACACCGGCGAATCACTCGAAAGCTGCTCGGCAGCCCCGCGACAGGCGATGTCGCGATCGGTGAGCACACCGACCAGATAACCGTCATGATCGGCGACAAAAACGCATCCCTGCGCCTTTTCTCGCATGGCGCGTGCCGCCTCGAAGAGGGGAGCATCCTGGTGCAAAACAGTCACTTTTCGGTGAATGAACGAATCAATCGAAGATCGGTAGAGCATTGTGGAGAGCGAGTGCAAATCCCCCACCACAGCCCACCGCACCGAGCACTCAGGAAGAGAAGAGGCTCCGTCCCAAACTGCTTCCCACGAAGGCAAACGCGAGTCCCAGCAGGGGACTGCCGACAAAGAGCAGCACTCCCCTTCCCCACGCCCCCTGCTGCAGCAACACCAGCGTATCGAGACTATAGCTTGAAAAAGTCGTGAAGCCGCCCAGGAGCCCAACCATCAGTCCCGTCCTGATCGCCTCGGGCCAGAGCGCATGCTCCTGAAGGGCAGCCCCTGCCACCAGGCCGATCAGAAAAGATCCGAGAGCGTTGATTCCCATCGTGGTCCACATCACCGGAGCCTCCCAGACCCGAAGAAGCGTCCACTGAGCTCCCCAGCGCAGGAAAACTCCGACTAGACCAAAGATCCCCACCCAAAATACCTGAATCGGCATGACCTCAAGAATGGCGCGTTTAACGAAGAGGAACAACTGGGGATCCACCTCCCCCACTGGACAATCGCACCCCCTTGGTTTAACTCTGGGAGCTCTTTCCGACGACCGTGCCTCGGTGGTGGAATGGTAGACGCGCCGGACTCAAAATCCGGTATCCGCAAGGGTGTGAGAGTTCGAGTCTCTCCCGAGGCACCACTTCAAATTTGAATCCAACTCCAGCGCTCGATTGCCAGCTCACCCTTCATGTCGACACGCGCCCGTGCACCCAGGGGAAGCGAGAAATGATCGGGCCCGTGTCCCACGGGAAGTCCTTGGGCAACCGGAACGCCGGTTTCGCGGGAGATCGCCCCAAAAATCTCGCGCAAGCCCTCCGCCTGAGAAAAGCGACGACGCAGTGGGGCCAGCCAGCGACTCGGTGGCTGCCTGAGCTGCTCCAGACTCCAGCGAGACGGCACTTTCGCCAGCGCCTGGGGCACGGCATCTTCGCAGTGAAGAAAGTTTCCCAGCACGACGGCAGCGACTCCCTCGAGCCCGCCGGCATCGACCAGATGTCGAACCGAGCGATCGAGTCTTGGCAAAAACTCGGTGACATCTTCCAGAAAAAGAATTTTCGGCTGGCCGCGCTTCAAACGAGGCTGCCATGGAGTTCCCAGCAGGGTATTCCAAACCGTGAGATTTCCTCCCACCAACGTCCCCCGAATCTCCTGCTCCGGTCGAGCACCCAGCCACTTCAGACGAGTCGGTCGACCCCACGGCTTGTCAGCGAAGCCCCCTCGAACCCAGCACAAGAGTGCCCCGCGCTCCTCTTCGGTCAACATCAGAAAATTGCGAAGTCCGGGCATTGGAGCGTGCAGAGTCGCCAGTCGCCAGCGGGTTCTGGCGAACTCCAGAAGGGAAGTCGCGTCCGAAGATCCAATCAGCAGTTTTCGACCTCGGGGCGGGCCGCGGCGCTCGGTTTCTTGATCCAGCATCCGCAGCAAATGATTGCTGCCGTAGCCTCCACGAGCACACCAGACCACATCCACCTCGGATGAATAGACGGCCTCCAGCAGGCTCGATGCCCGACTTTCGTGCGATCCTGCAAAGAAGAGCCTGCGACGGCGACATCCGGGATCCACCCAAACGTCAAATCCTTCGGCGCGAAGCGCTTCAGCGCCCATGGCGAGCTCCGCCTCGGACACCACCGAGGACGTGGCCACGATGGCCACCCGCAGGTTCTGGGTCATGCCGAGTCTCCTCCCAACGATCGAATCACTCGAACTAGCTCATTCATGCGATCACCCGTACGCGACGACACCCAGACGGCCGTTGTCGGATCAATTCCCATCTCTTCGAGAATGCCCTCGGCATCGCGGCGACGCTCAGCCCGCTCCTTTTGGGTTTTCAATCCGTCAGTCTTGGTAAAAACCACCTGAACATGCACTCCCGACGACTTCAGAAAATCATAGGCCTCGCGATCGAGTGCCGTCGGACCGTTGCGCGAATCGACCAGAAGCAGAGCGGCCTGCAGATTCTGATCGGCCTCGAGATAGGCCTGAATCAGCTCCGCCCACTTGTTACGCTCGGCCTGTGAGGCCCGAGCAAACCCATAGCCCGGAAGGTCGACGATGATCTTTCCCGACCCCTTCCAGTCGTAAAAGTGGATCAAACGAGTCTTGCCTGGTTCAGCACTGACCTGGGCCAGTCGCAGTCCCAGCAGAGAATTGATCAGTGAACTCTTGCCAACATTCGAACGTCCGACCATTGCGACACGAGGTTCGCGCCGTCCTCGCAGAAAAATCCCCTTCAATAGAGGTCTGAGCTGCTCTGAATTTCCAACCGTGGCAAGCCATTCTCCGGACATGGTTGCTAGCTTATCCATTCGGCACGCCAATTGCCAATGCCCGGCTCAATAAGGAGACGCCCCATGCCCACAGCCTTTCAGCGCCCGCTCGCCCTGTCGATCCACGATCCCTCGGGAGACATTCGAACCTACCCGGTCGAAGGCCAGACTTGGGTCGGACGATCCGCCCACGCTCCGATTCGGCTTCGAGATCCGTTGATGCCGGAGCGAGCTCTATCCCTTCTGCGCGCATCCGAGAACGAGGTCTGGGTTCGAATCGAATCGGGAGCGCCGGATCTCGAACTGGGAGACCTGAAGGTTCGAGAAGCCTGCCTTCCCGTCGGAGTGTCTCTTAAACTGGGCGACAGCGAGCTCCGATTCAGCGAGGCCGGGTCGGCCTCGCCTGTGCTGCCCCCCTGGCCATCAGGACTTCGTCCATGGAGTACGGTTGGAAACGCGGGACGAGAGCTGCTCTGGATGGTCCACCGGGCGGCCCGAAGTCCCCTCTCGGTTTATCTGGAAGGTGAAACCGGAACCGGCAAGGACGTGCTGGCCCACCTGATTCATGCTTGGAGCGATCGCGCCGCCGGAAACTTCGTGGCGATCAATTGTGCCGCCCTATCTCTCTCCCTTGTCGAGAGCGAACTTTTCGGGCACGTGCGGGGCGCATTCACGGGGGCCCACGCTCCCCGTCCGGGGGCCCTGCTTCAGGCGCACAACGGCACCCTGTTTCTGGATGAAGTGGGAGACCTTCCATCGGACATTCAGGTCAAGCTTCTGCGGTTTCTGGAGAATGGGGAGATTCGAGCCGTGGGTTCCGATTATGTCGCCCACGCCCAGGTGCGAGTGCTCTGTGCCACGCACAAGCCCCTGAAGAAGCTGGTCGAACAAGGGCAGTTCCGAAGAGACCTTTATTACCGTCTCGCCTCCGTCACTCTCGAGATCCCGGCCTTGCGCCACCGCCCCGAGGACATCGGTCATCTGGCGCGGGTCTTCGCGACCGATCTAGGAAAAACCCTGTCGAGGCCGGCCCTGCACCGACTGCAGTCCTATGCCTGGCCGGGAAATGTGCGCGAACTGAGGCATGCCGTCGAGCGGGCCTCTGCTCTCTCAGACCCCCGTAGCGGCATCCTGCCCGGATCGGCGTTCGACTTTCTGCTCACCCCAGAAGCCCTCGCCAGCGAACCCGCCCAGGAGTGGGGCGTCCCCATCCTGAAGCTCGACGAGATGGAAAAACACATGCTGATCAAGGCCCTTCGCCTGACTGACGGAAATCGCACCGAGGCGGCGCGTGTCCTCGGAGTGGCAAGAAGCACGCTCTTCGAGATGCTCAAGCGCCATCGGATCGAGACAGCTCGGGGGTGCTCCGTGGTGACTCGTGCCGGGTGATGCCGTTATTTGACGACAAACTTGTTGAAGTAAACCTGTTTGACCGTGCCGGAAGGAAGCAGCGAGTTCATGCGATCCCTCACTCGATCCCGAATCAGCAGCTTTCCTTCCGGCTCAAGCACGTCAGCCCGGGTCAAATGGGTCAGCATCGCGATGGAATTGAAGACTTCACTGCGAACCGGCGCAAGGTTGGCGGCAACCCAGCGCCCCGTCTCGGCCGAGTCGAACTGGACTGCAATCTCGAGCTCCAGCACCACACCACTTTCGCCCTTCCTGCCCGACCCGGTTCCGACCAGAGCCACCTGCAAATCCCCGAGGCTGACGGTGGCGTCTCGAACCTCGGCAAGGGCCTGCTGCTTCTGGATATGAGCTTCGAGTGCATTCAATGAGCACTTGAGTTCGCGGCACTCTCCCGAACTCGCGCCCTTGCTGAACAGTCTTCCCTGGTCGGCCAGACGCTTGAACGCCCAGGCGGTCAGCCCCGCCGCAGCGGCAAGAAAGATCATCGATCCCAGGGCCAGCCAGCGCCCCAGTCCGGGCGAGCGCAAGGCCCCCCAGAAGCGGGTTGCGGCCTCCTTCAGGCGCTCTCGAAAGAGTTGGAGTGGACTCGCGCCCCCCCCGGTCGAATTCTCGGATTTCGACATGCTGTCTTCAGTTTATCAGGGCCGCCCGAAATGTCTCGCGACTTTCACTCAAAGGGGCGGCGTGCTAGCGTGGGGACCCCATGGAAGCCTTTTTCGACTTTGAAAAGCCCATCGTCACGCTGGAAAAAAAACTGGTCGACCTTCGCGAACTCTCGCAACAGGAGGGGGTCGACTTCAGCGCAGAGATCGCCATCCTCGAAAAAAAGGTCACCCAGCTCATCGACCAGACCTATGCCAGGCTCACTCCGTGGCAAAAGGTGCAACTCTCACGGCACCCCAATCGCCCCTACACCCGCGATTACGTGGACGCCCTTTTTCCCGATTTCATGGAAATGCGCGGGGATCGCGCCTTTGGAGACGACCAGGCCATTCTGGGAGGCGTAGGTAGCCGTCAGGGGCAACCCGTGATGATTCTGGGGCACCAGAAGGGGCGTTCGACCAAACAGAAGATGGAGCGCAATTTCGGCATGGCGCGCCCCGAGGGCTACCGCAAGGCCATGCGCTTGATGGAGCTGGCCGATCGGGCACGAATGCCGATCGTCACGTTCATCGACACTCCCGGTGCCTACCCCGGACTGGATGCAGAAGAGCGCGGACAGTCGCAGGCGATCGCCGAGAGCATCCGCATGATGTTCGGCCTGACCGTTCCAGTGATCGCCATCGTGATCGGAGAGGGCGGCTCTGGAGGGGCGCTGGCCATAGGTGTGGCCAACCGGGTCCTGATGCAGGAATACAGTGTTTATTCGGTCATTTCGCCTGAGAGCTGTGCTTCGATTCTCTGGAGTGACTCGGGTCTGGCTGAACGCGCCGCCGATCGACTCAAAATGACTCCGAGTGACTTGCTTCGTCTGAAGGTGATCGATGGTGTCCTACCGGAACCCAAGGGCGGAGCCCACCGGGACTGGAAGATCACCTTTGAGGAAACCGGGCGGGCACTGGACGAGCATCTCTCGTCGCTGCTGGAGCTCATGCGGTCGGCTCCCCACGAGCTGGCTGCAGAGAGAGTCGCCAAGTTCCGCCGCATGGGAGATGTGGGACTCGAAAGCGCCCTACAGCCCCAGAAGGGCTCGACATGATCGCATCGATTCGAAGCATGACCGGCTTCGGTACTGCCGAGGCCGACTCCGGAGCCAGTCGCCTGCGAATTGAGGTTCGCTCGGTCAATCACCGTTTTCTCGACCTGAAGATTCGCCTTCCCCGCGACCTTCAACCACTCGAATCCCAGATCCGCTCCTTCGTGCAATCCCGCTTCAACCGGGGCGCCCTCGAACTGAAGGTGGAACGGACGACGATGGACGAGACATCCGGACGGAACGAGCCGGCTTTCGAAGTGAACACCGCACGGGCTCGCAGCATCTTCAATGCCTACCAGGAACTGGCCCGGACCCTGGGCCTGAAAGAAACACCCACGCTCAAGGACCTCGCAGGATTCCCTGATGTCCTGATGGTGCGATCCACCGACGAACCCGATCTTCAGCAGCTCTGGACAGGGCACCTTCAGGTCGCGCTCGAGTCGGCACTGAATCGTCTGTCGGAGATGAGGCAGACCGAGGGAGCGAATCTCTCGCGCATTTTACTGGCAGCTGTTCGGGAGCTGCGCGAAGCCGCCGGCCACATTGACGAGCGGCGAACGGCATCAACTGCGGAGATGCGGCGCCGAACCACCGAACGAGTGGCCGCTATTTTTGAGAGCTACCCCCTCCCTCAGATGATCGTTGACGAGCCTTCGGGCCTGGCACGCACACTGCTCGATTCCCGAATTTCTCAGGAACTGGCGATGATGATCGACCGAACGGACATCCAAGAGGAGATGGACCGATTTCGGGGTCACCTTGCCCATTTCGAGAAGACCCTCTCGGAAGGAGGCGCCGTCGGCCGCAAGCTCGAATTCATCCTTCAGGAGCTGGGCCGTGAAATCAACACTCTGGGCAACAAGGCTCAGGACCTCGAAGTCAGCGAGCGAGTGGTGAACATCAAGGTTCGGCTCGAACAGCTTCGCGAACAGGTGCTGAATCTGGAGTAATGGGGCGATGGGACAGATGAGGAGCATGATGAGTTCAAGTGATTCCGGCAACGCCCCATCCCAGTCCCTCCTGATCGTCGTCTCCGCCCCGTCAGGCGCCGGAAAGACGACTCTGTGTCGCCGGCTGCTGGAG
Organism: uncultured Bacteriovorax sp.; assembly: GCA_964432565.1. Taxonomy (GTDB): domain Bacteria; phylum Bdellovibrionota; class UBA1018; order UBA1018; family UBA1018; genus CAIOHW01. Next base: position 28,492 of record CAYSOA010000003.1, read on the forward strand.
GATTTTTCAGAGCTCAAGCTGTCGATCTCGACCACGACTCGCCCTCCACGTGGGCAGGAACGGCACGGCGTCGATTACCTTTTCACGACCCAGCAGGATTTCGAAGCCAGGATTGCCTCGGGTGATTTCGCAGAATGGGCTCGGGTTCACGGAAACTACTACGGGACCTCGAAGTCGTTCATTCGATCCACACTCGAAAGTGGAGATTCAGTCCTCCTGGACATCGACGTGCAGGGCTCCGAGAGCCTGAAAAACCTGTTCGGAGATCGCTGTCTGACCGTGTTCGTGGCCCCTCCGAGCATGGAGGCACTGGAACAGCGCCTTCGAGGACGAAATACGGACTCGGAAGAGAGCATCCAGCGCCGTCTTCAGAATGCAAGGACCGAAATGCAGCAGGCCGAAAAATTCGATGTCCGTCTCGTCAATGATGACCTCGATGCGACCTACCTGCAGCTCCAGGACGTGGTCTCAAGGGCCCTTCGAGGAGCCCGCTGATGGCCAAGCATCCTACCGCCTCGCTAGAGACGATCAGCAACTCGATCCTCACCTACTATCCCGATGCGAAACTGGACCTCGTCGAGAAGGCCTACGCATTCGCCGATGACGCCCATCGCGGACAGATGCGCTCGAGCGGCGATCCCTACATCATCCACCCCACCGAGGTCGCCCAGACGCTTGCCGACCTGAGACTGGACATTCCCAGCATCATCACCGGCCTGCTGCATGACACGGTTGAGGACACGCACGCCACGATCGAACAGATCGAGAAGGAGTTCGGCAAGGACGTCGCTGATCTTGTGGATGGCGTGACGAAACTCTCGAAGATCACCTTCAAGACGAGCGAAGAAAAGCAGGCCGAGAACTTTCGCAAGATGATCCTGGCGATGTCGAAGGACATCCGGGTCATCCTGGTCAAGCTCGCGGATCGACTCAACAACATGCGGACGCTCGAGCACCTGGCTCCGCACAAGCAGAAGAATATCTCCCAGGAAACCCTCGACATCTACGCCCCGATCGCCAATCGCCTTGGAATCGGCTGGATGAAGATCGAGTTCGAGGACCTCTGCCTGCGGTACCTGCACCCCGACTCGTACTACAAGCTGGCGCAGCGTGTTTCGAAGAAGAAACGCGAACGCGACAGCTATACCGAGGAGGTGGCCGAAATCCTCGAAGAGAAGCTCAAGGAGTATGACATCCACGCTTCGGTCAGCGGACGTGCGAAGCACTTCTACTCCATCTACAAGAAGATGGAGAGGCAGAACATCGACTTCGACCAGATCCATGACATGATTGCCTTTCGCATCGTGGTGGACAACATCACCGAATGCTACAAGGCCCTTGGCGTCATCCATGCCGGCTACAAACCGGTTCCGGGGCGGTTCAAGGACTACATCGCCATGCCAAAGGCCAACGGATACCAGTCGCTGCACACGACGGTGATCGGGCCCCACGGGGAACGCGTTGAGATCCAGATCCGAACGCAGGAAATGCACGACGTTGCGGAGACCGGAATCGCCGCCCACTGGAAATACAAGGAAGGCCGATTCGACCTGCGTTCGCGCGAGAATATCGAGTGGGTGCAGCGCCTCCTCGAATGGAACAAGGATCTCGCGGATCCGAACGAATTTCTCGAAACGGTCAAGATTGACCTGTTTGCCGAGGATGTCTTCGTGTTCACTCCCAATGGCGAGGTCAAGGAGCTGACCTATGGTGCCACACCGCTGGACTTCGCCTATGCGGTTCATACGGACGTGGGTAATCACTGCATCGGCGCCAAGGTCAACGGCAAGATCGTCCCCCTGAAGCATCGCCTGAAATCGGGGGATACCGTCGAAGTCCTCACTTCACCCACCCAGGCCCCCTCGAAGGACTGGCTGAAGATCGTCAAGAGCTCGCGTGCCAAGGCGAAAATCCGCGCCTTCATCAAGTCGCAGGAACGAGAACGCGCGAGGGACCTCGGCAGGGACCTGCTCGAAAAATCCCTGCGCCCCTTCTCACGCACGATCAGCAAGCTCGATCGCTCGGGAGAGTTGCAGAAGGCATCGCAGCACCTCCACTACCGCACTCCCGAAGAGCTTTATATCGCACTCGGTTATGGCCGCAGCCTTCCTGAGCACGTCCTTGAACTACTGGTTTCGAAAGAGGAACGCGATGCGGTTTCGATCCAGAAGGACAAGCCGGAGGAACAAACCTTCCTCAAACGAGTTTTTGCGTCTGCGCGAAAGCGAAGCATCTCGAAGAACGCCATCATTGTCTCGAATCTCGATGACGTCCTGATCCGCTTTGCCCGATGCTGCAACCCCCTGCCGGGTGACAGTATCGCCGGCTTCATCACCCGGGGACGAGGAGTGACCGTGCACACCGCCACCTGTGCCAAGAGCCTCGACTCTGATGCGGACAGGCGCGTGGAGGTGCGCTGGAATATCCAGGAAAAGGGAAACATCGTCCGGATGGTTCGCGTGCGCGTCCTATCGCTCGATGAACCCGGGCTACTGGCCCTGATGTCTCAGACCATTTCATCCTGTGGGGTCAATATCGTCTCAGCGAACATCCGAACCACCAAGGACCAGAAGGCCATTGCACTGTTCGAACTCCAGGTGGGAGACACCGGCCAGCTGCAAAAAGTGATGGGTGCCCTCGAGGCGAAGAAAGGCGTCATCTCGGTGGAGCGAGTTCGCTCCTGACCGCCCTCATCCGCAGGGCGTGCTCCTCCTGCAAGGACTTTCGACGAATGGCCTGCTCTTCGCGACGACGAGCCAGCTCGTCCTTGAGAGTCTGAAGCAATGCTTTTCTTCCGGCCAGAAACTCCTGAACACAGTCGCGCTTCTCACTCCCCCTCGTGGCCACTTTAAAACACTCCCGACGTCGCTGACGACCATCGATCTCGAACTGCCTTCTTCGAACCTGGTGCGAGGCCCTGAGATCCGCGATTTCATTTTTGTGCCTTCGATCGAGGGCACGAAGCTCGGAGCGCAGTGAGCTCGCCAGCTTTCGGTGATCGACAGCGGCGGGTACCGAGGACTCCCTCTGGGATGGCATTGGGGAAGACTCATCACCGAGAGCCTGCTGAACGGCGACAACGGAAGATAACAGCAACACTGACCCAAAAAGGAAGGTAAGGGCCGTCTGCAGACTCCCGCTGCCTCGCCTTTGACAGCCACTCTCCGTTCGGCACGCGATAACCCGTTGATCGACTCGCATCATCATCCCTCCGAAGACAGAGTTCTTCAAAAAACAAAGGCCCGAGAGGGATTCATTCCTCCCGGGCCCCAATTCTGTCACAATTCAGGCGTTTAGCGAATCACCTGAATGCGCGAAATCCTGAAACCCCAGCTGGTGACGCTGTCATCCGACTTGAGCCGGATATTCACGCGGTCGCCCGCCACTGCTTCAGTCATGACGCTCGCGTGCTTGCCCGAGTAGCTATCGACAACTTCGCCCGTCGAACTCTCGATCGAGACGACGTCGTACCCCGCCTCGGTGTCGATTCGATCAAAGAAGACCCGAATGAACTTCGCACCCGGCTCCTCGAGGGTCAGCACCACGTTCATGTTGTTGTCGTAGGGGTGCATCGTCTCCGCGTCCACAGCGACGTCCTCCCACTTCGTGGGATCCGGCTCATTGGTCGGCGGAACAATATTATTCACCGCATTAAAGGCGCTGACCATACCGCGCGAGACTACCTTCCGCTTCACCGACGGAAGCGGCTGGCTCGTCGTGATCAGGCGATCCTTCAGTTCGCTGAACGGCATATCGGGATGTGCGGCGAGCACGAGGGCGGCGACACCCGAAACATGCGGGCAGGCCATCGAAGTGCCGCTCGCAGCACGGTAGTTCTGACCGATGTACGAGCTCATGACGTTGACCCCAGGAGCAGCCACGTGCACCGAGCGACGACCGTAGTTCGAAAACCCGGCAATCCCCCCCTGGTTGTCAATGGCAGCTACGGCCAGAACGTTATCGACATCGTAGGAAGCCGGATAAGTCGGCCGAGCATCGTTGTCGGAGCCGTCGTTTCCTGCTGCGGCCACGAATAGAATGCCGGCATCTCGGGCACGCTCGATGGCTTCACGCAGTGCCTGCGAAGCACCCCCACCACCCCAGCTATTGCTCATGACATTCACACCCATCATCCGAGCATAGTTGACCGACTCAATCGCTCCCTGGGTCGTCCCTCCGCCCTGGGCGTCGAGAAACTTCACGGGCATCAGGGTGACATCCCAGTTCACGCCGGCGACACCAATTCCGTTATTCCCCGATCCGCCGATCGTCCCGGCACAGTGGGTGCCGTGGCCCTGGTCGTCCGAAGAATCACGCGTCTTCGCAGCAAAGTTCCAGCCATGAACGTCATCGATAAATCCGTTGCCATCATCGTCGATTCCGTTGTTGGCCTTCGCTCCCGCTTCACCGGGATTCACATAAAGATTGTCCTTCAGGTCTGGGTGATTCCACTCGATCCCGGTATCGATCACCGCAACCACGACGCGCTTGCTTCCGGTGATGCCGCTCGCCCACACAGGAACGACATTGACGTCAACACCGGGGCGCCCCACGCTTCCGCGAGCGTCTGGCTGACCGACATTCAGAATGCCCCAAAGCTCTCCGAACTTCGCATCATTGGGAACGCCCGACTCGAGCGCACGATAGATATAATTAGGCTCGGCGTACTCGACCTGATCCGACTGTCGAAGCTGCTCGATGGCCTGTTCGACCGGCGTTCCCGCTTTCAGGCGGATCTTGATCATCTGAGAGTCCGTCGAAAACGACTCGACCGACTCAATACGACTGGAAAGAACAGACGAGAGTCCCTGCCGGAATCCCTTTGACGAAACCCCCGGGCGACGCATCTTGACGATGACTTCTCCCGCCACCACTTCCGGTTGAGCACTTCGGGCTGGGCGCGACGAACGCGCCGAAGCCTGAATGGAAGCCCCCACCATCGAAACAACGGCCAGTACCGCCAGAAACCCCCACCAATTAATCCGACCACTTCCCCCCCGGGAAGTCCTGCTACGTACTTGATGAATCATTCCGAGCACCCTCCATTGGCGCTTATGAATGCAGCTCCTGCAATTCTGCTCTCGCCCCACTGCGAAAGGTGATTCAGTCTGCCGTGCCCGCCAGCTTAATGGCTGCCCGCCACCGACGTCAACCGACGGACATCCCGAATTCGAAAAGTGGGAGTGATTTTTCCGCGAAAGCGATTCAGCTCAGGCACCCCAGCCCAAAGCAGACCGTCGTGACGCTCCAGCCAATTCAGATGCTCCGCAGCGTGAAACCAGATTGCCTCCACCTCCGATACAAGTCCGGAGCCAGAGGAGGCATCGCCTCGAAGAGTCATCTTCAAATGCCTGCCTTTCAACACATTCCGACGCGAGAGCGAAGCCTCGAGAGCAAAAACCGGCTCCGGATTGCCCGGACCGAAGGGGCCGAGCCGCTCCATCTCCTGAAGCGTTTTCACGCTGAGCTCTTCAAAGGCGATCTGCCGCTCCACGTGCAAGGGGCGCTGATCGGCGTCTTCCGGCAACTTCTTGACGGCCTCGTCGAACGCCCGCTGAAATTTCTCGAGCTGACCGTGCTGAAGCGTCACACCTGCCGCATGACGATGCCCGCCGAAGCCTGACAGAAACTGTGAGCATTCCCGAAGCGCCTGCAGCACATCCCGGCCCGCAAAAGTCCTGGCACTTCCTTTGACATCCGCCTCACGAACGGCCATCACGATGGCAGGACGACGATAGGTCTCGACCACCCGGGAAGCCACGATCCCCACGACACCCTCATGCCAGCCCGGGTCCGCCACGACGATCCCATGCTCAAAGCGTCCTTCCGCTACTCCGCGGTCGACCTGGCCGCGCACCTCGTCCCAGATCTGATCCTGAATCTCGGCACGCTCTCGGTTCACCTTCTCCAACTGCTGCGCCAGTTCGAGCGCACGCGCGGAGTCCTCGGTGGTCAGCAGTTCCAAGGCCAGGCTCGCCGACCCCATCCGCCCGGACGCATTGATTCGGGGTCCGAGCACGAACCCCAAATGTCCAGGGCTGAGCTCGCGATCGCCCACACCTGCCACTGCCAGCAGGGCTCGCACCCCCGGCTTTCGAGAGTGGCGAAGCACCTCCATGCCATGTCGAACCAGAATATGATTATCTCCTGTCAACGGCACGATGTCTGCCGCGGTGGCCATGACGACCAAATCGAGATGCTGCTTGAGATTGGGCTCGGCTCCCGGCGCCCACCAGCCCTGCTCGCGACCATGCGACCGCAGGGCCATGCAAAAATAAAACGCCACACCACAGCCGCAGACCTGCTTCAATCCACTTTCGCAATCGGAGCGCTGCGGATTGATGACGGCAAGTGCCGTGGGAATTCCCCGCACGGGATCGAGCTGATGGTGGTCCAGAACAATCAGATCCAAACCCAGCTCCCGAGCTCGCTCAGCCGCAGCAAACGACGAAATCCCGCAATCGACGGTGACCATCAGCCGGGCGCCCGAGGCATGAGCCTCTTCCACCGCGCCGACGTTCAATCCGTACCCGTCCCTGAAGCGATCAGGTTGCCGGCACTGTACGGGAATCTGAAGCTCTCGAAAGAACCAGGCAAGCAGCGCCGTGCCACTGGTTCCGTCGACGTCGTAATCGCCAAAGACCCAGATCGTCTCGCCCGAAAGCCTCGCCCGGGAGACTCGCTCCACCGCCACTCGCATGTCCGCAAGCTTCCACGGAGAAGTCAGTCGATCCAACCGGGGAGACAGGTAATCGGCAATCTCTTGAGACGTTGCAAGCCCCCGCCCCAGGCAGAGCTGTACGGTCAGCCTGGACAACCCCGTCTTGACTGCCAGCTCATCGACACTGGCATCGCTCGCAGGTCGAAAAAGCCACTCCCGTGAAACGTATTCCGTCGGCGCCGCCGAATCCAAAGGCCTCTCGCTCACGCCGTGAACTTGGGCTCAGGACGAATCTTGATCTCACGCCGCTTGCGACTGCTCGGGGACTTCCCTGCATGCTTCGCACGATAGTGAGTCATGTAGATCAACAGCGAACCCGCCACGAAGACTGAACTATAGGAACCGACAATGATGCCCACCATGAACGTGAAGGCAAAATCATGGATCACCGGCCCGCCAAAAAACCACAGTGCCCCTGCTGAGAAGAACGTGGTCAGCGAGGTCAGGATCGTTCGTCCCAGGGTCTCGTTCGTTGCCTTGTTGACGGCCTGCTCAATCGTCAACTTCGGGTTCGAAGCCAGCGTCTCACGCACGCGATCAAAAATGATGATCGTGTCGTTATTGGAGTATCCGATCAACGCCAGCAGGGCGGCAAGAGTCAGGAGGTCGAACTGCTTCTGCAGCAGAACAAAGATCCCGATGGTGATCGCCGTATCGTGAAAGAGCGCCAAAACCGCGCCGGGCGCGTAGCGGACATCAAAACGGAAGGCGACATAGATGAGAATTCCCAGCAGGGCGTAGAACATCGACAGAAAGCCACTCTTTCGAAGCGTACTTCCCGCCGCCGGACCCACCACATCGACGCGCTGCACTTCATACTCTTCCGCTGAAGCGCTCTTCGACAGTACCTGCTGCACGCGCTCGGAAATCTGATTCAGCTCGCTCTCGTTCCCTTGGGCCTTGATCAGAAACTCAGAGGAGCCAGGGTCACCCAGCTGCACGACTTTGACTCCCTGCAGTTGGCCCCCTGCCATTTCCTTGCGGACCCGGCCGATGTCCCAGCCCTTCGGAGCTCGAATCTGAACTTCAGCACCACCGGTGAAATCGATGCCGTAGTGCAAACCCTTGGTTAGAAACAGGACCGACGAAACCAGCACCATCGCGATCGAAAGACCGATGAACAGGTGCCGTCTGCCGGCAAAGTCGATCTGGGTTCCCGGACGAATGATTTCGAACATGGCTTCTTCCTCAGATGCTGATGGTTTTTTGCTGCGTGCCTTCCAGTCGCCTCAGATAGGCATCAAAGAACAGGCGGCAGACAAAGACTGCAGTGAATAGGGTTGTGACGATTCCGATCAGGAGAGTGACGGCAAACCCCTTGATGGGCCCCGTGCCGTACATCAACAGCACGGTAGCCGCCACGGCGTTGGTAATGTTGGCATCCAGAATGGTCCGAAAGGCTTTTGCAAACCCATGCTCGATGGCTCCGAACAAGTTCTTTCCGGCTCGTAACTCCTCGCGGATTCGCTCGAAGATCACCACATTCGAATCCACAGCGATCCCGACAGTCAGAGCAATCCCTGCAATGCCCGGCAGTGTCAGGGTCGCCTCAAGGCCAACCAGTATGGCGAGAACAAAAAGAACATTCAAAATCAACGAGACCACCGCAATCATGCCGCTAAATCGGTAGTAGACGAGGATGAAGAGAAAAACGGCCACTGAACCCAGAATGGCCGCCAAAGCCCCGGAGCGCACCGAGTCCTGCCCGAGAGATGGACCGATCACCCGCTGCTCCAGAAAATTGAGCTGCGCCGGCAATGCGCCTGCCCGCAGCACGATCGCCAGGTCCTTGGCTTCCTTCAGAACCTCATCTCCTCCGCCGGCACCGAGCGTGATCTGTCCGCGTCCTCCACCGATCTTGGTCTGAATCACGGGGGCAGAGTGCACGATATTGTCGAGCACGATCGCCAGACGTTCGCCGACATGCTCCCCGGTGAGCTTCTCAAAAGTAGCCGCCCCGCGCGGATTCAATGAGAACCCGACGTTCGGACGCTGATCCTCGGGATTGATCTGCACCTGCGCGTCCTGCAGATCATCACCGGTAACTTCGACCTTCGAAAAGAGCAGGTAGGGAACGTTGCCGTCTGCAAGGTAGTCACCCGAGAGTGAACGTGCCCGCTCGAATGCAATCTCCGAGCCCTCCGGAAGTTTTCCTTTCAGGGCCTCGTTGATGGCGCGAACATACTCAGAGAACTTCTGGTCGGCGCCGCCCTTGAAGGCGATGCCCTTTTGAGTCTCCACTTCCGAGACCAGCGACGCCACCTGGGCCGGCGAAAGCGCCTTGTCGTTCACAATTCTGAACTCGAGCTTCGCCGTGCGCCCAATCAGCTCCTTGGCCCGCTCCACTTCCTTCACCCCCGGAAGCTCGACCACGATGCGATCGGTTCCCTGACTGGTGATCGAAGGCTCTGCCACGCCAAACTCATCGATTCGGTTTCGGATCACCTCGATACTCTGTCCGAGGGTCTTTTCACGAACCTCCTGCCGATAATCACGAGAGAGACCAAACTCGAGCTTGTCTCCGGACTCGGAGGCCAAACGAAGCGTCCAGAACTCCTGCTTGACGAGGCCCACGAGCGCATCCTTCTGGCCCGCGGCAGGCACGACTACGATGTGCGGATCATCGGCGGGCAGCCCTTCGCGCAGGGCCTGAATGGAGGAGATCGCCACCGACTTTTCGCGGACGCGGTCGCGAAGCGAACTCATCTGCCGATCGATCACATCCCGGTAGACCTTGTCGAAGTCCACTCCGAGTACCATGTAAAGCCCCCCCTGGAGGTCGAGCCCCAGGTTCATCTTCAGCTTCACCGGAAACTTCGACTTCTCGAGATCCATCTGGGTTGCCGTCGGGACGACATAGGCCGCAGCCAAACCCGTCAGGAACACCAGAATCCACAGCTTACCCCACCAACTGCGACTCATCGGACTCTCCTTGGAAAGAGGAAATCAGGACTGCAAATCAGAAGACAGCTTTTGCGCCACCTGGCTTCGCACGAATTTCATGCGAACATTATCGGCGACTTCAAGGGTGATGACCTTGTCCTCAACCGAGTGCACTCGCCCCAAAATGCCCGAAGTGGTGACGACATCATCCCCGGCAACGAGCTTGGAGAGCATCTCCTGCTGCTGCTTCATCTTCTTTTGCTGAGGACGAAGAATCAGCAGATACATCACGCCAAACATCAGCAGAAACGGCATCAGCGTCTCAAGCATCCCGGGTCGTGCGGGTGAAACAGCCTCGGCAACGGCCCCCCCAGCCGGAACTGCCGGCGCAGAACCATCGGCCAGCGCCGATACGGCAAGCAGTGCCTGCGCAGTGAGGAGAGAAACCATTCCGGACAACTTATTGATACCGTTGTGCATTTGACTCGGTATAAAAAGATTCGACCCAATCGTCAAACCGATTCTCCCGAATGGCGCTTCTCATCTGCTCCATCAATCGCAGGTAATAGGTCAGATTGTGAACGGTATTGAGGCGTGCCGAGAGCGCCTCGCCGGCGATAAAGAGGTGACGCAGGTAGGCACGAGAGTACTGGGTGCAGGTCTCACAGGGGCAGTTTGGATCGAGAGGACCAGCATCCTCGGCATACCGGGCATTCTTGATGTTGACCTTGCCGAGACTCGTGAAGAGCGTGCCGTTTCGAGCGTTTCTGGT
>CAYSOA010000003.1:38967-94107 GCA_964432565.1 uncultured Bacteriovorax sp.
GCACGCTGAATCTCCATTGAGAGCTCGGGAGTAAAACGATGCGAGCTGCCATCGATATGGGACTGAAAGGTCACACCCTCGTCATCGATCTTGTTCAAGTCTGCGAGCGAAAAGACCTGAAACCCGCCACTGTCCGTCAGGATCGGTCCCTTCCAGTTCATGAAACGATGCAGCTCACCGAGCCGCTCGACCCGCTGATGTCCCGGCCTGAGGTAAAGATGATACGTATTGCCCAGAATGATCTGCGCCCGCATGCGCTGAAGATCCTCGGGGCTCATGGCCTTCACAGTTCCCTGCGTTCCCACGGGCATGAAGATCGGCGTCTCGATCACGTGTTCGCTTCCCATAGATCCCGGAAGCGTGATCCGTCCGACTCGCGCCCTCGGCACGCCCGCTGAATCCACCGTCTGCTTTTCCAATTCAAACCGAAGCCGCGATGCCATGAAATCCTCCGAACCGCTCGTCAAACCAGAAAGGGATTCTGGCGCTTTTCCACCCCGACGGTACTTTCGGGGCCGTGCCCCGGGCAAAGTCGCGTATCACCATCCAGGGTCAGGATACGGTTTTTAATGCTGCGAAACATTTGATCCTGATCTCCACCCCAGAGATCCGTTCGCCCGACGCTCCCCTGAAAGAGCGTATCCCCGGAGAAGAGGGTTTCGCGGGTGCCCACCTCCGAGTCCTCGTGCATTCGCAGGCAGACGCTGCCGGGGCTATGCCCCGGAGTGTGCAAAACGCTGATTCGAATGTCTCCAATCCGAAGCTCCTTTTCATCATCAAGATAGGCGTCAACCGGAAGGGGCTCGTCGTAATGAATCCCAAACAGACGCCCCTGCTCGATCAGGTTCAGGTAGAGGGGCTCGTCCCCTCGATGCATCAGAATCGACGGCTGCTCCTCTCGTGCTTCTCGAACTCGCCGGGTCGCGCCCACATGATCGAGATGCCCATGCGTGTGCAGCAGGTACCTGACCCTGAGCGGAACTCCAGAGGAGGTCTTGAGGCCTTCCAGCCGGGAGAGAATCTTCTCCGGCTCATCGCCCGGATCCACCAGGGCGGCCTCCCCCGTTCGCTCGCAGGCGATCAGGCGACAATTGCACTGAAAGGGACCCACCACCCAGTTTCTCTCGATAATCGTTGACGGCATGAATACCCACCGGTCTCTCACCGCCGGGCCACTCAGGCAAGCCGATTACCCCTCGGTCACCGCCAGGCCCGGCGAATGGTCGCTTCCGGATAGTACGTCGACAGAATCTGGGTCGACTTGTAGCCGGCTGCTCCCATTTCCTTGGCGCCCCACTGGCACATTCCTACGCCATGTCCAAAGCCACGTCCTTCAAAGAGCCAGTCGGTTCCCGGTCCGCGGGTCACTTCAAACGCCGTACTGCGAAGGTGCTCGGAACCGATGAGGCTTCGAAACTTTGCTCCGGGAATATCCTGCGTCACCATCTTGCCCGAGGCATCCGAGAACGCCACCTTCAGACGTCGCACGCGTCCCGACGGAAACCTCGAAAGCACCTCGACGGCCAGCACCTTTTCTGGCCCCAACGACTTCAACGCCTGATTCATTTCGGATTCAGAGACCCGATGGCTCCAGCGGTATCTGGGAGAAGATCCGCAATGCTGGCAGCGAACGCCCCCACGAACCCCTGGCTCGGCCCGCCCCCACACGGTCTGAGGGTCGTCGGTCGATCCACCACACGTCGAGTGATAAAACGCCTTGATGGGGCGCGGTGCCCCGATGGAACCTCCCGCCACGAGTACCAGCCCGCGAGTCGCTGCGACCAGCCGACTGGCTCTCGGCTCTTCGCCCGCCGTACCCAGATAAACCTGGTCGCGCGTGGTCGACTCAACGTCGTAGGACACGCCCTTTCTTCGAGCCTCCTGCATCTGATGCCACGCATACGATCGTGCAGCGATCACCTGAGCAGCGACGGCCTCGGCATTCCAGCGTGCCGAGAATTCACCATTCACGACTCCATCGAGATACTTTTCAATATCGAGCTCATTGATCACGAGGCAGCCTCCTCGCCCGGGCTTCAGCACCAGCCCCTCGCGAACCAGCCTCGAAGACCATGTCAGCGTACCCGAAGGACTCTCCAATCGCAGGGGCCGTCGATAACGACGCTCCCGGATCGTCGGACCTGTCACGCGAAGCGATCCTCTTTCGCAACGAATCTTCAAGCTCTGCCGCCCTGCACGAACTCGGTCGGTCGAGGACGCACGCCACCCTTGTCCTTCCTCGCGAAGTTGAAGGTCCCAGCCGGATACCTGCAATGAAGCCAAACTTCGCTCCAGAAGCACACGAACCTTGGGAGGGGCAGAGGATGAAGGAGGGGCAATGGATGCGACCGCCGATCCTGTCAGCAGCAATCCCCAGGCCCCTGAAATGAAAATGGGGAGACTCCTTCTCCCCTGCAAAAGCGGCGTCATGCCTGAGTTCAGTGTGAGGGTGGGGGCAGGTCAATTCCAGCAATTTCTGCCGGCCCTCTAGCCCTCACCCCACTGAAGTCAGGACCTCGGCTGTGAACCGCCAGTAAACTGACGAAGTACTTCGATCGGAAGCGGGATCACCGTCGCTTTTCCATTGTTCGAGATCTCAACGAGCGTCTGAAGGTAACGCAACTGAAGCGTCGTCGGACTCTGTGCCATGACATTTGCAGCCTCAGACAACTTCTGGGACGCCTGAAGCTCGCCTTCTGCCGCAATGATCTTGGCGCGCCGCTCGCGCTCAGCCTCGGCCTGTCGGGCCATCGCCCGCTGCATCTCGACCGGAAGGTCGATCTGCTTCACTTCGACGTTCGAGACCTTCACGCCCCAGGGCTCGGTCTGGGTGTCGAGGATGCTCTGAAGGCGGTGGTTGATCGCCTCCCGCGAAGCCAAAAGCTCGTCCAGCTCGACCTGTCCCAGCACGGACCGCAGCGTCGTCTGGGCCAGCTTCGAAGTCGCGAGCAGGTAATTCTCGACTTCGACCACGGCACGGTTCGGATCGACCACGCGAAAATAAACCACCGCATTGACCTTGATCGTCACGTTGTCGCGGCTGATTGCATCCTGAGGAGGGACATCCAGCGTGACCACTCGGGTGTCGACGCGCGACATCTTGTCGATGAACGGAATCAGAAGAATCAGGCCCGGACCCTTCGCTCCAATAATTCGTCCGAGCCGAAAAACCACTCCCCGCTCGTATTCGTTCAAGATCTTCACGCTCATCGAGAGGATCGTCCCCGCGACGATCACCACGAACAAGAAACTACCGGACAAGAGCTCCATCATGAGTTTCCTTTCTGAGAGTCGTTGCTCGACTCCGCTTCCATGACCTCTTCGGGGGCCACCCGGGCCGTCAGGCCTTCCACCTTCTCCACCCGCACCCGTCCACCGACGACCAGAGTCGACGACGAGGACTGCACCTTCCAAATCTCTCCTCGAAAAACGGCGGTTCCCCGCGTCGGGTCGGTAGCATCGACAAAATCAACCACTCCGGAATAGCCCGCAAGTCCACCTACTCCGACGCCCTTCATCTGCCTCAAGGCCTGCTCCACCAGGCGCTTCGACCGTCTTGCTGCCAAGCCGATCAGCAGTCCGGTTGCCGCAAAGACCACAAGCACCGGCACCCAGACAGCCGGACTGATCTGCAGCGCCCCGCCCGAAGGGTCCATCACCCAGAGAAATCCGAGCACGACCGAAATCAGCCCGCCAATGGCCAGGGCTCCGAAGGTGGGAGTGAACGCTTCAACGATCATCATCACCAGGCCCAGCACCAGAAGCAGCAACCCTCCCGTGCGAATGGGCAGAAGCTGAAACGACATCAGACCGGCAATGAGGCAGATTCCTCCCAGAACTCCGGCGATCGTAATTCCGGGATTGGTGATCTCGACGTAGATCAACAGCGAGCCCAGCGAGAGCAGCAGCGTGGCCACGTTCGGATCTGCCAGAAAATGCAGCAACCGCTGTCCCCAGGTCATTTTCACCGCCAGAAGCACCGGTGCCGAAAGCCGTAACGTGATCTCACGACCCGCTCCCTCGACAGGGATCTTTTTCCCGTCGAGCGCCTTGAGAAAGTCAGCCTCATCATTCGCCACGACATCGATCAGATTTTTTTCGAGCGCTTCACGAGAGGTGAAGCTGGCGCTGGACCGCACCATCTTTTCGGCGACGTCCACCGGCCTGTGCCGTTGCTCGGCCATGCTCTTGACCATGGCGACCGTGTCGTTGACGGCCTTTTCGCGCATGTCCCCGGGGACATTCTCTCCCTGCGGGCCGACCGGATGCGCGGCACCCACATTGGTCCCCGGTGCCATCCCTGCCCCGTGCGCCGCCACAAGCAGTATGGCGCCAGCCGAAGTCGCAGAAGCACCCGAAGGACCAACGAATATCAACACCGGAACACGAGAGCCCGACATCGCCTGAATGATGTCACGCGTGCTGGTCAGAAGACCTCCCGGCGTATCCATACGGATGAGTACCGCTTCAGCCTGCTCGTCCCTCGACGCCTGGTCGATGGCCTGCCGAAGATGGGCTGCCACACCGGGATTCACCGCCCCCTTGAGCTCTGCCACGTAGACCCGTCGCTCGCGTACAGTTTCAGCCAACGAGACGGCCCCCGAAACCATCAGAAGTGCGGCCGCAAACAGAACGCCTCTTCGACGGACTCGGCGGGATGGTCTGCTCTCGGCGTTCTCGAACCTCCGCAGACCGATCATGTCTGCCCCCCGGACCGTTCTCGAAGCGCGCGTGCAAGTCGCTTCAAGGTTTCCCAGGCTTCTCGCTTTACCGAGGGTTCGGACTGGATTCGAGCGAGTGCCGGAAGCTCAAACCGGTCCGGGCGCAGGGCAGCGAGGCGCGAGGACTTGCGTCCCTCCAGTCCGACACCCAGTACGATGGGCGTTTTTGCCTCCGGAAACTCTCCCCACTCCATCGTGACATCCCGTTCGGAAAGGTCGATGGCCGCCATCATTTTGAGAAGAAACTGACGATCCACGGCGTGGGGTTCCGACTCGAGATAAAGCAGCACACGCCTGACGCCCGATGATTGAGGACTCACGGACGGAGAAGATGACGGCTTGAGATGAGGTACCGGCGCTGCAGATTCTGCCGGACGCCAAGAACGCGGCGGAGCCTCGACCGCAGACGAAGCGGAAACCTTCGCCGCACGACGAACCATCACGACTGTTCTCGAGGGAAGAAACCCCGCCCACGCCCGAAGCGACATGGCCCCGGTTCTGGCACAGGTTCCGGCAATCGTGCAACTTTACTGAAGACGATGCATGACGCGATGAGCCTGGTTCTGGCACTCGGGGCAGCGGGCCGTTTCCTGTGTCAGATTTCGACTAAAATCCGTCAGATAACTGAAATGAAGCCGGGACTGACACTGCGCGCAGTGCGTGTACTTGAGTAAAACATCACGACTGGATCCCTGAAGAAGCGACGACGGACATCTGGCTCCGGAAGTCGCACCAGAGTCCGAATTCCGACTCTCTCCTGCGCCCACCGCCTGCATCTGCACCTTGTCGTCAGTCTTCGGATCCGCCATGCTCTGCTCCTTTGGCGATTGCATCGCCCACACCCCTTTCTTCGGAGTGCCACCGTCGCCACTGAACGGGAAAGATTTGCAGTGCAAGGACCGGCCCGCCCCCTTCGAAGGACAGGGACTCAGGACTGGAAAGTGGCCCCTGAAGATCGCGAACTGCGGTCATCCACTCCAATCGAGACCACCATGTCGCTCAGCACATTCGTCACCGAACGCGCGCGCCCGAGAATCCAGTCGACTGAAAGCAGCAGCGCCAGATTTTCGGTTGGAACACCGAGCATCCCCAGCACCAAGGCCAGAGAAATGAATCCAGCTTCGGGCACACCGGCGATTCCCACGGCCGTCACCAGACAGAGCCCGGCTCCCACGAGCTGCTGCCCGAGGCTCAGGTCAATGCCCATGGCCTGGGCCACAAAAAGAAACGCCATTCCCTCGTAGAGAATGATGCCATCGTTGTTCAGGTTCGTTCCGATGCAGGCCCCCAGGGCCGAGGCCTGTCGCGAGACTCCCAGTCGGTCGAGGGCCCGAAGCGTGAAAGGAAGCGTGGCAAGACTGCTGTTCGTACCCAGAGCCTGCACAACCGGCTCCTTTGCCTCGCGCCAAAACTGCGGCAGCGGGATCCCGGCCACCCATCGCACCCAGACCTGATAGGTCAATGCAATGTGAATGAGCAACCCCAGCAACGCCACCCAGAGGTAGGGGAAAAGTTCGACCAGCGGACCAAACCCGTACTTCGCAACCGAGGAGGCCACTGCCGCAAAGACGGCCAAAGGGATGAGCCGCGTCACCCAGAAAAGCATTCGTTCGGCGAGCCGCTGTGCAATATCGAAGGCCCTGCGCACGGGAGCAGCTCCGTCGCCCTCGCTGCGGATGGCCATCCCCAGAAGCAGGGCCAGCAGGACGGCTGGAATCACGGCATTGTCGACAAAAGGCTGCGCGACGCTCCGTGGAAACCAGGAGCCCAGCGACTGAAAAAGATCGACCTTGGGAATCGTAGGCAGCGAATCGGTTCCCGCAGCCGCGTGTCGTCCCCAGAATGTTCGAAGGCCCGCTCCGGGCTTCAGCAGATGGGACAGCCCCAGCCCGATCGAAAGGGCAACCAAGGCATTCATGATCGCGATTCCGAACATTCGAATTCCGTGACGCAGACTCACTTGCGCCTGTGAGATGGCGTTGATGATCGCTACGAAAAGAAGCGGTACCGCCATGGCCTTGATGAGCTGAATCACGACCTGGGAGACTCCGGCGAGCGGCATGCCCCACCCCGTTGCTCCCCCGAGAAACGGCCCTGCAGCGAGCCCTGCCACCAGAGCCACCACCATCGCCTTCATCGCGTCTTCCCCCCTCTTCCCATGATGCGCTTGTCACGCACGTTCCGGTGGTAGGAAATGGCAAAACGATGGGCTTCGTCACGAACATGCACCAGAAGCTTGTAGGCGGGCATGTGCGGCAGCAGATTCACAGGATTCTTTCGTCCGGGGATGAAAATGCGTTCGAGGGACGCCCGCACTTCCTTTTCTCTAAAATTCCTCTCCGTTCGAGCCTTGGCAAGGCCCACGACGGCCACGCCCTGAATCTGAAGCTCCTCCAAAATCGCCACCGCCTGCGAGAGCTGGCCCTTGCCTCCATCGACGACCACCAGATCCGGGAGTTCGTCGCCCTCACGCCCCAGCGCCGCAAATCGCCGTCCCAGCACTTCCTTCATGGTGGCAAAGTCGTTCGCACCCTCGACCGTTTTGATCTTGTAGCGGCGGTAGAGATTCTTGTCGGGACCACCGTCGATGAAGACCACGCGCGACGCCACGGCGTCCTCGCCGTGGATATTCGAGTTGTCGAAACACTCGATTCGATGAGGAAGGCGGGAAAGCCCGAGCTTCTCCTGAACCTCTTCGAGCGCGGCAATGCCATGGCCGCCACCCTGTTTGGCATTCTGCTCAACCGAGTATTTGGCGTTCTGACGAGCTACGCCGAGAATCTGCTCATCAAAGGGGGTGTCGGCGATGCGAAGTCGAAGTCCCAGGCTGCGCTCGATCATCTCGAGCTCAGCCGACTCGGGTGCCACGGGGAGCAGCACCTCGGACGGACGCGAGAGCCCTGCGCCACCCGCCTGCGTCTCGTCGGGCCTTTCCTCAAGCGCCACGTAATATTGGGACAGAACCTCTCCCAGAATCTCGGCATCCGTCTGGCTCGAATCCGCATTCTGGACATCGAAATGCCGAACGGAGAGCATCTTGCCCCCGCGAACCTGCAGAATCACGGCATGAAAGAGCACTTCGCTTCGGGCGATTCCCACCACGTCACGGTCCCGCTCCGAGCCGGCCTCGACCACGCCCTGAACCGCCGTGATCCCCTCGAGCGCCTGAACCTGGTCCCGAAAGTGTGCGGCACGCTCGAAATCCTCGGCCTCGGCGGCCTCCGACATCTGGGAGCGCAGCGAATCCAGAAGGGGGTCGGCCTTTCCCTCGAGAATCGAAATCGCCTGGTCGATCGTCCCGCGATAGCCGGCCTCGTCGATCATTCGCACGCAGGAGCCCGAGCACTGCCCGATTTGATAGAGGATGCAGGGGCGGCTGCGATGCCTGAAGGTATTGTCCGAACAGTCCCGCAGCTGAAAGGTATGGTTCAGAAGCTGAAGGGTCTGCCTTGCCGACCATGCGGACGGAAACGGACCGAAATACCGGGCACCGTCGCGCCGGACCCGGCGGGTCCACTCGATCCGCGGAAAGGCCTGGGCGATGTCGATTCGAAGGTAGGGATAGCCCTTGTCATCCTTGAGCCGCACATTGAAGCGCGGCTTGTGCTTCTTGATGAGCGTGCACTCGAGAATCAGAGCCTCGTTTTCGGTCTCGGTCAGGATCAAATCGAAGGTTTCGATCGACGCCACGAGAAGCTCGGTACGAAGGCGCTCGTGGCGCGCCGCCTGAAAATAGCTGGAAACCCGATTCCG
The DNA here is from genome assembly GCA_964432565.1 of uncultured Bacteriovorax sp. Classification (GTDB taxonomy): domain Bacteria; phylum Bdellovibrionota; class UBA1018; order UBA1018; family UBA1018; genus CAIOHW01. The sequence continues at coordinate 47,442 of CAYSOA010000003.1, forward strand.
CAGATTTTTGGCTTTTCCGACATAAAGAATGGCCCCCGAGGAGTCCTTCATCAGGTAAACGCCGGGCAAAGTGCTGATCTCGCGGGCTTTTCTCAGCAGCTCGGCGCGACGCGCCTCGGGGTTTCGAGCTTGATTTTCCACTCCGGTCATCTATAAGTAATTTCAAAGATTTACTCAATTTCCAGAAGAGGAAAACCATGGCCAAACCTGCCGTCGCTCAAGAAACGCTGTCGTACTGCACGAGCTGCAAGATCGACCTCGCCCACACGATTGTCTCGATGAAGGGTGACCAGATCGCCAAGGTCGAGTGCAAGACCTGCAAAAAGACCCATGCATACAAGGTCCCCAAGGGAGTGACCGAAGCAGCTCCCAAGAAAAAGCGCGTCAGCAAGAAGAAGGCCGACTCAGAAGCCCTGACCGCGAGTACGATCGAAGCCGAGTGGGAAAAGCTGATGAACGCCCACCGGGACGCCCCCTTCAAGCCGTATGGCCTGAAGGCGAAGTTCGCCCTCGGAGACAAGATCAAGCACCCGAGCTTCGGAGACGGGATCGTCGGCAAGCTGATCTACCCCAACAAGCTCGAAGTCATCTTTCGGACGGACATCAAGGTTCTGATCCACGGCGGATCACCCAACTAACAGAGCAGACTCCGTCTACCTCTCAATCGAATGAAACTGAAAAGGGCGCTGCTACTGCAGCGCCCTTTTTTTGATAAGATTCTTCCAGTTCGAGAGTCCGACTCTTCAGCCAACCTGACTCACATCAATGTGCGAGCTAAACCCTCGGGTCTTCTCCAGGGCATTGGTCAGGCGTTTCTCAAGCTGATCAAGATCCGAGCTGACCTTGACGTTGTTCTGCCAGTACCCCGTCGAAGCAGTCTGCTTTTCCCACTGCTGGCTCAGCCGCTCGACATCCGAAATGGCCGGCGCGACCTGACGATAAGGCTCGCTCTGGGCCACCGAAGGAAACTTCTGGGCTCGCTCCTTGAGTTGCCCCTCATGAGTTCGCGCACTCTTGAGAGCGTCCTGAATTTCACGAGTGTGCACCTTGTACTGAGCCATGAACTCCGAAGTCGGCTGGTTTTGTGCCGTCCTGACCTGTGCCTTGAGGCCACGAATCTGGTCCAGGGCGCTCAACAACGACGTCTCAACGGCAATCGTATGGGGAGCCAGGCTCATCCTGGCGGCATCCGCTTTGATTTCCTGTTCGCCCATTCCCCCTGGCGAAGCTCCCTTTTCGGGCGTCATTGCCGACTGTTCAGTGCCCGTCTCACCCGCCTCCTCCGAATGTCCCGACTGCTCATTGGATCCGGGAGCGCTATAGCCGTCGGCTACCGCGCTCACCGGAATGAAGCCCCCTTGCGCAGCCAGACACAACACCAACGCCGGGGCGAACGCCCCGCTTCTGAATTTCATGAACAACCTCCTGATTGGTTTTTCAATCTCTAGTCTGCAAGCCGAAAACCAATCAGAGCGACAGGCCGAGACTCAACGCCCGAAGGCGACGCAGGCGATCCCGCAACTGGGCCGCTTCCTCGAACTGAAGCTGCCTTGCGGCCTCTCTCATATCCTCTTCCATTTTCTTCAGAATCTTTGGCAGTTCTTCGATCTTCGTGAAGTAATCACCGGCAGTCTGGCTGATGGCCTCGATCGTAGCGCTCGAATCCAACAGGTCGAGACCAGCGACGGCATCCGCGGAGTTCTCGGCGGCACTCCAGATACTCCTTCCGTGGCCCGATCCCGAGCCGGTGCGCAGGGCACGCTTGGCCAGCGCCGCCTTATCGAGCCGAGCCATCACCTGATCCTCCTCCGAGACGATCGGAGCGGGAATCGCCTTTTGGATGGTTCTCGGAGTGATGCCGTGTTCGGCGTTGAACTCTTCCTGGATTTTGCGACGTCGAGCGGTCTCATCGATCGCAATGCGCATGCTCTCGGTGATCCTGTCCGCGTAGAGCAGAACGAAGCCGTTTGCGTTACGTGCGGCCCGCCCGATCGTCTGGATCAGCGATCGCTGGCTTCTGAGAAACCCTTCCTTGTCGGCATCCAGAATGGCGACAAGCGAGACTTCCGGTAGATCAAGCCCTTCTCGAAGCAGGTTGATTCCCACCAGTACGTCAAACAGCCCCATCCGCAGATCGCGAAGAATCTCAATTCGCTCGAGGGTATCGATGTCGGAGTGAAGGTACTTCACCCTCACGCCCTTCTCGGTGTAGTAGCGGGTCAGGTCCTCGGCCAGTTTCTTCGTCAAGGTCGTCACGAGCACGCGCTCCTGAAGTTCGACGCGCTTGCGAATCTCGACCAGAAGGTCATCCACCTGGGTCGTTGCAGGACGAACCTCAAGCAACGGATCGAGGAGTCCCGTGGGCCGGATCACCTGCTCGACGAACTCTCCTGCAGTCTGCTGCAGCTCGTACTCCCCGGGAGTGGCCGAAACGTAGACCACCTGATTTCGGGAGCGCTCCCATTCCTCGAAGTTGAGCGGCCGATTGTCGAGAGCCGAAGGCAGTCGAAAGCCATGCTCAACCAGCGTTGATTTGCGCGCTCGATCTCCGCGAGACATGCCGCCGATCTGGGGGACGGTCACGTGGCTTTCATCGACGATCAGCAACCAGTCACGGGGAAAATATTCCAGCAGCGTGGGCGGCGCATCGCCCGGAGGACGTCCTGTCAAATGGCGGGAATAGTTCTCGATGCCCTGGCAGAACCCCAGCTCTTCGATCATCTCGAGGTCAAACATCGTGCGCTGTTCGAGACGCTGCGCCTCGACCAGGCGCTCCTGCGAGCGGAGCTCGGCAAGACGCTGCTGAAGTTCGACGCGAATCGAATCGATGGCTCTCTTTCTATTTTCGAGCGTCGTCACATAATGACTGCCCGGATAGATCGTAATACGAGGGATCTTTTGAATCCTGACGCCCCGAAGCGGATCAATCTCCGAAATCGATTCGATTTCATCTCCGAAAAATTCAACTCGGATCGCCCGCTCCTCTTCGTACGCAGGAAAAATCTCCACGACGTCGCCGCGAACACGGAAGGTTCCTCGGTGAAAGTCGATATCGTTGCGCTTGTATTGGATTTCTACCAGCTTTCGCAGCATCTCCTGGCGCTTCAATTCACGACCGACCTCGAGGTAGAGCAGCATTCCCTCGTAAGCCTCGGGAGAACCCAGGCCGTAGATGCACGAGATGGAGGCGACAATCAGGACATCATTGCGATCAAGGAGAGAGCGTGTGGCCGAGTGACGAAGCTTGTCGATCTCCTCATTGATTGCGGAATCCTTCTCAATGTAGGTGTCTGTCGACGGAATATAGGCTTCGGGCTGGTAGTAATCATAGTAGCTGACAAAGTACTCGACGGCATTGTTTGGAAAGAACTCTCGAAACTCGCTGAAGAGCTGGGCAGCAAGTGTCTTGTTGTGACAGAGAACCAATGTCGGCTTTCCCGTTCGGGCGATGACATTGGCCATCGTGAAGGTCTTCCCGGAGCCGGTTACCCCGAGCAAAACCTGCGCTTTTCTGCCCTCTGCAATTCCGCGAGAGAGCGCCTCGATGGCCTGCGGCTGGTCGCCCGTCGGCTGAAACGGGGTGGCGAGCTCGAACTTCCGGTTCGAACGGCCTTCCGTCATCAGCGATACTCCCAGGTCGTGCCCTGGGGTCCATCCTTGATCTCCACTCCCCGGTCGTGAAGCTCCCTGCGGATCTCATCAGCACGCTCAAAATTCTTCGCTGCACGAGCCGCCTTTCGCTCGGCAATTCGTGATTCAATCTCCTCGGGCGTGAGTCTCCCCTCCTGGCGCGCAGCCTTCACCCGGCTGATATCGGCAAGCGCCTTTCCGGAGTCCAGACGACCGACTCCGATCAGGTCCCCCAGATCCTGCTCCAGAAGATTGAGAAACGCCTGCGCTCCCAGGCAGGCGGCTGGAGTCGCCTGAGCCAATGGCTCGGACGAGATCCGGTTGAAGTCCCGAATCAGCTGGAACACTACGGCCAAAAGCTCGGGCGTGTTGAAGTCGTTCGACATGGCCTCGACCATCCGCTCACGCGCCTTCTCACACTCGGCCACAAAATCACCCCAGAGAGACTCGGCCCTGAGGTCTGGCACTGCCCGGCGCACCGCCGCCAGACCGGCTGCTTTTTGCTTTGCCTCGTAGATGCGCTGAAGCCCGGTGAGAGCCTGGTCGATCGCTTCATCTCCGAAGTCGATAATCGAGCGGTAGTGCACCGAAAGCAGGAGATAACGGGCGATTTCACCGCTGTACTGTGTCAGGAAGTCGCGAGCGAGAAAAACATTGCCCAGGCTCTTGGACATCTTCTCCTTCGACAAGGTCAGGAAGGCGGAATGCAGCCAGTACTTCACGAAGGGCGCCTTCCCGCATGCCGCCTCGCTCTGTGCGATCTCGTTCTCGTGATGGGGAAAGATCAGGTCCTCTCCGCCGTGGTGCACGTCGATCTGATCGCCCAGCCACTTCGACGCCATCGCCGAACACTCGATATGCCAGCCGGGCCGCCCTCGCCCCCAGGGCGACTCCCAGAAGGGCTCTCCAGGTTTGGCGGGCTTCCAAAGCGCAAAGTCGAGAGGGTTCCGCTTCTTCTCATTCACTTCGACACGCGCGCCCACTTCGAGCTCATCCAGATTTCGCTGCGAGAGCTTTCCGTAGCCGGCGAAGTCCTTCACCGAGAAGAACACCTCACCGTTAACCACGTAGCCATGACCATGGGTGACGATCTTTTCGATCATGGCGATGATTTCAGCCATGTGGGAGGTGACCGTCGTCTTGTGCGTGGGCTCGAGCAGCCCCGCAACGGCATAATCCTTCTCCACCTCGGCAATATATTTCTTCGAAACTTCTTCGGGCGACACGCCCTCCTGCCGGGCACGATTGATGATCTTGTCGTCGACGTCGGTGTAGTTTCGCACGAAAGTCACGTCGTATCCGGCTCGCCTGAAGAACCGAAAGAACAGGTCGGCGACCATTGCCGCCCGCAGATTTCCGATGTGAATCAGATTGTACACCGTCGGTCCGCAGGAGTAGAGCGTCAACCTGCCGGGCTGGAGCGTTTCAAGCAGCTCCTTCTTCCCGGTCAGGGTGTTGGTGACTCTGATTTTTTGAGCAAACGTTCGGCTGGACATAAAAAAACCCCGGGCCGGCGGCTTCATTACCGCCTCTGCCCGGGGTCAAGAATAGTGCAGATCAGGAAGCGAAAATAGTCTGAATTTCCTGCTCAATGACCGCTTCCTGGGCATGCTTGGCGAGAGAGATCTCTCGAACCAGAAGCGCCTTGGCCTGATCCAGCATCTTTCGCTCGCCGAACGAGAGGTCCTTGCTGTGACGCAGAAGGAAAAGATTTCGGAGCACTTCAGCGATCTCAAAAACAGAGCCCGTCTTGATCTTCTCCATGTACTCGCGGTAGCGACGATTCCAGGTCGTCTGGTCGATCTTGACGTTCCTCTGCTTCAGGATCTTGTAGACGGCCTGAACGTCCTTGGAAGAAATGATCTCGCGAAGTCCCACCGAGTCGGCATTGTCCGTCGGCACCATGATGGTCATTGAGTTTTCAATGACCTGAAGAACGTAGAATCGCTTCTTCTGGCCTCCAACATCACGTTCGTCGATACGCTTGACGACAGTCACTCCGTGGGCGGGATAGACTGCATTGTCGCCGACTTTGAACATAGGACCTGCCATGACTGTACTACCTCCGAAAAGCGGACTTCTGAAACTCGAGCATGAGGAGCTCGCCGGGAGAACTTCTGCCGGATTGGAATCAAGAGACTGACGCACCTTAGCACTCCTGATGACCTGAGTCAATCCTGACACAGCGCAACCAGCAAATAAATATATGAAATTAAAAGGTTTTTTTGAGCCAAAAAACTACTCCTTCAACATCCTGCACGAAAGCCGCAGACGCCCGGCCAGAAGCAATCCGAGTGCCAGCACACCCGATCTGGACCCTCCCCCCCACAACTCCAACTCAAACGCCTGAAATCACGAAAAAAAAGGGACACCTCGGCGGGTGTCCCTTCCTGCTGCCTTCCATTCTCGACGGGCGGAGCCGTCAAAACTCCATACAACCGCCCTGCAACTAGTCTTTCAGGATGTCAAAGTCGCAGCGGCCACGGCCATAGGCCTCCTGAGCGATGTACTTGATCAGATCGTCATCATTTCGATCGATCCCCACAAAGTTGGCGCGAATTCGATTCGAAGCACGATGAAAGAAGCTGCGAGTCATGGCGATCTCGAGCTCACAGGCCTCCTCTCCTCGCTTTTCAATCTGGCGAGTCACCCGGGAAACGAGACAAAGCATCGCATACAGGTCGATGGCCGTGTCGGCGATCCGCTTTTGGGCCAGCTGCATCAGGTGAATGCTGCGTCCATGACGCCGAAGAAGTACATCGACATTCGACGCAAACTCCACTGCAAACTCTTCCAGCAGCGAGGCCTCCTTCTTCAATGCGGCATGCGCCCTGGTGATCGACTGACCGAAAATACGCTGCTTGAACTTTCGGATCGCAAAATCGCTTACCGGTCCCAGGCCCTTCAGGGGATGCTTGATGGCATCAGCAAGGCCGGCAAGCTCCTGTCCTGGCCCCTGCATTCCCGAAAGTGCGACGAATGCCCGAAGGATCTCATTCGTTCCCTCGAAAATCCGGTTGATGCGGGCATCGCGAAGGGCCTTCTCGAAGGGATACTCCTTCATGTAGCCGAGCCCACCCCAGATCTGCAGGTTCTCGTCGACGACCTCCCAGAGCATCTCACTGGCGAATACCTTTGAAATGGCGCTCTCCAGCGAATAATCGACTTCTCCTCGATCGATCAGGCTCGTGGTCATGTAGACCATGCTCTCGGCGGCATAGATGTTCGACATCATGCGACCGATCTTGTCCTTGATCATCCCAAATTCGCCGATCTTCTTCTTGAACTGAACACGCTCGTTGCAATGCTCGACGGCAGACTCGAAGATTTTCTTCGCCGCGCCCACGCTACCGGCACCCAGCCCCATTCTCCCGTGATTCAGCACCCCCATTGCCACCTTGAAGCCCTGGCCGTCTCCACCAATCAGGTTCTCGATCGGAACCTTGACGTTGTCGAGATGGATGGCGTTGGTCCACGAGGCGCGAATCCCCAGCTTATGCTCTGAAGGTCCGGCACTCACGCCCTCTGATGGCAGCTCGACGGCGAAGCACGAGACCTTCTCGATCTTCTCGCCGGTCTTCTTGTCGATGGCATCAGTCTTCGCAAAAACGGTCATGAAGTTGGCGATTCCTCCATTCGTGATCCAGAGCTTGTTTCCACTCAGAATGTAGTGCCGACCGTCATCCGAGAGAACGGCCTTGGTCTTGATTGACGCCGCGTCCGACCCGCTTCCCGGTTCGGTCAGGCAGTAGCAAGCCACCCATTCCCCACTCGCCAGCTTCGGAAGCCAGCGACGCTTCTGCTCGTCCGTTCCGAAAAGCAGCACTGCCTTGTAGCCGATGCTCTGGTGGGCACCCAGCGTGACGGCAAGGGCGCCGTCGATTCCGGCCAGCTCCTGGAATATCCGCGAATAGGCCATCTGATTGAAACCCATTCCGCCAAAGTCTTCCGGCACTCCCAATCCCATCAGTCCGAGCTCGGCCGCTTGATTGATGATCTCCCTCGGCATCGCTCCCGCCTCATCCCACTCGCCTGCACGAACGTGGTCCTTGGCAAACTTCTGGACCGAATCGAGCACCATGCCCACGGTTTCGGCGGAGTCCGCCGCGAGCTCTGGATACGGAAACAGGAGATCCTCGCGAATCTCGCCGTAGAACATCGATTTCATCAATGAGTTGGTCGCTACTGCCATCTGGGTCCCCCGGTCGGCTGCTGGTTCTTGGTTGTCAGGCGCTCTGATTCTACACAGACATCCGGTCCTAAATCCAGAAGTCCGCCACCATCGACAAATTGTCCTTCGATTTCCTCAAACGAAGGCAGCCGTGACAATTTGTCAGAAGCTCCGACTCGCGAGAGACTCGGACACCAACGAGTCGCGACGCCAATTCATCGACGACCTCGCCGATCATCGTTGAAATCATTCAAGACCCGCCTCGTTCGCTGCAGCCAATTCCATGACGAATTTTTCTTTGCGATCTGGCACTCTCCTTGCGTTGGATCTGACAGCAGGCAGGAAAGACAGCAACAATGTGGAAGCAACGACTGACAAACTGGAAGAGCAGAATCATCTCGCAGGCACTGGCGGGAGCCAGAAACGTTCGCGCCCTTCTGGCGAGTCAGCGACCGCGCCTGCAGACACTGGCTGATCGAATCCAGTCCCAGGACCGGGTTCGCGATCTGCTCGAGAAGGCCAGAAGCCTGATCACGCGACCCCAGGGTTCCTCCTCCGGAGCGCCACGCAAGTGGAACTGGCGCCACCTGCTCGAACGAACGGCCGAAATCGTCCAGAAGAGAGGCGCCTCCTTCTACGGAACCGCTATCGCAGTGGCAGGATCTGCCTACTTCATCTCAGATGTCGGCGCCCTATGGATCGAGGGGCGACTTCCCGAGCCATCGGCCTCTTCAGCAACGCTTCGAGGAGCGTTTCCAGGGCGCGCCTCCAACGAACAGGACTTTGCCTCGATCTGGCAGCGAAATCTTTTCAGCAGCAAGGGCCTCATCCCCGGAGAGAGCTCACCGGCTTCCGACTCCGTCTCGGATCCGGGTGGCGCCCCACAACCCAGCAGTCTTCCCTTCAACCTGATTGGAACCCTCGTCCTTCGCAATGAGCTGAGGTCGATTGCAACAATCGAGGACAAGGGAGCATCGCTGGTTATACCGGTCCGAATCGAGGATGAAATTCCGTCGAAGGCTAGAATTCTTTCGATCGAACCCAGTCGGGTCATCTTCCTGAATCTCGGAAACGGCCGACGGGAGTTCATTGAAATCCCCGAAGACGCGACGACGCGTCGAGTCTCCATCGGCGGAGGAACTCCCACCACGGCCGCTGTCCGAATCGAACGCGCCGGCAACAACTTCTCGGTTCCGAGGACCGATCTCGATCAGGCATTCACCAATCTCAACAGCGTCCTGACGCAGGCGAGGGCCGTTCCTCACTACGAGAACGGAGCCCCTGCGGGTTACAAGCTGTTTCAAGTGGTTCCTGACGGCTTTTTCGCGAAACTCGGGCTGAAAGACCAGGACATCATCTGTGGAATCGACGGACAGTCCGTCAACGATCCGGCCAAGGCTCTCGAACTTCTCGGCCAGCTCAAGACCGCCAATCATGTCGAACTCTGCATCAAGCGCGACGGAAGACAACAGAACTTTGCCTATGACATTCGCTGAAGACCTTCAGGAGAAGACCCCCATGCGTCTGCAACAAACCCATTCCCGTTGTCCGGCCCACGAATCGGTCGTGCGTCCGATCCGCTGGATCGCCCTCGCGAGTTCTCTCGTCGCCGCGGCTGCCCTCCTTGGAATTCTCAACGGCTCGGCGCACGCCGAAGACGAAGGGTTTGAACCCGGCGAACGCACTTTCACCAACCCCTTCGCGCCCCCTCCAGGAACCACGACCGGAGGAAGCAACTTCTTCGATGACGAAGATTTCGAGGACGAATCCCCGCAATTTCCAGTCGACATGCCGCGCCCAGCAGGAGGTCCTTCGATTGCCCCCGGAGCGACCAGGGGCGGAAACACTGCCGCTGTCCCCTCGCCTTCAAAACCCTCGGATCCGGGCGGCATCTCGATGGGAGGCACCCCCAACGGCGGCGTAATCCCCGGAAAACCGGTTCCTGCGATCAAGATCGAAGATGAGACCGGCCTCGGACAGGGAGGAAAGGAAGTCGTCACCGACTTCAACTTTCCGGAGGCGGACATCCTCGACATTGCCAAGACACTTGGCAAGCTCACGGGCAAAAACTTCATTCTCGACAAGGACGTCAAGGGGCGAGTCACGATCATCTCGAACTCCCCCATCACGGTGGCGGATGCATGGAAGGCGTTCCTGACCGCGCTCGACATGACGGGGTTTGCGATGATTCCGTCGGGAAACTACATCAGAATCGCCCGGCAGCGAGACGCGCGAGACAAGCAGCTCAAGACATACACTGGGGATTACTCGCCCGAGAGTGACGCCCTGATCACCCGAGTGTTTCCGCTCAAGTACATCGATGCCGAGAACATCACACGGGTCCTTCGAAGCTTCATGCCATCCAGCTCTCGAATCATCCCGCATGACCAGACCAATACCGTCATCGTGACCGACACGGGATCAAATATCGCCAAGATCAACCGCATGCTCGAGATTCTCGACATCGAAGGCTACGACGCAGGCATCGAAGTCATTCCCGTCAAGTATGCCTCGGCAACTGAACTATCCAAGCTGATTGACACCCTGATTCCCGGCACCACGGCAGGGGCCGGCGCAGCCGCAGGACGACGAGCCACTCCCGGATTTCGCGGGGCCCAGTTCAACGCACGCCGAACCAAGGAAGGCGGGATCATCAACACGATCATCGCCGACGAACGCACCAACAACCTGATTGTGCATGCCAACACCAAGGGGGCCGACCAGGTGAGGGAGCTGGTCAACAAGCTCGACCAGAAGATCCCCGCGCAGACGGGTGGCGGCAAGGTGCATGTCGTCTACCTGCAGTTCGCAGATGCCGAACAAATTGCGACGACACTCAACAGCCTCTCCCAGTCGACGGGAGTCCGCCCGCCGTCCGGTTCCGCCGCCGGCGGAACCGGCGTCAATCCGGTCACTTCGAGCCTGTTCGAAGGCAGCATCAAGGTTTCCGCCGACAAGGCCACGAACTCCCTCGTCATCACCGCAAGTCCGGGCGACTTCGTCACCATCCAGCGCGTGATCTCGAAGCTCGACATTCCCCGCGACGAGGTCTACGTCGAAGTCGTCATCATGGAGATGCTGATCTCCCGTGAGTTTCAATTCTCCACCAACGTGATCAACCCCGTCTCGGGAATCGGATCCACACCCAATACCGACCTATTTTCGTTCCTTCAGAACCCTCTCTCGCAAAAGGGACTCGTTCTGGGGTTTGCGCAGGGGGCAAAGCGGACCCTGACGATTGCCGGTCAGAGCATCACGGTTTCCAGCATTCAGGGCCTGGTGAAGGCCCTTCAGACGAACAACTATGCAAACGTCCTGGCGACGCCGCAGATCCTGACGCTGGACAACACCGAGGCGACTTTCGAAAGCGCCGAGAAGATTCCCGTTCCGTCGGTAGTGGCGATCCAGGGATCGACCAGCACTTCGGTGACGAAAGAGTCCGTGTCGCTGTCGATCAAGATCAAGCCGCAGATCAACAAGATGTCGAACTTCGTCAAGCTGGATGTCACGACCAAGCTGGCCGACATCTCGAACCGCGAGCTTCCGGCGCAAGTGCAGCAGCTCGCCTTCGCCACGACCGAACGCAACGCCCAGACGTCCGTCGTAGTGGCCGATAGCGACACGGTAGTACTGGGCGGGCTGATTCGCGACAAGATGAGTGAAGTCGTCTCGAAGGTTCCGCTGCTGGGCGACATTCCCCTGCTGGGCTGGCTGTTCCGCTCCAAGAGCAGCACCACTGAAAAGACCAACCTGCTGATCTTCATGACGCCCCAGATCGTTCGGCAGTACGAGAAGGTTCGAACACTCCTTGATCGCAAGCTCAAGGAACGCGATGACTTCATCGAGCGGCAGGCTGGTGGACGGGACAATCTTCGCGAGTATCGCGACGACATGATCCGTCGCCTGCCCGAAATCGGAGACATCACTTCGTACAAGCCACAGACTTCGACCACGATTGACAGCGGCATCGAAGACCAGGGTAATGTCCCGAATCCCGAGAATCCGTTCACGGGAGGACCGGACGGAACAAAGCGAGGCGGAACTGAGGAGCTGGAATAGCCATGAGTGAGTCGACCAGACTGATCATCACGCAGGCAGCCTCGGCCACCCCACCGCCGGCGCCCTCGAAAGAACCCGAGAAAATCGGCCAGATCCTGCTGAAGCACACGACGCTGACACAGGAACAGCTGGACGAGGCCCTGCGCATACAGGCAGCCGAGGGCGGCCTGCTGGGTGAGATTCTGGTTCGCAGGAACCTCATCGTTCCCCATGAGCTGATGCGGGCGCTTTGCACCCAGCTGGGACTGGACTTCGTCGAGGACCTCAGGCCCAATGACATCGACGTCGCCCTCGTTCGCGAGATCCCGATCAACTATGCCAAGACCAAGGAAGTGATCCCTCTCTCCCTCGAGAACGATACCCTGCGAGTGGCGGTATCCGACCCCTTCAACGAAGCGATTCAGGAGGACCTTCAGGTCCTGACGGGTCATCCCGTGGTGGTGTCGGTAAGCACTTCGATGCGGATCCAGGAAGCCATCAACCGGGTCTATGAGCGTAGCTCCTCGGACATCGTCGAGAAGCTCGAGGACGAGTTCGAGGAAGCCTATGACCTCGAGGGTCCGATAGACATCCTCGAAGCCACTGAGGATGACGCGCCGGTCATCAAGTTCGTGAACTCGATCCTGTTTCAGGCAGTCAAGGAAAAGGCCTCGGACATCCATATCGAACCCTTCGAAAAGGACTTCGTCGTGCGCTTTCGCGTCGATGGCGTGATGAAGGATAAGATTCGCCAGCCCAAGCGGGCCCATGCGGCCATCTCCTCGCGCATCAAGGTCATGGGCCAGCTCGACATCGCCGAGAAACGCCTCCCCCAGGATGGTCGCATCAAGATCAAGATGGCCGGAAAGGACGTCGACCTGCGCCTCTCGACGGTACCCACCAACTTCGGCGAGCGAATCGTCATGCGTATTCTTGAACAGGCCAGCACCGTTCTCGAGCTGGAGCAGCTTGGATTCTCCGCTCGAAGCCGGGAGCTGATCGAAAAGCTCATCTTCCGAAAATACGGCATCATTCTCGTTACGGGTCCAACGGGCAGCGGGAAATCGACGACCTTGTCGGCCTGCCTCGTCAAGCTCAACAACCCCGAGCGCAACATCATGACGGTAGAGGACCCGATCGAGTACCAGATTCCGGGGATCAACCAGGTTCAGGTCAATACCAAGATTGATCTCACCTTCGCGCGAGCGCTTCGAGCCTTCCTTCGCCAGAACCCGGACATCATCATGGTCGGTGAAATCCGCGACAAGGAGACGGCCGAAATCGCCATCAATGCATCATTGACGGGTCACCTCGTTCTCTCGACGCTGCACACGAACGATGCGGCTGGTGCCGCCACACGGCTCATCGACATGGGCGTCGAGCCATTTCTGGTCGCCAGTTCGGTACTCGGGATCATTGCGCAGCGGCTGATCCGAAGAGTCTGCCAAAAGTGTCGTGAGCCCCATCAACTGACCGACTTCGAAATGCAGGAACTGGGTCTGAAGCAGGTTCCGGCCGGATCCACCGTATACAAGGCGGTCGGATGCCCCTCCTGCTCGCATACAGGCTACTCGGGACGAACCGTGATCCATGAACTGCTGGTCGTTGATGATGCGATTCGGAGCCTGATCATCCGCAACAGCGACTCAGGAACCGTCAAGAAGAAGGCGATCGAGTCTGGAATGATCACGCTTCGTGAAGATGGAATCCAGAAAGTGCTGTCGGGCTTCACCACCGTGGACGAGCTCATGCGCGCAACCCACGCCGAGAACTGAGGAGCGGGAGGACCATGGCACCCATCTTCGATTACAAGGCATTTTCAGGAGACGGAAAACCCCGCAAAGGCATCGTCGAGGCGGAGAGTGCCAAGACAGCGCGCCAGAAGCTGAAGAAGCAGGGACTCATGGTGACCGAGATCACCGAAAAAACGGCGGCAAGGCCCAGCAGCTCGGGAGGCGTGCCGTTCTTCGGTGGAAGAGTCGGGGTCAAGGAGGTGGCCTTGATGACGCGCCAACTGGCGAGCCTGGTCAAGGCAAACATACCGCTCGTCGAGGCTCTGAACGCACTCGTCGAACAGACCGAAGTCGAAGTGCTCAAGGTCGTTCTCGAGAGGGTTCGCCAGGACGTGAATGAGGGATCGAGCCTGGCAAAGGCGCTCTCCTCGCATCCCAGAGTCTTCGACACCATCTTCGTCAACATGGTCGAGGCAGGCGAGAGTTCTGGAACCCTCGGGCTGGTTCTGCTGCGACTCGCCGACCTCAAGGAAGCGCAGATGCGCCTGAGAAACAAGGTCGTGAGCGGCATGACCTACCCCGTTCTCATGATGGGGGTCGCCAGCCTGCTGATGGTGGGCATCTTCACCTTTGTGATTCCCAAGCTCACCAAAGTCTTCGAGTCGATGAACAAGGCCATTCCCCCGACCACCCTGGCGCTGATGTGGCTGAGCGACTTCATCACCGAGTGGTGGTACCTGCTTCTCGCAGGACTCTTCATCGCCATCACGATTTTTTCAAAGTACATTCGCTCCCCCAACGGACGCCCCAGATGGGATGCCTTCAAACTGAAGTCTCCCGTTTTCGGACCTCTGGTTCGGATGATCGCCATGACCCGGTTTGCCAGCACCATGGGAACGCTGCTCGGCAGCGGAGTTCCGATTCTCACCGCGATGGCCATCGCACGAAATCTCGTCGATAATGTACCCATCTCGAATGCCATCTCGAAGGCTCGAGAGAATATCACCGAGGGACAGTCGATTGCCGACCCGCTGAAGCGAAGCGGCGAGTTTCCTCCCGTCGTCATCCATATGATCGCCATCGGCGAGAAGACGGGCGAGCTACCGGGAATGCTCAAGAACATCGCCGACACCTACGAGGAACAGGTGACGGCCAAGATCGAGGGAATGACGGCACTGATCGAGCCGGCCATGATCATCGGAATGGGCCTTGTCGTCGGCTTCATCGTGATGGCGGTCTTCGTGCCGCTTCTGGACATCAGCAATTTGAAGTAGTGTTTCAGCCAAACAGAACAGGAGAGAGAAAAATGACAAAATTAGATTCGAGAATCATGCGCCAGGCGGGCTTCACGCTCACCGAAATGCTGATCGTGGTCGCCCTCATCGGGATCATCATGACGCTGGTAAGCGGCAACATCATCGGAAAGTTCAATAGCGCCAAGGTGGACTCGACCAAGATCCAGATGAAGCAGCTGGGCGTGATCCTGGATGACTTCAACCGCGTCTGCGGATTCTACCCCACCACCGACCAGGGCCTCGACGCGCTGATCCAGCCCCCCACCGGACGTGAATGCAAGAACTACGACCCCGCCGGCTTCATCAAGGGCGGAAAACTCCCGAAGGATGGATGGGGAAATGACTTCATCTACGAATCGGACGGCGGCAAGTACAAGCTCGTTTCGCTCGGCGCCGACAACAAGGCTGGCGGCGAAGGAAACGACAAGGATCTCGATAGCGACGAGATCTGATTTCAGGCCAGCGAACCATGCCGATGAGAGCGCGCACCCGTGGACTGACTCAGGGCTTCACCCTCGTGGAGCTGCTTGTGGTGGTCGCCCTCATCGGCCTGGTCATGCTCATGGCGCTCCCCTCGATTTCGAGCATTTTTCAGGTGTCGATCAATTCCGCCTCACGCGAACTGGCGACCAGCATGAAAGAAGCCTACAACGCCGCCATGATCACTGGCCGGGTGCATCGCATGGCCTATGATCTGAAAGACAATGTCTTCTGGGTGGAGTCCGGACCGGCGAACGTACTGCTGGATACCGCCGCGACGCGTGAGAAGGAAGAAAGGCGCAGAAAATTCCAAACCAGCCTCGACGGCGACGATAAGCCCGATGACTCCCCCTTTCAGCTCGACAAGAGCATCACCCGCTCAAAAAAGCCGCTCCCCCGAGGGGTAGTCTTCGAGGACATCCTCACCGAGCGGGAGAAGGAACCTGTGACGGAAGGAGTCGCCTATACGCACATCTTTCCCAGTGGAATCACCGAGCGAACCCTCATTCGAATCAAGGACTCCCAGGACCACCGCTACTCGCTTGTCGTCGAAAGCGTGAGCGGACGGACTCGGATGGTTCAGGGCTCGATTACCGAAAAGGAGGCATTCGGCGATGGTGGGTGATCGCAATGCCACCTCGGCGGGATTCACTCTGCTCGAAGTGCTCATCGCCATGTTCATCATGGTGATCGCCTTCGGCTCGATCTTTTCCATTCAGTCATCGGCAATTCAGGTCACCAATCGCGCGAAGCAGACCAACACCGTGGCGATGCTACTCAAGAACGCCATGGTCAAGGCCGAGCTTGAGGTCGAAGGAAAGACCTTCGAAGAGGTCGGCGAAGAGGAGTCGGGTCAGTTCGACGCCCCCTACCAGGACTACTCGTGGACCCGAAAGATCAAGGAACTCGAGTTTCCAAACCTGGTTCCTGGCGGCTCAGGCGACGACGCCGGCGCTTCAGAAGACGAGGCCACCGGACTCATCGGCCGGCTGGTCACCAAGTACCTTTCGCAGGCGATTCGCCAAGTCGAAGTCACGGTCAGGTGGAAAAAGCTCGATCGCGAGCAAAGCGTCTCGGCCTCGACTTTCTGGGTGAACCTGAATCAGGAGATGGCCCTCAGTGAGTAGACGAGCACCCTCCACCGTTTGCCGAACTCCAACCGGCTTCACCCTTCTCGAGGTACTCATCTCGATGTTCCTTCTGGTGGTGATCAGTTTCGCCACCTACCAGGCAACGACCGAAACCTTCAAGCTTCGGGACGTTCTCTCGACCGAGGGCGAGTTTTACAACGGCATCCGGATGGCCATCGGAATTTTCCAGCGCGATCTCGAAAATGCCTATAACCCCATCGTGATCCGTCCCGAACTCCAGCGGCCCGTCGATGGCCAGCTCACCGGAGTCGATGGCGTCAGTGAACCGGTGTCTCCTCCCGCAGGATACGGAATCGGGCCCGAACTGGTTCAGAGCGAGTTCTTCAGCTCACAGCGTGATCGGTTCGGAATCCGGGCCACCCGGCTCGACGGAAGGGAGAACCGCCTGAGCTGGGTCAGTTCCGCCAATCAGCGTATGTATCGGGACAGCCGTGAATCAGAATTCCTTAAGATCCGCTACCTGCTGGAATCGGACACGGACACCAGCTCTCCCCCGGGATCGAGCATGCTGGTGCGCGTGGTCAGTCCGGATGTCTTTATCTACGATGAAGATCGTGACCAGTCGATCAAGCGTTACCCGTTGCTTCATGGCGTTCAGAAGCTTGCGCTTCGATACTATCGAAAAGACAAGGATCAATGGTCCACCACTTGGGACAGCGAAGGAGCGGACACCCGGGAGATCCTGCCGGATCTGGTCGAGCTGACGATCGAGGTCGCAGCAGCGAAGGGACTGAGCTACACGGGGCAATACCTGATTCGACCGGAGGTGCCCGTTTATGGCATTCCGTCGACGCTCTGATTCAGGGTCTGAAAGCGGAATCGCGCTCTTCATGGTGCTTTCGGCCATGACCATCCTCGCCGTTCTTGTGACCGAGTTTACCTACATCGCACAGGTCAACTCACGAATGGCCTTCGACAGCCTCGATCAAGTCAAGGCCCATTATCTCGCCAAGAGCGGATTGAAGCTTTCGCTGATTCGGATCCGCGCCTACCAGAATCTTTCAGCTCTCGCCAAAAACACCGGGGGCGGCGCGGGAGCAGGAATGGTTCCCAAGGGGATGCTCGAAAAGATCTGGAGCTTTCCCTTCTTCTACCCGATCCCAACGGAAATTCCGGGGCTCACACCATCCGAGAAAGACCAGATCACCAAGTTCACTCAGGAGACTGCCATCGATGGCCGCTTCTCTGCCCTGATCGAATCGGAATCCAATCGCTTCAACCTCAACAGCCTGCTCGCCCCCTTTGCGACGATTCCGAGTCCGACCGCGACTCCCACTCCGACACCGACTCGTCCTCCCCGGCAGGGATCCCCTGCAGCAACGTCGCCGGCTGCAAGTCCGACTCCGGCATTCAATCCGATCGAAGCCCAGCAGTCACTGGCCACCTATCTGACCCAGATCCTGAACAACAAGATCGAGACGGATGAGGAGTTCGCATCGGAGTATCGTGACCTGCGAGTGGACGAGTTCGTCGACAACATCATTTCGTGGATCGACCCGACCCACGAGCGACGCTCCGCCCCGAGTTCTTCATTCCGGCCCAAGGGAGGCCCTCTCTATTCCTTGTCCGAGCTTCGCATGATCGAACCGATCGACGATCGTCTCTTTGAGGCATTAGCGCCCCACTTCACGGTCAGTGCCGTCCCCGGACTGAACGTGAACACCGTCAAAGACTCGACGCTTCGGGCTCTGTTTCCGCAGATCACCCAGGAAGAGGTGGTCGAGCTGATCCAGTTTCGTGACTCAGCTGAGCAGGACAACAGCTTCAAGACTCCCGAGGACTTCTTCAGCTACCTCAGGGACCACGTCTCCGCCTTTCTCGGTTCACAGAACGAGATCGACGCCCTCAGGGAGGACCTCAAACGTCGAAACATCCAGATCGTGACTGATGAGACCCACTTCAAAGTAACGGTCCAAGCCATCGTCAATCAGGCCACGCGCGTGATCGAAGCTCAGATCATGGTGGTCCCTCCCCGAAGATCCGGTCCGCAGGCCCAGCCGGGAGGACCGGCAGTTCCACAGCAGGCCCCAACGGACTCTGGCCTCCGGATCACATCCATGAGAATTTTATAAAGGAGCACCATGAGAATCGTAGGAATCGACTGGGGAACCAGCAGCATCAAGGCCGTGGAGATCGACAGCGCCTTCGGACGTTATGAGATCCACGACTATCGTGAAATCGAAACGCTGCCCGGTACTGACCCGAGCACTGCCGTTCGACAGCTGATCGAGTCGCTTTCCCAGACACCCAATCGCATCGTTGTCGCAATGCGGTCCAGCCAGATCACGACCAGAAATCTCCACCTTCCCACGCGCGATCGCAAGGCCATTCAGGCGGGGGTCCTCTTCCAGCTCGAAGATGAGCTGCCCTTTTCAATCGAAGACATGGCCCACGACTCCTCGGTTCTCTCCCAGAGCGGCCAGCAGTCGGACGTGCATGTCGCCACCACGTTGAACCGACATCTGGCATCGGAGATCCAGCGCTGGGGCGATGTCGAGGTGGACCCTGACGTTATCACCACCGAAGGCTGGGCGCTTCGGACGCTGATCAACCGAACGCGCTCTCCGGGCGAACAGGAGCACCCCCTGCTGCTAGCGGTCATGGGGGCATCGAGCACCCTGCTCTACCTGCATTGGCGTGGCTTTCCGATGATCTGTCGTGAAATTCGCTGGGGTGGAAACTCCCTCACCCGGCAGCTGGTCGAAAAACTTGGACTTTCCGAAGAGCAGGCCGAGCGAGTGAAGCGCAATCCGGTTGTCCTGCAGGAGACTCATCCACAAAGCCTGCTCGAGATTATCGGTGACGGCCTTGAGGAGCTTCAGCGAGAACTGAAACATATGGACCTCGCCTGCAAGGGAATGACGCAGGACAATGTGCATCAGATTCTGCTTACGGGAGGAGGGTCACTGGTAGAAGGACTTCCCTCCTTCCTCGAGCAGCGAATTGGGATTCCAGTCGAGAGGATCCGTCCACTGAGCGCTCTCTCCCCCTCTGGGGTGACCTATGCGGAGAGCAGTGATGCCAGCATGGGGATGGCTGCAGCCCTCGCCATGACCCTGGTAGGATCCGATCGAAATCTGGTCATCAACCTTCGAAGGGGCGACTTCGCCAAGTCGGGACGTGCGCGGGAGTTCAATCTTGAGGCATTGAAAAAACCTCTGCTGGCAGGCAGTGCCCTCGCCGCCAGTTTCTTCGTGAGCATGGGAGTGCAGTCCTCGATTCTTGAGAAACACCTGGAGGAGAAGGACTCCCAGCTGAAACGCTCGATGAGCGGCTTCTTTGGGAGCGTCAGCAGCAGCGCGATGCGAACCTACCTGGCCAACCCCTCATCACTGAAAAAGGCCATCGAGAAGGAGCTGGAAAAAAGTCGTGAAATGGCCCGCGTTCTCGGACGTAATCCCGAATCCCCGCTGATCTTCTTAAAGAACCTTTCGTCATCCATTCCGAAAGACCTCAATGTCGATCTGATGAACCTCCAGCTCGGCGCGGCACCCCAGAAGCCTCAGGAGCAGGCCACCGTCGAGCTCAGCTTCGTGAGTTCCGACCCCCAGGCTGCCGAGCGCCTCGCCGCCCAAATCGCTCCACGCCTGATTCAGGCCGAAAAACCCGGAACCCAGGAGATTCCTGCCACCGGAAATGAACCCAAAAAATTCAGAGTCACCTTCAAGGGAATTGCTGCACCAGGAGGATTCAACCCGTGAACGAGCTGATCCAAAAATGGGTGGACCGTGTGCAGGAACAGCCGTGGTTTCAAAACCTCAGGGCAAAATGGGATGAGCTCGACGGCCAGAGTCGCGTCTACCTGCAGGGCGCGGCCGCGGTGGCGGTCGTTCTCACTGCAGGCTGGCTGGTGTTGGGCTCGTGGTGGAACGTTCGATCTCTCAGGAACGAAATCGCCGAAAAGGATGAAATCCTGAAAATGGTGCAGTCATCAGCAGGAGAGCTGCGCACGCTTCGCGAGCAGATCCCCGCGCAGGCACGCGGGTCAGAAGGCGAAACACAGCCCTGGGCAGCCTACATTGAGGCGCTGGCCGGTCAGGTCGGCGTTGAGGCGGCGAACATCGAGGTTTCGACCGAGTCGGCGGGACAGAACCGCGAACTCTCGAAGGAAACCTTCCTCGACGTCACCGTCAAGAAGGTCAACGTACGACAACTCACACGATTCTCGTATCAGATGGAGAATGGTCGCCGGCCCGTGAAAATTCGCCGCATGCAGGTCGAAACCCACCCGGACATGTCGGGATATCTGGATGTACGCCTTTCACTGGCAGCCTATACGATGAAGAACCCGTCATGAGTGCCGATTTCACGCTCAGCGAAACATCCCCTGCAACCAGCCCAGACGACACATCGACTCCACGGAAGACTCGAGGAGCCCGAATTGCAAAGGCCATCGGCTGGACTACGGCCTTCCTTGCGCTGCTCGTGGCCTTTACGCTCGCAAAGCTTCCGGATGATCGAATCGGGGCCTTGATCCTCGGAAAGGCCTCCGAGATCCTCTCGAGTGGAGGACGTCCGATCGAGGTCTCTGCCGAAAAAACCGCCATCTCACTTCTACTCGCCAGAATCCGTTTCGAAGGACTCCAGCTCAAGACCCCGGACGTGGCCGGATCTGCCGTCTCGGTGCGCTGGAAGGAACTTCGGATTCGCCCGTCGCTTCTCGATCTTCTGCTGCTTCGACTGGGCGGATCCGCATGGATTCTGGGTGAAGACGACTCACAACTTTCACTGTCCTTTTGGACGACACGAAAAGGGGTGGTTTCGGCGGCTCTTGAACTGAACAAAGCCGACCTGGGCGGCAAGGGACTCGGCGTCCTTCCTTTGCTGGCGGGAGTAGATGGCTCGGTTCCGCTCGATGGAAAAGCGGAGCTGACGGGCGACCTCTCGCAGACGGACACGATCCGCGGAACGGCCCAACTCAAGCTCGGAAAAGTCAGGCTTCCCCAGCAGAAATTGATGGGCTTTCCGGTTCCGCAGATTCAAATCGACGACGGCGAAATTCGTATCTCCGCGGAATCCGGCAAGGCGCGCATTGAAACATTTTCGATCGGAAGGCTGGATCGCGAATCCGACGATATTCGAAGCTCGCTGTCGGGCGAGGTCACGCTGGGACGAACATTCCCAGCCAGTCTGCTCAATCTGAAGGCACGCCTGAAGTTCTCAAGCGCCTTTCAGGGAGCACTCTTTCTGATCGACGGCCTGCTGGGTCCGGGCAAGCAGCCTGATGGGAGCTACTCCCTGCTGCTCACCGGATCGATCCAGGCGCCCCAAATCCAGCCTGCGGGAGGCGCCCCTTGATCGATTGGCAAGCATCACTGGCCTTGACGGCCGATCGTCTGCTCGACGGTGCCGCCCCCAACCTCGCCGAGTCGATTCGCTACAGCCTGCTCTCCGGAGGAAAGCGCTTTCGCCCCCGACTGATGGAGGCCTCTGCAGCGCTTTTCGAGCTCAGGACCGAAGCATTCACTCCCTTCGCCGTGGCGCTCGAAATGATCCATGCCTTCACGCTCATCCACGACGACCTTCCGTGCATGGATGATGACGATCTCCGGCGCGGCATGCCCACCAATCACAAGGTCTATGGTGAAGCATTGGCGCTTCTTGCCGGCGATTCGCTCGTGCCCATGGCGGTGGAGGCCTGCCTCGAAGCTCAGGCCCATGTCGAGCCCGCCCGCTGGTTGGCCGCGCTGTCAAACCTCCTTCACCTCTCAGGGCCCCGCGGAGTCATCGGAGGACAGGCTCTTGAAATGACGATCTTAGAAACCCCTTCACTCGCTGCACTTCGACGCATGCATGCCCTCAAGACTGGAGCTCTTTTCGACGCAGCGATCCTGATTCCTGCGAAACTGGCGGGACTGGAGGAGCAAACCGAAAGAATGGCGGCTCTGACAAGATTCTCGAGTGCATTCGGTCTTGCGTTTCAGACTGCCGACGATCTGGATGACGCAGAATCCGAGCGAGATCCTGTTTCGGGGAGATATCCGAAGACCAGCGTGCTTCACTACCTGCCCGCGGAGAGTGCCCGCGACCAGGCATCGCGAGAACTTTCGGATTCGACAGACTCCCTCTGCAAACTTTGGCCGGCCACTCATCACCAGCTGCTGGCTCTGGTCGAGCTGCTTGAGTCCGCCCTGCACTCCTCTGCAGGGGCTCTGCCAAAATGAGTGCCAGCTGGCTCTTCGTTACCGATGCCTGGAGCACTCTGGATCACGGTAAGGACACCACGCTGCGCCTGATGGAGGCGGCCGCTCGTGCAGGTGTTGCCGTCTTCTGGTGCGAGGTTCGAAGTATTCGCTGGGAACACGGCGAAGTACGGTTGGACGCCATAGCTTGCTCAAGAAAACAGATCTCGGCGGCACGAAGCAGCGGAACTCCCCCAGCAACGCCTCGCTGGACTACGGGGCCGAAGGTCTTCCAGCAGGTGCACTACCGCGTCGACCCCCCCGTCGACTTGGCCTACCTCCATCCGCTTCAGATGCTGCATCAAGCGGCGCCCCGGCGAATCGTCAATCCTTCCCCCGCCCTCGTTCTTTTCAGCGAAAAGACTTTTGCAGCGCAGCTTCCCGAACTTTTTCCCGACACCTGCGTCTCATCACAAAAGCAGGTGCTCGAACATTTCGTATTGAAACGGGGGCGTGCCGTACTCAAGCCCCTTCATCTGGCCCAGAGCAAGGGGGTCACTCTCATTGATTCGGGTAACTTGGGACTGCTTCACCGAGAACTGGCACTGGCCACAGATGGATTCAGCCGCCCCGTTCTGCTGCAGGAGTACCTGTCCGAGGTAGCTCAAAGGGGCGAGACTCGCCTCTGGTTCGTGGACGGGGAGCTCCTCGCAGCCGCACAGAAGATCCCTGCATCCGGCGAATTCGTGATCGACATGGACCGAGGGGGAGCGCTCGCAAAGGCGAAACTTTCACGTAGAGACCGTTTAGGGGCTAGGAAGATCGGGATCCTGCTGCGCAAACACCGAATCCGTCTCGCTGCCGTCGACTGGATCTCGGGCAGAATCACCGATTTCAACGTGACCAGCCCCGGGTTGATCGTTCAGATGGAGGAAGCCCTGGGTAGGAATCTCGCCTCACGCATCATTCGAGCCCTGTTGCCCGTCAGTCCTTGAAAATCTCGCGCACGGGCACCGAGTTCAGCGCTTCGACATCATCGAGAAGCGAACGCACCTGCCCCAATGCCGCCTCGCGCGCCTGCCTTTCAGCAGCAGGGAGCGGATCCACCACTTCCTTGCGGTAGGTCACCAGCCCTCCCTGCCGTCGAAGCTCGCGAATCTTCTGACGAGCCCCTTCGACCGAAAACTTCTCCTCATACAGGAAATGACGAATCAGCAAGACCGTCTCAACGTCCTTGCGCCGATACACCCGCTGACCGGTCGAAGACTTCTCGGGCTGAATCTCCGAGAACTCCGACTCCCAATAGCGCAGGACGTGCGGCTTGACTCCCACGATCTCGGCAACATCGCCAATTCGGAAGTAGAGTCGATCAGGAATCGAACTGGATGGAAACTTTTCGTGCTCTGCCATGTCTGGTGCGAAAGCGATGTTCATCACCTTGAGGGGCGTTAGCCCTCGTCGTCGTCCGCCTCAGAAAGCCTACTGAGCTCGGCAGCGTCAAGAGTCTTTCCTTCCGCACTGGCATTGACCTCCGCTCGTAAGACCTGGGATGGCCGAA
The DNA here is from genome assembly GCA_964432565.1 of uncultured Bacteriovorax sp. Lineage (GTDB taxonomy): Bacteria > Bdellovibrionota > UBA1018 > UBA1018 > UBA1018 > CAIOHW01. The sequence continues at coordinate 71,620 of CAYSOA010000003.1, forward strand.
AGGTCAGCACCCGCCTCGCGGATATCTCAATGCTCTCGCCCGTCTGTGGATTGCGCCCAACTCGCGAGCGCTTTTCACGCACCACGAAATTTCCAAAACCGGAGATCTTGATCTTGGTTCCCTGCGCCAACGTCGTCTTCAATGTCTCGAAAACGAGCTCGACGAGGTCGGCTGCTTCCTTCTTCGAAAATCCCACCTTTTCGTACAGCGCCTCAACGATATCCGCTTTGGTCATGGCCACGGTCAAGATCTCCTTGTTCAAGAACCGCCTAGCAATCCTCTTGGAGCCAAAAAACAGGGACTATCTTCAGCCCCGAAGCTCCGCACCTGCTTCCTTGCGCCAGGCCTCGACGATTTTTTTCGAAACCTCTTCGGTTTCAGCCTCTTGCAAACTGCGAGTGTCATCTCCAAAGATAACCCTGACCGCGATGCTTGTCATCCCCTCGCCCACCTGAGGACCCCGATAAACATCAAAAATTTTAGCTACTTTCGCCAGAGGTCGGCCCGCCTTGAGTGCAATCGCCGTCAATTTCTCGGCACTCACTCCCTCCCTGAGTAGAAGAGCGAAATCACGCTCCATCCCTGGAAACTCCGGCCACGGCGAGAACTTCCGCGCCTCTCCGGCAGGACGAGACATCCGCGAAAGCGCCTCGAAATCGATTTCAGCAACAAAGAGCGGTGCCCGAAGCTTCCACTGACGTGCAAACTTCGGATGCAACATGCCCATCACGCCAGCCACTTGATTGCCGGCGAGCACTTCGGCGGATTGTCCGGGGTGAACCAGATGAGCCAGGGGAAATCCGTTCCCTCCACCACGTGACCCCGAAAGTGGCTGAAGCCTCATTCCACGAGCACCTACAGCGTCCATCAAACGATCAAAGATGGCCTTTCCATCAAAGAAATCCACTTCACCCACTTCACTACGCAGGGCCTGCTGAAACCGCGGACCGGAAATCACAAAAGCCAGACGCAATTTTTCCTGAACCCCAGTCTGGTCCTCTCCAGTCGCCGACACCGCGCCGTCGGCATGAAAAGTCGGGCGTATCTCGAAAAGTCGAATCGCCTGGGACTCAGAACCAAAACGATGCCGGGTATTGTGCCGAACATTGGCCAAAAGTCCCGGAAGCAGCGAGGGAACCATGCACTCGTGCTCTTCGCTGAGAGGATTCAATACCTTCACCGAGGACGACACTCCCAGTTCCTTGAGCCAGCTGGTCGAGGTGAAGGAAAAATTCACTGCCTCACAAAGGCCCAGTCCGGCCAGTCGGTCCTTGACGAGTTCCACGAGCAATCGCGAATTCACCCGAGCATCACCCGCCTGGGGAATGGGATACCCACTCAGTGGAGGTACCTCGGACGGAATTCGATCATAACCAATGCATCGCGCCACTTCTTCGGCAAGATCTTCAGGAATCGCGAGATCCAGTCGAAACGAAGGGGGAGTAACCGTCCACCCTCCGGGACGGGTGTCGAGTCGGCATCCAAGTGACTGCAGAACCTGCTCTACCTCGACTTCCTCCAAAGGCATTCCCAGAAAATGGGAGCAAAAACTCGAGTCGAGGACAATTCCCGCGCTGGGTCTGGTTTCGAGCCGTGCCGTGCTCATTCCAACCACTTGGCCACCGGCAGTCGATAGAATCAGGTCGGCCAGACGACGAATGGCAAACTCCTGTCCCTCCGGATCCACACCCCGCTCAAAGCGATGGGAAGCCTCTGTTCTCTTTTGGTGCCGCGTCGCCGCCCTTCGAACCATGGTCGGATCAAATCGTGCCACTTCAAGAAGTACACTGCTCGTCTTCTCGCTGACCTCTGAGTTTCCCCCACCCATCACCCCGGCCAATGCAACTGCTCGAGTCGCATCGGCAATGACCAGTTCGGATCCGAAAAGCGTGATCGAGGACCCATCCAGAAGTGGAAGCACTTCGCCCTGACGTGCCTCTCGAATGACAAGCGACTCCCCTTGTAACAGCTCGGCGTCGTACGCGTGGACGGGCTGCCCCAGCTCAAACATCACCAGATTCGTGGCATCCACCACGTTATTGATCGACCGCGCACCCACTGCCTCAAGTCGACGCACCATCCACTCCGGCGAAGGACCGACCCTCACGCCATCCAAACGACAGCCCAGAAAAACCGGCCCCAGATTCCCCGCCTCCAGTCCTGTGTGCGGCCTGCAATCACGACGCGAACTGTCCCAGTCGAGTTTCGGTTCTGTCCTGCATGCCTTCGTCTTGAGGGCAGCGGCAACTTCGCGAGCGATTCCCCAATGAGAGAGGCAGTCCGCCCGATTCGCAGTAATCTTCAAGGTCAGAATATGGTCGGTTCGATGCAGGATCTCAGCAACGGGCCGCCCCACTTCTGTGCCCGGGGGAAGAATCAGAATGCCCTCCGACTCCTCCTTCAATCCCAGCTCCGACTCCGAACAGAGCATCCCACTCGACAGGACTCCGCGGATTTTTCCGGCACTGATCTTCATGCCATTGGGCAGCTGAGCGCCAACCTGCGCCACTGCGACGATGTCGCCGGCCCGGTGGTTCTGAGCTCCGCAAACGATCTCCAGCGGCTCGTTCCCGCCCACCGAAACCTGACACAGACTCAGACGATCCGCCTGGGGATGCTGGCCTTTCTCAAGAATCTTTCCCGTGACCACCTTTTCGAACCCGGCCCCCTGGGATTCGATCGCCTCCACCTCAAGCCCACGCCTCGTCAGAAGCTCGGCGAGGCCATGCGGGCCACCCACCATCGAGAGGTCCACCAGTTCTGAAAGCCAATTCCAAGAAAGTCTCATGAAATTCCTCGCTGAAACCTAATACGCCCTCAGGCACGAAACTGTGAAAGGAACCGAAGATCGCCCTGGTACATCAGGCGCAGGTCGCCGATTCGATGCAGGAGCATGGCGATGCGCTCGATCCCCAGCCCAAACGCGAATCCAGTGAGCCCGGAATAGCCAGCCTTCTTGTCAAACCCGGCCATCTCAAAGAGCCGCGGATGCACCATGCCGGCCCCGAGAATTTCCATCCAACCGGACCCTCTGCAGACACGACATCCATCGTCACCCCGCCCAGAGCAGTTGAAGCAACTGACGTCCACCTCTGCTCCAGGCTCAACAAACGGAAAATAACTGGGACGCAATCGAATTCGGGAATCCGAACCAAAGAGCTCGCGCGCAAAAAACTCCAGCACTCCCTTGAGATGGCTCATCTTGACCCCATGGTCCACCCAGAGTCCTTCGATCTGATGAAACATGGGCGAGTGAGTGGCATCGTCGTCACAACGATACACCGCTCCGGGGCAAAGAATGCGCACCGGCCATTGTCCCCGCTCTCGCATCGAGCGCATTTGAACGGGCGATGTATGGGTGCGAAGAACGACACCCGGTCCGGTGAAAAACGTATCCTGCATGTCCCGAGCAGGATGGTCCTTCGGAATATTGACCGCTTCAAAATTCAGAAACTCAGTCTCCACCTCAGGCCCGGTGGTCACATCAAAGCCAAGCCTCGAAAAAACCTGAACAATCTTGCGAGTGGTCTGCGTGATCGGATGCAACGCTCCTGCGTGAGGAGTGCGCGACGGGAGGGTCACGTCGATTCGCTCACGCTCGAGTTGGGCAGCCAGCCTCTGTTCCTCGAGAACGGAGCGCCTCAACTCCAGAGCACCCTCAATTCTGCGCTTCCACTCATTGGCGGCTGCTCCCAATTGCGGACGCTCAGCGGCCGGAACCGCTCCGAGTCCCTTGAGAACTTCACTCAGGGTTCCCTTCTTCCCCAAAACCGCTACGCGCAACTCCTCAAGGGCCTCAACACTATCGACCCGCTCCAGGTCTTCAAGCGCCCTCTCGGAGATCGTTCTCAATTGCCCAATCATTTCGGAAACAGCTGCGCCACTCATGAAGTTCTCCAAGCCTACAACCGGCCTCAAAAAGCAAAAAACGCTTGGCTATCAGGTACTTCCCCGTTTTTACCGGGTCTGCGGCCTGAGCCAAGCGTTTTTTTAAATCGAACAAAAATTGATCCAGAAGCAACAACCGTCAGAGGAAACCTCCGCTGGCCCGCGATTCCGCTTTCCAGAGGTTGTCAGCCCAAGAAACTTAGTTCGCCGGGGCCAAAGAACGGACCTGCTCAACGATCGCCCCGAAGCCCTTCGGATCGACAATGGCGATGTCCGAAAGAACCTTCCGGTCGAGCTTCACCTGAGCCTTGGTGAGAGCATTGATCAAACGGCTATAGCTGATGTTGCAGTCAGCTGCAGCTGCAGACAGACGGGCGATCCATAGCGTACGGAAATCACGCTTCTTGGCGCGGCGATCCCGGTAGGCATAGACGCCTGCGCGATCCACCATTTCCGCCGTCCGGCGAAACTTATTTTTTGCACCTAGGACAAAGCCCTCGGCACGATCAAGAACCTTCTTATGACGACGACGTCTTTTAAAACCACGTTTTGCGCGAGGCATCGACTACTCCTTCAAAAAAACCGTAAATTACCGAGACCCGTAGGGCATGCACTTTTCGACGTGCTTGATATCGCCGTCAAAAAGAATTCCCGAGGAGCGAAGCTTCAGCTTGCGAGCCGCAGTCTTATTCCCTAGACCGTGGCGCTTGTTGGTTCGCTTGAACTTCACCTTGCCCGTGGCCGTGAATGAAAAACGCTTGGCCGCAGCCTTTTTTGTCTTCAATTTCATGGTGGTGTAAACCTTTCCTGTAAACGGAAGCCGGAACGTAGATCAGGCTATGCCGTCCGTCAACCGTTATTACTCTGCTTTTTTGGCTTCAGTTGAAGGCTCAGAGGTCTCGGCGGCCGCCGAGACCGGCGTCGGAACTGAGCTCGCAACGGGCACAGGACCAGTGTTTGCCACAGGACCTGCCGGACGAATCACAGGACCCCCGGCTGGCCTGCCCTTTTTGCCCCCCGTTCCAGGGGCAAGAACCATAATCAGCTTCTTGCCTTCGAGCTTGGCCGGGCTCTCCACAAAAGCAATGTCCTGCACCATTTCGGCGAGCTGGCGCATCATTTCGTAACCCTGGTCGACATAGGTGATCTCACGACCACGGAACATGATCGTAATCTTGGCCTTGTCACCCTCTTCAAGAAACGTGCGGATATTTTTGAATTTGTAATTTCGGTCGTGCTCGTCGGTTCGGGGACGAAGCTGTACTTCCTTGACCTTGATGACAGTCTGCTTCTTCTTCGCCTCGTGTTCCTTCTTTTTCTTCTCGTACTTGAACTTGCCGTAATCGCAAATTTTGCACACCGGAGGCTGGGCGTTTGGAGACACTTCCATCAGGTCGAGGCCGCGATCCTTGGCCATCCTCAGCGCCTCGAAAGTGGGAACCACGCCAACCTGGGTCCCATTTTCGTCAATCAGTCGAACTTGAGGGACACGAATACGCTCGTTGATCCGATGCTCATCCTTGGTGGGCGTGGGATAGGCCCCGCGCGAGAATCGCGGACGAGGGAACGATGGCCCACCGGGACCACTAGGACCACTAGGTCCACCAAGACCACTGGGACCGCCTGAACTTGAACTAGAACCTGAACTGGAAGGGGGAATAATTGCCATTTTTTCTCTATTCTCTCAGTCGGGAAAACCGACCTCCTTAGTCTGCCGATTACAAGACCGAAAAACTCCTGTCAATCTCGGTCACTTACAGGGTTGAAGCGCCTGTCGTCGGGCTCTTTTTGGATGACGAGACCTTCTTCCTGACCGTTTTTTTCTTCGTCGCTTTTGCGGTCTTTTTCTTTACTGCCTTGCCCTTTACCCCAACGCCGGCAAGCACCTTTTCAAGCTCCTTGCGCTGCGAGGCCAGATACTTCTTCCAACGGCTCACTTCAGCCGGAATCTGCTTCTGGAGACGCTCGAGTTCCTGACGCTCGCGTTCGACAAACTTGCGAACCTTCTCGATATCCCCATGAATGAGCTTCTGCATCTCACGGCGCTGACGCTCGACATAGGTTCGTGCGTCCGCCACCCAGCCACCATTCTGAAGCATACCCTTCAACTGCGTCTGGGCATCCCGAACCCGACTCATCAACTGACTCACTTCGATTTTCTTCGCCTTCTTTTCCATTGGTTCACCCTCGCTTGAAATGACCGGACCCTCGAATCAAGACCACCGCTTGGCCAGTGGCATCCGACGCCCCAAACCAAATGCCTTTCCGCTGATCTTCAGAACGGGCGCTGCCTGTCGACGCTTGAACTCCTGATTCTCCACCATCCTTAGAATGTCACGAACCCATCCGGGTTTCACGCGAGAATCGAGGTCTTTCTCGAGCTTTTCGATCGACTCGCCGCCTTCGAGGTACCGCATCAAGAGCGCGTCAAGATCGCCATAGGGCGGCAACGTATCCTGATCCTTCTGGTCGGGGCGAAGCTCTGCGGAAGGAGCCTTCGTGATCGACGACTCCGGAATCGGCGCAGGGCGCCCCTGCACTTCAAATGAACCATTGATGTGCCGCGACAGCTCGTAGACCCGGGTTTTATATAGGTCACCGATTGGGGCAAGAGCGCCGCACATGTCCCCATAAAGCGTGCAATACCCGGTGGCCATTTCGGACTTGTTTCCAGTCGTCAGCACGAGCGCACGATAATGATTCGAAAGAGTCATCAGAATGATCCCTCGAAGTCGTGACTGCAGATTCTCCTGTGCCAGGGGAGCCAGGTCCCCAGCAACGGCGGAGGAGAGTTCCCGAGAGACGGTCGAATACTGAAACTTGATCGGCTGAACCTGAAAGCGAATCCCCAGACTCCGCGCCAGTGCTTCGGCATCGGCAAGGCTTCCGACAGACGAATACTGGCTCGGCATGGCCACACCGAGCACGCGATCGGCCCCAAGCGCCTCAACAGCCAGCACGGCAACCAAGGCAGAATCAATCCCTCCCGAGAGGCCGATGACCGCCGAGCGAAAACCGGTTCGCTGAAAGTAATCACGAATTCCACGAACGAGAGCCTGGTGCAGGACTTCGATCTCAGGAACTGGGGCCGGGATTTCCAAGGAAGCGCCAAGCCTTTCCGTCATGATGACTTCAAAGCCTTCCGAAAAGACGGGAAGTCGAGTCAGAAGCTTTCCCGTCGCGTCCGCCACAAACGAAGCGCCATCGAACAAGATCTCGTCGTTGGCACCCACCTGATTGACGTAAGCCAATGGCACCCCGAGTGACTGCGCAATTCCACAGTGAATTCGTTCCCGCCGTTCGCGCTTATTGTACTCGTAAGGGCTCGCCGAAATCGAGACCATGAGATCAACGCCCTGACGACGGAACTCATCGACCGGATTCTTGGCGTAAAGAAGCCTACCGTCCCCAAAACGCGCCGAGTCCTCCGCCCAAAGGTCTTCGCAAATGGCGACGCCAATACGAGTGCCGCTCGAGTGCTTCCAGACTCGAATCTCGGATGCCGGCTCAAAATACCTGGCTTCGTCGAAAATATCGTAAGTGGGGAGGAGCGTCTTTGCCTGGCGAAAGACTTCTTTGCCGTTCTGCAGGACATGAACGGCATTCTGGCCCGGTCGTCCCACCCTCTCAGGGCTACGGACGACGGAGCCTACCAGAAGGGCGCACGAATGACCTGACGTCAGGTTCGTGAGCTCAGCGATGACAGCCGCACACCGATCGTAGAACTCGGGGCGCTCCACAAGATCGTGGGGCGGATACCCGCAGACACCCAGTTCGGGAGTCAGCAGGATATCCGCCCCTTGATCGATGGCTTTTTGATAAGCGTCGCAAATCTGTCTGAGATTTCCGTCGAAATCCCCGACCACAGGACTAATCTGTGCGATCGCGATTTTCACAGAATGAATGAATCAGAAGCGCTTTTGCACTTCGGCGCGATCGAAGAAATACGCGATCTCGCGCTCGGCAGAAGCAGGGCTGTCGGAGCCATGTACCGCATTGGCTTCGATGCTGTCGGCAAAGTCCTTGCGGAGCGTGCCTTCGGCAGCCTTGGCCGGATCAGTGGCGCCCATGATCTCGCGGTTCAGGAGAACGGCATTTTCTCCTTCGAGAACCATCAGCATGACCGGACCGCTGGTCATGAAGTGCACGAGGCTCTGAAAGAAGGGCCGATCCTTATGCTCAATATAGAAACCTTCGGCCTTTTCACGAGAAAGACGAGTGAACTTGGCTGCGGCGATGCGCAGGCCCTTCTGTTCAAAACGGGTGATGATTTCCCCCATCACGTTTTTCGCGACGGCGTTCGGCTTGATGATCGAAAAAGTCTTTTCCATAGCCATGATGAGCTCCTTCAATAGCGATATTAGGATTGGCCCCATCCCTAGCCCAAAACAGGTCGGGACGCGAGGCTAATTCGGCCGGTCCCGTGGGACCGGCCGTGACACAATGAGATCTCAGACGCCCATGGCCTTTTTGAGGCTCGAGCCCAGGTCTGCGGGGCTGCGGGCAATCGTGACGCCTGCTGCCTCAAGAGCCTTGAACTTTTCTTCGGCCGTTCCCTTGCCGCCTGAGATGATCGCGCCGGCATGTCCCATGCGCTTTCCGGCAGGAGCAGTTGCTCCACCGATAAAGCCGGCAACCGGCTTCTTGAACTCGCGCTTGATGTACTCGGCCGCTTCTTCTTCGGCCGTTCCGCCGATTTCGCCGATCATGATCACGCCGTGCGTGTTCGGATCCGCATTGAAGGCCTCGAGGACGTCGATGAAGTTCGTGCCGTTGATCGGGTCGCCACCGATGCCCACGCACGTGCTCTGGCCGATGCCGAGCTGGGTGAGCTGATGGACGGCTTCATAGGTCAGCGTTCCCGAACGGGACACCACACCGATGTTGCCTGCCTTGTGAATGTGGCCCGGCATGATGCCGATCTTGCACTCTCCCGGGGTGATGATACCCGGGCAGTTCGGACCGATCAGGCGCGACTTCGTCGACTGCAGGTACCGCTTGGCTGCCAGCATGTCGCGGACCGGAATGCCTTCGGTGATGCAAACGATCAGCGGAATTCCGGCATCGGCCGCTTCACAGATCGCATCGGCAGCGCCTGCCGGCGGAACGAAGATCATGGTGGCGTTGGCGCCCGTCTTCGCCACGGCTTCATCGACCGTGTCGAAAACCGGAAAACCTTCGTGAACCTGGCCACCACGGCCCGGGGTCACGCCGCCCACGACCTGGGTGCCGTAGTCGCGGCAGCCCTTGGCGTGGAACGCACCCTGCGATCCCGTGATTCCCTGGACGAGGAGCTTCGTATTCTTATTGACCCAAATGGACATGATTAGGCTCCTTTTGCAGCTGCGACGACTTTTTGGGCTGCGTCGGTCAGACCGTCTGCCGGGGTGATCTTCAGGCCGCTCTCGGAGAGCAGCTTCTTTCCTGCTTCAACATTGGTTCCTTCTAGGCGCACGACGAGCGGCACCTGAAGCGACAGCTCACGAGCTGCGGCGATCACGCCTTCGGCAATGACGTCGCACTTCATGATGCCGCCGAAGATGTTGACGAGAATCGCCTTCACCTTGGGGTCCTTGAGGATGATCTTGAACGCGTGGGCGACCTTTTCCTTCGTGGCGCCGCCGCCGACGTCGAGGAAGTTGGCCGGCTCGCCGCCGTGGTGCTTGATGATGTCCATCGTCGCCATGGCGAGACCCGCTCCGTTGACGAGGCAGCCGATATTGCCGTCGAGGGCGATGTAGGCGAGCTCATACTTCGAGGCTTCCACATCCTGCGCGTTTTCTTCGAGCAGGTCGCGCATCGCGACCGTTTCCGGGTGGCGATAGAGCGCGTTGTCGTCAAAGTTGATCTTGGCATCGAGAGCCGCGAGGTGTCCCTGTGCCGTGAGGATCAGGGGATTGATCTCGACCTGCGAGCAGTCCTCTTCCATGTAGGCGCGGTAGATGCCCTTGAAGAACGGAACGGCTTCCTTGGTCTGCTCCGCCGTCAGGCCGAGGGCCTTGGCGAGCTTGCGACCGTGAAACGGCTGATATCCGGTGGTCGGGTCGATGGCGACCTTGACGATCTTTTCCGGGTGGGTTGCGGCCACTTCTTCGATTTCCATTCCGCCTTCGGTGGAGGCCATCATGATGACCTGGGAAATCGCGCGATCGGTGACGACGCCAAGGTAGAATTCCTTGGCGATCTGCGAACCTTCTTCGATCCAGAGCTTGTGGACCTTCTTGCCCTGCGCGCCGGTCTGCGGAGTCACGAGCACCTTGCCCATGATGTCCGTGGCGGCAGCCCTCACATCAGCAATGGTCTTGCAGACCTTCACACCGCCGGCCTTTCCGCGACCGCCGGCATGGATCTGGGCCTTCACAACCCAAACCGCGTTGCCACGCTCCTGCGCCAGATTCTGAGCAGCCTTTTCAGCTGCCGCCGCGACGTCGCCACCTTCCTCGACCAATCGGCCTTCGGGGACGCGGACGCCGTACTTCTTCAGGATCGATTTCGCCTGATATTCATGAATGTTCATAGGTGGCTGAGGTTTTAACCCAAGAGCGCTCGCGGTCAAACGGAAACTACTGTATTCACGGGAACAGATGTCCGTTCTGATCAGTGCACACGAGTTGAGGAAATCTTTTGGAGCGCGTCCTCTATTTGACAGCCTCACCTTCTCCATCGAGAGCGATGAACGAATCGGACTGATCGGTCCGAATGGAACAGGCAAAAGCACACTGCTTCGACTCCTGGCTTCGAAGGATACGCCTGACTCCGGAAGTCTCTCATTCCAGAAGGGACTACGTGTCGGATTTCTCGAACAGGTTCCTCAGTTTGCTCCGAGCGCAACGGTCCTCGCTGCCATTCGCGGTCCGGGCGCACCGAACTGGGATCGCGACCAGCGCATCGGCGAATGGATCTCGCGTCTTGAACTGGATCATTTCGATCCGGAAATCACCCGCGTCGAGACGCTTTCGGGTGGCTGGAAAAAGCGCGTGGCCCTCGCGCGCGAGCTGGTCGATCATCCCGACCTGCTGCTCCTCGACGAGCCGACCAACCATTTGGACGTCGAGAGCATCCTCTGGCTCGAAGCCTTTCTCGCTCGGGCTCGCATGGCGACGCTTACCATCACCCACGATCGTGCCTTCCTGATGAAGGTTGCCAACCGCATCATCGAACTTGACCCCCGGCATCCGGGTGGCCTCCTCAGCGTAAAAGGCGACTACGCAAGCTTTCTTGAAAAACGCGAGCAGCTGATCGCTTCACAGGAAAAGCGCGAGATTATCCTCAAGAACACGCTTCGCCGCGAAGTGGAGTGGCTCAGACGCGGCGCCAAGGCACGCACCACCAAGCAGCAGGCTCGAATCCAGCGCGCGGAAGAGCTTCAGGACACGGTCGCCGACCTGACCACGAGAAACCAGGTGCGCACCGCCCGCCTCGACTTCGGAAGCGCCGGGCGAACGCCAAAGAAGCTCATCGAAGCCAAGGGCATCAGCAAGCGCTACGACTCGCGCATGATCTTCTCAAATCTCAGTCTACTGGTCGGCCCAGGCACTCGTCTGGGACTTCTCGGCGCGAACGGCTGTGGAAAGTCGACGCTCATCCGGGTCCTGCTGGGGCAGGAAGCCTCCGATTCGGGCGAGGTCTTTCGCTCCGAGCTCCTCCAGGCCGCATCATTCGATCAGAATCGTGAGTCGCTCGATCCGAACATCACGGTCGCGAAGACGGTCTGTCCCTCAGGTGACTTCGTCGACTACCGCGGTCAGCGGCTGCATGTGCGCAGCTACCTGGACCGATTTCTGTTCACACAGACTCAGATGGACATGACCGTCGGAAAACTTTCTGGCGGCGAACAGGCACGACTCTTGATCGCGAAGCTCATGCTTCGCCCTTCGAACATCCTCATCCTCGACGAACCGACAAACGATCTCGACATGGCGACGCTCGCGGTTCTCGAGGACTGCCTCTCGGACTTTGACGGCGCGGTGATTCTTGTGTCTCACGATCGCTTTTTTTTGGGACAGGTCTGCAACCAGATCCTCGCCTTCCCGCTTCAGGGTACCGACCTCATCTCTTTTGCAGACCTGGATCAGTGGGAGAACTGGCACTCGGAGCAGTTGAAAACCCGCCAGCTCAAAAGCAAGTGGGCAGACGGGGAAGGAACCGCCGCCCCCTCCACGCCATCAAAGAACGCAACCGCCGAACCACCTGCCAGGAAGAAAAAGCTCAGCTACAAGGACCAGCGTGATCTCGACACAATCGAAGAGCGCATCGCGCAGGCTGAGAAGCATCTCGAGAGTGTGTCTCAGGAGAGCGCACGTCCTGAAAACTTAAGCAACTCGGTTGCGTTGACCCGCCTCTCCCAGGAACTGGCCGAAGCCCAGGCGCAGGTGGATCAACTCTATGCGCGCTGGCAGGAGCTACTCGAGCTTTCCGAGCCTCGAGCCTAGCTCGATGAATCGGGTCGCAACTCAACACATTGAAATCACGAAGATTAATTACAAACTAATTTAGTCAAAAATTGAATAGACTCTGCCGTTCGCCCGGAATATAATGCGCCGCGTTATAGCCCCCGCTTTTTTGGGGCCAGGAGGTCTTGATCGATGCGCAATACTCTGAAGAAGTCTCTGGCAAGTTCCACGACAATCCTCGCCAGCCTGTTCTCCATAGCCCATGCGAAGGCCGACTCACTGGCTACCGAAAATTGGACCTTCGCAGAGGCCCGACGGTCAATCGTCGAAGCCCCCCTTACGCTCGCCCCCCCCGTTCACATTGAGCGCCGAAGCTGGGACAAAACCTTCAAGGCGCCGGATCTCACCCCCCAAAAACTCTCGGACGTTCACACCCTGGTGATTCACAACACCGAAACCGGTGGGCGCGACGATGATGCGGTTCGGAGTGTTCTGAGCTCCCACAAAAACAGAAAATGGAGCGACATTGGCTACCACTTTCTGATCGCTCAAGATTCGACTGACAAGACCTGGAAGGTTTTCGAAGGCCGCCGGATCGACCGGGTCGGCGCCCATGCGGGATCCAGCTACAACCAAAACACGATCGGCATCGCCGTGACCGGCGCCTACGCTTGGAAGACAGCGTCCAAACTCAAAGAGGTACGAGGGTTCTTTACTTCTGCACGATTCAACACCGAAAGCGGCCAGAAGCGCTATCGGGAGCTACTCTCAATCTACGCCGATCCAAGCGCCCCAGAGTCTGAGCGACAGCTTCCACCAGAGGCAGCCGATGTGCTCGTTCGACTGGTCGATCAGCTCGTGCGAGACCCTCGACTGTCGGGCCTGAAGAGAATTCGGTCGCATGGAGCCCTTTCACTGAAGGAGCTCAACCCCAAGCTGACGGACAGCGAAGCCAAGGCCTTTGCCATCAACCCCTATCATACCGACTGCTCGGGCCACGGCATGATCCATATCGTCAAGGCGCTCCAGGACCGATATCAGCCGATGCTGGCAGACCGAACTCTGCTGACTCGACGCCAGGAGGTTCCGGCGCCTTCTGTGCCTGAGGCAGCACCGGTCGTGTCCGAGCCAAAGGCAGCACCAGTGGCCACTCAACCGGAGTCCCCGCCGATGCCGGCAACTGAGACGACATCCGTGGCGGCTGCAACGCCTGAGTCCGCTCCAGTGGCGACTCGCGCGTGGATTGCCGACCAGGCCAGCCAGTCTTCCTGCTCGACCGCCACGTGGTCTCAGCGAGGAAAGGCCCCGGTTGGCTACGTTCCGGGCATGGCACTGACCTACGCTCGAAGCCTTTGCCGACTCAAGGGACTGGCTCCCCTGAAGGGTGCCGCGGAAGTCATGGCTCGCGGAAAGGGTAAAAGCTCCTCGAGTGATGCGCTCAACTGGTACGAAAGCCGTTTCGACACCGAAAAACTCGAGATCGACGCGGAAGGCCCCGAGACCCTCAAATCGCTCTACACCCTGATGATCGGCCTGGGCATGCGCGAAACTTCGGGCAAGTATTGCACGGGCTATGACACGACCGCACGCGGCCTGAAGTCGAGCACGGCAGAAGCCGGACTCTTTCAGACCAGCTACAACTCGCTCTATTTCACCTCGACTCATATGGGCTTTTCAGAGCACCACCTGCAAAAGCTGTATGACGAATACCGGGCGAACCCCGAACGCTGCTACCTGCCGGTCTTCAAGCAGGGAGTGTCGTGTAAATCCCAAAAGATCATCGGATCGGGAGCGGGCGCGACGTTTCAAAAGTTCAGCAAGGAATGTCCGGCCTTTGCGGCAGAGTCGGCTGGCGTGATGCTCCGCCTCGCTCGAAAGCACTACGGACCGATCAATCGACGCGAAGCCCAGCTGAACACTTCCTGTACCGATCTGCTGGATTCGATCGAAAAGCAGATCGAGGCAGACCCTGAAGCGGCCTGCAGCGAGCTGCGATAACGGGTTTCGAGATCTGTCCAACGAAAAACCCGAGCCATCGAAAGGAATTCCTATGTTGACTCTCTCTATTTCGAAGTCCATCACCCTTGGTGCCTTGCTCTTGAGTGGCGTCAGCGCGTTCGCCCAGTCCACGTTTCTTTGTGCAACCGGACTGGGCTCATACAATGAAGTCCAAAAATTCCAGATTGCTCAGCTGCAGGTGCAGATTCCCCTCCAAGGGGAGTTGCAGACCGTTGGCGAATGTCTGGAAGAGAGGGATCAAATTGCCTGCACCTTCAAAACGCGGCGTTCTTTCCGTGAATACAGCCTGTTGCTCAATAAGGTCGAGGGATCGGACGGACAAGTGGAGCTTCAAGGAAAGATTGATCAGGCCTTCCGCAAGTCGGGAGTGGTTCGTTGTACAAGTGAATGACGACGGCTACGGGCCTGAAGTCTTAGTGTATCCAAGGCCCTTCCTCCAGGGGATAATGTGCCGAACTGAAGCGCTTCGAAGACGGGCCGATCCATAAGATTCTGTTCGAGCAGTAGGCCGCCGAGCGAATTCCTAGCAAGGGATGATGCGAGTTTGCAGGCTCGCAAAGAAAACGGGGAGCCCGTTGCCAGGCTCCCCGTCTACCATTCAGGCTCCTAGAATAGACTTCAGCCAAGCATTCCGGCAACGGCGCCACGCTCTTCTTCGAGCTCCTTCAGCGTCGCGTCCATCTTCTCGCGCGAAAAGGAATCGATCTCGAGGTCCTTCACGATCTGGTACTTGCCGTTCTCGGTGGTGCACGGAAATCCATAGATGACGCCCGCAGGAATTCCATAGGAGCCGTCCGAAGGCACTCCCATCGTCACCCACTCGCCCTTTGAACCCAGCCACCAGTCATGCATGTGATCAATCGCCGCACTGGCCGCCGACGCCGCCGACGAAACGCCACGAGCCTCGATGATGGCAGCTCCACGCTTGCCCACTTTCGGAATGAAGGTCTCGCGGTTCCAGGCATCATCGATCATCGGCTTGACGGCTTCACCGTTGACCGTTGCGAAGCGGAAATCGGGGTACATGGTCGGGCTGTGGTTGCCCCAGACGGCAACCTTCCTGAATCCACCCACCGGCTTGCCGGTTTTTGCAGCCAGTTGCGAAAGCGCGCGATTATGGTCGAGCCGGAGCATGGCCGTGAAGTTTTCAGGCTTCACTCGGCCGAACTTTTCGGCCGTTTTCATCGCAATATAGGCGTTGGTGTTCGCCGGATTGCCAACGACCAGTACCCTGCAGTCCGGATGGGCATGCCTGCCAATGGCCTCGCCTTGAACCGTAAAGATCTTGCCGTTTTCGGTCAGCAGATCCTTGCGTTCCATTCCCGCCGTACGCGGGCGCGCTCCCACCAGCAGCGCCACCTGAGCATCCTTGAACGCAACGTTCGGGTCATCCGTGCCGATCATTCCCGCGAGTAGCGGAAACGCTCCGTCTTCGAGTTCCATCATCACGCCTCCCAGAGCCTTCTGGGCCTGGGGAAGCTCGAGGAGCTGAAGGATCACGGGCTGATCCTTGCCGAGCATTTCACCGCTAGCGATGCGGAAAAGCAGGCTGTAACCAATCTGTCCGGCGGCGCCGGTCACTGCAACTTTGACGGGATCTTTTGCCATGAGAGTTTCTCCGTAGGGTGGAACTGCCGATTACATGTGCGCGATAACGGCCTGACCAAACTCCGAGCACTTCACTTCCTTCACGCTCGAATCACCTTCCTGCTTCATCAGACGAGCAAAGTCATAGGTCACGGTCTTCGCGCCGATGGCCCCGTCCATGCCTTTGATGATGAGATCGGCCGCTTCGTTCCAGCCGAGATGACGCAGCATCATTTCGCCCGAAAGGATGACCGACCCCGGATTGACGCGATCGAGGTTGGCGTACTTTGGTGCAGTGCCGTGGGTGGCCTCAAAAACCGCATGACCGGTCAGGTAGTTCACGTTCCCCCCCGGGGCAATGCCGATGCCCCCGACCTGGGCCGCCAGAGCATCGGAAAGGTAGTCACCGTTGAGGTTCAGCGTCGCGATGACGTCGAACTCCTCCGGACGCGTCAGCACCTGCTGAAGGGCGATGTCTGCAATGGCATCCTTGATGATGACCTTGCCGGCGGCCTGCTCGGCCTTCATCTCAGCGTTCGCAGCTTCCTCGCCCTTTTCCTTCTTGGTCTTTTCCCACTTCGCCCAGGTGTAGACCTTCGAGCCGTACTCGCGATCGGCAAGCTCATAGCCCCACTTCATGAAGGCCCCTTCGGTAAACTTCATGATGTTGCCCTTGTGCACCAGCGTCACCGACTTGCGTCCGTTAGCGATCGCGAACTCAATTGCCGCGCGAACCAGGCGCTCGGTTCCCTCCTGTGAGACGGGCTTAAAGCCGATGCCCGACGTTTCAGGAAAACGGACCTTGCCATATTCCTTCGGAAACGACTCCTTCAGGAATGCCAGCACCTTCTGTACCCCTTCACTGCCGCGCTCAAACTCGATTCCGGCATAAATGTCCTCGCAGTTCTCGCGGAAGATCACCATGTCGACTTTTTCGGGATGCTTGACCGGAGAAGGCACGCCCTTGAACCAGCGGACGGGACGGAGACAGACGTAAAGATCGAGCATCTGGCGAAGTGCGACGTTGAGCGAACGGATTCCTCCGCCGATCGGAGTGGTGAGCGGACCCTTGATCGACACGAGATAATGGCGAAGTGCGGTCAGCGTGTCTTCGGGCAGCCAGTTATTGAACTGATTGAAAGCCTTCTCACCGGCGAAGACTTCAAACCACTCGATCTTGCGGTCCCCCTTGTAGGCTTTCTCGACTGCGGAATCGAGCACGGCCTGCGCGGCGCGCCAGATGTCGGGCCCGGTACCATCCCCTTCGATGAACGGAATGATCGGATTCTTCGGAACATTCAGTTTTCCGTTTTCAATGGTGATGCGCTGGCCCTGGGCCGGAGCGGTAAGCGACTGGAAGGAAGGGGTTTCACCGGACATCGATCGGACTCCTCATGTTGAAAATTTTCATCGGACATTACGCAAGATTAAGGCTGAAAATCAATGATTACCTAACTCTGCGCGAAGCTGGCGGATCTCGTCGATCAGTCGATCTACCTCGACACGCGTCAGCCGCTCCTGCCGAAGCATCTCATCCCGTTCCTGACTGAAAAGGATCGAAACCAGAACGGCGCCGAAGCTCAGATAGAAGAAATTCCCCAGAACCATGAGCAGGGCGGCGATCAGTCGCCCGATTCCCGTCACCGGAACAATATCGCCGTAACCCACGGTGGTCACCGTAGTCATGGCCAGCCACAACGCGTCCCCGACCGAGCGAATCCCCGAATTGACGGGGTGCTCGAAGTGATGGAGCGCCAGCGCGCACAACAGCAGGACCACGTTGCCCGTGACCACCAAAAACATGACCAAAGGCGAAAAGAGCGCCCGCAGTAGACGCTGGGTGTACCCTCTGAACTGCACCAACCTGAGGCGAATCACCGACCCTCTCCAAACGAATCAAAATCGATCTCGATCTCGGCAGACGGGGCGCTCCTCGAAAAGGTCTTCGGCAGCGCATCGAGAACGACGGCAGAAAACCGATCGGAAACCCTGCTGTGAAAGCGCTCCAACCAGCCCGAAGAAAAGGTGAACCCTTCGGACAGAATCTCGGAATTCAGCTCTTCGGCGAGCCCGATGACCTCGACCAGCCGCGGTACCCCGCTCGCCCCACCAAAGGCCTCCCTCCGGTCCCTCCTCCAATGATGAAGGGCAATGGCCTGTCCCACCAGTCCATCGGCGTGCAGTTGGTGCAGCACCCAGTCAGCCCCTCGCGCAGCGTGGTCCTCATGCCACTGGCGCATCTCCGGACTCCACTCCTGGGGCCGGTCTTCATGAAAGACCCTGCCCGGCGCAAGAGGCATTCCCAGTAGCCCCACGTCATGAAAAACAGCCGCCAGTCCGAGGCGAGTGGCGGTCGCCGGCGTCGCAAAGTCGAGATGCCGTCCCAACATCAGGGCTATCACCAGGACTGCAGTGGAGTGATCGAGCAGGGTCGCATTCCAGAGGGCGGTCTCGGCATCCCGCCAGGGGCCCTGACTCCAGGTCTCGAAGAGCCCAGCCAGCTCCCCCGCAACGAAATTCCAGAGTCCTAGGTCGACCTCTTCCATTCGCTGCAAGGACTCCAGGCGGCGAGAAATCGAACGCACCGCACGGGTTGCGCGAAGCATTCCGGGGGCTGCAGGGTCGGTGGACAGTCCAGCGATCAGTCTTTCAAGCTGCGAAGTCCGAAGATCCTGGTCCTGCCTGCGAACGTAAAGGTATTGCAGACCCTTTTGCCAGTAGCCACTGACCCGATCCGCAAGCCCGGACTCTCCCGCCCGAGACAGAAGCACGAATTTTCCTAGCGGACTCTTGAAAAAAAGATCGAATGAAACGCGTTCGACACCCAGAAAATCAAGCACGGGGATGCCGAGGTACTCACCCTCTTCAGCAAGGGACTGTGGTGCGGCAAAGCCGGGCTGAAGGTGCTGCTCGCCCGAATGCCCCCCGCCCTCCGCGGCTGCTGCGTCGAGCGCCACTCCGACGCCGAGCGCCTCCAGTCTCTTGCGAAACTCCGGTCCCATTCCAGGCACCGAAACCAGAACCGGCGTGACGGGACGCAGGCGAATGGTCTCCAGCAAAAGAGTTCCAAGATCTTCGTCCCAGACTCTTCCGTCGAGCCGAATCTGGGAGAACGCCAGTGAACGGTTCGAAATCCAACGGGAAGCTCCCTTCCCAGAGCGGGTTCGAAAAGCCATTCGCTGAGTTCTCAAAGTGCTGTCCAGCACCAGGGCGGGTCCCAACATGGCTTCAGTCTAAACGCTCGGCTCGCCGCCCTCCAGACGGCAAACTTTGCCGAGCACTTCAGACACCCGAGTGATCCGACCACCGATGCAGACCGGGCTCATGCTTCATCCGAACCTGACGGGTCGCAATTCGAGTGGCCTCTTCCTCATCATGGGTCACCAGTAGAAGCGGAACCGGGGATTCACGATGAAGCTCCAGAACCCACTCTCCCATCTCGCGCCGCATCTGCGGATCGAGTGCTGAAAAGGGCTCGTCCAGCAGCAGCGCGCGCGGCTTCCAGCACCAGGCACGAATCAACGAAAGACGCTGCCTCTCTCCCCCCGAAAGGTCGGCGACACGAGCCTCGGCCAAGCGCCAAAGATCGCAGCGCTGCAACCAGGGCTGAACCACCGCACGGCGCTCGTCGCGTCCCATGCCTCGAACCCGCAATCCGAACGCGGCATTCTCGACCACCGAAAGAGCCGGAAATACCTGTGCCTCCTGAACCAGAACACCAAAGTCCCGACGCTCCGGCGGCAGCAGTGTCAGATCGCTGCCATTGAGTCGGCAGACCCCACTTTGGACACCCGCGACCCCAAATCCGGCCACGAAACGCAGGAGAGTGGTTTTCCCACTCCCGCTGGGTCCGGAAAGCGCCACACGTTCGTCTTCAAGAACCGAAAAATCCGCCTGAATCCTCAACGCTGAGAACTGAATCTCGAGACCCTCGACGCAAAGTCCCTGACTTGTGGTGCTCATCATTCTCTCCCGAAAGGCCTCCAGCGGGTTCCCAGAGTCAACGCGACCGAGACCCCCAGGAGGATTGCGACGACTGCATGGGCCTGGTCAAAACGATACTGCGACAACCATCGGGACACCAGCAGAGGCAGGGTCACCATTCGCTCGGACGAGAAAAAACTGACTGCGGCAAGCTCGCCCGTGCTGGCGGCGGCCACGAGGGCGAGAGCGTGAATCACCGGCTGTCGCAGCCGCGGCCACTCCACTTCCAGCCATGCTCTCAGGGGCGTCGCCCCCAGGCTTCGCGCAAGCTCAAAGCCGGACTCGGAGCGCAGCCGCACCAACGGCCAGAGCCATCGAAAAACCAGCGGAAAAAAAATCAGGCCCTGAACCAGAACCAGTGCCGTAAAGCTGCCTTCAAAGGGATCAATCCAGCGGGCGTAGGCCAGCCAGAAACCGAGGCTCAAGGTTAACGTGCTCACCCCGGAGGGCATCAAAAAAAACAGCTCCAGAATCCTCTGCCGTCTGGCCTGACGAACCAGCGAAAGAGCCACCATGGCCACTCCCGTCCAGGCCACGCTCAAGAGGGACACGGCCGAGGCGAGCCCGAGACTCAGCAAAAGCGGCCGCCGGACCTCTACCCAGAAGGATCGAGCTGCAAAGAGGCTCCAGTCGAGGTCCACCAAAAAAAGAAGGTAGGGCGCCACCCAGGCCACTGCGACCAGTCGATGCCAGCCGGGCTCGCGTCTGGAATGGCGAGAACGAACCGAGGGAAGGTGGACCGGCCTCCAAAATCCGCGCAAGAGGACCCACGGAACCAGAGAAAGCAGAAGCTGCCAGATGGCAAGCTGCGAGCTGCTCACGAGGTCGAGGGTGCCGGTTCGGACTGAGGCATGAATGGCGGTTTCCAAAGTCTCAACCGGCGGTCCCCCTCCCAGAATGGTCACCAGCGTAAAACTCATCGAACAGAGCAGGAAGACCTGCGAGAGCGCCGAGAACCAGGCCGGAGCAACGACCGGAAAATCCACGATTCGAAATCTCGCCACTCTCCCCGCCCCCAGAGAACGAGCGAGCTCGTCCCAGGACTCTGGAACGCCGGCAGCCGCTTCAGACACCAGGGAAGCCACCCACGGAATGTTCAGAACGACATGAGCAAGGATCACTGCATCGAGCGAATAAAGTGTCCCGGACCATGAAAAGACCGTGACCCACGCCGCGGATACCACCAGGGTTGGCACGCTGAAGGGGATCTTCAACCAATCCGTGGCGCGGGGGGAATGGCGCAGCCATAGACCGAGAGGAAGCCCGAGGAATCCAGAAAGCAGGGCCGAAAGTGCAGCCTGACCGGCGGTAAACCGGACCTTTGAAAGCAAAAGAGGATCGAGCAATCCTGCAAGAAAACTCGAAAGCGTCAGGGACTCGTCCACCCACGAGCCCACATGAAACAGCGATGCCAGAGGAAAGGCAAAAAGCAGGCTCCAGGGCAGCAGTGCCACCAGAGACCAGAAAAGGGGATTCATCGGATGGCCATCTCCCACTCTCGAAGTACTGCCCTCAAGTCGAACGTCCCCTCGGGCTTCAAGATGCGCCTGGGTAGAGGGATCTCCTCGAATTCACGCGGAAGCGCCACCCGTTCAA
Organism: uncultured Bacteriovorax sp.; assembly: GCA_964432565.1. Classification (GTDB taxonomy): domain Bacteria; phylum Bdellovibrionota; class UBA1018; order UBA1018; family UBA1018; genus CAIOHW01. Next base: position 93,087 of record CAYSOA010000003.1, read on the forward strand.
CAGCGGGCATCATCCACTGCCGGGTGGGAATGAGCTCCTGAATTTCACGAGAGACCAGAAATGAAACAAAATCCTTCGCGAGCTTCTCCTGCTGCGCAGACCCCACGGTTTCCTTCAGGATCACGGCTCCTTCGATCTGAATCGGGTTGCCGTCCTCAAACACCAGCGCCCGGTAGGCCGAGCCCGGATCCTGAGTTCGATGATACGCTTGGCTCGTCAGGTAGCTCCAGACCAGCGGAGCCTCTCCCTTCAAGAAAATTCCGTAGGCTCCCACCCAGCCCGACGCCAGCGTCATCCATTGACCCCGGATGCCACGCAGGTACCGGGCGAATTCGGTTTGAAAAACAGAACGGGCTCCCAGGACGAAGGCCAGTCCCGGAGTCGACGTCCGGGGATCCTGAAGCAGGAGGCGTCGTTTCCAGCGCGGATCCAGCAAGTCCGCCCAGCGGCGCGGCAGGCCCTCCACATTTCCGACGTCTCCTGAACCCTTCTTCCAGCCGGGGTTCCAGATCCATCCCAGAATCCCGAAATCCAATGGCGTGAAGCCGATCTCCACGGTGTGCACGTAAGATGCCTCTGCCGTCCATTTCAAGACCTGAGACCGCAGCTGGGGCCAGAGAGCCTGGTCGATGCCTAAGACAATCTGGGTTCGAGGCTTGCCCCGTACCGATTCGAGCTGCAGCATCGAAACCATTTGCGCTGCGTCTCCCGCAACCCGAACCTCTACTTGGCAACCGCAACGCCTTTCAAAGCGCGAAACAATTTCGGGCCCAAGGCCGCCCACAGCCATCAGACTGTCATAGGTCAGAATCGAGAGCTTCTGAGACGCCACCTCCCCGGCACGGACGCCAGAGGAAAGGACCAGCGCCAGAAGCACGCTCAAAAAAGTCCCGCGACGCTGAGTTTTGGTAAGATTCACCCGGGCAGCCACACTCCGAGCTTAACACGGAGAAGCGGATCAGTGAGGGTCAGGACTTCTGGAGGGATCCTCGATCTCGCTGCTGGCCTCTCCACTGGCCTC
>CAYSOA010000003.1:94207-103423 GCA_964432565.1 uncultured Bacteriovorax sp.
CTGGCCTCTCCACTGGCCTCCCCACTGCGGGGCTTGAGGAGGCGAATCTTGCTCACTCCGTTGCGATCTTCGGCTTCCATCTTGAAGCGCCAAAGGATTTCACAGTTCTGAAGGTGAGTGGTCGTCTCTTCGAGATTCGATTTCAGGTGAACGATGCCGTTCTCAAAGATCGTCACATCGGCGTTGTCGATGTAGGTGCCCTCTTCTCCGGGGTAGAAGAAGATGACGCGCATCGCGTGGCCCTTCCTCAACACCCGAAGACCGGTGGAGGATGAGGCTGGAGTTGAATCGAGCGAGCCGGTTCCGGCTCCAAAAAACTTCCATTTTGCCATGCATTTTTTCCTTGGCCCGCACCCTAGTCCAGGACGACGGGACGAATCAATCCCAGAAAATGAAGCATTGCATCATTCATCGGCGGCGGGTTATCCAACGGGGGTGAAATCCACCAATCGAGACGACCTTTTCAGCCAGATCGAGCAGCTCAAGCGCGAGAAAAACGCCGTCATTCTCGCTCACTACTACCAGGAGCCCGACATTCAGGACGTCGCGGACTTCGTGGGCGACAGCCTGGAGCTCGCTCGCGCAGCCCAGCGCTCGACGGCCGACCTGATCGTCTTTGCCGGGGTCCACTTCATGGCCGAAGGCGCGAAAATCCTGAATCCCACCCGCAAAGTCGTCCTTCCCGACCTGCGGGCAGGCTGCTCACTTGCCAACAGCTGCCCGCCGGATGCGTTCGCCGCACTCCGGGCCAGGCACCCCGATCATTTTGTCGTCAGCTACATCAACTGTTCGGCGGCCATCAAGGCCCAGAGCGATGTCATCTGCACCAGCAGCAATGCCGTAACGATCATCGAATCGATTCCGACCGATCGCCCCATCCTTTTTGCCCCCGATCGCAATCTCGGCGCCTGGCTCGAAAAAAAGACCGGCCGCAAGATGCTGCTCTGGCAGGGCGCCTGTATCGTGCACGAAACTTTTTCTGAGCGGAAGATTGCGGCCCTTCAGGTCGAGCACCCCGATGCCGAGCTCATTGCGCACCCCGAGTGCGAAGCGTCGCTGCTTGCGAAGGCCCAGTTTGTCGGCAGCACCTCGGCACTTCTGAAGTACGTCATTGAGTCGCCAAAGAAGACCTTCATCGTCGCAACCGAAGAGGGCATCCTCCATCAGATGCGCAAGCAGGCACCGGGCAAGGAACTCATTCCTGCCCCGCCGAACCAGAACTGCGCCTGCAACGAGTGCCCCTACATGAAGCTCAATACGCTCGAAAAGCTTCATGCTGCGCTTCGCGATGAGACGCCCGAAATCACGATGACCGAAGATCTCCGCCTGAAGGCGGAGGCGCCGCTTCAGCGCATGCTCGACTGGTCTACCCAGATCGGAAAGAATGCATGAACGAGAGAAAAGTCCTGACGCTTGATCCGGCTGAATTGGGACAAATCGGAATGTACAAGCTGCTGATCGGTGGAGTACTCCCCCGCCCGATCGCGTGGGTCAGCACCAGGGATGAGAACGGACGCTCCAATCTCGCTCCGTTCAGCTTCTATAATGCCGTTTCGAGCAATCCGCCCTGCCTGTCCGTCTCGATCGCGCGCAAGAACGACGGCACAAAAAAGGATACACTGCGAAACATCGAAGCCACCCGCCAGTTCGTGGTGAATTTCTCGCCAGCCAGGCTCGCCAGTCAGATCAATGAGTCGTCGGCCGAGTTTGATTACGGCGACAGTGAATTTGCGAAATTGGGAATAGCCACTGCTCCCTCAACGGTGGTCGCGCCTCCCCGCGTGGCTGAAAGCCCTCTCGTTTTTGAATGTGACCTGTATGAGCTGCTCGAAATCGGGGATGGGTCGCAGGGCTCATCGACTCTGGTCATCGGCAAGATCGTCGCAGTGCAGATCGACGAAGGAGCTCTTCGGGACGGCAAACTTCTGCTCGATCAGCTGGAGCCGCTCTCTCGCCTTGGAGGGTTGAGCTACGGGCTCACACGCGAGGTTTTTGAACTGCCGAGACCTACTCTTTAACGCAACTATTTCACTTCAAAGCTTCAGCACGAGGCGGGACCTTCCGAAACGAAGTTCAGGACCGTCAAATGAACATCCGTTTCGCCGCCAGCACTCTATTACTTCTCCTCCTGGAGAGTGGCCGCCTTGCCAGCGCGGCACCCTCCCCGCTCTGCGCCAATCTTTTGCGACGTTTCGTGACTTCGGCCCCCCTTGAGCTCGAAACCGGTGTAGCCCATGTGCACTCGTACCGACTGAATCCGGACGATCCGGAGATGGTGGTTAGCGTGCTCGTACCTTCTCCCAAGGGACTCGCGGGAGCGACCGTGGGTGATCTCGCAGCGCAGGCGCCTTCACTCCCATGGCCGGAGCGGTTCGTGATTTCGGACGGATATCCCGCCGGTGAATTTCTCTATGTCGACCTCTCTCCGGGCTCCCCCTTGCGGCTCGAACTCCAGCGCATCGTCGAGAAGCTCAGGCGTCAGAAGCTGGATCCTCAAAAAAACCGCGAAGCCTTCCTCAATCACCTTCGCATGAACGCAGCCGGATTTTTTCGGTCGACCGATTCCGGTTCGCTTTCAAAGGCCGCGCAGGGGGTGGTGACAAAGGCGCGTGGATTCACTATGCGAGCGTCGGCCTCCAGTGAGTTTTCAAACTTTTCTGGAAAAGGAATCGGCTCGGCAGTTTTTGATCTCGGTCAGAAAAAAGCGGTCACTCCACTCGAATACCATTTTACGAGCGAGGCCTGCGGCATGTGCATCCACAAGGCGCTGCTGACCAGCCTGATCCTACAGGAGGCCGGCATTCCCCACCGCTTTCGCACGGGTTTCGCGGCCTACTCGGGGCCGAGCTACCAGAACACCGGACACAGCCTCATTGAACTTTCCGATGGGCGCCTTCTCGATCCGACCTGGAACTTTCTGAAACCGAAGACACGGCATCCCGACCACTCGGACTGGCTCGAAGGAGCCGGCTGGTGGTGGACAGAGAACGCCCACTTTCCTTTTCTCATTCTGGAATAGTCCGCCTCTGTGGGTCACACTCTCGATTTGCCGATTGACTCACTGCAACAATAACAAAAACCCCACTCACGCTCTCGTCGTCCGGAATCGGAGATTCCGCTTGCGGTTCGCCACTCCTCGCCATAATTCCGCTGCCACAAAGAGAGAGGGAATTTATGAGAAAGAGTTTGTTTGCACTGGTTCTGAGCCTGACGGCAGCCACGACTGCTTTTGCGCAGTTCGATGATGAAGCCTATTTTGAGATCGCGTCGGACACGACCACCGAGCTGGCCGTGAGCCCGCTCGAAGTTCAGCCAGTCATCAACTCGGAGATCGGATCCGCGATTGACGAAGCCCACGTCATTCTCGACAAGATCATCCTGCTCGGCAAGAAGGCCTGGTCGATCGTTGAAGCAGGAAGGCCCGTCGCCAATTTCACGACGGCTCGCGCCGACCTTCTTCCTTATGGCATCACCACCTGGCAGCAGCTCGCAGGCTGGCAGATTCCGGTTTCGCGCCGCTATGAGCGCAAGATCCACAACAAGTACGGTGCGAACGTGGTGCACTTCCGTTACCGCATCATCTACAACTGGGGCGGAAACATGAACGGCAAGGGTGCCTACCTGATGGGCATCACCGTCTATCCCGAGATCGTCGACGTGGCCTGGGGCTGGAAGTTCGACGCAAAAGCCTCGATCCCGACTGTCGCCAACGCAGGATCGACGGTCAACCCGATGGCCGCTGCAGAAGTGCTGATCTCCAGCCAGATTCGCACCCCGCTGACCCATCTCGACAACACCGAGAGCTACTACGTGCGCGGCGACGGCTACTTCGTCGACCTGCAGAAGTAAGACTCTGGCCGGCAGCCCTCGCGTTGCTGACAACAATTCGACGCCCTCGGGACGGTTCGTCCCGGGGGCGTTCGCTTTTGAGCGGCAAGGCGGCGTCTTTCGTTTTCAATCAGAGACTGGTAACCAGTGGCCATGTCGAAGAAAATCTCGAATATTCCTTCAGGCTTTGGCTGGTCCCAGGGTTCGGTGTCGGCCCAACCCCATGTGCATGTTCCAGCTGGACTCTACGAAGAAGAACACGGCCGCCACGGCTTCTTCGGTCGCACCAGCCACCTCTACCACCGCCATCCGCCGACCGGCTGGCTTCGCATCGAGGGCGATCTTAGGCACCACGCCTATTACGCTTCGAAACTCGAAGGACTGGGTCAAGGCAAACCCCAAAACCTGCTCGAGAACGCGGACTGCAAGATTGGTATCGCGAAACTGGCAGCGCCCATGGACATCTTCGCCCGCAACGCCGATGGGGACGAGATTCGGTTCATCCACGAAGGGGACGGCCTGCTTCAGACCGATTACGGTGATCTCTCCTACCGTACGGGCGACTACCTGGTTCTTCCTCGCGGCACCACCTACCGGTTCGTTCCGGGCTCCGCGAACACCCATCTCGTGATCGAGTCGACTTCTGAAGTGGATCTTCCCGATCGCGGAATGCTGGGGCGCCATGCCCAGTTCGATCCGATGGTCATGCGCATTCCCTGCCTGCCGACTGAAGCCCGCACCGACGGCAGGAATGCCGCGGGCGAGTACGAGCTGCACGTGAAGCGCGAGGGAGCCTGGACGAAGGTTTTCTACCCCTTCAGCCCGATCGATATCGCCGGATGGAAAGGCGATCTTTCACCCTGGGCGATCAACGTCGACCAGATCAAGCCGGTGATCTCTCCGGGCTACCATCTGCCGCCCAGCGTTCATACAACCTTCGTGATGAAGAACTTCGTGGTCTGCTCGTTTCTTCCACGACCACTCGAGAGCGAGCCGGGAGCGATGAAAGTACCCTTTTACCACCGCAACATCGACTTCGACGAAGTGCTCTTCTATCATGCTGGCAATTTCTTCTCTCGCGAAGGAATCTCTGCCGGCTCGATGACCTGGCACCCGCTGGGTATTCACCACGGTCCGCACCCCAACGCCGCCAAGAACGCCGAAGACAAGACCCACACTCAGGAGATCGCCGTGATGATCGATACCCGCTACCCGCTTCGATCGACAGTCGCTGCCGAGTCTGTCGAGTACCCAGGTTACACGATGAGCTGGCGCGCCGATCAGGACCGATAAAAAGGAAAAGTATCCGGTACCTTTTGGCGGCTCCTTTTGGCGGCTCAGCGCATCAATCCCGCCGGGAGTTTCGCGAGGCGATCCACTGGCCGACCACCAGACCCAGTCCGGCGGCGACACCAGCGACCAGCCAGGGGTTCTCCGAGGCAAACTTTCCGACTGGAGTGTGCTCCAGCCACTGAAGGACCTCGCCACCCGCCTGCTTAAGCCGCCTCTTTTCGAACTCCAGTTCCTTTTCCGTCTTCTCGAGTGCGTTCATGCGGCATCCTCACAATCGAAGTCAAAGGGGCAGAGCGCGTCAACCGCGAGCCCACCAGCACGCTCAAACCGGCAAAAACGAGAGCGAAGGCTGCGATTCCCAGGCCAATCCCACCAATCGACCAACCCCGCTGGTAAAGGGCCACCGTGGCCCAGAAAAACAGCAGATGCAGCGCAAAAGCCATCACCACTCCGGCCGTCGCCAGCAAGCCCGCCCGGGCACCCTGCCGGACAGCCACGCGTCGCGTGCGCAGTCGAGCCCGACGCTGCTCGAGAACGAGGATGTGTCGAAAGGCGTCGATACCTTCTTCAATGGCACGTAAAGGAATCTTTTCCACGAATCCCAACGGGTGCAACCCGTGTTCCGACCTCGCGCGCCGGCCCCGTTCGCCGCTAGCCCGATGCGTGTCGATTCGGCTACGATTCGAGCATGGCCAACCCCTCGCGACTCGACCCCTGGCGTCAGCCCCCGCGCTCTCCCATTCTGCAGTACGAGATCGGCGCCATGCAGAATCTGGTGTACCTGGTCGTCGACTGGAGTTCGCAGAAAGCTCTCTGGGTCGATCCACAGCGAGACCTCTCGTCACCCGAAGCCGACCTCACTGGCCTGGGGCTCTCCCTAGAGGGAATCCTGCTGACCCATACCCATCACGACCATACGGCAGGAGTGATGCCCCTGCTTCGAAGGCATCCCGAACTGCCGATCTACCTGCACGAGCTCGATGCCCATCGTCTGTCCCAGCGTGAGCTCGAACCGCACCTGCACTTTCTGGAGGACGGCCACCACTTGCAGCTCGGAAGGCAGTTTATTCGTGCGATCCACACCCCCGGTCATTCGGCCGGGGCACTCTCCTATGAGATCGATGGAAACCTGCTGACCGGTGACACCCTTTTCATTCGGGACTGCGGACGCACCGATCTTCCAACGGGAAGCACGGCCCAGATGTTCCAGACGCTCCAACGCTACCGAGCGATGGACCCGGAGCTCAGAATTTTTCCGGGGCACCACTACCAGGACGAATACTGGAGCACTCTCGCCGATGAGCTGCGAACCAGCCCCCCTCTGCGCTGCGCTTCGGCAGCGGAATTGGACGCATTGCCCTAGGTCTTACCCGGCAAACTCTGCCTCTCGAATCCTGATCCCGAGCCGCCGACAAGACTGTGGGAGCCGACTGAAGATTCGGCTGACCAGGCAAGGAGGCCAATCGTGATTTTAAAAGCAACCCACCCCATTCTGGCATTGGGCGCAGCCTTGGTCAGCGCCCTCACCCTCTCTGGATGTCGGTTCGGAAACATGGTGGTCAAGGCAGATGACCCAGCCGCTCTGAGTGGCTTCTACTCGACCCAGGCGCGCTCGATGTCGATCTGCGCGTACATCGATGGGGATGACTGGAGATGCGCTGAAGCCTCGACGAGCATGATCCCGAGTTCGATCGAATCCATCATGACCAATCCCGTTTATGTTTCGGCCAACAGCAGCCGCGCCAAAGCCTATCTGGTTGCGAACACTCTCGACACCAGCAGCTACTTCGAGATGGATCTTGGCGCCGACGGAGCACTGAGCGCCGAGCTGGCCGTCGGACAAAGCTCCCCTTTCTGGCTGGATGAGGGTTGTCTGAATCAGATGCAGCTGGGCAAAGAAGGCCGACTGATCGGTGCTGCCGCCCAGCAAAGCGGCGATTTCGAGCTCTCAGGCTCACTCGAATTTTCGATCGCCGTCATCACCGCTCTTTCGGGAAGCTGCACCACGACCCTGGAAGCCTTGAGAGCCTGTCACCTGGACGCTGACAAATGCCCCGGCGCGACGGCTCAGGAGCGAACCGAAGAGCAGCAGTCGGTACAGGACTTCTTCGCCCCCTACATCGATCACGGGGTGCTAACGGTGGATGAAATTCCCCAGGCAGCCGCCTTCGGCTGGGAAGCCAGCTACCACTGACGGCCGAGCCGTGGTAAATCTAGGGTCATGCGCGTCGTCAACAAGATCGTTCTGGCTTCACTGAATCCTCACAAGTTCGAAGAGTTCGAGGCATTGCTGACTCAATATCCCGACCTCGAGCTGATGTCGGTGAGCGGCCTGATTCGAAATGCGGCGAAAATCGATTTGGTCGAAACCCATGATACCTATCTGGCCAACGCCATGGCCAAGGCGCGACTGGCCAATCAAGGGGCCCACTATCCGACTCTGGCCGATGATTCAGGACTTGAAGTACTCGGACTCGAAGGCCGTCCGGGGGTCCGAACGCGTCGGTATGCCACGGCCAAGGCAGGGCAGTCGCAAGACGCGGCAAACATCGACAAGCTATTGAAGGAACTTCAGAGCCGTCCCGAGACCGACCGTCAGGCGCGATTTGTAGCCACCCTGGCCCTTTGCCTCGAGGGGATTTCGCTGCACGCCACGGGCGTTCTCGAAGGTACCATTGCCGAGGCCCCGCGCGGAGAACACGGGTTTGGCTACGATCCGATCTTCATCCCGAAGGGTTCCAATCGCACCCTTGCTGAGATGAACGAATCCGAAAAGAATGCCATCAGCCACCGCTCCAAGGCTTTGCAAGAACTGATGTCCCTGGCTCGTGCTCGGGGTATTCAGTTCGCCAAACCTTAAGTTCCGCGTTCCCCCTCAGGCTCCGACAACAGCTGAGGATACAGAACAGGCCTCCAGAAGTGAGCGAAGTAAAGCCACTTGAGGTACTCGGTCATCGTGACCTGAATGCCCTGCACGTCAGTGGACCATTCTCCCGGCTCGAAAGGCTCCTGATAAACGGAAAGCGTTTCAATCCGCAATTTTGCGGGCGCCAATGCCCCCGATGGCCTGAGCATTCGGCGCAGTTCGCGATCCCGCTCTTCGAGACGTTCGACGATCCATCGGGCGCGACGCATGTGATAGCGAGAGGTCACCAACAGTACCGACTTCCACTGGCGTTCCCGCGCGTACTGAAGCAGCCACTGGGCGTTTTCCTCGGTGCTGGTGCTTTGGGTCTCAAGAATCACCTGTTTCGGATCGATGACGTCCATGACCCCCGAGCGCAACTGGCGACGCACCGTATTCCAAGTACTTCGAGACCCCAGCCCCGAAAAAAAGAGCACCGGGGGAGGCACAAACTCGGCCTTCCCGGTCTGAATCTCCTTCTCCCGCATCTGCCAATAGCGAAACCAGAGGTCTCCCGCCGCGGCGATTCGTCCGCGCCCCCCCGCCAGACAAACAATGGCATCCACCTGCGGAAGATGCACGCCGTCGACCGTATCGTGATAGCGATAGATCTGCTCGGCAGCACCTCGAAGCCAAAGGCATCCGCCAGCGAGCAAGCCTCCCGAAACCAGGGCAATGACCCATCGGGTCCATCGCCTCCATCGGGACCAGCTCGCCCCCACTTTGCCATCAGAACCTCGTGGCTGGCCCTCCCGCTGCTTGGGAATTTGCCCCATACGGATCTCTTTTCTCCTGTTTTACGCCTTGCAAATTCGCATGGCGTCCTCTAGGTTGTCGATTCATTTTAAGATTCAAGTTTTCGGATCTCGAGAGGATTTGTCATGGCTAAGAAGTGTGAAATTTGTGCAAAAGGCCCCACCACTGGGAACCTGGTCTCGCATTCCAACATCAAGACCCGCACCCGCTGGCTTCCGAATCTGAAGCGCATGAAAGCTGTCATCAACGGAGCCACCCAGACCCTGCGCGTCTGCACCCGCTGCATCCGCTCCGGCAAAGTGGTCCGCCCGATGAAGCGCACCTGGAAGCCCGAATCGAAGACGGCCTAACCCAGCTGAACTAAATTTAAGGGCAGCCTGCCCTCTCATTGGAACCTAAAGGCTGGAACTCCCCACGGGAGTTCTGGCCTTTTA
>CAYSOA010000004.1:0-103138 GCA_964432565.1 uncultured Bacteriovorax sp.
CCCAGGTTCATCACCATTTCTTCGGTCATCCATCCCCCTTACCCGAAACTCTTTACCAGGCTGCCGACAACCAGTTCCCAACCATCGACCAGTACGAAAAGCAGCAGCTTGAACGGCAGTGAAATCACGGCTGGAGGCAGCATCATCATGCCCATGGCCATCAGGACACTGGCGACGATCATGTCGAGCACCAGAAAGGGCAGATACAGCATAAAGCCGATCTGGAATGCCGTTTTTAGTTCGCTGATCACGAAGGAGGGGATGAGCACGTAGGTCGGTACGTCCGCCCGGTTCGCGGGCTTGGCCTCCTTCGAGAGCGAAAGAAAAAGTTCAAGATCCTTCTCACGCGTCTGGGCAAACATGAATTCCCGGAGCGGTGCCTCGGCGCGTTCATAGGCGGTGGTCTGGTCGATCTGCTCCGCCATGAACGGCTCCACGGCGTTGCTGGAGATCTGCTTGAAGGTCGGTGCCATCACAAAAAGAGACAGAAAAAGCGACAGCCCGACGATCAGCTGGTTGGGCGGCATCTGCTGGGTACCCATGGCCTGCCGCAGGAAACTCAGAACGACGACAATTCGGGTAAAGGAAGTCATCATGATCAGAATCGCCGGTGCCAGGGATAGCACCGTGAGCATGATGATGATGCGAATGACGGATACGACGTCTTGAGGCTTCTTCTGATCTGAGCCGCCAAACGAGAGACTCAGTGACGGAAGACTGATTCCCGAGGCTCCCGGCACGTAGGACCCGGCCTTCCCCCCCCCCTCGGCGTGAGCGACGGAGGAACCCGTCAATGAACCCAGCGGCGCCAGAACCAGCGCCAGTGCGAGCAGGCCGTTCGTGAAGAATCGGCGAAGCCTGATCATAGCTGTTTCATCCCCTCGAGCCGACTTCGAATCCGATCACGGGTGTTCGAACGAGCCCCAGAGTAGACGGCCGGACCCGCTGCAGTCGCGTCGACGGAAACAGCTCCGTTCGCCGGACGACCGGACTCCTGCGCGAGCTGCTCTCCGAGGGTCGACAGAAAATCATCGTCACCGCCGAGAGCTGCCGGTGCCTGAGCAGAGGTCGCCGACGGTCCAGCTGCAGACCCGCCGAGCTCCGTAATGAGATTGATCGAATCTTCGGCAACACCAAGAACCAGGGTCCTTCCGGCAACTCGAACCATGTGAATACTCTTCTTCGGTCCCAGATGATGGGTCGAAATCACCTCGATCAATCTCTCCGACTTTCCAAGACTCCGCCGAACCCAGCGCCCCAGAGCGCCATTGCGGGCCTTTCCACCGGCAAGACGCCGCAAACCCAAGAGTGCTGCCCCCAGAAGGAGCACGACTCCAGCCAGGCTCGCCAGCATCCGCCAGGGAGCAAGGGATTCGCGGCCGCCGGATAGCGGCTCAGCCTGGGCCTGGTCGCTCTTCTTTTTTGCATGACGCTTGTCGCCCTTCGCTTCGGGGGTCTTGAGAACCCTCTCGAGCAGGGCGCGTTCATCCGGTTGAATGTCACGACTTGCCGGCTTCGAATCCGCTTTAGCATCTGGTTTCGCCGCCGGCTTTGCGGCCTGTGCGCTGGAAGTGGCAACAACGTCGGTACCCGGTTTTCCCAGGCGGACCGTGAGCATCTTGCCTCCCGACCGAACATTCACGCGATCCTGAAAAGACTCGGCCTTCCCCTTCACCGTCAGGCGAACGCGAACGAGCCGCGGAGCATACTGGTAGACGAAGATCTTGCTGAGATCCCTTCCCGAGACGGAAGAGATCTTGGCGGGATACACCGAGGCATCCGTCACGCTGAGCTGGATGATGTCGTTGAAAAACTCGGTGCGAATCTTCGAGGGTTCAATCTGTCCATCCAACAGGATATCCACTCGGTCATCCCCCGAGAACTGAACCTGACGGATATTGATGAGACGATCTTCCGCTCGCGACGCTGCGAAGGGAACGGCCGTCACCATGAGCAAAGAAACCAGTTTGATGAAACCTGAGAACATCCTGTTCTCCTTCCAATCCCCGGAATCATCCGGACTACGAGTCGGCATCCTGCCGAACTCATGAAAATCAGCGCAGCTGTTCGATTCGTTCGACGGGCGAAATGATATCTGTCAGTCGAATTCCGAACTTCTCGTTGACGACCACGACCTCCCCACGGGCGATCAATCGGTCATTGACGAGCACCTCGAGAGGCTCACCGGCAAACTTCGAGAGCTCGATCACGGACCCCTGTGACAACTGAAGGATGTCGCGAATGGGCACACGGGTTCGGCCGAGTTCAACACTGACCTTCAGGGGAATATCGAGGATGAAGTCGAGCGACTGGACCGTCGCCTGGGCTCTTGCCTGATCGGATGCCGACTGGCCCGCCGTCGTGGCCATCCCTTCGGCTGCTGTCACTGCCTCTTCGCCGCCGGCTGTCGATGCTGCCTGCTCACTCATCTCTTCACCTCACTCATGCATCATCCGTCCGGTGATCTGCACGGCCCGATTGCCACGCGACACCCCGAACAGACACTTGTATTTTCCGACCCCTTCAACCTGAACGACGAGCTCGCCGTCGGCGTCCTGAGAGAGAGGAATGATGTCCCCGATATTCAGGTTCACCAGATCACCAACAGAAATCTCCGCCGTCCCCAGGTTGACGACCACTTCGGCCGTTGCCGCACCGAGGTGTGCCTGAAGCTTGTCTACCCACTCACGATCCTCCTGTCCGGACTCGGTCTGGTAGTAGGAGTTCAGCTTCGCCTTGATGGGCTCGATCGTCGAATACGGCATGACGATCGCAATCGTTCCACTGGCATTCTCGAGCTCGACTTCAAACGTCGTCGAGATGATCACATCGGATGGTGGAACAATCCCCACGAACTGTGGATTGGTCTCTGTACGAATATAGTGAATCTCAGGACGGTGGACCGGAGTCCATGCTTCGTCGAGATCTTTGATGGCCATCTGAATGACCTTCTGAAGAATCGACAGTTCAATCTTCGTGAATTCCTTTCCCTCGATCTTGGTGAAGGGGCGATCGGTTCCGCCGAAAAAGCTGTCGACGAGGGCATAGGCCAGCTTGGCCTCGACCACGAAAATCGCTGGTCCACGCAACGTTTCAAAGCGCAGGATCGACATGCAGCTCGGAATGGGAAGCGTATTGACGAACTCACCGAACTTCAGGATGTCCGTCGATATGATGCTGATAGTGGCCACTTTTCGAAGGGAGTTCGAAAGCGACATCCGAAAGAGTCGAACGAAGCGTTCGTAGATGATGTCGAGCGTAGGCATCCGGCCGCGAATGACGCGGTCCTGGTTGGTGAGGTCGTACGAGACGACGTCGCTCGCACCACCTGCCAGCGGATCCTGAAGCCCTTCAACCTGGGCAGCCGCTGCTGTCGTTCCCGCCTCAGTACCTCCGGTGGCAACCGCACTCAGCAGGGCATCGACTTCGGCTTGGGACAGAACCTGATTCATTCGACGTCCTTCCTCCTCAGCCGCTTAGGGCAAAATTGGTGAAGAATACGCCCTTCACCTTTCCCGAGACCATGAATCCATTTAGTGCGCTGCGAATCTCCTCTTTCAGGTACTGTCGACCCTCTTCGCTGATGACATCGGAGGGACGCTTGCTGTTGAAAAGATCAATGATGGCATTGCGAACCTGGGGCATGCGCTGGTTGAGTTCGGTCTCAACGTCGTCACCCGGCACTTCGAGTGAAATATTCACGCGAACATACTTGGGGGTCGTGCTGCCGGGTGTCGTCAGGTTCACGGTAAACTGGTCGAGAGTGACCATTTTTCCGTAGTCTCCCAGCTTTTTAGCGGGAGCGCCGTGGCCGCCGGCTGCCGGTGCACCATGTCCCCCCGCTGCAGGAGCCCCGTGACCACCTCCAGCTGCGGGTGCGCCATGGCCGCCTGCGGCGGCGTCTTCGCCATGACCCTCCGACTCGCTGGCAACGATGTCTTCAATTCGGTGGGTCTGTTTTTCCTTTTGGAGGGAAGTGAAGAGAAGGCCGATCACCGCAAGGCTAACGACCGTGTTCACGATCGTCAGGATGATGGTCAGCTTGCCGCCTCCGGATGGAGAGCCCGACTGCTCGGCGGACGGTTCTTTCTTTTCCTCGGACATGCGGCAGGCGCCTCCCTCCTCAAAAGTATGGCCGTGAGGGGCAAAGCCTGCAAGTCGGCAGAATTTTCCAGAAGGCAGCGCCGGCCGGGCCCCGTCAAGAACGTGGCATCCGGCCGGCAATCCCCTACTCGTTACTCAGATCATTAGCCGCGCTTGATGTTCAGCACTTCCTGCATCAGGTCGTCGGCAACCTTGATCACCCGGCTGTTGGCCTGGAAGTTATGCTGCGCAGTCATCAAGTTGATGAACTCATTGGCAATGTCTGTCGTCGAGCTCTCCAGCATCTTCGACGCGACCCGGCCTCGACCGCCCGTCGTCGGAGCACCGATCGTCGGCTGGCCGGAGTTTCGGCTCTCCCGGTACAGGTTTTGGCCCATCTTGAAGAGCCCTTCCGGATTCTCAAACTTGCCCAGCGCCACCTGACAAAGGTTGACCGTCTGGCCGTTGGTGAAAACCCCCGTCAGAATTCCGTCGTCGTTGAAGGTCAGACCACTCATCGTTCCCGCCGAGAACCCGTCCTGTATCGTCTTGTAGGCCTCTGAAGTCGTTCCGTACTGGGTGACCTGCAGGCCGCTGCCGCCCTGCGACTTGGTGGGCCCGAAATCAAACTCGATCTTCTGGTCCTTCAAGGCTCCCTTGTTGAACGAGAACTCGCTCTTGTCCGTGACCACTTCGTTCAGACGACCATCGGTATCGAAGATCAGCTTGCCCTTGGCCTGCTCAACCATACTGCCAGGAACGCCGTCGCGAAGATCCTCGCCCTTGGCCATCACTCTCCAGGTCCACTCACCGTCGCCCGTTTTGTTAAAGAACATGCTGACCGTGCGAGGAGTACCTGCAGAGTCGTAAACGGTCATGCCGGTGGCGAACTGGCTAGTCGCCTCCGGACGCTCCGGATCGAACTCCATCTTGGTATCCGCCCGAAGATCGAGGTTCATGAAGAGCTCGACCTTCTTGGAAGGCTTGGCGTCAATGACGGTTCGGTCGATCGAGATATCGGTCAGCTTCGAAGTGATCTTGCCGTTTTCGTCGGCCTTGAAGCCCTGAACTCGGTAGCCGTCGGGATTCACGAGTTTCCCCTCGCGGTCGAAATGAAAGTTCCCACTGCGCGTGAAGGTCTGTCCTTCCACGCCAGCAAGCACGAACATGCCATCACCCGAAATCGCGAGGTCCGTCGGTGACTCGGACGCGATGACCGCCCCCTGCGCCATGATCGGAGTCACGCCGGAAAGACGCGTTCCCCGACCGACCTGGTTTCCGCCGAGCGGATTCTTGAGCGAAGCCGCAACGAGGTCCTGAAACTCCGGACGGCTCGTCTTGAATCCCGTGGTGTTGGCGTTGGCGATGTTGTCGCCGAAGATGGACAAGGCCTCGCCTGATCCACGCATGCCAGAGATACCGGTGTGCATCGATGAAAGAATACCCATAGGGACGCCTCCTGCGTCGGTTGGTGGTTGATCAACCGAACCCTCCGTCATGGATGGGGCAGGCACTTCAGTCCCGCCCGGGTTCGGCTAGGCTTCCCATCTGGGTCCAGCCTAATTTACTGCCTTACTTCTTCACTGCTCTACTGCCTTCTTCAGATCACGACTGCTCCGTCGATGTTCGTGAACACGTTTCCCTGAAGCTGCTGCCGATCCATGGCCGTGATCACGGTGCGATTGCTCGCACTGACGATCAATGCCGCATCCGGAGTCAACACCAGCGTGTCCTCGAGTCCCTTCGCTGCCGCCTTATCGATGGCGTCATTGACCTTCGCCATCATGGCCGGGTCCATCTGGATTTTCCGCTCGGCCAGACGCTGGCTGGCATGCGCGGAAAACTTCAACGGACTTCGAACCTGCGACAAATCGGGAGCCGCTTTCGACGTGCTCTGGTCCATCACCTGCCGCAGGGCCTGATCGAATTCACCTGGCGCTCCACGTTCGGACCGCTTCGATGGTTCCGACTGCCCTACTCCCGACTGGCCGGGAATCGTCGTCACGTTCGGATAAAGGAACGGATTGGATTGAATGCTCATTTTCTCACCTCCTTTCGCTTCTCAGTAAAATCGTAACTAAAATTTTTAACGTAAAAAATCGGTAAAATTTTCTTTTTTACTCGGCAGAATCGAGCCCATTGGGAAATCCGCCGCCTTCACGAGCGGGCTTTTCGAACTCGGCCAGTGCCTGCCGACGATACTGCTCAATCGCCCGCGCATCTTCAGTTGAAATGGCCGTGGGATCGATCGGCACCGAACCCTCGCCCTTCTTGAAGGTGAAGAAATTTCCACCAGCCGAGGCCGGTGGCTGCTGAACCGAGGGCTGGCCACCCCCCACCTGAGCCTGCGAACCCGTAACCGCTGCAGACAGCGACCTCGCACCGGGGATCATCGCAGACTGTGAAGCCAGTCCGCCGTCGTCAACAATGCTCGTGACACTGTCCATGAAGATTTTTTCGGGGTTCGATGTGTTCCCCACCAGCAACACGGGCTTCTGTCCATCAAAGCTCACCCCGACCACACGCGCCCGGCCTGAGTTTCGAACGGGAATCTCCTGTCCCTGCCCGTTGAGGGCGGTGATTCGATAGGAATAGTTCCCACTCTTCGCCGAAAGACGATTGGCCTTCTTGCCGTCCCAGGAGAAGGTCCCTTCGCCCTTTTTATGCGGGCCCAGTTCCTGCTCAAAAATCGGAGTTCCGGTCTGATCAACGATCGTCAGAATGGTCTGGGCCGAATCAGCCGGCATCTCAAACTTCAGCATCGCACTCGCTCCTTCGGTGTGAGGAAAGCGGGCGCGATCAATCGATACGGTTTTTCCGATCATTCCGGTCATGGCCATGCGCTCCATCGGCTTGTCGCGTGACACCAGCTCCTTCATGGTCTGGTTGAGATTCTGAAGCTGCTCCATGCTTGAGAGCTGGGCCATTTCGGCGCCCATCTTGTCCATCTCGAAAGGCTTCGATGGGTCCTGATACTTCATCTGCATGATCATCAGCCGGAGAAAATCATCCTTGTCGAGTGTCTTCTTGACCTGTCGTGGTTTCTCCTCTTTTGCACCAACCTGCGACTGAATCTTCTGCCACACCTCTCCGAATTTTGGCTCGGTGGGAGAGCCCTGCCCCTCTGAGCGGCTCACCCTCACGGAAGTGTCGACTTCCACTCCCTGACTGGCAAAGTCCGCTCCTGCCCGACCCTGTCCCACCGATCCAATCATGCTTCAGTCTTCCTTTCGATCCATCAGGCGATCACATCAAGTCGGCTGGATGCCATCGGCCTTGCCGATCCCCCACCCGTCGACCACGTTGGCTTTGCAGTTCGGCCCGACGCGGGTGTCAACCGGTCAAAGGCGCCGGATGAACCGAACTCCGAGCCTTCGCCACCCGATGCTCCACGTCCACCCTGCTGCTGTCCCGAGAACGAGAAGGCCGACCCCTCGGCAAACGCCGACGGATCGGATGCCTGTTCTCCCGCAGAAGCGGTTTGCGTCGCAGCCGGTGCCACCTGCACATCCACCCGACCGAGGCTCAGGTTTTGCGATGCGAGGCTTTCCTTGAGGCTACCCATGCTCTCCTCAAGGATCTTGCGTGCGCGCTCATCGCTGGCCTGAATCTGCAGCCCGACATTCGTACCAGCCTGACCTCCCGTGGTGACCTTCAGGTGAAGCTCTCCCAGATGGTCGGGCTTCAGCCGAATCCGCATCTCGCCGCCGTTTCCGAGCTGCCGGATGCTTTGTGCGATCCCGCTGACCGACTCCGTCGAGAGTCGATTGCGGCTCATCGATCCGGCGACCACGCCACCATCCATCCGAACGGTTCCCGTTCCGGCCTGGAACGGTAGAACGTTCGAGCCGCCCTGCGGCGCGCTCATCTGCGGATGGATCAGACCCAAGGTGTCCGGCAGCTTCGACTTCCTTCCGGGAAGTTCATCCCCGGCACGAAGCCCGTCGCCTCCGATCGGACGAGATCGAAGGCCACTGCCTGCGCCCGTTTCCGGTCCTTGTCCGGGCCCCTTCGCCGGAGTCTGCACTCCTGCTCTGGATGCGCTGGATGGGGTCGTCGCCAACGAAGGTCCTCCGGTCAACGCGGCCTGCCGCGTGCTGAGGAACTCATCGCCTCCCATGGCCTGGGATACCGCCACCGGCTGACGTCGATCGACCAGCGAGTTCGACGAGGCTGCGACGATTCCTTCACGACCGCCCTCGTAGCCATCGGTGGATGGCTTCGCTCCCTCGAGCTCTTCACCCTGATTCAGGGCAGCCATCACCTGGCCTGCCGACTGCTGCTCACCCGAGATTCCGGCCGTTGGCATGCCTTCCGGACGCAGCAACTTCTGCAGTCCTTCCAGCAGCCCGGCGGATCCGCCCCTCGTTGGCTCCTCAACCAGAGTCTTCTGCGCGGGATGCCGGTTCAGGCCTCCCTCGAAAACCCAGTCGGGACTCCAGGGCTTGAGTCCAGCGATATCCACGCCAGTGTTCGTACTGACGGCCATCTTCTGGATGAGCGATGACGCCTCGGCACTGCCTCCCGCCTGTCGCGGCAAGGCCTTGTCGAGCTTTCCTGTCGCAGTCGCCTCGAGGCGCTGCGAACCCTCCTCTTTTGCGGGGTTCGGAATACTTTGGCCTACGGGCTCGGACGGAAGCTGCTGCGACTGCACAGCCCTCGCCATCTGCCCGGCGACCGCATCAGCCGCCGCAATGGCACCCGAAAACTCCTCACCGGAGCCACCTTCGGCGCCCTTCGCTGCAGCCGGGTTGCGAGCCGTGGCAATCTGCACCGGACCCGCCCCCACCGTGCTTCCTGACATGCTGTTAATGGGCATCATGGTATTCCTCACCTCCTTTCCATTCGATTTGCATTCCCATCAGAGTTTCTCCTCCTTGCTGGGATCTTCAGTGGGAACCGACGCAACCTGCCGTCCTGCCGGGGTTCCCGTTCCGGCAAGAAGCTCCATGAGCCTCACCGAGCGCTTGGGCTCCATGACGTTCATGATCTTGGAAAGTTTCGCAGTCGACATTCGGGCCATGGCTTCGACCGCAAGTCGCTCGTCTGTCGAGGAGACCAGAGCCGAAGCAGCCTTGGGATTCATCGACTCCAACAGCTCGACCGTCCGGGTGATCTTGACCTCGAACTCCTTTAGGTTTTCAGAGTCGACCTTTGCGATGTCCTGCCTCATCGACTCGAGCTTCTGGATCTGCTCTGCGATCGCCTTTTCGCGGGACGAAAGCTCCTGCTCACGGATCTGAAGATCGCTTTCGCGCTTCTCCAGGGCAGTCCTCCGCTTCGAAAGATCGGATAGTGCCTGCGCAGGAAGACAGGACGCGCCGGGCTCGCTCGAAGCCTCCTTCGGAGCGTCCTTCGAGGCCTCATTCGAAGCATCGGCTTCAGAAGATCCGACGCGCTCCGCCTGGGCCGCACTGAGCGAGATGACATCGGCCGAAGTCCGCATCTCGTTTTCTACCTCGGGGGTCATTCCCAGCCAGATCATCAGAAATCCCGAAACCGCTGCCATCGGAATGATCACGCGCTTCATGCCTGAATCCTTTCCCTGGCGGCTCGGAGCGATGAGAGCTCATCCGCCTCCTTCATCTCCATCCGACCCTGCTCGCGCCGAAACTCCTCCTGCTCTCGTTCGCGAAGCGTCTCGATGACATGCAGATCGCGCCGTGCATGAAGAAATATTCTTGTAGCTCTCTCGACGAATCGAGCAGCCCTCTGGGCATGCTGTTCAGCCTGACGAATTCTTCGCTTCAATCCTGAAATAAAGGCTTCTTCCATCGCGAACGCATCCGCTCCGACCGGAGTGATACCGAGACTTTCCCGCCTGGAAAGCGCGTCGGAGAGATCCGATTCAAGCGCTGCTTTCCGATCGAGAATCGACTGTAGTTCGGATTTTGCGCGCGAAAGCTCCAGAAGAGCATCTTCTTCGCGGCGCTTCCGGATCGTTTCGACAGCTTCGAGGCGAAACTTGAATCGCTTCATCCTCTCAAGCTTCTCATCCTGGAATCAGGAAAATAGACTGAATGATTTTCCTCTCGGCAACGGGGAACGGGGAATTTCTGCCGGGTCAGCTACCGGCCTGGGCAGCACGGATGATGGAATGCAGGAGCGCCAGGGTCTCATCGATTCCACCCTTTTCATCGACCTGCTGGCGAAGAAGAGAGTTGATTCGATCATGCACCGCGATGGCCGTATCAATTTTCGGATTCGAGCCCCTCGAATAAGCGCCCAGATTGATCAGATCCTCGACCTGACGGTAGAGAGCCATCCACTCCCTGACCTGTGCCGCCCAGCCGCGGTGCTCGGCACTGATGACCGACGACATCACTCGACTGGCGCTGGCAAGGACGTCAATCGCCGGAAAGTGGTTCCGCTGGGCAATCTTTCGGGACAGGACGATGTGGCCGTCAAGGATCGAGCGTGCCGAGTCGGCGATCGGATCATCCATGTCATCGCCTTCGACCAGTACCGTGTAGAGTCCGGTAATGCTTCCGCCTCGATCCCCGGTTCCGGCGCGTTCGAGCAGCTTGGGAAGGGTCGAAAACACGCTGGGAGTGTACCCCTTTGACGCTGGCGGCTCTCCCATCGAGAGACCGATCTCCCGTTGAGCCATGCAGAACCGCGTCACCGAGTCCATGAGAAGCAGGACGTCACGTTTCTGGTCCCGGAAGTGTTCGGCAATGGTTGATGCCAGAAAGGCACCCCGCATTCGCAGTAAGGGCGACTGGTCGGAGGTGGCGACGACTACCACCGAACGGGCAAGGCCCTCGGGCCCGAGATCCCTCTCGATGAACTCGCGAACCTCACGGCCTCGCTCGCCGATCAGGGCGATCACGTTGATGTCGGCAGTCGTCTGCCGCGCCATCATCCCCAGAAGAACGGATTTTCCAACACCCGACCCCGCCATGATCCCGACCCGCTGCCCGCGACCACAGGTCAGCAGGGCGTTGATCGCGCGAACTCCCAGATCCAGCGGCTTGCGAATCACTTCCCGTTCAAGCGGATGCGCGGGCTTCTGATACAGACTTCGAGGCACAAGACCCATTTCCGCAACGAGCGGCCCCTTGCCATCAATGGGCTCACCCCGCGCATTGAGCACGCGTCCCAGCAAAGCGTCGCCCACGAGTACCTGAGAAACCTCCTGCTCGAGACGAACCCGGCTGTCACTGTGGACGCCCGTGGCGTCGTCGAAGGCCATCAGCAGGGCTCGCTTCTCCCGGAAGCCGACGACCTCCGCCTGCACCACTCCCCCCGTCAACGCCTCACGGGCACCTGTCTCGATGCGGCAGATGCTTCCCACGCGAGCAGCCGGAAGGTGGGCCTCGAAGATCATTCCCACCGATTTGAGGATCTTGCCGGCCTCTGAAAACACCGGGGCACCATCGAGACGCCCCAGATACTTTCCAAGGTTGAGATTCGTGTCCGCGCCCTCGCTCATTTTTCGACCATGGCCTCGTGGATGGCGGCGATCTGGGAGTCAATATCGGCTTTCATGCTGTTGAAATCCGTCTCCAGTTCACATCCCCCGTCAGGCACGTCACCTGAAAGCTCGATCTGCAGGTTCTTCAATTCGCCCAGCGATCGCGCCAAGCCTTCACGCAACCCGGAAATCGCCTCGAGCTGAGCGGGATTCAACCGAATGCGAATGTTCTCGCGTACGCCTGACTGCTCGACCATCGCCCGAATCAGACGCTCGACATAGCCGGAGTCCCCGACTGTTGAATCCAGGCAGACCTTCCTCGCCACGCGAAGGACCAGCTCGACCAGCGCCCGCTCATTGGCCTCGAGCATCGCATGCCTGAGTCCTTCGAATTCCGTCGTGAGCGCCTCAAATCGATCCAGAAGGGGTTTCGATTCCTCCAGCGCCCTCTCGCGAGCTTCGCGTCTCCCCTGTTCACGCCCCTCTTCCAGTCCCTTGGCAAGCGCTGCCTCGTAGGTCTCCTTCGAAAGGGCATCCAGCTGGCGCCGCACCTCGTTCTCAACAGCCCGGCGCTCTTCTTCGTGAACCGGAAGATGAGGGCGCGCAAGCTCCGATACCTTGAACCTCGAATCACGCACCGCAACGGCTCCGGTCACGGAGACACGAGGCGGCTCCTGCCGCGTGAACGCACTCTCATCGAGGCGTCGCTGCTCATAGGTCTTGACGATTCGTCCCCGCAGCGGCTCCGCCTCCATCGGCTGCGAGAGCGTGTCGGCGTTGATGCGGACGAATCCGCCGTTAGACGAGGGCATCAGAGTCGCCTCCGCGGCTGATCATCAGCTTGCCTTCGGCTTCAAGCCTCTTGGCGACATTAACGATCTCCTGCTGGGCGCCTTCGACGTCCGACAGCTTGACCGGCCCAAGGCTCTCGAGATCGTCCTTGAGCAGATCGCCGGCTCGCTTCGAGATGTTCTTGAAGATCTTGTCCTTGATCTCTTCGGGAGCCGTCTTGAGAGCCACGACGAGCTTGTCGTTGGGAACCTCCTTGAGAAGCGACTGCATCCCACGATCGTCGATGAACACGATATCCTCGAACACGAACATGAGCTTGCGAATCTCTTCGGCGAGCTGGGGGTCCTTTTCCTCGACCCTTGCCATGATGTTCTGCTCGCTCGACTTGTCCATGACGTTGAGCATGTCGGCGATGGGCTGCACCCCGCCCAGCTGCTGCGTGTCGATCGATCCCAGCGTCGCCAGCTCCTGTTTGAGCACTTCGTCGACCTGAGCGATGAGGCTCGGCGAGATGAAATCGAGGTTGGCAATACGAAGCACCACTTCGGTCTGGATATTGTCGGGAAGACGCTTGAGGACGTCGCATTTCTTGTTGGGTTCGAGGTGGGCCAGAACCAGGGCAATGGTCTGGGGATGCTCGCTCATCAGGAAGTTTGCAAGCGTCCTCGAGTCAACCAGTTCGAGAGCTTCGAGCGTTCTGCTGCCCTCGACGACCGAGAGCTGCCCCAGGACCGTCCTTGCACGGTCTTCTCCAAGCGTCTCCAGAATGAAGTCGCGCCCCATGGCGTGCCCGAAGATGATGTTTTCCTGCTCGCCGATCTCGGAATAAAAGTCTTCAAGAACCTGCTTCACAACGGGAATCGGCACCTTCTGAACCTGGCCCATCGCATTGATGAGCCTCTTGACGTCATTATCCTTCATTTTCTGAAAGATCTTGGACGTCACGTTGTTTCCGAGGACGTTCAGCAGAAGTGCCGAACGCTCGAGCCCCGTCATTTCATCATAATTCTGGAATCCCATCCTTGGCCCCCAAAATCCCGTTCATGCCGTCAGCCGGCGGTTTTCGACTTCCCGGCATCCGCCTTGTCGTCCTTGCGCTTCGAACTTTCGACTCCGGCCAGCCAATCCTTCAGGATCAGCGCCGCCTTGTGGGGATTGCCCTCCACCATGTTCACGATCTTCTCCCGAATCATCTCTCCCTCGATGCGGTCCGGATCGACGGCATCCGGAAGTTCCGGGACGGCGTCCTCCATGCCGGCGAGGGCCGAGCTCTTCTGGAGGCGTTCGAGCTCCTCGATCGTCTGCGGCAGGAACGAGTCGACGCTGTCGATCGTATTCTCGGTCATCCACTTGATGAACGGGCGCACCACGAACCAGAAGAAGGCGAGGAATAGGATGGCCATGCCGATATAGGGCACGAGCTGGCGAACGTAGCGTTGTCGCTCGGAGGCCGCCAGCTCACGCTCGGCGGCATCGAGATCCTCGCGGGTGAACTCCATGTTGCGAATTTCCAGCGTGTCGCCGCGCTTCCGGTCGATCGCCATGGCCGAGGCAACGATCGCCTCGAACTCCTTGAGCTTGGCCTCAGGCCATTCCTCGGTCTTGGTCACCACCGTGCCGTCCTCACCGGCCTGGCGAACCTGGCGTCCGTCCACCAGCACGGCAACGGAAAGCTTCTTCAGCAGCCCCGGATGCCGAGTGGTGGTGCGAACCGTCTGGGGCACGGCGTAGTTGACCACCTCATTCGAGCGATTGGTGTTGCTGCGGATGCCAGGGCTGGCCTCCGCAGGCTCCCTGCCAGGAGTGTTGGATGCAGCCCCGACCAGACCCCCCGGACTGGGGCGACTGCCTTCCATGCTCTGGGAGTTCTTCTCGGTGGAGCGAACAGCAGCCCCTTCCTGGTCATAAAGGGTCTGGGTTTCAGCAACCTGTGAAAAATCCAGGTCGGCGGAGACACGTGCGACGACGTGGCCATCGCCCACAATGCGCGCCAGCATCCCTTCGATGCGCGACTCCATCTCGCGTTCGTATTTCTGGCGAGTCTCGAGCTGTGTTGCCGTCAGGCCCGCCACGCTGTCGTGGACATTGCGAGAAAGCATCTTTCCATTGGAGTCGACGATCACGACATCGTCGGGATCCAAGCCCTCGACGGCTCGGGAAATCAGATTCGAGATTCCATAGATCTGTTTTTCGTTGAGCAAAATTCCGGGCTCAAGATCGAGAACGACCGAGGCAGTAGCCCGCTTCTGGTCTTCGACGAACGTGCTTCGCTCGGGCATGGCAAGATGCACCCGAGACCGCTTGACGCCACGAATGGCATTGATGGTCCTCATCAGCTCGCCCTCTCGGGCGCGCTTCTGGTTCAGCTTCTGGACGAAGCTGGTGGTTCCGAGGGACTGCTTGTCGAAAACCTCGTACCCCACGACGCTCGACTGGGGCATGCCCATTGTCGACAGTGCCAGCCTCGTCTCATGCACCACCTCGGTGGGAATCGAGATGTTGCGACCCGATCCGTCCACCTCGAAGGGGATTCCCTTCTCACGCAGCACCCGCATGATGTTCGCCGAATCCTCGGGATTCAGATTGGTCATCAATGGCGAATAGGTCGTCTTTCCAGCCCACACGAAGAGCAGACCGAGTGCCGCGACGATTCCCACACCCGTCGCAATGACGGCTGCCTTCCTCGGGCCCGACAAGGTGCCGAAGAACTCGGAGATCTGCCTTCCTACTTTCGAAAGATACTCACCCACGAATCGCTCCTATTCTTCAGTACTAGACCTGCATCCGCATGATTTCTCGGTAGGCATCGAGCACCTTGTTCCTCACCTGCATCATCAGCTTCAGAGAGGAATCCGCCCGTTCCACCGCCAGCATGGTCTCATGGATATTCTTGTTGCGTCCGGCGACCAGCTCGCGAATGGCGTTGTCGGCCTCAACCTGCTGCTGGTTGACCTGCTCGACCGAGTTCTTGAGGATGTCTGCGAAGCTGGCGCCCGAGTTCGGCGCCGACGCCGGGCCAGCGCCGCCCACGCCCTCGATTCGAGTCGATGCCCGATCGACCAATGCCTGGCCATCGCCGAGCTGGACCGTCCTGGAGAGATTCTCAATGGAAAGGTTATTCATCGGTCATTCCTCCGTTATCGGCCGATCTCAAGCGACTTTGCAGCCATTGCCTTGGCCGCACCCATCGCCGTCACGTTTGCCTCATACGAGCGCTGTGCGCTGATCATGTTGGCCATCTCGTGTACCGGGTTGACGTTCGGCATGGCGACATAGCCATCGGCGTTCGCCTGCGGATGGGACGGATTGTAGACCATTCGTGGCGGACGAGTATCCTCATGGATGTCCGAGACAAGCACCCCTTGAACCTGCTCATCGAGCTGGTTGGAGAGGATCTCGCCAAAGCTCTCGCGATCGGTGCTCGCCTCGAAGACTGCATCCTTCCGCTGGTAGCCAACGGTCTCGGCATTGGCGATGTTGCTCGAGATCGTGTTCATCCGCTTCATCTGGGCCTCAAGCCCGCTAGCGCTCACGCGCATCGACGAAAAGAAATCCATCAGCGGTTACCTCCACCTTCTCCAATGGCATACTTCACCATGCCGATTTTTCGTTTCATCAGTTCGGCGGCCGCAT
Source organism: uncultured Bacteriovorax sp. (assembly GCA_964432565.1). Taxonomy (GTDB): domain Bacteria; phylum Bdellovibrionota; class UBA1018; order UBA1018; family UBA1018; genus CAIOHW01. Next base: position 15,926 of record CAYSOA010000004.1, read on the forward strand.
CGAACAGAAGCTGGTTTTCTGAAAGCAGGGCCATCTCAGCTGCACGATCGACCGTATTTCCATCGAGCGACTCGATGCCGTTCGGATCATCATAGACTTCAGGATGGACCGGATCGGTCGCACGTCGCTGGATGTGGTCGGGATGAACTCCCTCAGCCTTCAGTCCCTGGCCCACATCGAGAGCCTCCCGCAACGCGCCCTCGAATTCGAGCCGCTTCGCCTTGTACTCGGGAGTATCCGCGTTTGCGATGTTCGAGCTGATCACGTTCTGATTGATCAGTCGAAGATTCATCACGGTATTCAACGCACCGATGGTGGGATCAAAACCGCCGTCACCCAGTCCATTCGCCATGGCAAAACCTCCGCCTCTCCTCAGGATTGCACAAGAACCCCTGACGACCGGCCGGCAAAATCTGCCGGCGGGACCAACCCTCCATCAGACATCCAGGCCGTCGCGCCGGTAGTCTGCCAGCTTGTTGCGAAGCGTGCGGATCGAGATTCCCAAGGCGCGAGCCGTATGAGTGCGATTGCCTTCGTGATGCTTCAAGGCATCCAGAATGACGTTCTTCTCGATCTGGTCGAGCGTTCGCCCCGGAACCCAGCCTGAGATGTCCCCCAGCAGGCCTGCCTCGGCACCGATGCCGTTCTGTCCCAGGGGTCGTCGATATTCGATCCGAATATCAGAGGTCTCGATCATCCCCCCTTCGCTCGCCGTCAGAACCGAGCCTTCGATCACGTTCTCGAGTTCTCGAATATTTCCGTTCCAGGTATGAGCCTCAAGAACGGCAATGGCCGACGGAGAAAGACCGGCGAGACGGCGGCCGTTCTTCAGGGCGAAGTTTTCGGCGAACCTTTGAGCCAGCAGGGTCACGTCTCCGGTTCGCTCACGAAGTGGCGGAATCGTCAGGTTCACCACGTTCAGGCGGTAGTAGAGATCTTCTCGAAAACTTCCTTCGCGAACGCAGTCGGCAAGATTGCGATTGGTCGTGGCAATAATCCGAACATCGACCGGAATCGGGCGACGCCCACCTAGTCGATCCACTTCGCCTTCCTGGATCACTCGCAGCAGCTTGGCCTGAAGGCGCACGTCCATCTCCGAAATCTCGTCGAGCAGCAGCGTCCCGCCATTGGCGAACTCAAACTTTCCAGCTTTGCTGTTGACTGCACCGGTGAACGCACCGCGCTCATAACCGAAGAGCTCGCTCTCCAGCAGGTTCTCTGGAATAGCCGCGCAGTTGATCGCCACGAACGGTTTCGAGGCTCTTGACGAACTTTCATGGACCAATGAGGCCATGAGCTCCTTTCCTGTACCACTCTCGCCCTGAATCAGAATGGTTGCCTTGCTCTGCGCAACCGTCCTGGCGAGTTGGATCAGGTCCTTCATCCGTCGATCGCCTGTGATGATTTCCGTCATGGATTGCCCTCCTTGGCATTGGTTTTCACCGGTTCAAGCGCCTCTTGCGCCAACTTCTTCCAGAATTCCTCGGGAGCCTCCTGCGACAGCGCTTGGAGGATCTCACGAGATTTCTTCTTGTCCTGTATCTTGCCGGTTCGTGCGAGAATTCGAGCGTACTCGTACTTCACCGACGATCCCATGGCCTGCGCATCCTTCTTCTCGATAGTAGCGAGAGCTGCGGCCGCTTCTCCCCACCGACCGTCCGCCGAAAGCAGGTCTGCCTCGGCCATTGTAATGACAGAAAGCGAGGGAACCGGAGGAAGACCGATCGATGCCAGCTTGTCAGAATCAGGCACCGTGGTGGCCCGCAGCGCGCGGTAGGCTTGCACGGCTGTTCGGGAATTTCCGGTCTTCTTTTGAAGAAGTGCAATCCAGTGAAGGAGCCGGGGCTGCCCGCGCTCGCTTTCGGGTGCCAGAAGCTGTGCCTTGAGCGCTCGTTGAATGGCCGAGGCGGATCGGCCTGCACGGTCCTCGATCAGCGACCAGAGAATCTCACGCTCGAAGGACTGCACAGACTCCTCAGCGACCTGCCTCAAAAGCGGAATAATCTTCGCGTCAGGTGCTCCAGCGACCCAGAGCGCCCGTGCCTCGGCGAAAGCCCGCTCGGAGAGGGCCAAGCGCTGGTCAATCTCATCATCCTCCGACGAGGCGATCCTACGCTGCGCCTCGACTGACTCCTCATATCGAGAGGCAATCTGCCTTCCCCATTCCGGCATGCCGAGATCCACTGCGGCTCGCGACAGCTTCAGCAGATAATCCGCTTCGACCATCATAGGAGACGCACTCGAGACCTGCGGTCCCATCTCCTGATAATAGCTCAGTGCTGCGAGGCGACTCTCATCGGTCGGATCATCACCCAGCTTCTTCAGCACGGTTTTCCTGAAAAGGTGCCCCAGCAGTCGAGATACGGCATCTCTTGCCTGGGTTCCGGCCGTCTTTCCGAGCACTCCCGACTTCAGGTCGCCCAGTGCCCGCTGGATTGCTGCCGCTTCATCTCCCGCCGCCAGCAGGGCACGAATATGGGCCATCTCGCGGTATTCGACGTAACGCTCGGAAAAGAAATCGGACGATGGATCGAAGCTGGCGGCATCCTTGCCAAAATACGACTCCACTGCCGAGGCGGCCACTCCGGCCTCAAGGCCGGTGCCACATGAGAACAGCCGCATTCGACTCAGTACGGAGCCAGGACTGTAGGGGTAGCGATTGACCGTGTCCTGCAGGAGCTTTTCGGCCGCGTCCAGCCTGCCCGCCCGCCCCTCCATCTCGGCCATTCGATAAGTCGCGCGCCAGCCGTCCTTCGAGGAGGGATGACGGCTCATGAACTCCGCAAAGACCTCTCTTGCTCGATCCTGCTGACCAAGCTGATAGAGTGTTTCGGCTCGATTCAGCAGGTAGCTCGGATACTGGCCCACCTCTGCTCCGAAGTTCTGGGCGGCAACGAAGTACGCAGCCAGTGCCTGGTCGTACTGACGACGCTCCAAATAAAGGTCTCCTATACGAATGGCACCGAGGACCTGCTGGCTGGCCGTCGGTCCCTTCTGCATGACCTTCCGAAACTCCTCGGTGGCACGCTGGGTCTGTCTCAATGTGGCAAGCGACTCGGCTGCCCCCAGATGAAACACCCACGCACGACGATCACGGGAATGGTACTGCGCCAGCCAGAGAAAGTGCTCGAGCGCCCCCAACGCATCCCCAGCATCATGCCGTTTGAGCGCCAGAAACATTCCTGCCTGAAGCGCTGCGGCCGACGTCCCCGAACGGGTCATGACCGACTTGAGCAGGGCAAGGGCAGGATCGTCATAGCCGAGCTCGAGAAGTGCATTCGCACGTAGAAAGTCGGCCTCAAGACGAATTCTCTCAGACTCCGTGCGCGACTTCAGGAAGTCGAGGGTCTTGACTGAAAGAGCATGCTTTCCGGTAGAGTGAAGCTTGACTGCAAGCCGAAAGAGCTGAGCCTCTTCCAAATCACCTTCTGGCATGGAGTATTCGAAGTCCTGGTCGGGCTTCTTGGCGGGAAGAACCTTCGAGAATTCGAATCGCTCCACCAGCGGGCGATAGCCCATGAAGACTTCGCGCGACTCACTCCACGGTTCGCGACAGAATCTGAGATTGTCATCGAGTTCCGAGCGGAGCTTCGCGTTTGCCACCCGGCGATCGCGCCTTCCCTGCATCCGCTTTCTGGCGGCTTCCAGCTTCTGCTCGCGTGCCCTGCGCTCCTGCGCACTTCGAGCCTGGGCGACCGTCGGGCCCGGCTTCGTCCAGAAGTCGACCACATAAAGCGGCTTATCGTTCCTGCGATAATGAAACGTCTCCATTCTCGGAGTGGCGGGTGCGAGATCCCCTACGGCGAACTTCCACCTTCCTGAGACGACGACGCCATCCTCACGCTCGGCGAGGGAGAGTGCAGCGAGCCGCTGCTCGCGAAGGGCCACGGCCTCAACCTCCCTGACCCACTGGGCTTCTGAACCAAAAGGTGCCCCGAGATCTGAAAGCGTGAGGCCCTTCAAAAGCAGCGTGAATCCGGCCGACTGCTCTTGGGCGGACTTCAGGCGCTCAACTTCGACCGACGAGTCGACCCGAAGGGTGACGCGGCCGTGGGTCTTGAAGCTCTGAACCTGGATGAAGTCTGAGAGGCCTTCGGCAGATGCCCGCAAGGCTCCAAGCGTCAGCGCCATGACGGGCGCGAGCACGGCAATTCTGATCCATCGGTTGTCGAGCTTCCTGCCCAAGCGTTTCCTCTCCGATACTGCGGTCGCATCCTGCGAGCCGCCTGTCAGCCATAACAAGAGCAAGCGCAGTGCCAGTTTTTGCCGACCCCTGGGAATGGCTTTCCTCCTCCCCTCGGAATCCTTCGCCGATGGGTAAACCTCTCCAAGTTGCTGGGGATTTTTTTCCGAGCCCTCGCTCCCTTCGCTCGTCGAATATCGACCGGTCGATTCGAAGCAGTGGCAGAATGCCGCCGCGGACGTCAAACACTCCCACAGTTGTCGTCGCGCGCTTGACGGTTTATCCTCGAGAACAATGAACCTCCTGAAGCTCCTTCGGACCCTGCTCCTGCTGCTGACCCTGCCGGCAACCGGGTGCTCCGTACTCCTCGGCAACATCCGTCCGGTCGAAGAACGGGCGGCACTCCCTGCGGAAGCAAATGCTCCCAACCTTCTGCCGCAACCCTGGCTTGGCGTCACGAATCAGGGGGAGGGACGAACTGAGACTCCGAAGCCAACCGAGCCCGAGTTCAACTTTCAAAACCAGGAGACCGGGAGCACGATCGCGTACACTTCGGGCTGTCGTCACTCTTATCTCACTTCGACGCCGCAGCTCAGGCGAATAGCCGAGGCGCTCGGCAGCGGATTGACGCAAATTGAGCGTCGCCAGCAAAGTGAGATTCTCATTTCCGGAATACCGGCACTACAGACCACTCTATCGGGTCGGGCGGCGGGGTCTGCCGTGGTCATCCACAACGTCTTGCTGGCCACCTCAGGCTGCATCCATGATGTCACCCTGGTGTCGCTCCAGCGTCACTTTCAATCCGACCGGACCGCCTTCGACAAACTCCTTGCGACGCTTCCTTTTCCAAAGTGATTTCGTGATAGCCTTGTCCTCATGGTCACGTTCCAGTACTGGCGCTCGGGAGTCGAGGTCGCCGGAGGCATCGCTCATCTCGGAATACAGACGGCTCGGGAGGTTTTTCGGCGTCCATTTCCGTGGCCCCTGGTCGTGCAGCAGATCCATCGAATCGGCGTCGAATCTCTGGGACTGGTACTGGTCACGGCCGCGGCAACGGGCTCGGTCATGGCCCTTCAGTTTGGTTACGGCATGGCGAAGTTCGGAGGCAAGCTCTACGTGCCCAAGGTCGTCGCACTGACGATCGCGCGCGAGATGGGTCCGGTATTCACCAGCCTGCTCGTTGCCGGAAGAATCGGCTCGGGAATCGCCGCTGAAGTCTCCTCGATGAAGGTCACCCAGCAGATCGATGCCATTCGAGCGCTGGGCACGAGCCCCATCCAGAGAATCGTGCTTCCTCGAGTGCTGGCGGCACTGATTGCCCTGCCCATTCTCACGCTCATCGCCGACTACGTCTGCCTTTTTGGGGGAATGCTGGTGGCGCGAGCCGAGCTCGGCATCAATCGTGAATTTTACTGGGCCAAGACGCTCGATACTCTCCGGCTCGAAGACCTCACGACTGGAATGGCCAAGACGGCGATCTTCGCCCTCTTCATCTCGCTTGCCGCCTGCTGGAGAGGACTCCATACCGACGGCGGAACTCAAGGCGTTGGGAACAGCACGACATGGGTCGTCGTCGTCTCAAGCGTCTTCATCATGATTTCAGATTTTTTTCTGACAAAACTCTTCATTCTGACGGTGTATCCGAACGTATGAGTACGCCGAACCGCGAACCCGTGCTCGAACTGCGCGGACTGACCCGGGCCTTCGGAAGCAAGGTCGTCCACCGCGGCGTCGACCTCGTTCTCGAATCCAACGAACTTCTTGCACTTTTCGGAGGTTCGGGGACAGGCAAAAGCCTCATCCTGCGCTCGATCATCGGGCTTGAGGAGCCGGACAGCGGAGAGATCCTGTGGCACGGCCGTCGGCTGACAGGACTTCCAGAGCGGAACTGGATCGAGGTTCGAACCAAGATCGCCTATGTTTTTCAAAACGGCGCGCTTTTCGATTCCCTCAGCGTGTATGAGAACCTCGCCTATCCGCTGCGGGCGCACACGAAGCTCACTGAAGCCGAAATCGCTGCACGAGTCGAAGAAATGCTCCAGCTTGTGGCCATGCCCGGAACCGAACGGTTGCTGCCGGGCGAACTCTCAGGTGGCATGCAGAAGCGCGCGGGGCTGGCCCGAGCCATGATTCTGCGACCCGAAGTACTACTCTTCGATGAGCCTACCGCGGGGCTGGACCCCACAAACACCAATCGATTCGTGCAAAACATTCTCGAACTCAAGCAACGCGGGCTGACCGGCATCTTCGTTACCCATGACATCAGCAGCGCGCTGGCCATTGCCGATCGAATCGCCATTCTTCACGAAGGCCGTATCTATTGCGTTCAGTCCGTCGACGAAATTCGAAGGTCGTCAGACCCGGTCGTCAGGGGCTTCTTATCTCCGGAGGAATCACGATGAACCAGAAGACACTGGAACTCAGAACCGGGTTATTCGCCGTGCTGGGAGCAGGCCTGTTTGCAGGGGCCCTACTCCTGCTGGGAGGGGGATCGAGCTGGCTCAAGAACCAGAACACGTATCTGGCGCGGTTCGACTCGGTCGACGGCCTGATCCCGGGCGCCAAGGTCGTGCTGAGCGGACTTCAAGTGGGGACTGTGAATGACATCTTCATCGATCGGACCAGCCAGGACGTCTCGGTTCGTCTTGCAGTCGACTCGAAGTACTCCGAATGGATGCGCGCCAGCACCATGGCCGAGATTTCGACCATGGGGGTTCTGGGCGACAAGTTCATTCGACTGACTCCCGGATCATCCGATTCCGAGCTGCTTCCTGAGGGGGGAGAAGTTCAGGTTCGTACCGGCAAGGATCTGAGCCAGGTGCTGAACCGGGGAGACCAGCTTCTGATTACGCTGAACAGCATTGCGATCAGCATGGATCGCCTGCTCAAGGGATTCGACAAGGGAAACCGCGCCGACCAGCTTGCTGATGGCCTGGCGCGTACGGCAAGAAATCTCGCCTCGGTCAGTGGAAAACTCGACCGCGATCTCGACGGCCTGCCACTGGCCGAAGCCGTTCGAAATCTCAACGCCATTCTCGAGAAGATCAACACCGGCAAGGGCAGCCTCGGGGCCCTGATCAATGACCCTGGCCTTTATGATGATGCCAAGGCTCTGGTCGGCGGCGCCAATCGCAACCGCATCGTCCGCAATCTCGTGCGCCAGACGATTCGCGACGGTGAGACCCGCGAGTCAGGAAACAAGCGCTGAGCTCCTGCTCCCTTCACATTCCGCCAAAATACCAAGGGCCGCTCCGGATTTCCGGGCGGCCCTTGGCGTCTTCAGGTCTGAGTCAGGCGATCAGATGTTGATTCCGGAATCCGAGTTCCGGCCATCCCTGTTTCCATTGATGGCGTTATTGGTGCCGTTATTGTCGATGTCACCGTTCTGGTTGCCCATGTTGGCCATCGTATTGCCGGCTCCGGTGCTCATCAGAACCGCGTCGTTCATCTGCCCTTCAGCAATCTCGTTGCCCATCTTCATCCGATTTCGGCTGCCGACGGTCTGAATCATGCCACGCTTGCGCAGCTTTTCGACCAACGTAGTACGGTTCATCCGAAGCAGCTCACTGGCTCGGTTCTTGTTGTTTCCCGTGCGGGCAAGAGCCTGATCCACCAGATGGTTTTCGAAAGCCTCGACGATGGCCTTGAGATCCAGACCCGAGTTCGGCAGCACCATGCGGGGAAATTCCCACTCCGAAAGGGCACCCGTACCGGCAGGGCGTCCTTCTGCGAACTTCTGGAAGATGCGATGAGGAAGATCCCCGAGATCGACCGTGCCCTGCCCCTTGAGAATGACCACGCGCTCGATCAGATTCTCAAGCTCACGCACATTGCCCGGCCAGTCATAGGCCAGAAGAGCTTCGAGAATCTGCCCCTGTGGCATCTCTACCGTGTGGCCGGTAGCCTGGTTGAACTGCGTGACGAAATGCTCGATCAGGGACGGAATATCGCTCTTGCGATCACGCAGAGCCGGAATCTTCAAGGGAATGACGTTGAGACGATAGTAGAGGTCTTCGCGGAATTCCCGCTTCTGAACCGCCGACTCGAGATCGCGATTGGTGGCGGCGATGATCCGGACATCCACTTCGATCGTCTTGTTTGAACCCACGGCTTCGAACTGGCGGGTCTGAATCACTCGCAGAAGCTTCGCCTGCAGGTGCATCGGGAGCTCACCCACTTCATCCAGGAAGAGCGTCCCGCCGTGGGCCGCTTCGAAGCGACCGAGGCGATTCTGGGTCGCACCCGTGAACGCCCCCTTCATGTGACCGAAGAGTTCGGCTTCGATGAGGTCTGCAGGAATGGCTGCACAGTTGACGATCACCATCGCCTTCTCGGCGCGGGCGGACTTGTCGTGGATGGCTCGCGCCACCAGCTCCTTGCCCACTCCGCTTTCACCCGTAATCAGGACAGTACTGTCCGTCTGCGAGATCTTGTCGATCGTGTTCAGGACATCCTGGATTGCGAGACTTCCACCTACCAACGCAGACCGATTTGCGAGCATCAATGCCACCCTTCTTAACCCTTCCGTGAGTTAATGATTCGCTTTGTTTGGACCCAACGTACCGCCAAGCCACCCGCGCCTCTTCTGCCCACCATCCCGGGCTGTCCGAGAGAGGCGCTGAAAAAAGGCTAAGCAAGTTTTGCCGGGCCGTCAAAAATTTTTTCAAAAGGATGTTATTGCGGCCCGAGGCGCAGCTTCTACGCCGACTTTTTGACGGTCGATGCGTCTACGGGAGCCTCCTGACTCTCCTGCAGGCCGCCGGGGATGAGCCGAAGGTGGCTACGGTCTCGAGGCTTCTTTTCTTCGGCGCTTTCCTTTTCCTTCAATCCTTCAATCAGCTCGCGATTGCGATTATGAAACCAAATTTCCTCGAGGCTCGATCCGCCCGTGATCGCACCCAACTTCAGATTCTTGTCCGACATACGTCCTACTCCTCGCGCAAAGTTGCATTCCTCAGGCTGTCTCTCACTATCGACCGGCCGACCCTGCATCGAACGACCTTCAATCAGGCTCTCCTGCCTTCGAATTTTCGTCAAAATGTGTCGCTGCAGGGATGGGTCACGCAGGACCCATGGAGAAAACTCAGGACGATGGCTCGATCCGGAAATCCGAGCTTCCCGCTACCAACCCAGGCGATCCCCTGGTGTTGAAAGATCTGAAAGACCCTTTTGAGAAGCCGACCTTGAATGGAACCGAAACGTGATCGGCAAAGGTCAGCGGTTCGGCGCCCGTACCGCTGACCTTTGCCGACTTGATACCGATCGGAAGCCTAAGTGGGGTGATTCGAGCTCACTCGATGGGAAAGAACGTTCCGATCTGGGACTTCAGCCAGCGATCCGCATGCAGGTCGCCCCGATAATAGACCCAGGCCAGCGCACTCGAGACGAGAAAAAACAGGGCCAAAAGAAAGGCAACCAGTGGTTTTCGCTTCTTCTGCCGCTTGAAATGAATGGCGAATTGCAGGCACACGACTGCTGCCGTGATCGCAACGACCGGATAGACCTTGATGAGAACAAAAAGAAAATGCATCAACCCAGAAGGCTCTGGAGTGCCGCTACCCGGTCCGTCTTCTCCCAGGTGAACTCGGGCCCCGTTCGACCAAAGTGTCCGTAGGCTGCCGTCTTCGAATAGATCGGACGAAGCAGCTGCAAGGACTCAATAATTCCGGCGGGACGCAGCGAGAAAACTTCACGAATCGCCGCTTCGATTTTCGAAAGCGCCACTTTTTCGGTGCCGTAGGCGTTGACGTGAACGCTGACCGGATCGGCAACACCAATCGCATAAGCGAGCTGCACCAGACAGCGGTCGGCCAGTCCGGCTGCAACCACGTTCTTCGCGACGTAGCGGGCCATATAGGCTGCAGACCGATCCACCTTCGACGGATCCTTGCCCGAAAAGGCTCCGCCACCATGGGCGCCATGGCCGCCGTAGGTGTCCACGATGATCTTGCGGCCCGTCAGGCCACAGTCTCCCATCGGTCCGCCGATCACAAACCGTCCGGTCGGATTGATCAGAAACTTGGTCTTTGCATCCAAAAGATGCGCCGGAATGGTCTTGCGAACGACCTCTTCGATCACCAACTCTTGAATCTGCTGGTGGGTCACTTCTTCGTCATGCTGGGAACTCACGACGACGGCATCCACGCGGGTCGGCAGTCCATCAACATATTCCATCGTGACCTGAGTCTTGCCGTCGGGGCGCAGCCACGAAGCCGTGCCATCCTTGCGAACCTGTGAAAGCCGCATGGCCAGCTTTTGCGACAGATCGATCGTATGCGGCATCAGCTCTTCGGACTCACGCACCGCGTATCCGAACATGATGCCCTGGTCACCGGCACCCTGCTCCTTCTGGTTGTGCATGCCCTCTCCGACCGTCACCCCCTGCGAGATGTCGGGAGACTGCCGATCGAGGGACACCAGAACTCCGCAGGTCTGGTAGTCGAAACCCTTGAGCGACGAATCGTATCCGATCCGGCGGACGGCTTCGCGGGCAACCTGGGCATAGTCCACTCGAGCATTCGTCGTGACTTCGCCGGCTACGACGATCAGGCCCGTCGTGATGAGCGTCTCGCACGCGACTCGCGACCGGGGGTCCTGCTCGAGCAGGGCATCCAGAACCGCATCTGAAATCTGGTCGGCCATCTTGTCCGGATGACCTTCGGTGACGGATTCAGACGTAAAGAGCGTGCGATTGGACATGATCTATTCCTGAACCAGTGGGTTTAAATGTGAACCGGAAACTTCGGAGTGGTTCCCTTGTTCTGCTCCTTCCGCTTGCGGGCTTTTCCCTTGCGCGCCTTGCGGACCTTGCGAGCCATGCGAGTCTTACCTGTACGTGATGACATAAAAACCTCTTGAACAATAAAATGGGGTCGAAACGCCGAGATAGCTCAGGGCTGTTTTCAAATCAAGGCTTTCGACGGAATGCTTCTTGCCCATGGCAGGCGGCATGTTGCCCACCCCCCACCGTCGAAAGGCCCTATTCATCGCCCTTCTGCTGCTTCCTCAGGTGACTTTCGGGGACCCTGGCATCGAAGAACTGCCCCCCCGTCACCTGCTGGTCGGCGAGACTCGAACCCTGAATCACCCAGAACTGAAGCGCTTTCTCGTCTCGAGCCCCTCGATCGGGCTTGCGCGCCTGCCCTCGCCAGCCCCCGAGGGTGCCCTGCTGCTCAAAGCCAATCGCCCCGGCATCGCCGAAATCTGGATCTGGCTTGAGAACGGCCACACCCTGCACCAGACCGTCGAAGTGCGGGAGCTCCCGAAGTCCGTCCCCCCACCCAGCTCCCTCGAGCAGGCGCTCGCAGCCCTGGGCGAGGTACAGGTGCTGAGGTCGGGGGATCGGGCCGTCCTTCGAGGCACGGTAAGCACCGAGACCGAGCTGGGACGCATTCGACTGCTCGAGGAAACCTTCGGGAGCCGGATCGAGAACCAGACGGAGTGCGCCGACGCCCTCGTGGGCGATGGGCGCCAGCGACTGGTCCGCTGGATTCAGGACGCAGGACTCGAAGACCGCCTGCGGGTCGAAGTGCTGGGCGCAGCCGTCTGGGTGAGAGGATCGGCCCCGGACGAGGCCACCCGCACGGGCTGGAAACAGAAGCTTCTGGCCCTGTTTTCCGGAGCTCGCCTCGACATTTCAGCCCTTCCCGAAACAGGTCGCACTCTGTTTTTTCGAGTCTTTTTGCTCGAAATGAAGAAAAGCGCCTTCCGCGAGCTGGGGCTCGACTGGCCTTCGCACCTTTCGGGAACGCTGCTGGTCGAAGGCGGCTCCCTCTTTTGGGCCGCCGCTCCCAGCATCGACCTCTCCCTCAAGTGGCTGGAGGGAAAGGGCTGGGCCCGGGTACTGTCGCAGCCGGAGCTGGTCGTTCGGGTTCCCGGAGAGGCCGAGCTTTTCGCAGGGGGAGAAATTCCGCTGGAAATTCGGCCGCGCGGCGGGGCACGCGCGGGTTCGTGGGTCGAATGGAAACCCTACGGGTTGATCCTGAAAATCAAGACCGTGCAGAGCACCCACGAACAGGTTCGCCTCGAAATCGCCTCGGAGATCAGCGAGCTGGATCGGGCCAACGGTTCCGAGCGTCTTCCGGCCATTCAGGCCAGCCGAATGCGAACACAGGTGGACGCCCGAATCGGCGAACCCCTCTTCCTTTCCGGACTGCTTCAAGAGAGCAGCGCCACGCGCTCGAATGGGTGGCCGCTGCTTCGCCGGATTCCGGTTCTGGGCTCGCTTTTCGGCTCTGAAGACTTCATTCAGCGCCGCTCCGAGCTGGTGGCCGTACTCGTTCCGCTCAATGCCCCGCCACCGGCCCCTCGCTGGAATCCGCTCGAGCGCACCGCCACGGAGCGGCTGCAAGCGATCACCCGGCCTCCGAAATCCAACTCTCCACAAACGGCAACGCTTCGCGCATTCCGTCCGACGACGGGTTCTTCGCGTCGTGCTGCCCGGCACGGACTCACCCCTTTTCTGGAAAGGAGACGCTTCTGATGAACCTGGTCACGCAGCTCGAGTCCTGGCTTCAGGACGAAAAGATTACCGACATCTGCATCAATGCCGACGGCAGAGCGTTCATTGATCGCGGGCAGGGGCTGGAGCGGCCAGCTTGCGAAGACGCTGTGGCCCAGCACTCGGATGCGGCAGCCCAGCTCAAGGCCTGGATTCTCGATCGGCTCTCGCAGGCCGGACGCAGCTGGGACGCCCGCCACCCCTTCGCAGACGCCCCAGTGCTTCCAGCGCACCGGCTTCATGTGGCCTTTCCTCCGGTGTCCGGAGGCGGCCCCGCGCTTTCGCTGCGACGGCTGGGGCGCACCCTCGCAGCGCCGCCCGAAGAACGATGGAAAACCAGCCTGCCTTCCTACCGTCTTCTTCGAGAAGCCACGAACCGGGGAGAGAGCATCGTCCTCGCAGGTGCCACCGGAAGCGGCAAGACCACCCTGCTCAACGACCTGCTCTCCGCAGTGCCCTCGAACGAACGCCTGATCGCACTCGAAGACACGCCCGAGCTCTTTCCCCGACATCCGCACTTCGTTTCGCTACAGTCCCGCGCCGCCAACGCGGATGGTTTTGGAGAAGTGACCATTCGACAGTTGTTGCGACAGTCCCTTCGCATGCGTCCGGACCGAATCCTGCTGGGCGAGTGCCGGGGCAGTGAGGTGCTGGACCTGCTGCAGGTGCTCAACACGGGGCATCGAGGCTCGCTCGCCACGGTTCACGCCAATTCTGCGCGCGATGCCGTTCGTCGAATCGAGACGCTGGCGCTGCTCTCGGCTCCGGAGTCCTTCTCTCATGCGGTGCTTCGAGAATGGATTGCTTCGGGAATTCAGTGGATCGCCCATCTGGACCGCCTGCCCGATGGAAGCCGACGCATTCGAGAGGTCGCCCGAGTACAGGGCATCGACGCAGGCGTGGTTCTCCTCCGGCCGATGGCGCCATCGGTGGACGTCGCGCCCCGTGCTGTGGTTTAACCTTGGTCCTCCATGGAAAAACTCCCTCCTCCCGTTCATCTGTCGCTCCTTCTTTCAGCTCGAACCGACTCGCATGGAAGATCGGGCGAGACCTGTTGGAGCATGGAGTTCACCGTTTTTCGCAGTCGTAATGGCTTTTTTCGGCGGGCGGAATGGGTCGGCGTGTTCGAGAAGCGGGATCGCGGAACGGGGGAGGTCAGGCGAAAACTTTTTCGAAAGACGCTTCCCTTCCTCGAGGATCGCAACACTGCAGAGGATCTTTGGGGCCGTCCGTGGAGCTGCGATGGCCTCTCCTTTTCGGGCGACCGGTATTCCGGAAGCGTTCAGTCAGCAGAGGGCGAACTGCGCTGGAATCTCGAGCTGAGCCCGGGAACCGACCCGGATTTTTCTCCTCTGTCGCGCTGGCTCAAACTGAGAACCTGCCAGACCCGCATTCCCGTTCGAGGAAGCTGGACGTTCACACCCAGGTCATCGAATGAGGAGCCCTTGAGCTGGTCTTCGGACGAGTCTCCGGCAAGAGGCATCCTTCAGACCCGCGATGATTCGGCTCGAATCTGGCCGACGGTCTGGTTTCATTGCCAGGCGATGCGCGACACGGGCGGAGGCGTCGAACATCTTGCCGAAGGCCTTCACGCTCGACCGGGATCACGATTCTCCGGGGTTCTTCCCCAGCTGACCAGCATCCGAGCCCTCGATCCTGCGGGATCGGGCTCGACGCCATCGCTTTGGCAGGCCCTTCGCACCCGGCTCGAGAGCACTACCGGTGGCTGGACGTTTCGCAGCGAGCACGCGGGACGAGAACTGCGCGGCAGAATCGAGGCTGATCCGCGGCACTGGGTGACCATCCGGCATGAAGATTTTCGTGGAGAAGTCTTCTACCGCACCACCACTCGCATGGCGCGCCTTGAAGTTTTGGCACTCGAACAGGGCAAGCCTCAGGGATTTTTCAGTAGCGGATTCGACACCTGGGTCGAATGGACGACCCGCTCACGTCCGATCGCTTCCTGCGATCTGATCTGAGATCGCTCCACGGACTGAATCGGAAAGCGCCAGGGGCTGCCCCATCCCAGCAGAGCAAGCCCCAGCGCCAGCGCCAGCACTCGCTCGATCTCGCGCATCCAGTCGCTCATGCGATACCCCAGCTTTCCCAACTCAGTGCAAAGGCAAGAAAGACCAGTGCAAGCACCGAGGGCGCCACGAGCAGAAAAAGCGGTTTGAGTGCGCGGGTCGCCAGAAGCTGAAGTTGCCGTTCGATCTCACAGTCCCACTCGGCACGAAGGGCCTCCAGTGAAGCTTCAATTCTCTCGGCGCAACCCTTTCCCTCATAAATCGAGGCCTGAATGGCCTGTCTCAGCCGTCCTCCCTGGGTCAGGATCAGCTGCGCTGCCGGTTCGAGTGACAGATCGCTTCGGAGCTTCGACTCCGTCCACAAGTCCGCGTTCCAGAGCGAGAGCAGATCGGGAGCATGGCGGCCCAGCTGCGGGACGGCCCTTGACCAGGCGAGGTCTGCGGGAAGGCCGCTGCGGATGGCCCCCAGCAGGCGCTCACCAAAACAGAGCACCGCCCCCCACCAGGCCCTTCTAGAGGAGGCGAGCCCGGCCCAGCGCGCAGACTGCGAAAGCGCCAGCATCCACGCCATGGCCGCAAGATCGAGCGCCAGTGCCCCGGCAGTGCAAAGCAGCCAGGACCAGCCGTGCGCAGAGAGTCCCGGCAACAACAGGTAGAGCGCCACTGCTACGGCCGGGACGATCATCCCGCAGACCATCGCCTGCCCGTAGGCCTGGGCACCGCGAGCTCGCGCCTGCTGATCCGCCTGCTTCTGCGCCGAGAGGATTCGCTCGAGTCGCCGCAGGGTCGGCACAACGGGAACTCCGGCATCGCGAAGCTCCTGAACACTTCCCTGTGCCAGCTCCGCCCAGGGCGCTTCGAGCCGGCCTAGTGCCGTCCAATGCCCGGAATCCGGCACCCAGCCGCTTTCCAGACGCTCTCGCAGATCGCGCAGAACGCCGATCGATCGCTCCCATTCGACTCGTGTCGAAGGAATGAGAAGCAGAAGTCCACGAAAGTCCGGAAGAAAACTCAGGATCGAAGCAGCGACAAAGCCCCACGAAAGAACATAAAGAACGGCCATGGTGCCGCTCCTTCGCAAAATGCGGGCCGTTAGGAACGACTGAACACCTCGTTCATCGGAACGAGCCCGCCCACCGTCAGTTCGGGAATTCGAATCGTGGGCTGAGCATCCGTGACCGGTGCTCCCTGCCCGTCCTTGCCGCAGGTACCGATGGCAAAGCCCAGATCCGTTCCCACGCGATCGACTTCCATCATCACCCGAGGCCCATTGCCCACCAGGGTCGCCCCTCGGATCGGTTCGCCGATCCTGCCATCGCGAATCAGGTACCCCTCGGTCACGGCAAAAACAAAGTCACCCGTTACCGTGTTGACCTGCCCTCCCCCCATGGCCTTTACGAAAATTCCCATGCGGGTGTCGGCAAGAATTCGCGCGGGATCATCCCTTCCGGGGGCGATCCAGGTATTGGTCATTCGCACGATTGGCTTGTGCCGAAAGCTTTCTCGGCGACCGTTTCCGGTTGGCTCCAGGTCGAACTTCATCGCGGAAAGCCGATCCACCATGTAGGCCTTCAGCACTCCGTTCTCGATGAGCGTCGTCTTTTGCGACGGCGTCCCCTCGTCGTCCACGTGGTACGAGCCGCGGCGCCCCGGCATCGTTCCTTCGTCCACCACGGTGATCAGCGGAGAGGCCACCTGCTGCCCGATCCGGCCCTGGTAAACCGAAAGCCCGTTGCAGGCGAGGTCGGCCTCGAGCCCATGACCTACGGCCTCGTGAATCATGGTTCCTCCGGCCTCAGCGGCGAGCACCACGGGCATCGAACCTGCCGGTGCGGGGCGAGCATCCAGCAACAGCTTCACGCGACGGGCACACTCCGAGGCGATCGCTTCGGGTGGGCGGCGCTCAAAAAACTCGAGCCCCGAATGTCCTCCGTCGCCCTCGTAGGCACTCTGCACTTCGCCCGCCTTCTGGCCGACGACTTCGCATCCATAGGTCAGGTAGCTCTTCGAGTCGGATGCCACCAGCCCGTCACTGTTGACTACACAGATGTCCCGGCGAGTATCGACGAGAAACGAGGTCACCTGCCGGGCATCCGGAAGCACGGCGCGCGCAGCGGCCTCTCCTCGCCTCGCGATCTCGATTCTTTCACCGATCGGGGCGGCCTTGGGATCGCGTCTGACCTCGTGGCCGCTCATCGGCGGGTCCCGCCGAACGGGTTCGCGCCAATCCAGTGGTGTCCGAGCTTCGCGTGCAGGCAGGGCACCGGTCACGCCGGCCGAGAGAGAACGGGCAAGCTCTTCGAGTGATTTCCGCTGAAGGGACGTCGTGTAACCATAAACCGAGCGATGATCGAAAAGGATTCGGAGGCCGACTCCCCCATCGATGCCATCAACGATCTCGTCGACGCGTCCGTTTTCGATCGTGATTCGCGTCGCATGCGTCCTCTCGAAGAAAAGTTCCGCCAGTGTACCGCCGCGGGACAGTGCCAGTTCCAACACCGCCACAAGATCGGTCTCACTCAATTGTTCGACGCCCAGTCTCTTCAGGTTCTGCTCGATCAAGCTCATGAATCCACACGCCACCCTGCCGGAGGTGTTCGAGAACTTCCCGAACCTGCGTCAAAAATCCGGCAGGAATGGTCAGCTCCAGATCACAGGTCGCCTCGCCCGACGGCGAGAGCGAGGGAATCTCCGCAGTGCCGCCTCCGCTTTCGACACCCGAGGAATCCGAAGACAACGTGGAGTATGACACGATTCCGTCCTGGGCTTCCAGCACATGGTAGACCCACGCGGAATCCCGCTTCGCGATACGAATAACCTGTCGATAGGCAAGTGCGGCGTCCATTTTGTTGCTGAATCTCCACGGGACTCTTATCCTGTTAACAAGATGGCACGCAACCCTCGCCCCCGCATCCCCGCAACCTGGAGCCTGCTCGCCGCGCTCGCCGTTCTATCAGGCTGCGCTTCAGCGCGCATGACAGGAGAACACGATGGGACGAGCGGCGATTCGAGCGAGCTCGAGCAGGCCCGACGTCAGGTACAGGAGCTGCGCGATCAAGTCACGACACTGACAGGTCGTCTTGAGGGCATGGAACTTCAAGTCTCGTCATTGAAGGACGAGCTGAAGGCGGCTTCGGCCGAGAAAAGCGCACGCGAGTCGCTGCTGGATCAGACTGCAGGAGCCCAGCGACCCACCGAAGTTCGTCCCTCGCCGACCACGAATATCGGAAAGCGGGTCGAAGTGGAAAAGGCCCCGTCAGACCCGCAGTCCGGCTACTCGACGGATGCCGCGGTCGACGCCTATCGCAGCGCTTCGATTCTTTTCGAGTCAGGAAAGTATCCGGAATCCATGCTCGCATTCACGGCGTTTCTTGACCGCTATGCCGACCATGCCTGGGCGGGATCGGCGCAGTTTTTCATCGGAGAGGGCTACTTCCGCCAGAAGGAATACCGTCTGGCTCTCGAGGAGCTTCAACGGGTGCTGACCTCCTACGATCGAAGCCCCCATGTCGCCGATGCCCTGCAACGGCTGGTGGCCTGCGAGGAGCAGCTCAAAATGCCCTCTGCGGCCCTCGAACATCGTCAGCTCCTGACTTCTCTTTTTCCGGGTTCTCCCGCGGCGATCGAAATGTCTCGCAATGCCGAGACCGAAGACATCCCACCAACGGCTCCGGCCGAAGGAGCCCCCTCCTCGTGAAAAGAAACCTGGCTCCCCTCGCTTCGCTGACCTTGTTTCTGGCGTCCTCTCCGGCTGATTCGGCCACGATTCCTCCTGCGGTCTCCGATGAAGACTGGATGCGAATCGCCGAATCACAGCTCGACCAGACCTACACGATCGCCAAGGGAGACACGCTCTACGACATCTCGAAGAAGCTCTTCGGAGACGCCAATTACTGGCCCAAGATCTGGGCGATCAACGGACGAAAGATTCCGAACCCTCACTTGATCTACCCTTCGAATACCCTGGTCTTTTCGCCCGGCGGCCCCGACAGCCTTCCGAGCCTGGAGGTCCGCGAATCGCTGGCTGCCGACTCGAGCCAGGCGGATGCGGCTGCAACAGGCGACGCGATGAGTGACTCGCCCGTGCGCCGGGCCCGACCACGAAAGCTGCGGTCCCAGGAATGGAGAGATCTCCCCCCGCAGCCCTGGGAGGAAGTGCAGGTTTCGCTGCCCGAGACCGTCGACGATCAGGGCTTCGACCTGAGCACTCGCTACCTTTTTCCTCCGACCCGCGGCATGGAGCTTCCGTGGTGGTCTGCAAGTGACCCGATCGACTCGCTAGGGACCATCACCGGATCGCGGGATGAAAACAAGTTCCTGACAACCGGAGACTGGATCTATGTTCGGGATAATGGTCGTGATCTGCCGACAGACACCACCTTCGTGATCACGACCGCACCTTCCGTACTGAAGGCATCGTTCTTCGGCAGAAAGGGATATGCCTACCCCATTCTCGGAAAGGTACGAATCGTTGGGAAAAAGAACGGCCTGTGGATCGGCCGAATCGAGTCGGCGAGGGCCAGCATCGAACGTGACAGCTGCTTCCTCATTCCCGACGTGGCCCGTGTCGATGTCCCCGCACCCGTCGCCGCGCCGGAGCCCATCGAGGCCACATTCATCGTGGAGCGCGGGAGCGAAGTGGCCTTTTCTTCGCAGCACAAGATCGCTTTCATTGATCGCGGCACCAACGA
Organism: uncultured Bacteriovorax sp.; assembly: GCA_964432565.1. Taxonomy (GTDB): domain Bacteria; phylum Bdellovibrionota; class UBA1018; order UBA1018; family UBA1018; genus CAIOHW01. Next base: position 35,327 of record CAYSOA010000004.1, read on the forward strand.
CGGCCTCACGCCCGGGATGGTGCTTCGTTCTTATCAGAGCCGTGACCCCTATGACGGACGACGCCTGACCAGGGCTGATGTGATCGTGGCCGGTGACGTGCAGGTCCTGCAGGCCTCCGAACGCTTTTCGACCGTCCTGGTCATTCGCTCACCGGGACAGATCATCGACCATGGAACTCGGCTGACAGCACTGACCGACGTCGCCGACCTCGAAAAGCAAAAGGTCAATCTTGCTCGAGACGTTGATGCCCCCGAAGAAAGCACGAACGAAACGGACGGGGTTCCGGCGCCATCAGAAGAAGGGGCTGCCCCGGACGCCGAAGCCGAGAATGACCTCGATCAGCTTGAAACCAGCGACGAACTGACGGACGAAGAAAAAAAGAGCCTCGATCAGCTCGAAAAGACCAAGGACGAAGGAACCTCGGAGCAGGTTCCCGGCGACGTTCAGTCCGAACCGCGGACCGAGGATTCGAAATCCGAACCCGAAACGGTCCCGTCGGCGGACGAAGAAGAGGGACCTCCGATGGACTTGAGTGAGGATGCTCCCGAAGATGAGGCGGTTCCCGACATGGGCGAGTCCTCTGAAGACTCCGAACCCTAGGGCGTCACGGTTCTTGCAGCCTACCCGCGAACGAGGTTCGCATGGCCCTATTTCATTTTCGTCGTCAACTCGCTCCCCACCTGCCGCTCTGGTCGGTTCCTCGTCCCCTACTGGACGAAATCTGGATCGAAGCTCGAAACGAGGCGGCACTCGAATTGCTCGGTCGACTTCCCCATGATGGCCTGGCAATCGTCGGAACCCGTTCTCCACAACCCCGAAGTGTCTGGATGACCCACTCCCTTCTCGAAGCCCTTGAAGGTTCTTCGAGAATCATCATCTCGGGCCTTGCCCGGGGCATTGACCGCGCGGCGCACGAGGCCTCACTCGATTTTTCACTTCCCACGATCGCCGTTCTGGGCTGTGGACACCATCATCACTACCCTCCCGAGAACGAAACCCTTCGCGAGGCAATCGTGGCGGCGGGAGGGCTGGTGATTTCGGAGTTCGCCCCCTCAACGCCTCCTGCGCGGCATCACTTCGTCAAACGCAACCGCTGCATCGCCGCCTGGACTCGTGCCACGTGCATCATCGAAGCCCCCGCGAAGTCGGGCGCCCTGCTGACGGCGGACTACGCCATGGAACACCATGCCACAGTTTTTTGCGTTCCCGTCTTTCCAGGAGATCCGGCCTTCGCGGGCAACCAGCGACTGCTTGACGAAAATGCGGCAATTCCGCTCTGGGGCGCCCATTCTCTCGGGTCGGTCTGGATCGATCTGGCGGCCCGACCCGCAGCCACGCCCGCCCTCCAAACGCACTCTCGGCGGCTCAGGCCTTGAAAAATCGGTCGTCATCCCCGTAGATGAGAGGAATGGCTAAGACATCACTGGTCATCGTGGAATCTCCCACGAAGGCCAAGACCATCCGAAAATTCCTGCCCAAGAGCTTCACCGTCGAAGCCAGCATGGGCCATGTGCGGGACCTGCCGCAGTCGGCAGCCGACATTCCCGCTGCACTAAAGGCCCAGGAATGGACCAAAATCGGGGTCAATGTCGATCAGGACTTCGAGCCGCTCTATGTCGTGCCAAAAAACAAGAGCAAGGTGATTCAGGAGCTGAAACGCAAACTCAAGGACGCCGAAAGCGTCTACCTCGCGACTGACGAAGACCGAGAGGGAGAGTCGATTGCGTGGCATCTGCTTCAGGTACTCAAACCCAAGGTACCCGTCAAACGGATGGTCTTTCACGAAATCACCAAGTCGGCCATCGAACGCGCCCTCAAGCAGGTGCGTGATGTCGACTCGAAGCTCGTGCGCGCCCAGGAAACCCGCCGTATTCTCGACCGTCTGGTGGGCTATACCCTTTCTCCGCTGATCTGGAAAAAGATCGCCTTCGGGCTCTCGGCCGGACGCGTGCAGTCGGTGGCCCTGCGGGTGATCGTCGATCGCGAGCGTCAGCGCCTCAAGTTCGTGAAGGCCGACTACTGGGACCTCGAGGCCGAGCTGGCCAAGGGGACTGAAAACTTCAAGGCAAAGCTTCTGAGCGTCGATGGCAAACGGGTCGCCACGGGCAAGGACTTCGACGAAGATACCGGAAAGCTGCTGGCCGGAAGGGACGTTCGCCTGCTCGAAGAGCCGGAAGCCCGAAAACTCGTCGAGACCCTGAAGAGGTCGCCCTTCAAGGTACTCTCGGTCGAGGAAAAACCCTCGACCTCCAGGCCTTCGGCTCCTTTCATCACCTCGACGCTCCAGCAGGAGGCCAATCGCAAGCTCGGACTCTCCGCCAAGGAGGCGATGCGAACGGCCCAAAGCCTTTACGAAGAGGGCTTCATCACCTACATGCGTACCGACTCTCCGAACCTCTCGCAGGAGGCGTTGGGCGCCGCCCGCACTGCCGTGAAGGAGCTCTACGGAGAAGACTACCTTTCACCCGAGCCGCGGCAGTACACTTCGAAGGCGCGGGGCGCCCAGGAGGCCCATGAAGCCATTCGTCCTGCCGGCGCTGAATTCCAGCACCCCAAGGATACGGGGCTCACCGGAGTGCATCTGGCCCTCTATGACATGATCTGGAAGCGCACCGTTGCCAGCCAGATGGCCGAAGCCCGAAAACTAACCGTGACGGCGAAGATCGAATCGGGTCCCGCCGTTCTGACGGCCTCGGGTACCCGCATTCTCTTTCCGGGATTCATTCGGGCGTATGTCGAGGGAGCAGACGACCCCGAGGCCGCGCTCGAGGACCGCGAAGTGCTGCTGCCCGAGCTTCGGGCCGACGATCTCCTTTCGGCAAAGGGCATCGAGGCCCTACAGCATGAGACCAAGCCCCCCGCGCGCTTCACCGAAGCCAGCCTGGTCCAGATTCTCGAAAAAGAGGGAATCGGTCGCCCTTCGACTTATGCCTCGATCATCGGCACGATCGTCGATCGCGGCTACGTTCGGAAGGCTGGCGCGGCACTGGTTCCGACCTTCACCGGATTCGCCGTCACCCAGCTACTCGAGCGCCACTTCGACTCACTCGTCGACACCGGTTTCACGGCAAAAATGGAGGAGTCGCTCGACGAGATTGCCGAAGGCAAGATCGAGTACCTGCCCTACCTGAAGAGCTTCTACCTGGGCAAAGCCGGGCTTCGCGAAAGGGTCAAGCTGCAGGACAAGCAGATTGATCCTGAGGAATCGCGCACCGTGCTGCTGCATCACCTGAAGGGAATCGACATCAAGGTCGGAAAGTTCGGACCTTACATCATCAAGTCGAAGGGAGCGAAGAAGGCGGACGAAGTTCACGCTTCGATTCCCGAGGATCTGGCTCCCGCCGATCTGTCGGTGGCGAATATCAATGAGATCATCGAGGCATCCGAAAAAGGACCGCAATCGATCGGAAAGGATCCGGCCACGGGACTCGATGTCTACGTTCTGACCGGACGCTACGGGGCTTACGTTCAATTGGGAGAAACCCCACCGAAGCCTGAAAAGCCCGTCAAACCCAAGAAGCGCTCCAAGAAGGCCCCAGCCAGTGCACCAGACGCAGCAGCAGACCCCTCTGAAGCGGCGCCTACCGCTGAGCCGGAAAAGCCTCGTCGCGCCTCGCTGCCCAAGGGAATCCACCCCAGGGACGTCACGCTCGAAATGGCCCTGAAGTGGCTCTCTCTGCCGCGAGTTCTGGGCAATCACCCTCAGACGGGACTTCCAGTCACGGCCAACAACGGCCGGTTTGGTCCGTATGTGGTGATGGACGGCAACTTTCGCTCGCTCAAAAAGACCGACGACGTCTACTCGGTCACCCTCGATCGTGCCGTCGAACTTCTTGCTGAAGAAAAGCGGGCCCGAGCGGGAAGCACCATCCTGAAGGAACTCGGCCAGCACCCCAAGGACCGCAAGCCCGTCCAGATGCTCGAGGGCAAGTATGGTGTCTACGTCAAGCACGGCAAGGTCAACGCCACCGTCCCTAAAGAGACGGCAAATGATTCGGTGACGCTCGAAATGGCCCTGCAGCTTCTGGAAGAGCGCGCCGGTCGAAAAAAGTGAGTTTCAGGGGCGCCCTTCCTCTGGCGTTTTTGATCTCCAGCCTGACGCTGGGGAGTTCCGCGACGGCAGACCATTCGCCCCGAGCCCCTACATCCGCTGTCAACGCCTTGAGCCTCGAAGTTCTGGGGCGCAGCCTGGTACTGGGGGTTCAGTTTGATCGGCGACTCAATCCGGAGTGGGCACTGGCGGCGGGGTTCTCGAGAGTGGACGCCCAGGATGGCGACAGAAAGTCGGTGGCCTCTCCGTTTCTCCTACCGATTCATGTGCTGCATTACTTTTCAGCAGGCCGCTCCGCCTGGTTTGCCTCAGGAGGTCTGACTTTCTTCACGGATGCGCGGGCCGCTGCCGGACGAGCCCCCGTGATCGGAACACTCCGATTTCCCGCGATCCCTCTCCTGCTGAACGCAGGACTGGGCTTTGAAATCCGTCAGGACCACGGCTTTCTGTTTCGAGTACAGGGACTGCTGACCCGAGGTGCCTCAGCGGCCATTTCGACAGGACTGCAGCTGGGCTACACCTTCTAAAATCGCAGCAGAAACTGGCCATTTCCGCCTTCCCAGGCTCCGCGCTTCCCGAACTCGTCCAGATCGGCGTTAGCCTGAAGCCGAAGAACAGCGTCAGCACCAAAGACAAAGTCGTAAGTCACGCTGAGTCGAAATTCGCTTTCTGAGGCTGCCGCGCCGCCCGAGAAGAGCGCGGGATCTCCCGAGCTCTGGTGCACTGTTTCGATCACTCCCACGCTCCAGCGGTCCCGCCTGCGAGCTGACTCGTATCCCGGAAGATGCAGGGCCACCAGCGGAAGGAGATCGCGCGACCGTGCGTCTCCCTCAGTCGTATTCCACGAGCGGAGCGCAGCCATGAGCCCCAGGTCGAGCCCCCAATTCTGTCGAGGACCCAGCTCTGAAATCGTCGCACGCAGGTGGGAGATGAAGCGTCGAGTCCTCCAGCCGGAGGCCGTGACCGAACTTGTTCCGCCATCAGGGGTACGGGATTCGCTCTTTTCATCGTACTGAGCCCGACCGCTCCAGCGTAGAGTGGACGACTGCGCGGAGCTGAAAAACACCGAGCCGAGCGTCTTGCGGTAGCCGTAGATGAGTTCGTCCTGAGGAAAGAGCCACCGCGTCCGAGTGTCGAACCGCAGGGCATACTGAAAAAAATCTCTCGAATTGCCCGCCGGCGACGACCACAGGCGACCGACCACTCCGCGGGAATACGGCAGATCGGGCTCCACGAAAGTGTCGGGCCGATCACTGCGCCTGAGCCGAGTGACGTCAACGAACGTATTGAAGAGCCGAATCTCATGCCTCTCCGAGGGATTCAGCACGAGGGCAACCCCCGTGTCATTGCGTCGCTTCGAGAAATCCGGGTCTCCATAAAGCGAAACACCCAGCCACGGCTTCGGTCTCAGGATGAACTCAAGAATATGATGGACCGACTGCTTTTCGAGATCGCGGTCATCAAGAAAATGAAATCGAAACTCACTGTGTTCCCCCAGGGGTGCGCGAATCTTCAGTCGCGTATCCATCAGAAACTGCGTGGCGTTCAGGCTGCCGATACTGAGATCCAGCAGTCGATCCCTCGTAATCCAGTCGTACTGCCAGGTCTCGGGCTTCATGTAGCTGAAGAGATCCGACTGATACTCGGAGCCCAATTGCCCCGGTCCCTCGAAAATTTCCGGCTCGCCTTCCGCGAGACTGATGAACTCCGGTGCATCCTCCCAGGCCCTGACCTGAACGGGATCCACCGCGATCAGTGTCAGAAGAACCCACGCCAGTGCGCGTATCTTCCAGCCATTCATTCCCTGGCCTGCTCAGGAATCCCGCTCGAACGCGAAACGGCCGGCACCCGCGAAAAGAATCGTCAGATAGCCACCGAGATAGAGGAAGGCCATCTCGCCGCTCCCGGGACCGGAAAGCTGCATCTCGTGCTGGATAAAAAAGGCCACCCCCATGGTGACGGCCAGAACCAGGGCAGCGAACCGGGTCAAGAACCCCGCCATCAGCAGCACCGAACAGAAGACTTCGGCAAAGACGACCAGGGCCAGCGACGGTGTCGATCCGATGCCGATCGGATCGGGAAATCGCCCCGCCTTGGCCGAGAATCCCTCGAGTTTACCCCAGCCATGCAGCACCAGCATCGATAACCCCAACCAGAATCGAAGCATCATCAGAGCGAAATCGGCGGAGACGGGAATGAACGACAGGCGAAGAATCTTCATAGTCGCCAGTTCTGGCACCTCAGTCGCGCGAAGTCGAGAGGCAGACGAGAAGGTCCGTCAGCCCACCGGAGCGGAAAACTCCCGCAGCAGTGCCCGACGTCGGCGATGTCTTTCGAGACCGAGATCGATCAGTTCGGACAATAGCTCGGAATAGCCCAGACCCGTGGCCTCCCACATCTTGGGATACATGCTGATCGAAGTGAACCCCGGAAGGGTATTGATCTCGTTGAAAAAGACCTCTTCGGTGACCTTGTCGACAAAGAAATCGACCCGAGCCAAGCCTTCAGCCTCAAGCGCGGCGAAGACGCGTGCGGCCAGCTCCTGAATACGACCCGCCTCCTCACCGGAAAGGCGGGCGGGAATCAGCAACGCGGCGCCATGGTCGTCCAGGTATTTGGCCTCGTAAGAATAAAACTCGTGAGTTGGGATGATCTCCCCACAGACACTCACTCGCGCCGGCGCGCTGAGATCGCGGGACTCCAGCACGGCAACCTCGATTTCGCGGGCCGATACGGCCTTCTCAACCAGAATTTTGTGATCGTACCGCAGGGCATCGTCCAGTGCGGCGTCGAGTGCGGATGCTTCACGCACCTTGTGGATTCCCACGCTCGATCCCATGTTGGCGGGCTTTACGAAACACGGGTACCCCAGCCGTGTGGCGATTTCCTGCCGAATGAGCTCACGGTTTCGAGCCCAGGCCGTTGCACGGACCGTCACAAACGGAACGATGGGCACTCCCGCATCCCGGACAAGGCGCTTGCTCACCTCCTTGTCCATGCCAGCCGATGAGGCGAGCACGCCACAGCCGACATAGGCCACCTCAGACAGCTCGAAAAGACCTTGAAGGGTTCCGTCCTCGCAAAGGGGCCCGTGAAGCACCGGAAAAACCACATCAGCGGTAGCCACCGGCTTTCCGTCCGTCCCGACGAAGACCGCCCTGCCCAGCCCGCGGGATGGATCGGCAGACAGGTGGACCGGCACTGCATTGGCCGGAATGGAGAGGGTCTCGCCCTGAGCCTCTTTCTCAACAAAATCAGGACTGACGAGAGTCCATCGCCCCTGCTTGTCAATAGCCACCGGGAGGACTTCAAAACGGGTGCGATCGAGGTATCGGACGACCGAAGCCGCCGAACGCAGGGAGATCTCGTGCTCGCCCGACCTGCCCCCGTAGAGAACCGCCACCTGGGTCTTGTTTTTCATGGAAAAAGGCTAACCGAGCAACATCCTTGATTCACTAATAAAAGCGCAATAAGGTCCGCATTACGCGACAAAAAAGTGGGGTCCTTCGAACCCCAAGGAGACTGTCAACATGTCGATTCATCAGAATCATTCCGTCCCAGGTGCCGATCTCTGGTCTTCCAGCGATCTCTATCGCAACGCCGTCCAACAGCTGAACGAGGCCGCCTCGCTCATGAACCTTGATCCGAACGTGTCCACGCGCCTCAGCGTGCCCAAGCGCGCCCTGGTCGTGAGCGTTCCAATCCGTCTCGACAACGGCAACATCAAGGTCTTCGAGGGCTATCGCGTTCAACACAACATGACCCTCGGCCCCGGCAAGGGCGGTATCCGTTTCCATCCGGAAGTCACGCTCTCGGAGACGGGAGCGCTCGCGATGCTGATGACCTTCAAGTGCTCGCTCGTCGGCCTGCCCCTCGGTGGCGCCAAGGGCGGCATTCGAGTCGACTCCACCCAGCTCTCGCGCCAGGAACACCAATCCCTGATGCGTCGCTACACGATGGAGATCAATACGATCATCGGTCCTGACAAGGACATTCCGGCTCCGGACGTCGGCACCGACGCCCAGCACATGGCCTGGATGATGGACACCTTTTCGCAGACGCGGGGATTCGCCACGCCTGGCGTGGTCACCGGAAAGCCGGTCGAGATCGGCGGGTCGCTGGGCCGTGCAGAGTCCACGGGACGCGGCGTGGTCTACACGACGGTTCATGCCAAGAAGTACCTCTCCGACAAGGGACGGGGATCGGCCCGAGTGGATTCTTCCACGACCGTGGCCGTCCATGGCTTCGGAAAGGTTGGAGCGGTGGCCGCTCTCGAGATCCACGCCATGGGCGCCAAAGTGGTGGCCATCGGCGACATCTCGAGTGGGGTGTACAATGCCAACGGACTCAATGTTCCCGAGGTGTACAACTACTTCCAGAAGCACCGCACGCTGGAAGGATATCCCGAGGCCGAAGCCATCAAGCCGCAGGACGTGCTGACCCTCGACGTTGAGGTACTCATGCCGTGCGCGATCGACGGCGTGATCACGGAAAAGAATGCGAGTGACGTCAAGGCAAAGATCATTGCCGAAGGCGCCAACGGCCCGGTCACGACGGCCGCGATGAAGGTTCTCGAAGAGCGTGGCGCCTTCATCGTTCCCGACGTGCTCTGCAACGCAGGCGGCGTGATTGTCTCGTATTTCGAGTGGGTGCAGGGCATCCAGAACTTCTTCTGGAGCGAGAGTCAGGTCAACTCGAAGCTCGCCGAAGTCATGGAAAATGCGTTCAACAAGGTCGTCCAGGTTCGGGACCAGTATGACTGCGGCATGAAGACGGCCGCCCTCATTGCCGGCGTCGATCGCCTGAACCGAGCCATGCTGATGCGGGGACTTTTTCCGTAGGACCCGGCTCGAGATAAAAGCTCCCAGGCGCCCCGGGCGTTTCCGTCCGGGGCGTTTTTTTACGCCGATAAACCGCTCTTCCCGATCAGCACTTGTCGCTATCCGATGGAAAAGTTACGGTGGAGCATCCATGTCCTCATTTCGCCAACGCTTCATCGATCTCACGCCCGCCATTCGGGCCCCGGGATCCGGGGTCGGCCAGACCGCCCAGCGATCCTTTGACGCCATCCGCTCGCTCGCACCCGAAATTCAAGCGGCCAGCAGAACGCGTACCCCCGGCGCCCACTGGATTCATCCGGTCGAACGCCTGATGGGACGCAAGGGAGTGCTTTATCACTCCTTCGAGCATCGCATGTCTCCCTTCATGAAGGGCACTCGCCTGCTCTCGATTCATGACCTCTGGACCCTCAAGCCCGGAAACGCTTGGCAATCGGCCGAGTTCCAGGCCCGGCAGGCTCCTCTTCTGGCGCAAGCCATTCGCAGGGCGGATTGGATCACCACGCCGTCACGCGCCGTTCTTCGGCAACTGCACGAACGCTTTCCTTCCGTTCGCGGTCGATCCCAGTACATCCCCTGGGGTCCGACCATCGACCTGAACACTCCGATCCGGCACTCCCCCGGCTCCTCGGCCACGCTCCCTCTTCCACAAAGACCCTTCTTTCTGACCGTCGCCAATCTTGAGGTGCGAAAAAACCTGTCGATGATCATCGAGGCCACTCGTGGGCTCTCAGGTTTTGACTGGGTCTTCGCGGGACGCCCGGGCCACGGCTCCGAGCAGATCATCCGGATGATTCATGGCGCCGGGAATGAGGGTGGCATCGGCATTCACCTGCATCAGAACCTGAGCACCAGTCAGCTGCACGAACTGTATCGGCGCTGCGAAGCGGTCGTGCTGCCTTCGCATGATGAGGGCTTTGGCCTGCCCGCCCTTGAGGCGGCCGTCTTTGGTCGACCATTGATTCTCTCGAACATCGAGCCCTTTCGAGAGATCGCCGTCGATGCGGCGCTTTACTTCGACCCGGTACATGGCTGCGACGCACTGAGAGCTCATTTGCTTCAGCTCCTCGAGGATTCTTCACTCTCGCGCCGCCTCTCGGTTCAGGCCACCGTGCGTGCGAGCCTCTTTTCGTGGGAGAAGACCGCCCGATCCTTCGTCGAAGTCTACGAAAAGCTGGCCTGACTTCCCGGCACTATCCGTCGATGGGATCAGACGGATCCTCCCGCCGAAGACCCAGCTCCTTCATCTTCAGCTGCAGGCCCTTGCGGGAGAGGCCCAGCGCCTCGGCAGTACGGGTCACATTCCCGCCGTTGCGCTGCAGTTCATCCTCGATCAATGAACGCTCGAGCTCCTGCGTGCGCAGTCGCACCTTCTCCTTGAAGCTCAAGGACGCGGCCTCCTCCTGCTGAAAGCCGATGGCCCTGGCAATTTCCTCGGGCAGATCGGCCATTCCGAGGGCAGCCCCCTCGCACATGACGACCATTCGTTCGATGGTATTCTCGAGCTGGCGGATGTTTCCAGGCCAGGAATAGCACTTCAGCGTTTCGATCAGGTCATCATGGATCGTGGTCACGATGCGATTGACCCTGATGCAGGCCTGCTTGAGAAAGTACCGTGCCAGCGCCTCGAGATCGTTGAGCCGTTCGCGAAGAGCAGGAAGCTGGATCGGCACCACATTTAGGCGATAGAAGAGATCTTCGCGAAACCGTCCTGCCGCGATCTCGATTTCAAGTGAACGATGAGTCGCCGCGATCACACGAAAATCCGCGTGCAGGGTGCGCACTCCTCCGAGTCGCTCGAAGGTGCGTTCCTGCAGCACTCGAAGCAGCTTGGGCTGCATGTCCACCGGAATCTCGGCAATCTCATCCAGAAAAAGGGTTCCCCCATGGGCCAGCTCGAAACGGCCTGGCTTCGAGGTGACGGCCCCAGTGAAAGCCCCGCGCTCATGGCCAAAAAGCTCGCTTTCCATCAGGTTTGCGGGAATGGCGGCACAGTTGAGCTTGATGAACGGCCCGTGGCTGCGCTCCGACTGCAGATGAATCCGTCGCGCCACCAGCTCTTTTCCGGTGCCGCTCTCACCAGTCAGAAGCACCGTCGAATCTCCAGAGGCCACTCGCGACACCAAACGCAGGACCTCCTGCATCGCCTCGCTCGTCCCGAAGAGAGCACCCGCCGAATCCGCACTCTCCGCCCGGGGAGCACCGGCCGCGCGCTCCAGCAGGCGGGGCTCGCGGGCCTGTTCGACCGAAGAGGCCACCGCCTTTCGAATCGCGGCAAGAAGCTCCTCATGATCGAAGGGTTTGGTCACGAAATCCGCCGCGCCCCTGCGAAGAGCTGCCACTGCGGAGTCGACCGTTCCGTATGCAGTCAACAGGATAACCGGCAGCTCGGGACGAAATTTGCGGCAAAAATCGAGGACGGCGAGTCCGTCCATTCCGGGCATCGCGAGGTCGGTCAGAACGACATCGAGGGGCTCGGTTTCGAGCGACTCGATCGCGACTTCCGGCTCATTGAATGCAAGCACCTCGAACCCGGCACGTTCGAGCAGCGCCTTGAGCACCAGCGTGAGATTCCGCTCGTCATCAATGACCAGAATCCGGGCCCGGGTCTCGCTCATACCCCTCTCCTTGTCGGAAAGCGCAGTCGGAAACAAGCCCCCGTCGCAAGGCCTTCCAACAGCTCGATTCTTCCGTGATGGGATTCAAGAATCCGCTGGCAGATTGAAAGTCCGAGTCCGGTCCCGGAATGACTGGTGGTGAAGAACGGCACGAAAAGTTTTTTCCGGATCTCCTCCGACACGCCTCGACCATTGTCTCGAACATCAATCAATGCCCATCTCCCGTCGCGCGAAAGGGTGGCGGAAAAAGAAACCTCTCTGGCGCCCGCATCCGCACTGTTTCTGACGAGGTTTTCCAGAACCTGGATGATCGCCTCAGGATCCATCTCCACCTTGATCGCAGGCGAATCGTTGCACCGAACGGCCAGGGACCGTTCGGGTTGTGACAGTGCAACCGACGACTCCAGGCGCGTCGCCGCGCGATGAAGCCATTCGTCCAGACGAACTGCTTCCAGTTCCGGACTGGACCTTCTCGAGTAAACAAGAAAGCGACTGACTACGTGATTGAGACGAGCAACTTCCTCGCGGATGACTCGGGTCCACGGAGCCATCGCCGGCTCATCCGGCAGGAGCTCCGCCGCCCCCTGGATGGCTCCGAGAGGGTTTCGAATCTCGTGGGCGAGACCTGCGGCCATTTCACCGAGGGTCGCCAGACGTTCGCGCTCGGCCTCATCCCGAACCCGCAGCAGCAGCGCCAGGCTTCGTCCCGCCTCGTCGAGAAGCTCTTCGACCTCGCGAAGCTGCCGCCAAGACTGTAGTCCGGCGGCCCTGGGCCTGGGCACCTCGCTCAAGTCGACCAGTACCCAACCGAGCAACTGGCGTTCGAAGAGCGGAAGCACGCAGTTGGCTCCCGTTCGTCGAAGATCGTCCAGAACCGCCTGCAGACGCAGACGCACCCTCGCGCTCGAGGTACGCTCGATCTCGGCCTGAAGCAGGGGCTCGACAAGAACCGAGAGCCGCCCCGAATCCCGGCGATCTCGCATCTCTTCGGAGAGTGCCCCCATGGCCTCGGCGGGATCCTGGTGCAGGAGCACCAGTCTCAGCGACGCAGGCAAAAGAGCCTGACTCACGCCCTCCCTCAGGCCCTCCTGCCAGGATTGCAGATCGGCAGCCGATCGGAGCGACTGCATCGACTGCTCGAGCCGCCTTCTCCAGTCGGCGTCGCGATGCGCCAGAAGCCGATCCGTCAGGGCGGAGACCGTGCGCTGAAGCGGATTGAGCAGCATCACGATCAGAAACGATACGGCAAAGGAGTTGAGCAGAAAGAGCACCGGGTTCTGCTTGATCCAGGCGACGAGCAGCAGATAGACACCTGTCAGCACGACAGCCAGTACCAAAAGTACGACAAATCGAGTGAACAGCAGCGGAAGATCGAGAAGTTTCTGCTGTCGAATCGCCTGTCCCAGCAGGATCAGATAAACACAAAGCAGCAAGTTTCCGAGCGAAGGAAGCAGGTGGCCCATCCAAGGGACGTGATCCATCGTGGAGAGGGCGAGGACCATCAGCGCTCCGCCAAAGATGACGCCGTCGCGAAGCGAGAGCGGCCGGCGCGTGGCAAGAATGACGAACACCTGCAGCACGACGGTAATGGGCGAGAAGAGCATCACCGGCAGAATCGAGTCATGGGCCACCCCGCCACGTCCCCATGAAAGGCCCCAGACCACCGTCAAAACTACCGCCGACAGCAGGCTGACGGCCCAGAGGGCACGGGAGACGAGCGCTATCCAACCTTCGGGAAAACGCCCCACCCAGATGCGCAGGAAATGCAATGCGACAGGACCGAGCCAGACTCCTGCCAGGAGGTGCACGGCGTAGTACCCTCCTCCCGCAAAGACCTGCTCAAGGAAAAACGAAAGCGACCATACGAAGACCGCTCCGCACATTGCGGAGAAGCTGAAAAGCAGCCTGTTCTGAAGGCGCCGCGCCAGGACTGACATGGCCATGCCAAGACTGGTCAGGGACACCAGCAGAGCCGTTTGAGCCAGTAGGTTCATATGCCGTGCTCTTACCAGAGAAATGGCCTCAAGGTCAGCCGCGACCGCGACGATAGGCCCATTGTATGGGAAAGCGTCTGAATCCCGTTGAATTGGTCATTTTCGGTGTTGTCACCCTGGGCTTTGTCTTTTCGGCCTGGCGACTGACCCAGGAACGTCCGGATTTCGAAGGCGGAATGCTGGCCCCGATGGCCTCCAATCCCCTCTCCGAGACCGAACGCGACCCGGCGGCAACGGCTCCTCTCTTCGCCCATGTGTCGTTCGAGTGCGAATCGCTGCGCGAGACCACGGTGTCGGCCTCCAAGATTCGGATTTCGGGTCCGATTTGCGGAGTCCGCAAGGGAGCTGAAGATCCCGAGATCGTGACTGCAGCCGTAGTCAACTCCGCGAACCAGTTCCAGGCCACGGTCTTCACGGACCTTAGCGCCGGCAAGTTCTCAACCGACTACATCCCCTTGAATTCAGACAAGAATGCCATCCGGGTGGAGTTTCGCTACAAGAGTGGAAAGAGCACCACCCACGATCTGGTCATTCTCAAAAACTGAGAAAATCGAAATCGGCGCGTTTCTTGATCTCTCGGCCTGCATGAGACGCACCTCGATTCAGCCTAAATCCCCCTGGCGCGAACTCCTCGGTTCGCGATCCGCCCATCGCTTCTTTTCCAGCATTGCTCCGGGATTGAGCTCTGAATCCCAGCAGCATTCGCTCTTCGCGAATTATGCACTGAACCCGGAGCTGTTCGCGCGTCGGCTAGAGCACCTGGCTCCGGGCGAACGACGCCGCATTACTTCCGCGCTGGCCATCGCCCATGACTATGCCGTCTTCCGCGAACGAGCCTTTCAGGAGCGCCCGAAGCAGCCTTTCGATCCTTCGGCCGCAAACGAGCTTCTCAAGACTCTGCCTGAAGAGGCCCGACTGGAGTCGCGTGAATGGATCGGCTTCTGGGCCCAGTTTCGCCAGGGTCACTGGAGTTCGCTGGAGTGGGTGGAACGCGGCGTACGAACCCACGTCAACTTCGACGCCGGCGAGTTCTTCGGCCGGCTCCTGTCACTCCACCCGCGAGCCTTTGTTCTGGTCCACAACCATCCCTCCGGCGTGACCACGCCCTCCTGGGTCGATTATCGGCTGACCGAGCGGATTCGAACGATCGCCCGGCAGTTTGGGATTGAACTTCGGGGACATTGGATTGTAGGCCCTCATTCCGAAGACTGGATTGCCCCCGGCCTCCATCGCATGGAGGCCGGATTCGACATTGAGGGTGAAGACCGTGAAGCCTGACTCCTGCACGACCTGCCACAAGCCAAGCGACCTCTGCGTCTGCTCGCTCGTTCAGCGATTTCCGAATCGCACTGCCATTCTCGTCCTGCAGCACCCGCAGGAGCCCGACCACGAGATCGGGTCGGCGTGGCTGGCCACCCAGTGCCTCGAAAACTCGCGACTCAAGGTGGGTCTGAGCTGGCCGAACCTCGCCAAGGCGTGGGGCGAGCCGGTGGATGCATCGCGATGGGGAGTGCTCTATCTCGGTAGCGGACCCAAGGGGGCAGCCCCGGCGGGTGACTCCCTGTTCTGCGTCGAAAAAAAGGGGACACCACTCGAAGCAACTTCAAATTCTGCCAAGCTCGCCAAGCTCGAGGGCGTGATTGTTCTCGATGGAACCTGGAGCCAGGCAAAGACCCTCTGGTGGAGAAATGCCTGGCTGCTGAAGCTTCAGCGACTGATGCTCTCGCCGAAAAATCCCTCACTGTACCGCGATCTACGCCGCGAGCCCCGTCGCGAATGCCTTTCGACGCTCGAAGCCATTGCCGAGATTCTCGAATCCCAGCGCCAGACGCCCGAAGGCGTGGCGCACCTGCGTGCCTCGTTCAGAGATCTGCTGTCGCGCTATCGCAGACGCCGACAGCAGGCTCGGGCGGCGAAAGCTCCCATCGATTAATCCTCGACAGGGGCGACCATCGCGCAAGCCTTCGCACCGCTCAGAGGGCACCTAGCGCTTGCGGTTCATGTTCTGAAGCATCTCCATCGCCTGACGGAGCTGGGCGTCCTTGCCGCCAGCGGCACCGGGACGACCGCCGCGCATGGCACCCATCTGTGCCTGCATGCGTGCCATCGCCTCCTGCATATTCTTTGCGCCCGGAAAGGCCACCTGCATCATCTGCTCGGCAGCCTGCTTGAGCTTCAAAAAGATGAACACGTTGACCGCGGTCAAGAGGGCCACACCTACCCAGCTGAGAATCGTCCAGATCGACATGCGCCGATGAATGTCACACCTGCCGACGGGATTCAAGGCGCGCAGCCGTGCAGAACGCCCGAGCACGCCGGTTGCTACGCCGAGCGCCTGAAGGGCTGCTCGCTGCAGCCCAATTTCTCAATCTGCGAAGGAGACTCTGATGAAAGAACCGAAATTGACCCTGCTTGGAACCGGCACCCTGTTGCCCATCGCCATGGTGGCCCTTCTGGCCGCCTGCGCCGAACAACCGCGAGCGCCAGCCCCGTTCGCCCAACCGGCCCTTCCCCAGAAGGTACGTTTCGCCGTAAAGGGAGCTGCTGCATCGGAGAATCTCGAAGTCTTCGCGCGGCACGGCGTCGAATTCACACTCGATGGCGCAATCGAGGTCGGTCCGGCACCCGACGGCCAGACCCATCGCAAGATCCTGCCGGAATCCCAGCGCGTCCGATTGCAGGAGGCATGGTCGGCATTGCAGAACGGAGGACTGACGGCCAGTGAAACCTGTGCCACGGCTCCCGACGAGTCGTCCTGGGCATCCAACGCCTGGCGTCTCTCGATTCTTTTCGGCGATCGCGAGACGGCATTGTTTCGCATCGATGGCGGTCAGATCTGCGGTCCGGCAAAAGAAGAAAGCCTGGTCGACTTTTCGAAGGTCCTGTTCGAACTCGCTTCGATTCATTACCCCCGTCGCTTTCCGAGCGCCTGTCTCGCTGGGGCGGATGAGCTGACCGGACGTTTTCAGGAACTGCTCGCATGCGAGAGCGACGCCGACTGCGTGAACGTGGACCTCGACTTCGCTGGAATTCCTGCTGGTGAAGTGCATCACATTCCGCTGGCGGTCTGTTCGGCACTCCCCCATCTGGGGGCAGCGAATGCTGCGGCACTCCAAAAAGAGCGGCGCAGCCTGCTTTCCTTGAAGGCCGAGTCACAGAGAGCCTGTGTAGCCGAGGAGCTCGCTCCCGTGTGCTCAACCGAGCAGGACCCGGGCTTCCAGAACCACCGTTATCCCGCGCGATGTCAGGCGCAGAAGTGTGTTCCTGGCAGAACTCGGGAATAATCCTATTCCCAGCAGTAGTGGCATCGGGGTTGCTTCACTGGCTGGATCGAAATCGTCGATCCTCAGAGGAGCAACCCCGTGCGTCATTCACCATCCCCTCTTTTGATCCGTCTCATGGCCTGGCTTCCGGTTCTGCTCAGCACACTGACTGCCTGCTCGATGCAGTCGAGGCAGTCCTACTCCCCCTCATCTCCGCAGACCGAATTGGTGCGAGCGCGAGACTGGGACTTCATGACCATGGTCATCAAGGGCGCTCGCACGCAGCTCGAAAATAATGGCCACTTCAGAACAGTTCCCAATGCGTGCTACCGGCGCGAAAACGGTGCCCTTGAGCTCGAGCTCTGGAACCGAGTCGCCACTGCCGTGAATCGACTGCTCGAACAGCAGTGGCTGGACGAACCCGTTTGCGAGGCGCGTCCGGCCGGCGCTGCCGACATCTACCAGCCGGTGGTCCTACATCTGCTCAACCAGGAACAAATCGAAATTCTCACTCCCAATGGCTCACGCTTTTGTACTCGTTCGGTCGATGTCGAAACCGCATCGACGCTTCTGGTGGCTCTTGCCGAAGTCGGTAAGCGAGCTTCACTGGAGGGCTGCCCCCCTCGAAGTACGTCGCTCTGGCAGGGCGTGCGAAGCCCCTTGGATGCGGATCACGACTGGCCGGGTGATGGACGCGACGACAATGATGACGATGATCATGGGGATGATCACGACCATAGCCGAGACGATGAGCGAAACGATGAGCGAAACGATGACGAGGATCGCGACCAGGACTGGCGAGAGGGGCGCCCCTCTACTCCCCACCAGAAGGGCCAGCAAAAAGGACATCAAAGAGACTGGTAGGCCTGCAGCATCTTCTCCCGACAAATCGAGGCCAGAGTCGCCACATCGCTTCGTCCCAGCCCCCGGGTGGGCACGGGTTCGAGTGCCTTGACCGTGATGGTTCCAGAAGTCAATCGGTGCCTGCCGTGGTCGAGTACCGCGCTGATCGGCGAGGCCACCAGCGGAACCAGCGGCAGACCCGTTTCGATTGCCATATGGAAGGCCCCCTTTTTGAACGGCAGGAGTCCGACACCCGAGCGATTTCGAGTCCCCTCGGGAAAAATCATCACGCTTACGCCACGCTCTCGAATCTGACGACTCGCCGACCCAATCCCAGCGATGGCCTGATGATGCCGCTTACGATCGAGAAAGATGTTTCCGGCTGCGTAATAAAAGAGATTGAAGAACGGAATCCACAGTAGCTCGCGCTTGCCGATCACGATCGTGTTCGAGGGAAAGAGCGAGCCGAAAATCAGGATGTCGAGGTTGTCCTGATGGTTGCAGATGTAGATGCAGGGCTGAAACGGCTGGAGCGACTCGGCGCCCTCGAGCCGAATTTGAATGCGAGTGATTCTCGAAAGTCCCCAGACCCCGAGCCGCGCCACGATTCGATTGAAGTGCGGACTGCCAAAAAGAAACGGAATCAACAGAACACCCACGACCGACATGAAAAGAAGCCAGACCAGCACCAGCAGATAGCGGACGAAAAAATCGACGGTTTGCATCTGGCTCCACCACACCACGGCACGGTGCCTGGCTCAAGCCCTCACAGATTTTCCCTCAGCCAGTCGAGGTCGATCTCGGGGTTCCGACTCCCCAGCTGATCCTCCGCCGCATCGGTTGGAATCGTCACGAAGTCGGGATGGTTCCAGCGACTCGATCCGGTCCAGCGTGAACTCAGGACAATGTGCCCGTCATTGCCCGGAGCCGTTTCGAAATCATAGGTGTACTCGAGAATCGTCGCCAGACGCTGGATCGAATCGGCGTCGTCATCGTAGGGAAAAGTGGCCTCGACCCAGGCACGAACATGAAACAGCGAACGCCTCTGAAGATCGCGCGCCACTTCCATCGTGGCGGCGTGCACCGGCGTATTCCAGACCGGAGGTCGTGGATCGCGATCCATGATAATGGGCTTTTTCTTCTCTCCAAGCATCACTTCGAGAACCCGATGAAACTCGGCCGGAGCCGGATCATCAAAATCCGATCTTCCATCCCCGTCGTTACGGCTGCCAAAGATCACACGAGATCCCTCTGGTAACCTCTCGTGGGCGTGAACCCAGAGAGCCTTCTGTTCCGCGATACTGAAAACTGCCGTGAGCCCCTCCCTCTCGACCCGGCGTTCGAGCCGGGGCTCGGGATGAAGCACTGAGGCCAGCGCCCAGGCGTCGCAACGTCCCTCCCAGGGCAGGAAGGGCCTCGACTCGCCCCGGATCCTTTGCTCTTCAAATTCCAAAGCACGCCGCCCCGTCAAAAGATCATGTTTACGAAGCGCCGAACGGGCATCGAGACGGGACAAGGGGTACCAGTAACCGGACCAGGGAATCGTTGCCGCACGAAGAGAGAAAATCCCCTCTCGAACGATCACGGGTCCGTGCAGTCGCGTGACGTCTCCCCACTCGACGACCTCGCCGGGTGGAGCAACCAGGGACGAAGAGGAGGGAGGAGCTCCGCACGCGGCCACTCCGATCAGGAGCATTCCGATCCACAGTGACTGGCGCAAGAGCCCCTCCCTTCTGATTGCCTGCGATGCGACTATTCGGCCTGAACCGGAATTCCGGCGCAGGTATCCACCTCTCGACCGGTTGCGCGAACCTGAACGGCAGACTCGTTCTTGCCACGCGACTCATCGATTCGAGCGCGACAAAGCTCGGAGAATCCGATCTTCATGTCGAGAATCTCGGCGCAGCTGACCGGCACTTCAATCGAGAAGTCTTCAATCACTTCCTGGTACCGCTGACAGGCCCCCGAGCTTTGCACGGCTTCGACCTCGGATGAGGTTTCGGCCACCTTGAACTTGTCCGAGACCACGGTGATGCCGACACGGCGCTCGGACTTGAGGGGAATCCGGCCCGGAACGCCCGCGATCCATGTCTGCTCCTGGTTCCGGCAGACGACCCGAATATCCTGGGGAGCGCGTTGCACCTCGCTCTTTGAAGGATCGGCACACTGCTCGCGAAAGCGTTCGAAACTCACTTCCGTGGCACTCTCCGCAGGAGAAACAGGCCCAGCGTCGCCTCCACCTTCGCCATCGCTGGCCATGGCGTAAAGCGACGTCATGGCCACAAGGCTGAAAATGGCGAGCGCCCAGTATCCGTTTCGTTCACGCAACTTTCCCTGACTGATTCCACTCTTTCTGTTCATGCTACCCCCTCGGTAATCAATTGAACCGGCACCAATTCCGGTCGGCTGCCGGAATTGCAACGCAGGTGCCACCGAGCGGCCTTGAGGCTTCAGTCCAAACCGTAGCGCCGACGCTTTCTCCAAAGCGTGCTGAGATTGATTCCCAGGATCGTGGCGGCCTCTTCGAGCGTCTGCGTCGTACCCAGAACGCTCAGGATATGGCGTCGTTCGAGTTCCTCGAGGCTCACTTCGGCGGCAGATAGCTGGTTCGGCGCACCGTCGATCATTGCAGATTGCGACACAAAGGAAGCCTGTTCGCCTGCTGAAGCGTGCAGTACGCCCGATGCTGCCGGCACGGCATCCGCCTTTGTCGGAGCTGACGAGAAGCCTTCGACGACGCGATCGGGCAGATCATCCAGCGTCACCTGGTCCGTCGAGCAAAGGATGGCGGCACGCTCGAGGGCGTTCTTGAGCTCGCGAATGTTTCCCGGCCACGGATAGGCCCGGATTGCTGCAGCTGCTTCGGCACTGAAGGGGCGTGCGGGCCGATTTGCGGCGACAAAGGACTTCTGCAGAAGTCCCTCGGCCAGGGCGGGAATGTCCTCGCTGCGGTTGCGAAGCGAGGGCATGTGCAGATCGATCACATTCAGCCGAAAGTACAAATCCTCGCGAAAACGCCCCTGGCGAACCTCATGTTCGAGGTCCTTGTTCGTAGCCGCAATGATGCGAACGTCCACGCGGATGGTCTTGGTATCGCCGACCCGCTCGAACTCGCGTTCCTGCAGAAATCGAAGCAGCTTGGTCTGCAGCGACGGCGAGATCTCGCCGATCTCATCAAGAAATACGGTACCGCTCTCGGCGAGCTGCAGCCGTCCCACCTTGTCCTTCACGGCACCTGTAAACGATCCTCGGACGTGTCCGAAGAGCTCGGACTCGAGCAGATTTTCTGAAAGCGTCGCACAGTTGACCACGGCAAAAGGACCTTTCGAACGCTGGCTGGCATCGTGCGTAATCTTCGCAAGAAGCGTCTTTCCCGTACCGCTTTCACCGGTGATCAGAATGGTCGAGTCGGTTGCCGCCACCTTCCTCGCCATGTCGAGCACCTTCTGCATTCGAGCATTTTTCGTCGTAATACTCGACGGGTCAGAAAGGACTTCGACGGTGTCCCGAAGCTTCAGGTTCTCGTCGCTGAGCCGCCTGAACTCCTCGATTCGTGAAACCAGGTGCTCGAGCTGCTCGGGAGTGAAGGGTTTGACCAGATAATCATAGGCTCCCCCCTTCATGGCACTGATGGCCGTATCAATGGTGGCATAGGCCGTCATGAGCACCGGCGTTACTCCGGGAAAATATTCCCGGGTCTTTCCCAGAAGATCGAGGCCGCTCATTCCATCCATCCTGAGATCGGTGATCAGGATATCGGGACTCGAACGACGCATCAGCGAAAGAGCCATCTCTCCACTGTCGGCCACCTGAACCTCGTGGCCCGCAGCGGTCAGTGCCGCCTCCATGGTGCTGCAGATTCCCTGTTCGTCATCAACCACCAGCAACTTCGACATAATTCCGGCCCCCTCCTCTGTTATTGAATTCATGCCCGGACTGCGGAACCACCAACACGAGTTCCGTTCCGGTCGATTGATCCGTCCTCATGGCCAGTGAGCCTCCATGCGCAATGGCAACCTCGCGCGCAATCGCAAGACTCATGCCGGTTGCGTTGCTTCGTGCAACGCGAAGACTGTAATGTGCAAATCCACGTTCGAAGAGGCGCTCTTGAATCTCGCCGGGAAATTGGAGGGCAGCTCCACAGATCCGAATTTCGAAATCGCTGCCGCTCGATCCGCCGGATCGCACCATGCCGACCTGAAGCCGGGAGCCGCGACTCGAGTGACGAACCGCCTCGGTCAGCATGCTCGACAGCACCCAGGCCAGACGTGCCGGGTCGACTCGGACCGTGGAGTCCCCCAGCGTCTCGGAGAAGTGGAGCTCGAGTCGAATCTGCCGCTGCTCCGCTTCACTTCGAGCCGCCCTCACCGCCTGCGCCAGAAGCCGCCTCAGATCGGAGGCTCGCAGATTGAGGCTCTCGGAATTCAGATCGAAGCGGCTGGTCACCAGAAGCTCGTCGATCAGTTCACGCAGGCGATCCACGTCACGAACACTGGTGTCGACCAAACGCCGCTGCACGTCGGTCAGCGAACCAGCGGGCGAGCGCTGCAGCAGGCGTGTGGCCATCAATAGACTCGTGACCGGGGTTTTCACTTCGTGCGACAACAAGGCCAGGAAGTGGGCCTTGGCCTCCTCGCCCTGGCGAATCCACGAGATGTCCTGGGCGACGACAATCGTATCTGCGGCATTCCGGCCATCCCCGGCCCGCGAAGATTCCGAAGACCGCGTCACCAGGTAGGAGGCGATCTGGACGCCATCCTCCGATCGAACAACGAGTTCAACCGGTGTCCAACGCGAGGCGGCCGTCAAAATCGCCGAGGCAGCACGCTGTCGGTTGTCCTTGTCGCTGAATCCGGAATCAGCAGCCTTCTCAAGATCGACCGGATGGAGACCGCGATGAAACTCCTCTTCAAGAATTCGGGCTCCAGTGGCGTTTCGCCACACGACCGTGCTGCCGCGAAGCACGAAGATGCCGTCTCGATTGATCCTCGAAAGGACCTGGTTTCGAGCCTTCTGCTCGAGAAGATCCCCCTTTGACTTCTTCTGATAGGCTCGAAGCTTTTCGATCAATGCGACGGTTCCCCGCTCGAACTGCAGAATCTCCTCGGGGGCCGATTCAAAGCCGTGTCGGCGGCGATCTGCCTCCTTCGAAAAAAGCGCCGGCAGGTCCTGCGACAGATCGAGCGTACCGAGGTACCGGGCCAGATAACTTGCCGGGCGGACCACGCTATTGAAGTGGCGCCGAAACAGAAACAGCACCACGAGAAAAATCACTCCCCAAAAAAGCAGTCCTCGCCCCAGAATGCCCCGAAGGCGAATCTCGCGATCGTCCGAAAGACGTACGAGCTCGAGCGACTGGTGGAACTGCCAGCCCTCGGCAATCGCCTTCAGCAGTCTGATATCAGGGGCCGGCTGACTGAACTGGGCCATCAGGGCACTGACGTAGGTGTTTCCGATTACGTCACCGCGAGAGTCCGGATCAACCGAGCGCACTAGAGCGAGCGCCCGCCCGAACTCGTGAGCCACGATATGCATTCGAACTCGACTCGAGACATCCAGCAGCTCCTGGCGCAGCAGGTGAGTCTTGCGGCTGGCTTGAATCTCGTCGGCCACCTCGAGGCCGACCCAGGCCATTGTCGCACCGATCATGACCAGAAGCAGCAGGAGCCCCGACTGATAGATTTCAAAAAGCGAGCGGGACCTGCTCACGTGTTCGGCTCCCGCCTGAGAACCTGCATCGCTCGCACAGCCCAGACACTTCGGCTTCCCATCTGCGAGATCGAATCGAGCACCGCCGGGCGCCGAAATACGAGATAAAGTGCCTTGCCCGAGAGGAAGACCAGCTCGGAACGGCGGTTTCGGCAGGGGCCTTCGTTCAGCGCCTGAAGGGCGAAATTCAGTGCCCGCAAGAGATGCTCGCGGCCCTCGCGAACCCTTCCCCCATGAACCAGCCCCTGCCCGACCGAACTGTGCCAGCGGGCGAGCTGGGTCGCGTCGCGCACCTCGGGGGCGATCAACCCGATGGTGACCGCTCCGGCCTTCGGAGCCAAACCCTCGGGCAGACCCGTGGGTAGCAGGGCAGCAGCCTCGAGTTCCTTCACCTCTTGCCGCAGCAGCGCCTCACTGGGCGAAATCGAGCTGCGGCCCCAGCTCAGATCGAGAGACCAGCTCGCCCCCCAGAGCACTCCTCCCGCGATGAGGACAATCGCCACGCCCAGCTTGAAGGGTGCGAAAACGGGGCGATTCAGAATGGAGAGCCGTCGAGTCATGATGCGGGGTGTCCTATAGCAGCGCACTGCATTGGCAAAGCGCGTGCCGCAGCCCAAGCCCCGGTTTTCAAGCACTTCAAACTGTCATGACATTTGCCTGAAGATTGCGTTTTGCACGAAGCCGACGAAAAGTCGGTTATCCTGCACTGCGAACCCGTGCAGATTCGCGTTCGCGAATGGCCTGGCAGCGCGCACAAAGCCGGGCCTCGGGTACGACCAGGAGCCGCTTTTCGGGAATCTCCTCATCGCAATCTTCACAGACGCCAAAGCCCACTGATGCGATTTTTGCGAGCGCGCGATCGATCGCCTGAATTTCGCGAAGCTCCTGCTCCTGTAACGAGGCGGTGCGACCGAGATGCTCGAGGCTCTGGGCAATATCCACCATCTCCGCCTGGGAATCGACGCGATCCATTTCGCTTTCGGTCAGGATGGAAGGGATCAGCCCTTCTCCCAACCTCGCCCGGCGCGCCTTCAGGATGTCGTGAATCTTGTCTCGAGTGCCTCGGTCCATGAAGGGCTGCGATCTGCAAAAACCCTGCACGACGCGAGTCGGACTAATTTTGGCAGCGTGCCGAATGGGCTGCCAGATAACGGCTCGAAATCGAGCGACCCATTGCACCGACCAGCCCAAGGCTCGCCTCACAAAGCCGCCCGAGATCGACTCCGCTGCGAATCTTCATGCCGTCCAGCATGTAAACGAGATCTTCGGTGGCCAGGTTTCCGGTCGCAGCGGGCGCGAACGGACAACCGCCCAGTCCTCCGGCCGAAGAGTCGATGCTCGTTACCCCGTATTCCATCGCCCGCAGCGTGTTGGCGAGCGCCGTTCCACGGGTGTCGTGAAAGTGCACGGCCACTTTCGCAACCGGGTTCTTCGAGAGGAGTTTCGGCACGATCGCGTCGACGCCCCGCGGGGTCGCTACCCCGATGGTGTCTCCCAGGGATACTTGCTGGGCTCCGAGATCCAAAAGCCTCTGAGCCGCATCGATGGAGCGCCTGGCCGCCACTTCGCCTTCAAACGGGCAGCCAAAGACAGTCGACAGATAAGCGCGAGTCTTCAGCTTCAGGCGCCGAGCCTCTCGAAGCACTTCACGTATCTCGGCAAGTGAGTCGGCGATCGACATGCCGATGTTGCGGCGATTGAACGTCTCGCTCGCGGCAGTAAAGACTCCGATGGCGCGTGCGCCAGCCGCCAAGGCCCGCTCCAGACCCCGTCGATTCGGAACCAGCGCCCAGTAGGTCGGTCCCTGCAGCGAACGATCGGCCAGGATGGCCTCGAAGACCTGGGCCGAGTCGGCCATCTGCGGGACGCGATCGGGGCGCACAAAGGCCCCTGCTTCGATCTGCGAAAGTCCGGCGTCCTTGAGTCCACGAATGTAGCGAAGCTTCCATTCGAGTGGGATCGTTCGGCTCTCGTTTTGAAGTCCGTCTCGAGGGCCCACGTCGAAGATCGTCACCTGACGCGGAAAGCCCGCCACCTTCTTCGTGCTAGCCGGCATTCTGGCCTCCGCTCGGGGCAGCCTCGAAGTCGAGCATCAGGTCGCCAGGGGAAAGCTGCTGTCCTTCGATGACCCGAATCTTTTTCACCGTGCCGGCACAAGGCGCCTGAATCGCGAACTCCATCTTCATCGCTTCGACCAGCACGAGCTTCTGATTCTCTGAAACCTCCGCCCCTTCCGCCACGAGCAGTTTGCGGACCTTGCCCGGAAACTGCGCTGTGAAATCGGCGGCACTGGCTCCCGATGCAGCCGCCCCGCGCGAGGCATCGAGGCGCGACCAGTCCCCAAAAAGTGGTCCGTGAAAACCCGACGGCTCGAGCCATTGCGCCGAGAACTTTCCCCTGCCCTGAATGGACACCCCGCGGACCCGTTCAACCGTCCCATCGAGCCGAGTGCGCTCGGCAATCACCCACCCGCCAGGGCGAAGCGATACGGTCCACGATTGAGCGTCGCGGGCCTCGGCTGACTGGTCATCGGCGGTGAATTTTTTTCCCGAAACCTTCCACTGGTGTTTCATGACAGCCTCCAGGGTGACGGTGCACTCGTCCTCTGGTCCTCGGACGCGCCTGCCAGAGAAAAGGATCGCACCAGTCGTGTCGCCGTCGCCAGGTCGACAGCCGAGATTACGGGCTGAAACTCCGCGAAGGCCTCCCCGAGGTAGCCGGTGTGCATCCTGCCCTCGCGCACCTGAGCATCGTTGGCGATCGCGAGCAGGTAACGTTGATTCGTGCCCATTCCCGAAACCACTGTTTCTTCGAGGGCAAAACGCATGCGCTGCACCGCGATTTCACGCGTGGGGGCATGCACGATGATTTTGGCCAGCAACGAGTCGAACTGCGTGCCGATCGTCTGGCCCTGCTCAATTCCGGCTTCGATGCGAATGCCGGTGCCTGTGGGCCAGCGCAGGAACTCCACTTTTCCGGGTGTCGGCGCAAAGCCCATGGCCGGGTCTTCGGCGTAGAGGCGCACTTCGATCGCGTGTCCCCGCGGCTCACCCACTTTCGGTAGCTGAAACTCCTCGGGGTTCAGCGCCAACTGCAACTGCAGGTGGACGAGATCCTGTCCGGTGACCTGCTCCGTCACGGGATGTTCGACTTGAAGGCGCGTATTCATCTCGAGAAAGTAAAAGCCACCCTGATCGTCGACCAGAAATTCGAGTGTGCCGGCACTTCGGTATTTCACTTCCGAGACCAGCCTCAGCGAAGCTTCAAAAAGACCCTGGCGTGTCTGCTGCGACAAGTGCGGCGCGGGAGCTTCCTCCCAAACTTTCTGGTGACGGCGCTGCAGGGAGCACTCACGCTCGTACAGATGGACGCCCCCACCCTTGCCGTCTCCGAAAACCTGCACTTCGATGTGTCGCGGATTTTCGATCAGCCGTTCAAGAAACAGCGTGCCATCACCGAACGCGGCAACGGCTTCGGCCGAGGCACTTTCGGCGGCATCCTTCAATTCGGACGCCTCGTTGACCCGACGCATGCCCTTGCCTCCGCCTCCGGCTGACGCCTTGAGCAGAAGCGGATAACCCACCTTGGCGGCGGCGGAGGCAAGATCTTCGCCCGCCCTGACCTTCGCCCAAGGCAAGGTCGGTACCTTCGCCTTCTCGGCAAGTTCCTTGGCGGCAATCTTTTCGCCCAGCGCTCGCATGGTTTCGGCTCGCGGTCCGGCGAACGCGATTCCTGCCGCTTCGCAGGCGTCGGCAAATTCGGGGCGTTCACTCAAAAATCCGTAACCGGGATGAATGACCGTCGCGCCGCTTTTTTTCGCGGCGGCGATCACCGACTCGATATCGAGGTAACGGGACACTTCCTGCACCTCGTCGGCATAAGTGAGGTGGCGGGCCTCTTCATCACCGGGGGCACAAATGGCGACGGTACGAAAGCCCAGCTCGCGGCAGGCCTGAAAAACCCGGCACGCAATCTCCGAGCGATTCGCAACAAGGACCTTGAGGGGTTTCGAAGCCATCACGGCACTCATGACGAAATCCACCCCGGTTTGCGCTTTTCGAGAAACGCCTTGAGGCCTTCCTGCCCTTCCGGAGTCACGCGCAACTCCGCCAAGGTCTTCGAAACGTACTCGAGGCAGTCTCCCATTTTCTCGCGTCGCTCAGGCCAGGTCAGGTCGAGCACGAGTTGCTTGGCCACCGACATCGCCTGCGGCCCGCACTGAAGCATGTTACCCAAAATGCGCTCGCGAGACGCTTGAAGTGCCGCAGTATCCGTGACGACTTCGTGGATGAGACCGATCTCGTGGGCGCGCTTCGCGCCAAACCTCTCGGCACTGATGAAGAGCGCCCGAGAATGCGTGGCGCCGATCTTGGCCGTCACGAACGGACCGATGCAGGCCGGAACAATCCCGAGGCGCACTTCGCTGAGGCTGAACTGCGTATCCTGCGTGGCGACGACCATATCGCAGACACTCGTCAGACCGACTCCGCCGCCGATGGCCGCCCCGTGGATAAAACCGATCAGCGGCTTCGGGCACTCATTCATGAGGGCGAACATTCTCGAGAGCGTGCGCGTCTCGACGAGGTTCTGCTCGACGTTGAGCTCGACCGAACGCTTCATCCAGTTCAAGTCTCCCCCCGCAGAGAAGACAGGACCTGCACCCTGCAACGTGACGATTTTTACGTCCGCCTTCTGCACCTCGACCGAGAAAACCTCGGTGAGCTCATCAATCATCGCTTCATTGAAGGCGTTTCGAATCTCGGGACGATTCAGGGTGACATCCAGGACGCCCGGATGCCGGATAGAGCGTTCGACCTTGAGGGTTTTCATGCCCCCGAAACTAACCCAAGCGCTTAAAGGCGGCAATCCTGCTTCAATCGATCGGCGAGTCCACGCGCAGCCGACACTTCGAGACGGGTGATTTCGAGCTGGGTCAGGGCATCGGCAGCAAGGCCCTCAACGTAGCGGCGATCATCGTGTCCAAAGGTGTACCAGCGACTTTGAATTTCGCCGGTCTCCGAGTCGCGTAGCGTCTCCAAAAAGCGCTCAAAGTCTCTTCCAGCGTGACGACGAACGTCGGTAAACTTCGATGCCACCAGAACCGGAAGCTGCGCGGCATCGTCCATCAGATCTTGAAACTCCGCTTCGCTCTTCACTTCCCCGATGAGGTCTTCCAGGCTCAGCTTCAGGTGATTCACGCCCAGCTCGCGCCGATCCAAAGTTCGATAAAGGTAGCGAACGCCGTGATAGGCCGTCGGCACTGCCACGGCTGAGGTCAATAGTCCGGCCGTCGTCACCTTGCCGAGTGGTAGCGTGTAGGCCGCCACTCCCGGAATCAACGACGCCGCCACCACGCCGACGGCCGCACAGGCACTCGAGGTGTAGGCCACGAAGCGGGCCTTGCCGAGAAGCTTCTTGAAGTCTTGAACCGCGTGCTCCTGGATCTGAGCAGAGGCTTCACGCCGTTCGGCGAGCTTCGTCAGTTTGTGAATCACGTCATGTTGCTCGATCTGTGAGCAGTACTCGGCCAGTCTCGGTGAAAGTGCCTGAGGCGACGCCTCGGCAGCAGCGAAGGCCGAAGTCAGAGAAAGGCCGAACGAGGCCGGAACCACCAAAAAGGACGCGAGCAGCTTCTTCATGCTGCACTGCACTACCTTAATTCCGAGTGAATTGCTCTTGTTTTTTAAGTCATTGAAATCACTAAGGAGAACAAACTCCGCCGCAGGTCGTCGGTTGACACCCCGTTCCACTTCCGTAGCGATTCGAACAGGTCGGAAAACACCGGAAGGAGCTCTCGTCCACGCGCTGCACTCGAGGACCCCACTGCCAGACCCCCGAAATCACGTAGGGGTCGGCAACCAGGGTTTTTCCGGCCTCACACGACACCTGACAAGTGGCCCCTCCCCGCGTCGTGCATCGGACTTCTTCCACTTCAGGCGACGGAGCCGCACAAACCGCACCGCAAACCGTTGGAGTGCACCCGGTTCCGCCACCCCAGCGATTTGAACAACCAGGACCACAGGAGATCGTCGTCTCGGTTACCTTTGAAATGGCAGGAGACCACGCCAGAGTGCCGCTGATGTAGTAGGGATTGGTCACCAACTGCATTCCTGCAGAGCATGACGCCTGACAGGACTGGCTGCCGCCCGGCGTGCGACATGAAATGGCTTCTGTCGGTACACGCACTCCCGCAGAAGAGCATCCTGACGACTGCAGGACATAGCTGTTGCCGACGAGGTAGATCTTCCGCCCGACGCCACTGTTGTTGTGCTCGGTGCCAGTCAGCACTTCCTCGATGTGGCCGTCCGCGAATTTGACCGTAAATGAATAGACGCGGCGGATCGCTCCGTGCGTGGCGCCCAGATAATCCTGGCTTCGCTTGAAGTGAACCCGCTCGACGTCAGCGGGCAGGGCCTTCGCGTCTCGAACCATGACCCAAACATCGTCGTCCGGAAAGGTGCTCGAATCCGAGCCGCTGTCGGTGGTTTGACTCAGGTTCAGCTCAGGGATGGGCATCTCATTCGAATCCAGATTCAATTGGCCGGGCTGGGTCAGGTAAGGCGCCATCCGCGACTCGACGTAGTCGAAGTTCGGATGCAGCTCGGTGAGCTTCGCGCAGGCGCAGTATTTTCCGATCTCCTGGTATTCACGAACAAACGTGACTGCGGCATCGCTTCCGGTTGCCGTGACAAAAAACGGCCCTTGAGCGGAACCAGAGGAGATCGCCCCGATCCATGCTCCCCCACTATTCGAATAGCAGTTGGTGTCGTTCGCACGATTCTTTGAGCACAGAAACCGACGGGCAATGGCAGTAGAAGTCGACTGCTCGGCAAGGCCGTCCAGAAAAGACGTCTGGGTTGACGACGACTCGGTCAGGAGCTGCGCCACATTGAAGACCAGCGTCTCGTTTTGTGCCTGCCCTCGCGGCAGATCCGGAGTCGAGTGGATTGTGCCGATCGGATCCGCATTGAAGGCCGAAAGTCCGCCCTTGAATACTCGTTGGGCATCGAGCGTGTAGAGCTTGCGATCTCCCACCGACCATTCGACCGCCGGCCAGGGCGAGAGGTAGATGTAATGATCCTGCAGACCCCTGTACGTGTAAGCCACCCAGTTCGCACCGGCAGCACCGCAGGCGCCCCATTCGGGAGCCGGCAACTGCACCGACACGACCTGATATCCCGGCTGTCCGGGTGTACAGACCTTACAGGCCTGAAGGATCTTGTCGTCTCCCGCCTGGAAGCAGCGAGACTGCAGGCCGGAATCCGGCGAGCCCGACGGCTCGGGCGAAAAGGTCGCAGAAGCCGCCAGTCCCGAGCACGGCGAAGTGGTCATCGCCGCAGTGATCGCGGCCTTCTTCTTTGCGTAATTGACGAGCACCTGCTCGCCTTCACTGGAAGCGATCTTGCGAAGCGACAAGTTGACCGACTGCGAAAGCAGCGCTCCGGTGACGGCAAGGCCCACGCCGGCCGAAACCACCAACCCCACCGTCACGTTACCCTGAACACTTTTCCCGGAAACCCCGATACTGCGTCGAATCCCCATCCCAAAAGTGTAGCACAACAAGTTCCGAAAGCGGCGTTGACCCCTGCTGCGACGTAGGCAACACTTTACGCGTGTCCCTTTCATCGAAGAACCTTCACCAAAACCACACTGGAATCACGCTGTTGGGCGGGATGGTCACCCTCGGCACGATTGCCTTATCGGTGTCTTTTCTGACCCAGTCCGCGCTGCACTCGCGGCGCACGAGTCAGGCCATCGAAAATCGGATTGATGCCTCGCTCGTGGCGAGCAACATCCTGAATGCGATTGCAACCACTTCGACCGAAGGCATTCGAATCATGGCCGCCAGCGCTCCTGCCGACAGCTGGATCGACAAAACGAACCCAACACTAGCCTGGCTTGGCACGTGGGAATCGGCAGGAGGCGTACGGAATATTCGAGTGCGGTTTTCGGCGTTTCAGGTGCTTTCCAGCCCCACCCCCATGCTGAGCCCTGTTCCTTATCCCACGGCCATGCCCTCTCCCGCCTCGACACCCGAACCCTCGCACCAGGTCGATCTGGAGCTCGAGTTCTCGCGCGACTCCGGAAAAAGCTGGCAAACGTTTTCGGCCTCGAAGTGGGTGGCAAGGTGAACACGCGGCAGGGTTACAGCACGGTCGAGCTGATTCTGGCGTCAGCGGTCACGCTTCTCGCGACGATGATTCTTGGGCTTTCGATCACCTATTTCATCGGACAGGCCTCGCGACAGAAAGTTCAGATCGAACAAACGGCGCAGGCTCAGGCGTTTTTGCAGCTTTTGCGCAAAGACCTGGCATCGGCTTCCGATATCGCCGTCGATCCTCCGAGCTCGCAAGCTCCCACCGGGTTCAAGCTCACCCAGAAGATCCTGAGTGCGGGCGCTGTCACGACACGTGACACGACCTACACGATCGGTGGAGCCACCACCTGCACGACCTCCACCAAGAAATCTTTTGCCTGCATCCGCGTGCAGCGAAAATCCGGAGAGAATGCTCCGGTCGAATTACCGAACGTCGTGGCGTTCCGATGGTGCTCCGAAAAGCTGCGAGCCGGAACACATTCGGTGCCCGCCGATTGCGCGGCACTCACCGCGCTCAACCAGCCCCTTCCAGCCACCCCCGCCCGCTTCATCGGCGAGATCACCGTTTTGGCCCACCCCGAGCGACCCGCCGGAGAGCAGACCAAGGTCGTCCCTTTCATCTATGAAGCTGGCAATCTCGGCGCGAAGATCCAGGTCCTGAAGACCGAATGACACCCGAGCTTCCGAAGGGCTGACCGAGGCTTGTAGCACGCGAACTTTGCGCGCCGAATCTATCCACTCAGTAGCGGTTTCTTCGTTCGGTCTCGCTCTTCAACAAGAGCGGATTGGAAATGATGCGGTCCCGCGCCGTTTCGGCCTCAAGACGCGAGGAATAGGTTCCCCAATAAAGACGAGCCGTTTTCCCGGAACGCTCCCTTTTCGTGAGATAAAGCCGAAATTGCGACGTCCAGAAGCCCGGTTTCTGAGACTTCACGATCACATCCTCCACCGTGTAGATCGACCGACTGACCGTTGCTGGCTCAAGCGAATCGTCTCCGGCGTCGACATGAACCTCCTCGGGAAGACCCTCGAGAAGCATCTCCTTCATCAGCCTCAGCAGTTTTTCGCCGCCGGGTGAGTCGACCTCCCCTAGACCGAACACTTCATCGTAATAGCGATTATTCTTCAGACCAATCGTCAACTCTGGCGCCCGATAGATCTTCTCATCCTGAATCTCAAACGCGCCCTGCGACAAGCTGATGCGCTCCCACTGATAGAGCTTGCGCTTTTTGAGCTCAAGATCTCCTGCACGACCACCAGCCTTAGAGACATAGTCCTCGCGCTCAGTCTCGTTGCAGGCCAGAAGGCGCAGCTCTTCTCGACCCTCTTTCTCCTCTACGCAGTACCCTGAACCTCCCTTTTGAATCCACCCCCAGCAGGATTTAGATTCGAATTCGCGGCACTTCGGAAACTCGAGACGGCCGGAGTCGTTGGCCTGGGAGTATTCGATCCAGAAGTTGTTCTTTCCGGGCAGATACGGATCCCACAATCCGCTCGAGATCTCCTGATTGACTCGAACCTCGAGGTTCGGCACCGGCATCTCCTTCAGAAGCTGCTGGGTTCCCTCGCGAAGACGCGTCGGATCGTTGCCTCCCGAACAGGCCGTATTGTCGACGCGCAGATCGATCTCGTACTTGCTCGCCGCCGGAAGAATATCCGTTCTCAGCCACTCGACGGTCTGGTTGGCGCTCGCCCAGTGTCCGACATAGCCGACGACGACCTTCTTCTGCCGAAAGCTCTCGTCCAGAAGGTCGGACAGTTCCGGAAGCTTTCCGGACTCGATGCGAAGCGTTTTTGCGCAGGACTGATGAGTGAACCAGATGCTGCACCCCAGCTTGAAGAAACCCTGCTGGCTCTTCGGAAACGAGCCGATCTCGCACACACAAAGGTCATTCTCGCGCACTTCAGCCTTGCGCTTCCAAAAGGCCGGGTCGCGACTGCCGTCATCAACGAATGGCTGTGAGGACACGGTTCCGGAAGGCACCGTCGAACAGCCCGCAAGGATGATGGTCGCTCCCCAAAGGCTCCACGTTGAAAAGTTGTGCATGGCAGCTCTCCTCCAAGTCAATAGACTCCAGCAAACGGATCGGCACGAGACAAAGGTGGCACAAATCTTTTCGTCGAAGTCGACTCGTCTCGACAGACCCACCCCAATGGCCCGCACTAGGGCGCTTTTTCTGGTGCCGGGCGAATCAAGTCGCGAAAATAGCCGTTAAAAAGATCTCCCTTTTCGTCGCCGTACAGGTCGACCGGATTGTACTTTCCGGGAGCAGGGCCGAACCGCTCGGCCTCAGAAACAAAGAAAACGAGAGGATTGGTGGAGCTCGCCTGCTGCGTCGTCAGCCACTCGATCCATTCCTCGGCGCTCACGACCCGGCTGAGCTCTGAGTCGATGACCCACCAGCCCCCTTCCTTTGCTGCGACCAGGGCGGCCACATGATGCCCCCAACCGCCAAGCATCGGACCGACTCCCCAGATCTTGAGTATCCGAGACCGGGCAAGTCCTCGCCGAAGCGCCTCGAGATGAACGGCCGTCGCCCGACCGAAACAAAAGCCGAAGTTTCCCTTGGGGTCATATCATTTGAGATGCCTCATCCCGGCGACTGGATGGCAGTTCAGGTACTCGAAAAGGTCTTGTGCCTCACGAAGCGACATCCCTCCCTCGCGTCGGGCAGGGGGCGGTAACTGAGCCCGCAGTGCTCTCGATAGGTCGTTGTTCCACTGCTCGACAGCCAAAAGCCCCTCGTCCCTGCGAAGCAGGCTCGAGCGCACGCTAAAAAAATCCTTCCCACTGGTGCGACCGACGACAGAGTCCAGCCATTCCGCGTTCATCCTCTGTTCCAGCCTCTCGAACAGGTCACTGCAGTCACTGGCATGAACGGCGGATCCAGCGACGATGGAAACGACCATCAGCGCAAGCCTCATCCCCAGTCCGTTCTTCACCGTTCGAAAGTGTTTGATCAGCAATCGTTTCGTCACAGCGTTTTCCGTCAAATCCTCGTCGGCCTTCAGGGGGGTTGGCATGAGTTTTTCTCGCTACTCCACACCACGCCTTTCAGGTCAGTGAAGACACAACTGATGCGTCCCCGACCGAGGGCCTATTCTCGAGAGCATGAACCCTGCATCCGACGAATGGCGCATCTTTCTTCGTCACGCCCATCGCGAGCTTTTCGATCGCTCGCAGGACAACGGCCTCTCCGAGAAGGGACACCGTCAGGGCCGCAAGATCCAGGAATGGCTGAAAGAGCATTCACCCAAGCCCGATCGCGTGTTCTCGAGCCCGAAGCTGCGGTGCCTCGAGACCGCGGAGTATGTTGCGAAACTCTACGGACTCGAAGTCGAGATCCTACACGAGCTGGACGAGCAGCGCCCCGAGGAGAGCGACCAGGGCTTCAAGAATCGCGTGGCGAACTTCCTCGGCTCGAAACAGTGCCCGCCGCGCTCGGTCTTTTGCACGCATGGAGACGTCCTGCCGGAGCTGGCTCGACTTCTGGGCCTGCCGGGAGTCGACATTCACAAGGGCGATCTGTTCATCGAACGCGACGGCAGGATCGTCAGCACCAACCCGGTTCGGGCGTAAATGGTCGGGCCCACCTTTTGGTTTCGGAACTGCGTCAAAACACGCAGGAGTGACTCAGAAATTCACCGTTCGGGTACGGACAGTCCTCGCTCCGCTTTGCGGAGCTGCGGAACTACCGAACGGATGAATTTCCGGATCACCCCTGCGCGCCTGCACGCCGGGATCCGGAAGAGTCGCGCCCGCGAGTTCCCTGCGCAGCAGGGTTGTCTGAAGCGGGCGTGCTCTTTCGGTCCGGGCCTGGAAGGTGGAAGGTGGGTCCGACCCTTTTGTGGTAAGTTCGAGCCATGCCTACCGAAAGCCCCGTCCTCAAGTCGCAAGTGCAGACCTCTTCTGACGAGTTTCGCGCCAATGCCGAGCACCATCGGCAGCTCGCCGCCGAGCTCGAGGCCCGAACCGAGGAGGCCCGTGGGGGGGGCGGCAGAGAAGCCCGAGAACGACATCAGAGTCGTGGAAAACTTCTGGTTCGCGATCGTATTGGCGCACTGGTCGATCCGGGCACCTCGTTCCACGAACTCTCGGCGCGGGCGGCGAATGGGATGTATGACGGAGCCGCTCCCTCCGCCGGCGTTGTCACGGGAAACGGCGTCGTACATGGACGCGAGGTGGCCATCGTGGCCAACGACGCCACCGTCAAGGGCGGCACCTATTTTCCGATGACCGTGAAGAAGCACCTCCGCCTTCAGGAGATCGCTCGCGAGAACAGGCTTCCCTGCGTCTATCTCGTTGACTCGGGCGGGGCCTACCTGCCGCTGCAGTCTGAAGTTTTTCCAGACCGAGACCACTTCGGACGCATCTTCTACAACCAGGCCTCGATGTCGGCCGAAGGCATCCCGCAGGTCGCCGTCGTCATGGGTTCCTGCACTGCAGGAGGCGCCTATGTCCCGGCAATGTCGGATGAAACCATCATTGTCAAAAACCAGGGCACGATTTTTCTGGGCGGCCCTCCGCTCGTCAAGGCTGCAACCGGAGAAGTGGTCACGGCCGAAGAACTTGGCGGTGGAGACGTCCACTCGCGCACGTCGGGAGTTACCGACCATCTGGCCGAGAATGATGAGCACGCTCTCGAGATCGCTCGTTCGGTACTGGCCCACCTGAATCGCCCGGCGCCGACCTCCTGCGACCGCCAGGCGGTCGAAGAGCCGCTCTACGATCCCGCAGAAATCGCAGGAATCCTTCCGCAGGACCTGCGCCAGCCCTTCGACGTCCGTGAAGTCATCGCTCGACTCGTCGACGGCTCGCGTTTTCATGAGTTCAAGGCGCTCTATGGCACGACGCTCGTCTGCGGCTTTGCCAATCTCTGGGGATACCCCGTGGGCATCATCGCCAATAACGGCATCTTGTTCAGCGAGTCGGCCCTCAAGGGCGCGCATTTCGTCGAGCTGTGCTGCAAGCGCAAGATTCCGCTGATCTTTCTGCAGAACATCACAGGCTTCATGGTCGGCAGAAAGTACGAAACCGGTGGCATCGCCAAGGACGGGGCCAAGCTCGTCACCGCCGTTTCGAACGCCAGGGTGCCCAAGTTCACCGTCCTGATGGGCGGCAGCTATGGAGCCGGAAACTACGGCATGTGCGGACGCGCCTTTCAGCCGCGCTTTTTGTGGAGCTGGCCTAACTCCCGAATTTCGGTCATGGGCGGAGAGCAGGCTGCCAACGTCCTGTCGCAGGTCAAGATCGACCAACTTCAGGCGAAGGGAATGAAGCTCTCGCCGGAAGAAATTGCGGCCATTCAGGATCCGGTTCGCGAAGCCTACGAACGCGAGGGAAATCCCTACTTCGCCACCGCTCGTCTGTGGGATGATGGAATCGTGATGCCGTGGAAGACGCGAGAGGCACTCGCGCGGGCTCTGTCGACGGTCTACAATGCCCCCATTCCCGAAACGGACTTCGGGGTCTTTCGAATGTAAGGACTTTGCCATGAAGGATTGCTCGCCACGCCGAAACAGCCTGTTGAAGACGGGACTTGTCACTGCGGCGACGATCCTTCTGGCCGGATGTTCGCACTCTCCAGAAAGACTTCCGTCGTCTGAACCGTCCTCACGGGACGAGGCACTTTCGCGGTCCGAGGTACGCGCGCTCTATCCCGAGCTCACTCCCGCTCAGTTTCGCTCGAAACTCGACGGAGCTGACACGCCCTACCGTTTTCTTCGTTCGTTTGCTCGCGTCTACTACAGAATTTTTGGGCGGTTACGAGAACGCCTCCCCACGAGCTTCTCGGCGGCTCTCGAAACGACCGGATGGTGCGCGGGAGATGCCCATCCCGAAAACTTCGGCACCCTCGTGGATGATCGTGGCCGCGCCAGCTTCACGCTGATCGATCTCGACGACACGGGCCCCTGCACGGTAGTTTCCGATCTTCTTCGCTTTCTGATCGCCGCCCGCCTCGCTGACCCCGACATGAACTCGAGCGAAGGAATGGACGATCTGCTTGATGCCTACTTCGATGGCACTGAGGGCCGAGTCAAGCTGTCGATACCGGTGCGGGAGCTGCTCGATTCAGCAGCAGGGGATACAGACTTTAAAAAAAGCCTGGAGGTCGAGGGAGATGACGGAGAACCGCTGACCCGGAAGGTGGACGGCCAAGAGCTGGCCCGCCTCCGGCGGACGGCCAGAAAAGCATTCGGAAACGTGACCGTCCGAAAGGCCACTCGCTATGCCAAGACCCGCGGAGGATCGGCGGGAATCCCCCGTTACCGAGTGGAACTCGGCGACCGATCGGTGCTCGAGTTTCGAACCCTGGTGGCTCCCGCCGTCTTTTTTGAGTCCAAGGACGCAGGCCCTCCCGCTTCCCACCCAGCCAGCCGGGACCCCCTCTTCCGCATGAACGAAACCCTGAAAGCCACCGCACCGGCAGGACGATCCCGCTGGTTCAGCGTTCAAAAGCTGGGAGACGATTGGGTTTTGATTTCTCCCCGCTATCGGGGAATCGACACGATCGAACTGAAACGTGATTCGGAGGGCTCCCACAAGAACAGAAGAAAAATCCTGCGGGACGAGGCAGCCGTACTGGGCGACCTGCATGCCCGAACCACCCCTGCCTTTCAGCGCACCGTAGAGGTGCTGCGGTCAATCCGAGCCCGCGACTGGGAACGCGCCGAGCTCCTGCTCCTGCGAGCCCTCGGGGGCAGCCCAGCCGAAAACTGAAGGCATAAAAAAAGCCGCCCCGTCTCCGGGGCGGCCTCGAACGAAATTACGACGTTCTTACTTGATGGCGTCCTTAAACTCACGGCCGGGGCGGAACTTCGGCACCACCATTGCGGGAATCTTGATTTCCTTGCCGGTCTGGGGATTGCGTCCTGCGCGGGCCTGGCGCTTGGTCTTGGTGAAGGTTCCGAAACCGATCAGGGTCACGTCGTCGCCCTTCTTCACTGCCTTTTTGATCGAATCAATCGTGGCATTCAGCACGTTTTCGGCGTCCACCTTCGTGACGTTGGCTGCTTTGGCGACGACTTCGATCAACTGGGCCTTATTCATCTGCAATTTCCTCTTCTGCAAAAATTTTGGGTTCAACAACACAGCGGTGAATTAACGAGGAGCAAGCTTATGTTCAAAAAGCTCACGCGTGTCAATTCTCACGACCTGAAAAACGACCGTCAAGTTTTTAAAGCTGTCCGAATCGACACGCGAAGATTCCACTTGCGAACCCGCCATGGCGGCCGCTATACGACTGACTCTTCGAAAATCTGGAGCGCCGATGTAGCTCAGTTGGTAGAGCAACGCTTTCGTAAAGCGTAGGTCACCGGTTCAAGTCCGGTCATCGGCTCCACTCCTCAACTTATCCCCATCATCTCCCCACCGTTTTCTTTGGGGTCCTCACAAAATGCAGGCTAGAATTCTCCTCAGGACACCCAAGGAGACCTGACATGAGCCAATTTTCAGCCTGGTTCGCCCTTCCCGCTGCCGCTCTCTTCGTTTCGTGCGCCAACCCGTACAAAGTGCGTGAGCTCAAAGACTCGAACCTCGAAAAGAAGGGCGAGTACCAGGGCGCCACGATCGGGCTCAATGGCGACCGCGAAGTGGTCATCGAAAAGCGCACTGAGGCCGACAGCGAGCTGCGGAAACTTGCGGCCAGTGCGTATGACCTTGAAGTAAAGCTTCTTCATGCCCACGAAGAGCTGACTCGATGCCGCGAAGAACTCTCGGATCCGCGACTGGGCGGAAGCGGAAAGATCATCGAGATCCCCGAGATTGACGATCTCAAGCCGACGACTGCCATACAGGAGGAGTTCGGAATCACCTCGGATGGCAACCTGCGGTTCGTGCGAACCGAGAAGTTTCTCGATCGACTGAACTCTCAGCGCAAGTACAACGATATTCTTCGCGAGCAGCTCAAGCTCACCGAAAAGCATGAACGCAATTGCCTGCGCGACATGCGAGCCGCCCGGGTAAAGGCGGGCCTGCCAGGAGAGCGCTACGCGGGACAGGGCAAATATCTGAACGGAAAATATGTTCAGACTCGCCGGGCCGAGAAGAACCTCGACGACGCTTTCGCGATCGCCTCCGAAGAGGCCGCTAAGGCGTCACAGTCGACCAAGGACTGAACAGCGTCACGATGCCTTCTGGGACTCTCCGGGTCTACGCCCCTGCCGGTGTATCCAGTCGAGGATCTTGGCAGAAATTCGCTCGAGCGCGACCACCTGATCGGCCGCACCGAGGTCAATGGCTGCCTTGGGCATTCCAAACACCACGGACGACCGTTCGTCCTGCACGAGAGTTGCAGCTCCTGCCTTCTTCATGTTCAGAAGTCCCTGGGCTCCGTCTCGACCCATTCCGGTCAATACGACTCCCAGTGCATCCCCGCCCATGACCTTTGCTACCGACTCAAAGAGGTAATCGGCGGCAGGACGCACTCCGTGCATCATGGGAGCCTGATGTAGCCGAATCCTCAGTCCTCCGCGCCGCTGAACCTCCATGTGAAAGTCCCCGGGCGCCAAGAGAAGCTGTCCGGGAACAACCAGATCGCCGTCTCGAGCCTCGCGAACCTGAAAGGCGCAGATTTCCTGCAAATGCTGGGAATACTGGGTCGTGAACAATGCCGGCATGTGCTGCACCACCACGATCGGGGGAACTTCGGCGGGAAGCCCCTTCAGGGCGACCTTGAGCGCTTCGGTGCCCCCGGTGGAGCTCGCAATGGCAATCATTCTCCGAGCGAGAATGGCCTCGGAAACCGGCTCTGTTGCAGCGTTAGCCAGCGATGCTGAGCGCAGCTGCATGGACTTCTGAAACCGGGGGCGCGCCCTGGCCTGGCCCGCCTCAAGAACGGCCGCGCGAATATCCGCCGAGGCCTCCTGCAACGACCGACCACCCTGCACCTTCGGTTTTTCAATCGCCCGAATGGCCCCCGCCTCGAGTGCCCGGTGCTCGACCTCCGAGCCCTTGACGGCCCGGGCGCTCACCACGACCGTCGGCGTAGGAAAGTGCTTCATGACTTTCTCGAGAAACGCGATGCCGTCGAGCCGGGGCATGTCGATGTCGAGGGTCATCACATCGGGTTGAAGCTCGACCAGTTTTTCTCGCGCCTGAAAGGCAT
Source organism: uncultured Bacteriovorax sp. (assembly GCA_964432565.1). Taxonomy (GTDB): domain Bacteria; phylum Bdellovibrionota; class UBA1018; order UBA1018; family UBA1018; genus CAIOHW01. The sequence goes on from CAYSOA010000004.1 coordinate 75,849, forward strand.
CTGCCGCCATGCCGATGACCTCCACCTCTGGCACTCCCGCCAGCATGCGGCTGATCAGCGCCTGCATCACGAGCGAATCATCCACCACCAGCACTCGAAGCTTTCGGGAGATCGTCATTTCGAGACCCCCCTCTTGCGATAGGCGGCGTGCGAAATCGTCTCGAACTCGGGATGACGCATCGATCCTGACTCGGAATGTCCGAGAAAAAGATAGCCCCCCGGTCTCAGGACCCGCCCGAGGTTGGCAACAACCTGGTGCGCCGTTTCGCGATCAAAATAGATCAGGACGTTTCGGCAGAAGACCACGTCGAAAAGCCTCTGCATCGGATACGGCTGCGAGGTTAGGTTGATCTCTGCAAAGGTCATCATCTTCGCCAATGCGGGATGAACCACAAACTTTTTTCCGACAGTCGGATCCAACCGCTCGACGAAGTACTTCTTGCGAAGCTCGGGAGGCACCCCCTCCATTTCCTGCTGAATGTAGGCGCCCGATGCCGCCTTCTTCAAGGAGGGGCGGTCGATGTCGCTGGCCAGCAGCTTCAGTCGAACCGGACGGCTGGGAGAAAGACGGGTCAGCTCTTCGTGCAGGACCATGGCGAGCGTGTAAGGCTCCTGCCCGGTGCTCGCAGCAGCGCACCACACTCGAAGCTCGGCGGCATCGACACCGTGCATGCGCGACTTCTGCTCGAGAATCGTTGGCAAAATTCCCTGAAGCTGCCTGAAATGTGCCGACTCCCGAAAAAACCGGGTCGTGTTGGTCGTCATTTTCGAAACGAACTCGAGCACCTCGGCCGAATCCGTTCCCCGCGTCCTCAGAAAGTTGAAATACTCTCCAAGCGACGACAGTTGTCGCGCCCGCAGGGTTTGCGCCACGCGACTGACCAGAAGCGAGCGATTCTTGGGCGTGTCGTCGAGATAAATTCCGGTCAGCTCCTTGAGCAGAACCGAGAGCCGGTGGAAGCCGACACTATCCCGTGCAAAAGCGTCGAGCTCCCGATGCTGGTCGACGATCGTCGGGCTCTGGTGAGGAGGAGCGAATTTCGGCTGGGCACTCATGCGGCCACCCCCTCTCGGCCCACTGTCGTCGTACAGACGTTGCCGTCGGCCGCTTCGCCCGTCATGCTGGCCTGAACGATTCCGACCGTATCCAGCACGAGCGCCACCTTTCCATCGCCGAGAATGGCGGCCCCGGACACTCCCCGGCAGGCCCTGAGACGATCATCCAGACTTTTCAAAACCACCTGGCTCTGGCCCGCCACGCCCGACAGCAGCAGGGCGACCTCCCGCCCTCCACTGTCGACGATGGCCATCAGCTTCGGACGACCGTTTCTGCCGGAACGAAAGCCGTCCTGCATGTCCACCACCGGATAAAGCTTGTCGCGATGGCGCCAGGCACTGCGCCCGCTCATGACCTCAACGAGCTGGGACTCATCAAGATCGACCAGCTCACGAATGCTTTCCATGGGAAGAATGAAGGGCTCGTCACCCAGTCGCACCAGCATTCCGTCGAGAATGGAGGTGGTCATGGGCAGCGAAAGACGCACCACGGTGCCCACTCCGGGCACCGACTCCAGCTCGATGTTGCCCTTGAGCTTCTCGACCTGCGTCTTCACGACGTCCATGCCCACGCCACGTCCCGAAACGTCGGTGACCTGTTCGGCGGTAGAAAATCCCGGCGCAAAGATCAGTGAAAAAACCTGGCGGTCGGTCATCTCTCGAGCGGCATCCTCCGATACAATTCCCTTCTCAACCGCTTTGGCCACGATGCGCTCACGCTGCAGCCCCTTGCCGTCGTCCGAGAGCTCAATCAGAATCCGGCCGCCGCGCTGCCCGGCACGAAGGTAGATCATTCCCTTGGCCGACTTTCCGGCCGCCGCGCGCCCCTGCGCCGACTCGACCCCATGATCGAGCGAGTTTCGCGCCAGATGCATCAGGGGATCGGCGAGTGCATCCACCATCCCCCGGTCAATCTCGGTTTCTTCTCCCTCCATCACGAATTCGATGGGCTTCTCGAGCTTCACGGAAAGATCACGAACCACGCGCTGGGTTTTGAGAAACAGACTTTTCAATGGCGTCACTCGCATGCTGAGGGTCTTGTCCTGCAGCTCGCGTACGGTCTTGTCGATCAGCGAGACCAACTGGCCCAGTCCCGTCTCGGCGCCGGCGCACCGATTGATCAGCTGGCTTTTCAAGACGACGAGCTCACCCACCAGGTTCAGCACCGACTCGACACGCTCGGAGTCGATCTTCAGGACTTCGCGTTTGCTCGAGGCGGCGGCACGAGCATCGGTTGTTGACGGAGCCTGAACAGAACCAGAAGGCCCGACCGGTCCCTGTGACGAGCTGGTCGCCACTGAAGCCTGATGCTCGACGCTGGCCTGTGCCGACGCGGCGAGAGCCTCCCAGGCCGCGTCATTGAGAACCGATTCGGGATGAATCTCGGGATCGGGTGCCGCCACTGCCAGGGCCTGAGCCTCTGTGACGATCGAAGGCGCTACCGGCCCCGACTCAGGCGACTGCAGTTTTGCCAGCATCGCTTGAACTTCGGCCTCGAGCGCACCGATGTCCCAGGGCGCTGCATCCTTCCGCTTCAACTGTTCGATTCGGGTTCGAAAGGCGTCACCGCAGCGCAGAAGAAGCGTGACCACCTCGGTTGTGACAAGCGAGGGATCGTTTCTAAGAACGGTCAGGCAGTCTTCCACCTGATGAGCGAATTGGGCAAGATCAGTGAAGCCGACGGCGGCCCCGGTTCCCTTCATCGAGTGCGCCATGCGAAAGATCTTTCCGAGCTCCTCGCCCCTCACCTCGGGATTTTCGAGCTGAAGATACGACTCTTCGCACTGCTCGAGCAGGAAAGTTACCTCGGCAAGAAAATCACCTTGCAGCTCAGCCATGAAGTCCAGGTCACTTTGAGATTCGCTCATACCAACTTCAGATCGGTGAATTCTGCGACGGGCTTGATGAAATCCTTTTGACGCTCGGACCTTAAGAGCGCGCAATCGCAGAAAATTCTCCACAAATTCTTGGCAACTCAGGGCGGCAACGAAACTCAAGTCCAGGGAAGACACTTCCGAAAGGCACTCAGACAGAAGGAAACTGCAAATGACCCCCTTGAATACCACTGACCAAGCCAACTCGAACTCTGACGCTTCCTCAGCGCTGGCCCGTCCCGGCCAGTACCTGACTTTCCAGCTGGGAAGCCGCACCTACGGCGTGGCCGTTAGGTCGATACGAGAGATCAATCCGATGACCGACATCACGCCGGTTCCCAAAACGGCTCACTTCGTTGCGGGCGTCATGAACCTCAGGGGCAAGATCATTCCGGTGATCGACCTCAGGGCAAAGCTCAGCCTGGAAAGGGCCGAGCACACGCGCTCGACCTGTATCGTCGTGGTGGAGAGCGAAGAGGACTCACAGGGCAACCACTACATGGGAGTGATCGTGGATGCCGTCAACAGTGTCATCGAGCTCGCTGCCGCGCAGATCGAACCCCCGCCGGTTTTAGGTGAAACCGCGAAACTGAAGTTTGTGGTGGGGATGGGCAAGATCGAGTCACAGGTCGTGATCCTGCTGGACGTCGCTGCCACGCTTTCGTCTGCAGAGCTCGAAGCAACCCAGTCCCTGGCTGCCTAGTCGGGGCAACCCGGGGCCGCCGACCCACCAGCTACCCCCTTGCCATTGGCGGGCTGCTTTGATTGAAAAGGGGGCATGAAGAACCGATCAGCCCTCACTGTTGCCGTGCTCTTTGTTCTCGTTGCGTCCGCACCTTCGTCGTGGAGCGCATCCCCCCTTCAAGCCCCGCGCGCGGGCATGCTTCCGGAACGCTGGGCCAGCGGCATCAAGCAGGCGTTCGGCACGGCGTACGAAACCTACGATTCTTCAGGTCAGTTCTCGGCGGCATCATCGACCGCTCCCATCTCCAAGCTTTGGTTTACGGTCGCCCAGGGAATCCTCACCGAAGTGTACTGGCCCCAGCTCGATCAGCCCCAAATTCGGGACCTGCAGTTTCTGGTGACCGACGGCCGCAGCTTTCTCTGGGAAGAGCGCCAGGACGGCATCTCCGACGTGCAGTGGATCGAGGCGGGCGTTCCGGCCTTTCGCATAACCACCCGCGACCTCGCCGGTCGCTTCTTCTTTGAAAAGGTCGTCTATGCCGATCCCGACCGCAACGCCCTGCGCCTGAAGGTACGTTTCGTTTCAAAGACGCCAGGACTTCAACTCTACCTGCTGAACAATCCCACCGTGGGCGGAACCCCCATGAGCAATCATGCCGTGACTTCGCGCTCGGCGATCGCTCCGGGAAAGGGCCTTTACGCGTGGGATGGCAACCAGGCCCAGGCGCTGCTGGCGTCGGTGCCTTTTTCGGCTGCCAGTGCCGCGTTTTCGGGGAGCCATGACCCGTTTCAGGATCTCCAGCGCGACTTCCGCATGGACCACCAGTACGGAGAAGCGCATGACGGCAATGTCGTCGTCGGCGCCAGGCTGGAACTGGGGACTGCAGACGAGTTTGAAGTTGCCCTGGGTTTTGGCGGCAGCCTCCTCGACGCAAATCAGGTTGCCGAGGGAAGCCTGTCAGAATCCTTTGAGGCCGGACTCGACCGCTACCGAAAGCAGTGGCGGGAGTATCAGGGCGGACTCATCGACCTCTCGGCACAATCTCTCGATGGCGGCGATCGTTTTCGTGCCTCGACGGCCATGATCAAGTCGATGGAGGACAAGACCTACGCAGGAGCCGTGATCGCCTCACCCTCGATTCCGTGGGGTCTGCACCAGGTGGACTGGAGTCGAAACGGTGATCCTCTCTGGAAGCGAGTGGGCGGGTATCACCTGATCTGGCCGCGGGACCTGTACCAGATGGCCACCACTTGGATTGCCGTGGGGGATCTCGCCTCCGCCAAGGCCTCGTTTGCCCGGCTGAGAACCGCCCAGCTCAGTGATCAGGATGGATTCTGGGAGTACGGATTTCGTCGACGCTCGCGGGACGGCTCTTTTCTTCAAAACTTCTGGCTGAACGGCTCCGCCTATTGGCAGGGCCTTCAGATGGACGAGACGGCCTTTCCGGTGATCCTCACCTATCGTCTGTGGAAGCTGGGGGCCGTGACTCTGGCGGACACCTGGGACATGGTTCGTCGGGCCTCCGACTTCATCGTGGATTTCGGCCCCTGGACCGGACAGGAGCGCTGGGAGGAGAACTTCGGAGCCTCGCCTTCGACCATCGCCTCAGAGATCGCCGCTCTTTATTGCGCGGCCGAAATCGCGCACTCACACGGAGACGACCAAAGGGCCCAGCGCTATCTGCGCACGGCCGACTCCTGGAGCGCAAAACCAGGAGACAATCTGGAAACCTGGACCTTCACGCGAACCGGTCGCTACGGCGACGGACGCTATTTCATCCGCTCGGAAGCCGCACAGCGGTTTGACCAGTTCTGGAACCCCGACGACGAGGGCCTGATTCACATTGCCAACGGCGGCCCGACGCTCCGCGAAAAGGACGTCCTCGACGGGGGTTTCCTCGAACTCGTGCGCCTCGGGGTGCGTGATGCGCTCGACCCCGCCATTCTCGAAACGCTTCCGGAATACGATGCCCACCTGAGAGTGCGAATTCCCGGAAAGGGCGATGGGTATTATCGCTACACGGCCGACCGCTACAATTATGACGACACGTCAGGGCGCCAGACCCACGGAATGCTTTGGCCCCTGCTGACCGGCGAGCGCGGGCACTATGCCCTAGCCGCGTCGGTCGCCCGCGGAGAGTCGCGCCCGAAGCGGGACCAGGCCATCGTTCCGTACATTGCCGCCATGGAGGCCTTTGCTTCGTCATCCCTGATGATGCCCGAGCAGGTCTGGGACGGCGGACCCGCAGCCGGCCTCTCGACCGGCTCGGCCACCCCGTTGGGCTGGAGCCATGCCGAGTACCTCAAGCTGCTGCGCTCCCGGCGCGAAGGCCAGGTCTTCGACCTATTGCCGGACGTCCTGCAGCGATCCCAGGAACTGGCAGTGACGCGACGCATCGACGAACTGGGAAGTCCCCAGGGCATCCGCCACTGAATTTCGAGGTTTGCCCAGCGGTGATCCCCGCTGGGCAAACTCTTCCCGTTGCGCTTGACCCGCCCGCGGCTCCATCCTAAAAGGGTAGCAATTTCCCTGAATCTCAACGGTTTTTCTCATCCCGGGAGAAGCACCCTTGCTGTCCAACAGCTTCAAATTTTCGTATTTCGCTGCACAGAACGCCGACTACATTGAGGAACAGTTTCAGAGCTACCTCAAGAATCCCGAGTCGGCAGAGCCCTCCTTTCGCGCCCTCTTCGAAGGAATGGAACTAGGAGAAGAGCTGGCCCGCCGCGAAGCGGAGGCGTCCGTCGATTGGGATGCCGAACTTCGCGTCGTCCAGCTCATCGACGCCTACCGCGACCACGGGCGCTTCATCTCGGCCATTGACCCGCTGCACCCCCCCCCTGCGACTCATCCCCGACTCGAGCTTTCCGAGTTCGGAATGTCGACTGCTGAACTGGACCGCACTTTTCGTGCTGCCGGGCTGATCGGCCTTCCCAGTCCCTCCACCCTGGCAGAGATCATCGCAAAGCTTCGCGAGATCTACTGCGGCACCATTGCCTGGGAAATCTCGCACATCGGCGACCGCCTGGCTCGCGAGTGGCTTCAACAGCGCATTGAATCGGGGGCGGCCGCCCGCGCCTCGCTCTCGGAGGCGGATTCTCGCCGCGTCTTTCAACGGCTGCTTGAGAGCGAATCGCTGGAGCGATTCATTGGGCTGAAGTTCGTGGCCGCCAAGCGCTTTTCGATCGAAGGCGCCGAGGCCCTCGTTCCTGCCATGGACGAACTGATCGAATCCGGCGCAAAGGGTGGGATTCGTGAAATCGTGATGGGAATGGCCCATCGCGGCCGCCTCAATCTTCTCGTCAATCTGTTTGGGAAAAAGCCAGAACACCTTTTCACGGAGTTCGAGGGCAACTACAACGCCCACCCCTCCGAAGGCGAAGGCGACGTGAAGTACCACAAGGGCTACTCATGCGACTGGACGACGAGAGCAGGTCAGGAAGTCCACCTGTCGCTGGCCAACAACCCCAGCCATCTCGAGTTCGTCGGTCCGGTCGTGACGGGCATGGCCCGCGCCAAGCAGGAACTGCGGGGCCCGAAGGGCCGTGAAGAAGTCCTGCCCATCATCATTCATGGGGATGCCGCCATGGCCGGCCAGGGCGTCGTCTACGAAACGATGAACTTCGTGAACCTCGAGGGCTACGCCACCGGCGGAACGCTTCACATCGCCATCAACAATCAGGTGGGCTTTACGACCGACCCCCGTGATTCGCGCTCAACCCCGTACTGCACGGATATCGGCAAGATGCTGGATGCGCCGATCTTTCACGTCAATGGCGACGACGTCGAAGCGCTGATTGCGATCATGCGGCTTGCCGTCGAATACCGACAGAAGTTTCAGGCGGACGTCTTCATCGATCTGGTCTGTTATCGAAAGCACGGCCACAACGAAGGCGACGAGCCCCAGTTCACGCAGCCGATTCTGTACAAGACCATTAAGGGCCACCCTTCTCCCCGTGAAGTCTACGGGGCAAAACTGACGGTAGCGGGCAAGCTCTCCGAAAGCGAGCAGTCCGCGATGCAGCAGGCTCGCATGGACGAACTGAACGAAGCGCTGGTGATTGCCCGCCGGGATGCCCCACATCCCGAGCCGGACACGCTCCATCGACGCTGGCAGGGGCTGAAGATCGGAACGGAAGAGGACATCCTGACCGCCCGCCCCGACACTTCGGTCGATGAGGCCACGCTCCGTTTCATCGCCGAAAGGATCACGACCGTTCCGCAGGGATTCAAGCCCCACTCAAAACTCGTGCGCTTTCTCGAAGAACGGCAAAAATCGGTCATCGAAGGCGCGGGCATCAACTGGGGCACCGGAGAATCCCTGGCCTTCGGATCTCTGCTGCTCGAGGGGCACGCCGTTCGACTATCGGGGCAGGATGCCGAACGCGGCACCTTCACGCACCGCCATGCCGTCCTGAGCGACTTCGAAACCGGACAAAAGCTCTGCCTTCTCAACGACATGAAACCGGGGCAGGGGAAATTAAGCGTACACAACAGTCACCTCTCGGAAACGGGCGTGCTGGGCTTTGAATACGGCTATTCGACCGTCAACCCCAAGACTCTGACGATCTGGGAAGCGCAGTTCGGTGACTTCGCCAACGGCGCCCAGGTGATCATCGACCAGTTCATTGCGACAGGCGAGTCGAAGTGGGTTCGCATGAGCGAACTCGTGCTGCTACTCCCCCATGGTTACGAAGGGCAGGGGCCCGAACACTCCAGTGCACGACTCGAACGCTTTCTTCAGCTTTCGGGCCGAGGAAACTGGACTGTCTGCAACCTCACGACTCCGGCACAGATCTTTCACGCTCTCAGACGACAGCTGAAGTGGAACTTCCGCAAACCTCTCGTCGTCATGAGCCCCAAGAGCCTGCTGCGACACCCCATGGCCATCTCGGACCTCGACGAGTTCACGAAACGGGGATTTCAGGAAGTCATCGATGATCCATCCACCGCATCGAACCCGGATCGCGTGCGTCGCGTCGTGTTGTGCTCGGGCAAGATTTATTACGATCTGTTGGCCGAAAAGCTGTCGTCTGAACGCGAGGACATTGCCCTGATTCGGATCGAACAGCTCTACCCCTGGCCGCAGGCGCGACTGACTGAAGCGCTCTCGCGCTACAAGAATGCCACTGAGTTCGTTTGGACTCAGGAGGAGCCCAAGAATATGGGCGCCTTCTGGTACGTCTGCCAGCAGGACACGGAAATCTTCGGGGGTAGGCTTCCCCGGTACGCGGGACGCGCGTGGGCGGCATCGCCTGCAGCCGGGTCCTCCAAGGTTCATGAGGCCGAACAGAAGGCCCTGGTTGCAGCAACATTCGCGAGGAATTCATGAAACACAACGTCGTTGCCCCGAGCGTCGGGGAGTCCATCACCGAAGTCAGCATCCTGAAGTGGCTGAAGTCCGACGGCCAGCAGGTCAACAATGGCGAGGTCCTGCTCGAGATTGAATCGGACAAGGCCACCGTCGAAGTGGCCGCCGAAGCAACGGGAGCACTCACCATCACCAAGCAGGCTGGAGAGCGCATTCCGGTCGGTGAGGTCATCGGTCTGATCGACGATGCCGTGAAGGGAACCGCCGGAGCCGAACCCTCGAAGTCCCCTGCTCCCGCCGCTCGAGCCCCGACAGAGACCCAGGCAGCACCCGCGGCCGCCAGCGGCTCGGCACGCCCGGTGGGCAATACCCCCTCAGGACCGGCCTTGAACCAGATGGCCGCCGGCCCCGGAGCGAGCCCCGTTCGTGGGCATGCCGCAGCGGGAGCAACCGTCGCCGGTATCGCGACCACTACGACCCAGGCGACTCGCCCGGCTCCTGCCCAGGCCGTAGGCCCCCAGTACAAGGACCAACCCGGAGATCGCCGAGTTCCGATGTCAATGCTCCGCCAACGCATCGCCGAGCGGCTGAAGTTCGCGCAGAACACAGCCGCGATCCTGACGACCTTCAATGAAGTCGACATGTCTGCGGTCATGGCCCTTCGCAACAAGTACAAGGACGAATTCAAGGCGAAGCACGGGGTGCCGCTGTCGTTCATGTCGTTTTTCACGCGCGCATCCGTTGAGGCCCTCAAGATGATTCCGGACGTGAATGCCTCGATCGATGGAAGGGACGTGATCTACCACGACTACGTGGACATCGGCATCGCCGTCGGGACCGATCGTGGCCTGGTGGTACCCGTCATTCGGGGCGCCGAGAAGATGGGCTTTCTCGACATCGAGAAGAAGATGGCCGAGCTCGCCGGAAAGGCGCGTGACGGCAAGCTCTCGCTGGCAGATCTCGCCGGTGGCACGTTCACGATCTCGAACGGCGGCACCTACGGGTCACTGCTCTCGACGCCGATTCTTAATCCTCCGCAGAGCGGCATCCTCGGAATGCATAAGATTCAGGAGCGCCCCGTCGCAGTAAATGGAAAGGTCGAGATTCGCCCGATGATGTACTTGGCGCTGTCGTACGACCACCGCATCATCGACGGCAAGGGAGCCGTCACATTTCTCGTTCAGCTTCGCGATCTGCTCGAAAATCCTGAAAAGCTCTCGTTCAGCATCTGATAGGAATCCGACATGGAAACTCAATTCGATCTCGTGGTGATTGGCGGCGGACCTGCCGGATACGTAGCAGCGATTCGCGCGGCACAGCTGGGCCTCAAGACTGCCTGCGTGGAGATGCGAAAAACCCTGGGCGGCACCTGCCTGAACGTGGGCTGCATTCCCTCAAAGGCTCTTCTCGAATCGAGCGAACACTTCTATCAGGCAAAGAACAAGTTTCAAAAGCACGGCATCGTGGTTGGAGACCTGAAGCTCGACCTCGAACAGATGATGAAGCGCAAGGACGCCGTCGTTCGCCAGCTCACCACGGGCATCGCCGGACTGTTCAAGAAGAACGGGATTACCTTCATCAACGGCAAGGGCCGACTCGACGGCGTCGACGGCGCCCTGAAGACAATCGTCGTGAAGACGGCTGACGGAGAGCAAAAGCTTACCGCGAAGAAGGTGCTTCTCGCGACGGGGAGCGAGCCGATCGAACTTCCGTTTTTGAAGTTCGACGGACAGAATATCGTGAGTTCCACCGAGGCACTCGAATTCCCGGAGGTACCCAAACATCTCGTCGTCGTCGGTGGCGGCGTGATCGGGCTCGAGATGGGTTCCGTCTGGGCACGCCTCGGATCGAAGGTTACGGTCGTGGAGTTCAACGAATGGATTGCGGGCGGATCCGATCGCCAGATCTCGAATGAGCTCATGAAGTCCCTCATCAAACAGGGCATCGAATTCAAGCTTGGCCACAAATGCCTGGGCGCTTCTAAAAAGGGCGACTGGCTCATGGTCGAGGTCGAGGAACGCAAGACCGGGCAGAAGGTCCAGCTCGAAGCCGACAAGGTTCTCGTCTCGACCGGCCGCAGGCCCTACTCCGAGGGGCTCGGCCTCGAGACTCTGGGCATCGAGCGCGACCCGCAGGGGCGGGTGCCCGTGAACGACCACTATGAAACTTCCGCCGAGGGCGTGTACGCCGTGGGCGACCTGATCGTGGGCGCCATGCTTGCGCACAAGGCCGAAGAAGAAGGCATTGCCGCAGTAGAATACCTTGCCGGCAAGCAGGGCCATGTGAACTACCAGGCCATTCCGAACGTCATCTACACGCATCCCGAGCTCGCTTCGGTCGGATGGACTGAAGAGGAAGTGAAGGAGCGCGGCGTTCCGTACAAGGTGGGCACCTTCCCCTACATGGCCAACGGGCGCGCCAAGGCGATGGAAGAAGCCGAAGGCATGGTGAAGATCGTGTCGCACGCCCAGACGGACCGCGTGCTCGGCATTCACATCGTCGGCGCCCGCGCTGGAGATTTGATTGCCGAAGGCGTGGCGATGATGGAATTCGGAGCCACTTCCGAGGACATCGCGCAGAGCTCGCATGCCCATCCGTCGCTTGCAGAAGTGATGAAGGAAGCCGCGCTTGCCGTAAACAAGCGCCAGATTCACCTTTAACTTTTTTGCTGGTTTTTTTACCTGTTTGCACCATTCCCGGTTTGCGGAATCGCCGTACTCATGGTCACTTGAGCGGATGATTCAGCAAATCGAACAGTGGACGGGTGATTTTGTCGGCCTCGTTTGGGGCATTCCCTTGGTCGTGCTTCTAGTGGGCTCAGGAATTCTCTTCACCCTCTATTTCGGCTTTCCGCAGCTTCGCTTCTTCAAGCACGCCTGGGAGGTGGCCTTCGGCAAGTTCGACAAGCCCGAAGACCAGGGAGAAATCTCGCACTTCCAGGCTCTGACCGCCGCACTTTCAGCAACTGTCGGTCTCGGTAACATTGCGGGCGTCGCAGTTGCCATTTCGCTGGGTGGTCCCGGTGCCATCTTCTGGCTCTGGGTGGCCGGGTTCATCGGCATGTGCACGAAGTTCACCGAAGTGACGCTCTCGCTGAACTATCGCGACATTTCCGAAAACGGAACCGTTCACGGCGGCCCCATGTTCGTGATCAAAAATGCGTTGTCGAAGAACTTCTATCCGGTCGCCTGGTTCTACGCCTTTTTCGTAGTGCTTTCGTCGTTTGGTGCAGGAAACATGTTTCAGGCCAACCAGATGGCGGCAGTCATGCGGACGTCTGCAGGAATTCCGGAATGGGCATCGGGCCTGACTTTTTGTGTCGGGGCCTACCTCATTCTGATCGGAGGCATCAAGCGAATCGGCAAGGTCACCGAAAAGCTCGTCCCCACCATGGTGGGACTCTATCTCTTCGGCGCTCTGTGGATCATTCTCTCCCATCTCTCCCTGGTTCCTTCCATGTTCGTCCAGATCTTCTCGAGTGCATTCGCCGGAACGGCAGCAGTGGGAGGCTTTGCCGGAGCGGCCTTCAAGGACGTGATCGTCATGGGCATTCGCCGCGCGACATTTTCGAACGAAGCAGGAATGGGCTCCTCGGCGATGGCCCACTCCGCCGCCAAGTCGACCCCTGTGCAAGAGGGAATCGTGGCACTTCTCGAGCCCTTCATTGATACCATCGTCGTCTGCACGATCACTGCGGTCGCCCTTCTGCTGACCGGAGCATGGAGCGCGGATGGTGTGCAGGCTGGTTCCGAAATGACAGCTTACGCCTTCGAGTCGGTCATGGGACCTGCGGGCCGATGGATCGTTACGGCGACCGTCACGCTTTTTGCGTTCTCGACGCTCATTTCGTGGAGCTATTACGGCGAACAGGGGGTCACCTTTCTCTTCGGGGAAAAGTGGCTGAAGGCGTATCGCTACGTTTTTATCGCCTTCATTTTCGTGGGTGCGATCGCGAAGCTGACGATCGTCCTGAATTTGTCTGACGCCGTTTATGGCCTTCTGGCGCTGCCAAACATGCTGGCCTGCTACCTGCTTCTGCCGAAGGTCAGGCAGCAACTGAGGGAGTATGCTCAGAAGCTGCAAAGCGGTGAGATCCGCCGAACGGCTTGATGGACTGACGGTACCCCCCAGATGAAGCCCCTGGAACTGAAACGCGCCCTTGGAAGCTTAGACGCCTCGGCCCTCGTGGTCGGGACCGTGATTGGTACCGGAGTGTTCCTCAAGACGACTCCCATGGCTCAGCTTCTGGGGTCCCCTCTTCTGGTACTTCTGGCCTGGACGGCGGCAGGTGCGCTTTCACTCATGGGGGCCCTCGTCTATTCGGAACTGGGAGCCATGCTGCCTGATGCAGGCGGCGAGTTCGTCTACCTCAAGAAAAGCTACGGAAAGGGCGTCGCATTCCTCTACGGCTGGCAGCGATTCTGGATCGGCGGACCGGGAACGATCGCAGCCTACGCCGTAGGGGCGGCCACCTTCGCTGTGGGGATCTGGCCGCTTTCGCTCGGCGCGCAGAAGGCACTGGCCGTTGGATTCATTCTTCTATTTTCCGGGCTCAACTGCCTGGCGGTGACCTTGGGTGGTCGAGTGCAGACGTCCCTGACCCTACTGAAGATGGGTCTCGTGGTGGGACTAGCCCTCGCGGCTCTCGCCTGGTCGGGAGGCGGCGACTGGAGTCGGTTGACCGCTCCAGTGGGTTCTCTCGGTCGCGATGCGACTTGGAGCAGCTTCGGCATGGCGATGATCGCGGCTCTGTGGGCATTCGATGGCTGGAACAACCTACCGATGGCGGCAGGAGAAGTTCGGAGGCCAGAGCGCAGCCTGCCCATCGCACTAATCGGTGGGACGCTGGCCATTCTCGCCATCTATGGCATCGCCAACATCGGCTACTTTTATGCTTTGCCGTTTGAAACCATCCTCGATCCCGGCGATCTCTCGGTTGCGGCGCGAGCTGCAGAGACCTTCATGGGTCCGGCCGGAGTGATCTTTCTTTCCGTCGCTTTTGTCATCAGTGCAGTCGGTGCCATGAATGGTTCGGTGCTGACGGGTGCCCGCGTTCCCTACGCCATGGCACGCGAGGGTCTGGCTCCCGCAGTCATCGGGAAAATCCACTCCGCATCCCAGGTTCCAGTGACTTCGGTGCTGATTCAGGGCGCCTGGGCGTGCCTGCTTGCCCTCTCGGGCACCTTCGAAATGCTCACCGACTGGGTCGTATTCTCCTCCTGGATCTTCTATGCTCTTTGCGGATTTGCAGTCATTCTGCTTCGTCGCAGGCTTCCGCAGCTCGCCCGCCCTTACCGCGTGCCCTTCTATCCGGTGCTCCCCGTTCTCTTTTGCATCCTCGCCACCGCGCTGCTCGTGAATTCGGTGATCGAACTTCCGAAGCAAAGCCTGTTTGGGCTGCTCTTCATCCTGACGGGATTGCCAGCGTACTGGCTTTTGCGAAGACTGCGTCCCAACTGACCCTGCCTGAAAGTTACAGTCGGCAGCCTCCGGCGTCTCGGCTACCCTGAGAAAAATTACTCTCTCGTTTCGAAAGGAGTACGAAATGATCCGAAATTTCGTCCTGACCGCTGTGACCCTGAGTGGCTGGCTGGTGGTCGCCCTCCTGCTGGTGCCCCAGGCGGAGGGCAGGAGAAAGGGGGGAAGCTGCGACAAGGAGCTCTCAGCACAATCCTCGAAGTGCGATGTCGAGATCAAGCGACTGACCGCCGACCTCCGAAGCCTCGATTCGAAAACGAGTGCCAGGATCGTAGAACTCGATCAGCGGGCCCGGGAGGCCGAAAAGAAAGCCAGCGTCGCCAACCAGCAGCTCAACGCCTGCCTGAACCACCTGCAGAAGGTCAGCAGCAGTCGAAGGTAGCGGCTGCGCTGACTCGATCGGCCTCGATTCCTGTTTCGAGTTCTGCTACGCCGAACGCACGCATGTATTTTCCCTTTGAAAAAGGCGCGTATGAGGTGGCCCCGGGCCTTCGACCCTTCGGCTCGGACTTGGGTGCCGGCAGGCTCGACCAGTGCGTGTTCCAATTCGATGAACACGCAGAGCTTTACCTTGCGAACAAGAAAGAGGGCCGATCCGAGCGGCTCTCGAAATACTTTCGTGCCGAGGGGCTGAATCCCGATCTCGAGGCCGCAGTCTGCAGCTGGATCGAGGGACGCCTCAAACAGGAGTGGCCCGAGCGATTCGCGGCGGACTTTCAGCCGAGACTTGCCGGGGTTGCCTCGCCCCTTGACGCCTGGGCTTCGCACGTCCCTGAAGACATTGCCGTCGTCCAGAAGACGAGCGGGTCGAATTTTCTGGTCGCCATCAGCCTGTTCAGCGCCAATCACTGGGGAGCTGAAGAGAAGATCGGTCGAGACTTCATTGCGATCCACAAGCCTGTCGCCGGCATCGAGAAGATCAACGCCAGCTCTCCGCAACTCATCGACGCCATGATCGCAAAAGGTCCCTACGTACGCTTCGCCTGGGGAATCGCCACCGACAGCCGCTTGAACCACCATCCCGAAACCCCCGAGGGAATCGACCCCGCCATCTGGGCCGGACGAAGTTTCGAGCCGACACTCGACTCCCGTCCGAAGATTCGTTTTCCCGAAGTTCTTCCCGAATCGCAGGCACCGCTCTTCATTCGGGTCGAACGTCAGGTCCTTTGGGGCTTTCCTGAGTTCGATGCCTTCGTCTTCACGATTCGCACCTATTTTCTCGACGGACTGGCGGTGAAGAACGACCCCGGGCGCAATGCGGCACTTCAGGCCGCCCTCGAGTCGATGACACCACAAAGCCTCGCCTACAAGGGCCTGACCCAGACTCGGGGCCCCATTCTGAGCTGGCTTCGCTCGTAGCGAGCTGAGCTGAGCCGCTCCAGCCTCAAGACGAACTGAAAATAACACCATGAATTCAGCGGGTTCCCATACCCGACTCTTTTTGTTTGCTTTACTGCACTTTGTAAAGTTATCTTAACTTTAAGAAAGGTGCTCGCTATGAAACGCTTCCTCCCCCTCGCTGCTGCTGTCATCGTCGTGGGCATCTTTCTCAAAAGCTCACAAAAGGAGCCTTCGGAACCCTCCACCACCCCCACCGAGGCGGTTGATCTACCGGTTGCCGACCTCTCCGGCGAGGATCGGCCCTCTCAGACCCGCGAAGTCGGCGAGTCGGAGACCGTTCGACCTTCGTCGGTTGCTTCAAAAGAGCGCGGGACCGAACCGACCAAGCCTGCGACAAGCAGCATCCCTCCCCGGTCCTCCTGCTGGGCCGCGTCCTTTGAAATCACCCGAAGCCTCAGCGCAGCGCAAAGGGAGTCCTTCGGCGAACGCGATCACCTTCTCGATCTCTCGGCCCTTCGCGAGCGGTTTCCCAAGTGGTCTTCGTCACGGCTCTGCGTCCGTGCCGAAGGCCATGCTCTCTCCTTCGAGAAGGATTCGAAAAGAAGGGATCACGTCCGCATCCGCGGAGGCTCGGGCAGAATTCGTCCCGACAGCACCCTGAAGGCGAGCTACTGCTCCGAGAAGGCCATCGACTGCGCCCCCTGCGTCGTGGTCCAGGAGGATTTCGACTCTGCCCTCTTTGGAGAGTCGGCCGAGGACCAGGCCGAGAACGAAGAGTCGGACATTACCGCACAACTTTCTCCCGAGGTTCAGCGAGAGCTCGCCCGTCTCGAACGCGAAAGGGCTCCTGCGGCCATTGACCACTGGAAGACCCGTGAGGTCGGCTCGGATTGCACCCCCTCCCCGCGAGTCGCCCAACGTGGAGACCGTCACTGATGAAGCGCGCACGCCCACTACGAGTGCTCTCGGGTCTTACCGGAATTCGAAGCCTTGCGCTCGCCGGCAGCTTCGCGCTCCTCTCCCTCTCCGGCTGTACCGAGCAGCTTCCGGGAAGCTTTCGTTACAAACAGCAGCTCGAAGTCTTTTCGACCAGCCAGGAGGTCAACACCTCCATTGATCTGCTCTGGGTGGTCGACAACTCGGCCAGCATGGATGTCAGCCAGAAGAAGCTGCGCGATGGATTTTCTGCCTTCGCCCGCGCCTATCTCAAACCCACCTGGGACATCCGTCTGGCCGTGATCACGACCGACACCTACCTCGCCCACGCCGCATTCGACGGCTACCTGAATACCGTGATCCCCGGAACCGTCGGCTGGAGGTCGAATCATATCGCCCAGCGTTCGGTGGATTTCGTCAATCCTGAGCGGATCCCGAACCTTTGGGACAACGCCACGAAGACCTTTCCCAACGGAGTTCGTTATGGCGATATCTCGCCCGTCTGGGGCTCGAACTGGGCACGACTCATCCCTGGAATTCATGATGGTCCGATGACCACGCTCTGCTCCGAGCTTCTGCCCTACTTTCTCAAGGGCACGTCTCTCTGCTCCTCGAGAGACCAAATTCTCCCCGCTACGGCCGAAGCAGATGGACTGCGC
Organism: uncultured Bacteriovorax sp.; assembly: GCA_964432565.1. Taxonomy (GTDB): domain Bacteria; phylum Bdellovibrionota; class UBA1018; order UBA1018; family UBA1018; genus CAIOHW01. Next base: position 93,189 of record CAYSOA010000004.1, read on the forward strand.
CCCTGCGTGAGCCCCGATTCCGGAGCTGGAGAATCGAGCGTCACTTCCTGCATCAATACGACCCAGGTCGACGTCCTGCACACTCAAAGTCCGATCCTCGAAACCCAGCCGCCAACAGGCGTGCCCGCAGATGAGGCGTGGGTGGATGCATTGGTTGAAAGGTTTCTCGTCAATGCCAGCGTCGGCAGTTCGGGCCAGGGTTCTGAACGCGGCATCAGCTCGGTACTGCAGCTTCTGGCCGACAACGAGAGCACCGAAACCCGCTTCTTTCGTCCGGGATCCCTACGCGGCATCCTGTTCATGAGCGATGAGGACGATCAGTCGATGGATCTCTCGCTTGCCACTCCCGGAACCACCCCACAGACTCACTATCAGTGCGACCAGGAGCGCCTTGCCGAACTCAATCCCGGTGACTCACGGGTGACGACCAGCTGTCCGACCCTCTCCAGTCGCTGTCCCGAAAAGGTGATCGACGGGTTCAGCTACCGTGTTTCTTACTGTCCGGCAGAGTCCGCCCCCCTGCTGTCGGTCGCCTCTGCAAAACAGCAGCTCGACACGTTCTTCACCGAGCTGGACGAAGGCACCCAGCCCCAGCCCAATTACTTCGTTGCCGCCATCATCCCCACCTCGGCCGCGGCGATCCAGCAGCTTCAGGAGGGCCGAGTCAGCGAGGACTCGGCTGTCGGGGCGCTTAAAAACTGGGCCGTCGACCGGGGTGACCGCTACCTCGAACTGGTCGAACGCGTGAACAACGGCTCGCTGGCCCTGAATATCGCCGAATCCGACTACACGCCCATTCTCGAAACCATCGGCCGCACGATCGTCTCCAAAAAGGCAACGTTCAAGCTGCAACGAGAACCCAGCTCACTCGAAGAATTGATGATCTGGGTTCGCCATAACGACGAAACCCGCACGCTGATTTCAGACGAGCAGTTTTCGATCGAAGGAACCACGCTCCGGATCACGGACCTTGATCTGGTGCTTTCGCTCGTCTCCACGGATCGGATCGTCATCGACTACCAGCCCAAGAACCTCAAATAACCAAAAAGGAGAATGAACATGGACTTCCTCACCTTCCTCAAAGACCACTGGATGCACGTCGCCCCCATCCTGCTCGCCGCCGCATTTGCCGTAGCCATCGTGATCGAAAGGTTCCAAACGCTGTACCGAAGCTATCCGATGAAGGACACACACGGCTTCTTCGATCAAATCGGTCGCCACGTCATTGATGGAAACGTCCAGGGGGCCTTGTCCCACTGCGAGCAACAGGGGCAGAAGCCCGTTGCCGTCGTCGTCAAACAGGCCCTTTTGAGGGCTCAGCAGCCCGAAGCCCTCATCGAGAGCGCTCTCGAGATCAGCATCCATGAGGCGCAGCAGTCGATTCAAAGGCGAACTGCCTTTCTCTCGACCATCGCCAATGTCGCAACGCTTCTCGGTCTTTTCGGAACGATCGCCGGCTTGATCAGTTCGTTTGAGGCAGTCGGTGCTGCCGACCCACAGCAGAAGTCGGCACTCCTTGCTGCCGGCATCTCCACGGCAATGAATGCCACGATGATGGGACTTGCCGTTGCGATTCCCTGCATGGTGGCCTTCAGTTTCCTCATGAGCCAGAGCAATCGGGTCATGGCCGAGGTCGAACAAGGCGCAGTTCGCATCCTCGATCTTCTCAAGCAGCGCTATTATCGGGTGCAGAGCGAAGTTCGGGAGGCCGCATGATGTCGCCCGGTTCAGGAAGCGATGGTCAGGACTTCGAACTGAACCTCGCAAGCATCATCGACTGTCTCACGGTCATCATCGCCTTCCTCCTGCTTTCATCCTCCTTCGTGTCCTATGGGGCACTCGACACGGCCGTCGCCGCACCACAGAGTTCCCAAACAGCGGACGGAAGCGAGGAACGACCCCAGAGCCTCACCTTGTCGGTGAAAATTCTGGAGGACGACCGGGTGGAGCTCGAGATCTCAGGAAAGCGAACTGAAAAGAGAAGGATCGCCCGGGACTCGCTTCGCACCGAACTACAGGCTCTGAAGGCGAAATATCCGGGTTTAGAGGGAATGGTTCTCTCAGCCGGCCCTCGCCTGCCTTACCGAGAGGTGATTCGAGGCATGGACGAGGCACGCACGATTTTTCCGGCAGTAGCGCTGGGCCTTTCGGGAGGTCGACAATGAAGCGATTTCTGAAGAAGAAGAATAAGCCGCAGTCGACCGAAATGAGCCTGCAGATCACATCGATGGCCGATATCTTTACGATCCTGCTGGTCTTCCTCTTGAAATCGTATTCGGTCGGCGCCCTCGAAGTGCAACCGAGTCGTGGGCTCGAGCTGCCTGTCGCCCAGAGATCGGATACAGCCGAATCCAGAATCGCGCTGGAAGTCTCCGAAAACTCGGTTCAGCTCGATGGCACTCCCGTTCTTCCCCTGAAACACTTCGAGCTTGAAGGTGCAACGCGCCTCGAGCCGTTGGGAAGGGCGCTTTCGGAGAAACTTGCCGCCCTCGGAGAGGCATCTCAGGGCAAGTTGATTCTGGTTGCGGATGCCCGAGTCCCCTTCGAGACGCTCGAAACTCTGATGGCGACGGCCGCAGGTCAGGGCTTCTCAGACCTCAAGCTGGCGGTGGTGCAGCCATGACGCATCCCACGCTCCTGAGGCTGGTCCTCAGCCTGAGCCTCTGCCTGATTCTCTCGCCCATCAGTGTGTGCGCAGGCTCCAGCGACGAGATGACGCTTCGAAACGTTTCGAATGCGGAACGCGAAAAAATCGATCGGCTCGTCGATCGAGCCGCCCTCGAATCTCAGAGGCGAGCCATCGAGCAGATCGAAACACTCTTGACGCGCTACCGGAACACGGACCGTGAAGAGATGCTTCTCGCAAAACTGGGCGACCTGCGACAACAACGCGCCCAGATCGAGTTTCGCCTCGGCCAGCACAGCCGCGATGAGTCCTCCTATCGAAGGTCACTCTCCGAAGCGATTCGCACGTTCGACGAGGTGCTACGCCGTTTTCCAGAATCCGAACAGGTACCCCGGGTTCTTTCGTGGCGCGCCAGGGCCCATGCCGACCTCACGGCGCACGCCCTGGCCGAGAAGGATTTCGTCCGTCTGATCCAAAAATACCCCGAGTCTCCGGAGTCTGAATCCGCCCGAATGGCGCTTGCCGGCTATGCCGCCGAACGGGGCGATCACGCACGCGCCCTCGCCGTGCTCACGCCCCTGGCCTCACGGCCGGAATCCCCATTTCATCCTTTCGCCCTGCACCAAATGGCCTGGGCGGCGTTCAATCGCGAAGACATTCCCTCGGCGATCGATTATGCGCGCCGAAACGTCGAAGCCCTTCGCCACAGAAGGCAGGAGAGCCGACTGAGCTCGAGTGATGAGGCCCTTCTTGAAAACACCCTGCTCGACGTTGCCACCTTCGAGGCGGATCGTGTCGAAAAGATGGCCAATCCGCCCTCGGCCCAGGAGATTTTCAAAACATTTCAGTCGCTATCCCCCGGTTCACGGATGCCCGCCATGGCGCTTCGCCTGGCCAAGCTGCTGCGCGCACATGATCAGTCGCGGCTTCTTGCCCAGTGGGGCGCGCTTGCCTGGCAGCACCTTCCCGAGTCCGGCGCCAGTGCAGAAATCGACCTCCTGCTTCGAGAATATGCCCATGGTCGCCGCGACTTCGTAACGCTTCTTGCGCCGCTTCCCGAGGTGGCTCGAACCGCGAAGAATTCCGCACTCGAGGGCCATCGCAGGCTATATTCGAAGGTCGCGACCGAGCTTCACGAGCTTCTATCGAGGAATTCCGGCGCCTCGGTAGAAAAATCCAAACCATGGATTGAAAGGCTGGGGGCCGCCTATGAGCGTTTTCTCGAGATCACTCCGGCTTCGGATCCCAGAAACTTTCAGGCACGCCTGAATCTCGCCGAGGCATTCGTGGCCCTGAATGAGCTCGATCGTGCCATTCCGCTGTATCGAGCCATCGTTGACTCTCAGGAATGGAGCAATGCCGCCGTGATCCGATCGAGCCTCGGATCGATTCGCTCTCGCCTCGAAAAGCTGAAGCAGGAAGGCGTCATGCCTGAGAAGATCACCCTGGCGGCCTTCGATCGGGAGCTCGACTCCGACCCGCGCATCCTCGAGCTTCTGGCATGGATCGACATGCATCTCTCACACGACAAGAACGGCGAATTCATCACGATGCTGCGCTTCGAGCGAGCCAAGATCCTCTATCGACTCGGACGACGATCAGAATCCCATCTCGCACTCGAGTCGGTCATCGACACCGCCCCAGACTCAACGGACGCCGGCGGGGCCCTCGCCCTGCTGCTGGACAGTGAGTTCTTTTCGGGTGACCTGCCGTCCCTGAAAAAAAGAATCGGGGAGCTCCAGAGAAGGCGCGCCCTCTCGTCAAACGCAAGCGCCACCCAGATAATCACTCAGGCAACCCTTCGCCTCGATGTTCTGCTCATGAACCACACAGTCGATCCAGGAAACGCCCGCCTTGCGCGCGATCGCCTGCTGGCACGCGGGGACGCTCCGCAGGAGGTTCGAGACGCCGCACTCATCGATCGGGCACGAGAGCTGGACCTGAACGGAAATCCTGCCAATGCACTGGAGATGCTTCAAAAGGCCTCAAATCCGGAATCACGGGCGCCCGCCCTGCTTCTTCTTGCCTATGCCTCTGAGAACTGGACGGCCCTTTCTGAAATCTTGCGAACGCAGTGTGATCCGAAGGTGTCGATCTGCGCCCAGTTTTCGCAGTGGATGCGCTCACGCAATGCACCGAGGACCTCAAATCTCGTCGCTGAGCTGCGCAGGATTTCGAAATCTACCGGAACCGAACAATTGCTCTCCGTGCTGCCACTGCTGACCCACCAGAAGAAGTTGGGCTATCGCGATCGCAACCTGTTGATTCGGCTGTCATCAAAGGGCTGGAACGACCTTCTTCCGATCATCCAGTGGGAAGCGCTTGCGCCGGCCATTGAGGGACTCGAAGCGGCACTCCAGAGCAGCCGTGAGCAGATCCGCCGTCAGTCGCCGCTGAGTGCCACCCAGAAAAGCGAGGCCCACCTCGTTCATCGAATGGATGTGATTCGGGAATTCGAAAACACGATCAGAGCAGCCCTGCAGATTCCGATTTTTGAGATTCAGGTTTCAGCGCTCCAGCAGCACGCCGCCGCCATGCAGGACTTCAGCGAGGACATCGGCCGAATCGAAAACCTGCCCGCAGCAGTCCGATCGGAGATCGAAGCTCGTGCAAGCGAACTACGCCAGATTGCTGATCAACGCTCGTCCGCGCTGGCTCAGTCGGTCGCCGCGGGAGAGGCATTCATCGCCGGCAACCCGCAGCTCACCACGACGATGCCGATCAGCAGGGCCCGCAAACGGTGGTTCTTCGAAAACGCCGCAACGCTTTCTGAAACGCAGCAGGCGCTTTGGCTGGGTTGGATTCTCTGGAATTCGGGCGCGAAGCATGCCGCCTCCAGCGAGTGGGAGAAAGTGAAGCCGACGGTCACAGCGGCCAATCAGTGACAGAAGCGAAATCGCATCACTGCCGCGGCTCTTGATTTTCGGATGGGCAGTTGAGACGACAGACAGCATGAAGCCCAGTCAGCTCTGGATCCTATTGGCCGTCGCCATCGTCAGTCCATCCGGCGACGCCGCGAATTCAGTCAGACCTCATCACGCTCAGGGCACACGCACCGCTCACTGGTCACCCGAGACTCGGGCACTTCACGAAAAGCTGAAATCCATTCAGGGAAAGGCGCTTCTCTTTGGCCACCAGAACGCCACCTGGGAAGGCAGCTTTGGCTGGCATGACAGTCAGCCCGAGGGCACCTACGCGTCGGATGTTCTGACTGTCAGCGGCGACTACCCCGCTGTTTACGGCTGGGATCTACTGGACCTTTCAGATGACCTACGACGGCATATCGTCGCTGCACATGAACGGGGCGGCGTGAATACGATCAGCTGGCACATGCCCAACCCGGTTACCGGGGGATCCTACTCCGACACCACCCGCGCTCTGGGAACCATTCTGCCGGGTGGGCCACACCATCTCGCCTTCCGGTCGCTGCTGGATCGGGCGGGCGCCTTTCTGGATTCGCTTCGCGACTCGCGCGGCCGCAGAATTCCGATCATTTTTCGCCCCTTTCACGAGCACAATGGCTATTGGTTCTGGTGGTGCCTGAAGCACGGAAGCGCGGACGACTTCGCCGCAGTGTTTCGGTACACCGTCGACTATCTCGTCAAAGAGTGGAACCTCGACTCCCTGTTGATCGCCTACTCACCCGACGCGACTCCGGTCTGGCAGTTTTTTCGCCCCTTCGAGGGATACCCGGGGGATGACCTGATCGATGTGGTGGGACTCGACATGTACGGTGACGTGGGGCGTGACACGCTGGGATTCATCAACCGATCAGCGGTTCGCAGAAAAGTTCGCCAGATCACCTCGTTCGCCAACGCCCGAAACAAGCTCGCCGCGATCACCGAGACAGGACTTGAAGGAATCACCGACAAGAACTGGTGGACCCGGCTGGTCCTCGACACGCTCGACACATCCTCGCTCAGCTACCTCATGGTCTGGCGAAATGCTCACGAGAGATCGTCGCATTTCTATGCGCCGAAGCCCGGTCACCCCTCGACACCCGACTTTCTCAAAATGAAGGCGAGCGGAAAGGTGTGGTTTAATCGAGACTTGGCCTCTTCGGTGAGCCCCCCTTGAACTGGCCACCCGAGTTCTTCAATCTCATCAGGCAGTTAGCCTAACCCCAATACCCGACTCTTTTTGTTTGCAAAGCCTCTTTTTGTTAGTTTTAATTAACAATTAAGAGGTGACCATGCTTTCTTCTCTCACCCCGACGATTCTAGTTCTGGCACTGATCCTCTCCCCTCAGGCGGTTGCCGGCTCGCGAGAAAAGGTCATCGATTTCGAGGACGCAGTGGTCGAGGGCGTCAACCGAAAGCCCTACGACTCCCTGCAGGCCCTGTCTGAAAAGGAGCGCCGCAGTCGCCGCGCGCACCTCTACCATCGACGACTCAGCTTTCAGTCCGAAATTGAAGAAACCCTTCGCGAACGTGCACTCGAGCACGAAGGAGGCGGATCATGAACGCTTCGCCCGATCGCCCTCTGATCGTTCGCATCCACGCTGCCGGAGGAACCCTCAGTGAACTGTGGGATACGAATACCCCCCTATCCGTCGGTCACCCCCTCCGATGGGTGCTCGAATTCCTCAAAACGCCGGAGCGGCTGCGACTCACGGACACGCGCTCGTCCCTGCGCGTCGAGCAGGCCGTCACCGGAAGTGCCTCCGCCGGAGACGGCCTGCTCGCCGAATTTCCGCTAGGAACATCAGGACGAATCGCGATCTATCGCGAAAACGCGGCGGGCTTTTCGAGCGTCACGACCAATGAAGAGCTGGGCTCGAGCCTCCACGAAACCCAGTTTCGCAGATCGGCGATTCGCAGCGTCGCACTCCTGGGTGCGGCCCTCCTCATCCTTCCCCTGATTCGCCCGGGCAGTCGCGAGCTCATCACCCGCGCCCCCGTTCAGGTCGTCGACCTCTCGAAGTTGGCCCAGGCTGCGGCAAAACCCAAGGCAAGGGGCGGCTCCGGTGGCGTGGCATCCAGGCTGCGAGCACTCGTCTCCGGTTCGCGCTCCCGCTGGCTTTCTCGATCTCCCGCCAGCACCCTGTCAGGACGATTCAGTGAAAAATACGCGGCCAACTTCGGCAATATGGCGTCCGCCCCCTCGCTGGGCCTTTCTGCTCTCGGAAAGTCCGGCTACTCGGGCTCGCTCGGAAGCGCTGGCTCGAGCGGCGGCACGGCGGGACGCAACTGGGTCGACCTCGACTCTCTTGCCGCCACCGTCGAGGAGGGCCTGACCCGAGACGAGGTGGGTCAGGTGATCCATAAGCACATGAAGGAGATTCGCTACTGCTACGAAACAGCCATGATTCGCTCGCCGGATCTCGAAGGAAAGCTCGTCGTCGAGTTCACGATCGGCCGTCAGGGTGCCGTCCGAAGCTCGGGAGTACGCACCTCCAGTGTTCCGGACCAGCGACTCGACGACTGCGTTCTTTCACGCCTCGTGGCCTGGAAGTTCCCGCAACCCAAGGGCGGAATTGAAGTCGCCGTCACCTACCCGTTCATCTTCAAATCACTCGGGAAATGACCATGATGAATACCGCTCTCAGCATCAAAATGGCCCTACTGCTCACACTAGTGATACCCGCCGTTCCGGCCTTGGGCGACGAGCCCCCCCCCACGGGAACGCCAGAAACAAGCCACGAAGACCTCTCACCCGAAGCAGAGGAGCTCGAACGCATCAAGCAGCGCTACTGGGCGCAGGGAAACGAAAAAGAAATGGGCGTCGTCCAGAATCGCCTCTTCACCAAGGAAGGGCGTTTCGAAACCACGCTTTTCGGTGGCCTCCTCATCTCCGATCCATTCGTCAATACGTTCACGCCGGGGCTCTCGTTCGGCTACAACTTCGATGAAACCTTCTCGCTGCATGCCTTCGGATGGAAGGCTCTCGCCACACCATCGGCCGCCCTCGTCACGCTTCGGCAGGGGGAAAAGGAAGCCAATACCAATCCCACGTCCGCACTTTTCGGGACCGAGGGCCGTGCCAGCCTGCTCTATGGCAAGCTCAGTCTGCTCGGCAGGAAGATACTGTACTACGACATGCACGCAGGCCTGGGCGCTGCCATCGTTCGCGCCGAGAACGGACTCTACGGTGGCCCCCTGATATCGGTCGGACAAAGTTTCTTTTTTTCGAACTCCATGACCTTTCGCATCGATTACCGGCTGATCGTCTACCGGGAGAACATCACCCAGAAAGAAGGGACCGAGGAGCAGCTCGGAAGGATCATCGACCAGAGAAACAATTTTTCGAATTCCCTGACCTTCGGGATCAGCATCCTTTTTGGAGGATCGAATCGATGAACACCAAGAATGCACGAGCATCCCTGATCGTTCTCTCGCTGCTGCTCGCCCCCCGGTCCTTCGCCGGCATCGACTGCCGTCGAGACGTTCCCACTCGATCCCCGGCCATCGACCTCGCCCTGGGGCTACAGTCTCGCCTCAGGGCGACATCACCCTCGGACCGAAAGTCGGCTGAACTTCAGATCGCAAATGCCCTGCACCAGTCCGGAATCATACGCCCTGCTCACGCAGCCTATCGAGCGATACTCCGCTCAAACGAAGCGGCACCCACCGACCGTCTCTCGGCCATGACCTGCCTGAACCGCATCGAGCGAGTCGAGCCTGCCCTGGCGATGGAACTCCCTTTGACGTTTCTCACGTCCGTCGCCTCGCTCTCATCGACCGATGGCGAGCATCAGAGTGAGGGCGCGGAGTTCGTTTTTCGCCGGTTTCTGATCGCCCTGCGCGATGACACCAGAAGGGCTACTGCAATCCAAGCCCTGCTTGCCGAACGATTCGCCGCTCGTGCAGAGACCCAGGCGGGCCGCGCCTTTCTTCTGGCCAACGAAAAGAAGCCCATCGAAGCGGCGAAACTGCTGGAAGAGCTGCTTTCGAAACCTCGGCTGCCGGAAGGAGCCGAACGCCACCGAAACGCCCTGATGCTGCTGGCAGGACGAACCGCCTTCGCAGGCGGACGCCCGCTCGATGCGGCTCGCTGGTACCGTTCGATCGAAAAGTCCTCGAACTCGGCGCCGCTCGCTCTCGAAGAGCTGACGTGGGCGCTGCTTGAGGGTGAACGCCCCGGTGAAGCCGTCGGCACCGCCCTTCAGCTCGAGAAAGGCCTGATGGCTCGAACCTTCGCCCCAGAAGCGCAAATGGTGATGGCCATGTCCCTCAATGAACTCTGCCAATACCCCGCAGCACTGGGCTCCCTGAGCCGATTCAGGCGCCGCTGGCAGCCCATTCATCAGTGGCTCGAAAACTACAGCCGACACCCCGCTGCACTCCTCCCGCAGACCCGAGCACTGCTGCGCAAGAACCCCGGA
>CAYSOA010000005.1:0-96921 GCA_964432565.1 uncultured Bacteriovorax sp.
AAGGGTCGGTCAAGGATGAAGCGGTCATTTCAGGCGTAAGTTCAAGTATTAGTGGGAGGCGACTGCGGCGTGGAGGTTCCTCGAAACATCTTACTGTTCCCCTCGAAGATCACGCCGTCCTCAACTCGCAGGCTTGGGGTGTGGATGTCTCCCTTAAATATAGCCGGCTTCTGGATCTCGACTCGATAGCGAGCCCAGATTTCTCCGCTGACTTCACCACTGATCAGCACGGTCCCCGCCTGAATCTTTCCCTGGACCCTCGCACCCTCACCAATAATCAGGGTGTCTGGGGTATAGATCTCACCCCTGAAAATTCCGCTGATCCGGACAGCACCAAGGAAGCTGAGCTTTCCCTCGAACTCGCAACCCGGTTCGATGATTCCGGTGATGGCAGAGTGAAGGAGTCCAGGAGTCAGATTGGAGGATTTTCCCATATCTTCGGATTTTGCATGGCCGAGAGGATTCTCTCAAGCTGTTCCGCGCCGTCATAATGGATCAGAACTCGGCCTTTCTTCCGATTACCCTTGAACTCCACTTTCGCGCTCCAATGCCGTGTGAGCTCCTGGGACAGGGTCCGAAATCTCTGCTGAACCATGTCCGCGGGGGGCTGAGTGAGGGCGCCCACGGGTGGTACGGGTGAACTCCCGGTAGCCCGCAACCTCATCCCCTGAGCCTCACTCTCGGCCTGTCGAACCGAGAATTTTTGTTCAATGATTTTCTTGCGAAGCTCAAGGCGAGCGTCAGTGTCCTCAAGCATGAGTAGGGCCTTGCCGTGTCCGAAGCTCAGAGTGCCCTTTTTGAGGTCATCAATCACCGCTTCCGGCAAGCGCAGGAGACGAAGGGTATTGGAAACTGAAGCCCGATCCTTACCGACCCGCTGGGCCGCTTCCTCTTGAGTCAGGTTAAACTCGGTCATGAGCTGCTGATAGGCGAGCGCCTCATCAATACAGTTCAAATTCTCCCGCTGAATATTCTCGATCAGTGCAAGCTCGAGAGCTTCCTTGTCCGTGGATCGCCGAATGACCACAGGCACCTGTTTTAACCCGGCCAAGCGGGAGGCTCTCAGGCGGCGCTCTCCCGCGATGAGCTGGTAGCCGTTTTGGAGGCGGCGAACAACGAGCGGCTGAATGATCCCGCTGGTCTTGATGGAAGCCGCAAGCTCTTGAAGAGTCTCATCGTCAAAACTTCGACGCGGCTGATAGTCGTTCACTTCGATCTCATCGACAGGCAGAAACGCGATCCCGGGATGTCTCTCGTGATTGGGCAAAGACGCGTTCATTGATGCATTCGCCTGCGTAGGTGCAGAGCCTTCGGGGGACCTGGGCATGGCCCCAGGGATGCCCGCCGCCCCCGGAAGCAGGGACGCTAAACCTTTTCCAAGAACTACTTTTTGAGCCACTTCTGAATTCCCCCCTCAGATTCTCAGACTTGTACTTCTGCAACCGGCGCAATGGGCGGCGCTGCGTCCACGGCAATGTGGGCCGGTTTTTTCGGTTGTGACTTAGCGATCAGCTCCTTGGCCAAATTGAGATAAGCGAGGCATCCTTTAGAGTCGATATCGTAGAGGACCACAGGCTTACCGAAGCTCGAGCACTCGCTCAGTCGGACATTTCTCGGGACAACCGCCTCGAACACGAGCTCACCAAAGTGGGTCCGAACTTCCTTCACCACTTCGTTAGCCAGATTGTTCCGACCGTCAAACATGGTCAAAATGATTCCCTCATGTTCGAGCGACGGGTTGGTGCTTTGTCGGATGAGTGACACGGTGTGCAAAAGCTGGGTCAAACCCTCGAGAGCAAAGTATTCGCACTGCAGGGGAACTAGAAAGCTATCCGCGGCGGTGAGCGCATTAATGGTAAGAAGACCAAGAGAGGGCGGACAGTCAATCAGGATATAGTCGTATTGTTGCTTCAGGGGGGCGAGGGCCGCCTTGAGTTTGTTTTCTCTCGCGAAGGCGCTAACGAGTTCAATCTCCGCTCCAGCGAGATCCCCGGTCGCCGGCACAACAGACAGACACTCCATCTCGGTAGGACGGACTGCGGAACCGAGATCGACCTCGCCAATCAGCGCCTGGTAAATCGTGTGCTCACCGACTGTGGCCCGGTCAACACCGAGTGCCGAGGATGCATTCCCCTGAGGATCGAAGTCGATGACCAGAGTTTTGCGCTCCCCAAGCGCGAGGGAGGCCGCGAGATTGACGGTGGTGGTGGTCTTCCCTACTCCACCCTTCTGGTTTGCTAGCGCAATGATTTTGCCCATAGGTTTCCTTGGAAATGGATTTCGGGGGTGAAACTGCAATTCACCCCCGAAATCGATGTGGTTGTGGTGCCACGAGCTAACTTTTGGAGGAATACCCACTCCCAATTTCGAAGAGTAGCCAGCGGTTTGGGTGGGTTCAACACTTTTTTTGCCGCGAGCTACGTTTTTGATGTTCCACGTGGAACACGCAGGAGTTGGATAATCATTCTTTGGACGCTCCCATCCACTGAATAGCTCGACTCTGCCCCAAGTCTCAGCCTCTCCCGCCAGCGGGACTGCCCAAACTGGGACCACTCCTCGCTCCAGCGCGGCCCCTTCATCAAAATCAGACTGTTCCACGTGGAACAGGGATCCAGCCAGCCCATGAGCTTCTCCACTTTCCCCACAGCCCGAGAAACAATCGTAGAGGGAACGATCTGGGCCGAAACCCTCTCCACCCGGCTGTGAACTACTGACACCCGCCGATCGACCCCCAAATGGGCGGCGGTTGCTCGAAGGAACTCTGTTTTTCGAAGCTCGGAGTCGACGAGTACCCAAGACTCGTCTCGAAATAATGCGGCAGAGAGAAGGCCGGGAACACCCGCCCCGGTACCAAGGTCCATGGCTGCTCGCTGACTATCCCCAAGCCGAACCCGAAAATCCCGAAGGGCAAGGACATCCAACACGTGCCCTCGAAAAAAATCGGCGGGTGACAAAAGCCTCGTGAGGTTTTGCCGCTCATTTTCAGCAAGAACCGCCTCACGATACCCGATGGCGGCATCCACCTGATCGGGGCTTAAGCCAACCCCCTCCAGTAATCGCCTAAACTCGACGCTCATCCTGCTCTTGCCTCCTCGCGGCGGTACAGAGATAAATCAGCAGGTTGGCAACCGACGCTGGCGTAACCCCTGAGATTCGCGAGGCCTGACCCAACGTCTCCGGGCGAACCTCACTCAGCTTCTGCTTTACCTCGGTAGAAAGCCCAGGAACCTTCTCGTAATCGAGACTCAGAGGCAAAACACGGCCCTCGTTCTTCCTCATGCTCTCCACGAGCTCCTCTTCTCTTCGAATATACCCCGCGTATTTGACCTGAATCTCAACCTGCTCGCGAGCGACCTCCGGCTCGGCGCCTACCTCTAGGCCAAGCTCCTCTAGTTCCGACCAACTGATCTCGGGGCGCCGCAAAAGCTGCTCACCTGTGAGACGGTCCAAGGGGCGCCCCCAGCCACGACCCTCAAACCACGCCTGAACATCGGGACGAGGATTGACAGAGAACTCACTCAGCGCGCCACCAACGCGACCGATCGCCTCCTGCTTTGCCCGAAAACGCTCAAAACTGGCGTCCGAGAGTAACCCGAGGGCGTGACCCTTGGGACTCAACCGCTGGTCCGCATTATCCTCTCGCAGAAGTAACCGATACTCGGCCCTGGAGGTAAACATCCGGTAGGGCTCATCAGATCCTCGCAAAATCAGGTCATCAATGAGAACCCCAATGTAGGCCTCATGCCGCGCCAGCGTAAAAGCCTCGCGCCCCTGAACCTTCAGTGCAGCATTGACTCCAGCGATCAGCCCCTGCGCTCCCGCCTCCTCATAACCGGACGTTCCGTTCACCTGCCCGGCCAGAAACAGCCCTGAGACACCCTTGCTCTCGAGAGTCGCTCGCAAGTCCCGAGCGTCGATTGCATCATACTCCACGGCGTAACCGAAACGGAGAAACCGAGCGGCTTGAAGCCCCTCAATCGAGCGAACGAACTCCTCCTGAACCTCCTGCGGCAGACTAGTTGAGATCCCATTGACATAAATCTCAGGAACATGAAGACCCTCCGGCTCGAGAAAGATCTGATGTCGGAGCTTGTCACTAAACCTCTTTACTTTATCTTCGATGGAGGGACAGTACCGCGGACCCACGCCCTGAATGGCCCCCGTGTACATTGGCGAGCGACCAAAGTTATTCGCAATGATTTCATGGGTTTGTGTGTTTGTGTAGACGATATGACAATCCACCTGTGGGAGCCGCGGAAACCCAGCCGCACCATAGAACGAGAAGGGTTGAGGGCGATCATCACCAGGCTGTGCCGTTGCTTGGTCAAAGTCGATACTTGCCCGATCCAACCGAGGAGGGGTTCCCGTCTTTAGTCGCCGCAACCGAAACCCGCTCGCCCGCAACCAGTGACTCAGTCCCAAGGAGGCCCCGTCTCCGGCGCGGCCCCCAACCTCCTGGACCTCGCCCGTGTGCATCACGGCTCCCAGAAAGGTGCCCGACGTAATCACCACCGCCCGACAACTCAGGACTTCTCCGCACGCCAGCCGCACCGCCTCAACGTTCGTCCCCCGCAACAAAACCTCAGAGACCTCTCCCACCCGGATCGTCAGATTCTCAACACCGGCGAGCGTCTTCTGCATCTCGCTAGCGTACTCCGCCTTATCGCACTGGGCTCGTGAGGACCGCACTGCAGGCCCCTTGCTCTCGTTCAGACGACGGCATTGAATCGCAGCAAGATCGGTCTGACGGCCCATCAGTCCGCCCAACGCATCGATTTCCTTGATTAACTGACCCTTGGCAAGGCCGCCCATAGCGGGGTTGCACGACAGATACCCAATCCGCTGCGGATTCATCGTCAACATCAGGGTCGAACAACCTAGGCGCGCCGCAGCATGCGCCGCCTCACATCCGGCATGACCACCACCGACCACTATGACATCCCAGACTCTAGAAATGGACACCCGCACCTCGATTTGAAACGGCGCAGCATTACCACGTCTCGTCGGCGTAATTCAAGACAGCTCAGCCTAAATGAGAGGGGATCAAGATGGAGCGGGTGAAGGGGCTCGAACCCTCGACCTCAAGCTTGGGAAGCTCGCACTCTAGCCAACTGAGCTACACCCGCCCAAAAACACGAGACCGACAGTAACCCGACCTCCGCAACAGATCAATCTGCGCAAACTTCGCAGCTCTCATCACGAGTGGCCTGCAAGACTTGAGAGGAGCGACTGTGATCCCGATAGACGGTAATTCCTTTGCAGCCGGCTTGGTAAGCCAGAAGGAACGCTCGACGAACATCCTCCATCGTGGCCGACTCCGGCAAATTGATCGTCTTCGATACCGCACTGTCCGAGTGTCGTTGAAATGCCGCCTGCATTCGAATGTGGCCCTCAACGGAGACTCGCCGCGCTGGCGACCATGCGCGCCCCAGGGCCCTTTCCAGATCAGCGTCCACTAACCCGCCCTGCTCACCCCTTCGGCCTAGGGCAAGTCGTACGGCGGGATGAACTTCCGACAGAACCTTTCCGCCCAAAACGTGCCGCTCAAACGCGGCCGCAAAAATCGGCTCGATCCCGCTCGAACAGCCCGCAAGAATGCTGATGCTACCAGTTGGTGCCACCGTGCTCACGGTCGCATTTCTCAGCGCCGGATAACCTAATCGCCCCCAAAGGCTTTGAGAAAAGCGGTAAAATGATCCCCGATCTTTCGCCAGTGCTCCTGAGGCTCTCTTGGCCCGCCGATCGACAAAAGACATGAGCCTCTCCCCTAGGAGCCGGCCCTCGGCAGAATCGTAAGGAATCCCCATCAGAAGCAAAAGATCAGCCAGACCCATCACACCAAGACCGATCTTTCGATTCTTCAGGGTGATATTGGCACTCTCCTTCACGGGGTAATGATTGATATCGATCACGTTGTCGAGAAAACGAACGGCCAACTCCACTTCCTGCCCGAGGGACTCCCAGTCGATGGACCCGCGGTCCAGAAACTTGGCAAGATTCACCGACCCCAAATTGCAGGATTCGTACGGAAGCAAGGGCTGCTCACCGCAGGGGTTTGTCGCCTCAAACGCACCACGCGCTGGGGTGGGGTTGAACAGATTCATCCGATCCAGAAAAACCACTCCCGGATCCCCGCAACTCCACGCACACTCGACCATCGCACCAAAAATACTCCCGGCGTCAACCTGCATCACTTCGCGCCCGTCTTCCGGTCGCCGAAGCGAGAAAGCTCTCCGAGTCAAAAGAGCCCTCATGAACTCCTCGGTGATCCCGATAGAGATATTGAAGTTGGCGATCGAGTGCCCGTCCCGCTTGGATGTAATGAACTCGAGGATATCGGGATGGTCGACTCGTAAAACGGCCATATTCGCACCCCTTCGAACACCCCCCTGCTTCACCGTTTCAGTTGCCGTGTCGAAAATTCGAACGAACGAGACAGGTCCACTCGCCACACCGCCCGTACTCCGCACCGCGCTTCCCTTGCTGCGAAGTCGTGAGAACGAAAACCCGGTCCCCCCGCCCGACTGATGAATCAGCGCCGAATCTCTCAAAGTACCGAAGATCTCTCCGAGACTGTCGGGCACTGGAAGTACGAAACAAGCTGCAAGCTGCCCATCAACCCGACCCGCGTTGATCAAAGTTGGAGAGTTGGGAAGAAACCGCGCAGCCAGCATGGAGCCGAAAAACCGATCACGCCACTTCGAACGAACATGAGCCGACTCGACGGAGGCGACTGAGGTGGCCACCCTCCAGAAAAGGTCGCTCGGCGACTCCAGCGTACGCCCTTGATCACCACGCCGCAGATATCGCTCAGAGAACACAATCCGCGCACTCTCGGTCCAAGCGTTCTCGAAGAACTCCGGTCTGGTGCCTCTACGCGCGAGACTTGGACGTCGACCCATGGTTCAGCTCCCCCAGGACGCTGCCCACGAGCCTAAACTTGGCGAGCAGGCGCATTCTTCCGGATATACTCTACCACTTCGGGAAGAGGAGTACCGGGGGTAAAAACCATATGAACTCCTGCCGCATGCAATGCAGGAATATCTTCGTCAGGTATAATACCGCCGACGACGAGAAGCACATCGCCCAGTCCCGCTGCCGTCAAGCGACTGACAATATCCGGCACCAATACATTGTGCGCACCTGAAAGGATGCTCAGCCCGATGACCTGAACATCCTCCTGCACTGCCGCGTTCACGATCATCTCGGAAGTCTGGTGAAGGCCGGTGTAGATCACTTCGAAGCCCGCATCCCGCAACGCCCGAGCCACGACCTTGGCACCCCGGTCGTGACCATCCAGCCCAGGCTTGGCAACAAGAACACGAATCGGTGCCTGAGGATTCATCCCTGATTCAGCTCCGCCAATTCCTGAGCGGCGATGACCAGCCGCTGAATCTCAGAGGTCCCCTCGTAGATTTCGGTGATCTTCGCATCGCGGAAGTTTCTCTCCACGACATACTCCTTCGTGAATCCGTACCCCCCATGAACCTGGATGGCCTTCGTCGCGATCCACATGGCGGCCTCCGAAGCTGCCAGCTTCGCCATCGCAGCCTCCTTGGTATACTTTGCTCCTAAATCCTTGTTTCGAGCCGCGTGCCAAGTCAATAGCCGCGCTCCCTGAAGCCGCGTTGCCATGTCTGCGATGAAAAACTGAATGGCCTGCAACTTTGCTATGGGAGCACCAAACTGCTCCCTTTCACTCGCAAAGCGCTTTGAGGCGTCTAGAGCGCACCGGGCAATGCCTAGCGCCTGTGAGGCGATACCAATCCGGCCTCCGTCCAGCGTCCACAGGGCGATCTTCAGTCCCTCACCCTCTTTGCCCAGCAAAGCCTCCTCCGGCACAAAGACGTCATCGAAAAAGAGCGCTGCCGTCGAAGAAGCGGTAATTCCCAGCTTGTCTTCAAGCTTCGCAACCTGAAACCCAGCACTCTTGGTATCCACGATAAACGCGCAGATCCCCTTATAGCCCTTCGCACGATCCTGGTTGGCAAAAACGACCGCGAAATCAGCTTCCCGGCCATTGGTGATCCAGTTTTTGCTTCCGCGCAGCTTCCATCCACCTTCAACTCGGTTGGCCTGCAGCTTCAACCCGGCCGGATCGCTTCCATGGCCAGGTTCAGAAAGCGCGAAACAGCCCAGCTTTTCTCCCTTCGCCAACGGCGTCAGGTATTTCCGTTTCTGTTCATCCGAGCCAAATTTGGCGATTGGTGCACAAACCAGCGAGTTGTTCACGGACATGATCACGCCGGTTGAAGCACAAGCTGCTGACACTTCTTCCATCGCCATGGCGTATGAAACCGTGTCCATCCCGGCACCACCCCATTCTTCGGGAACCATCATCCCCATCAGGCCCATGGATGCCAGTTGCTGCACGATTTCGGTCGGAAACCGTCCCGTCTCATCCAGCTCCTTGGCTTTCGGTGCGATCTCAGCACGAGCAAACTCACGGATCTGCTCGAGTACCATCTTCTTTGACTCATCCACCTCTGGCCAACCGAACACTGCGGAAACTGACATGGCTTATTCTCCCTCTACACCAACGAAAATGGGCTTTCGTTTCTCTACAAAGGCCTGGACACCCTCGACCTGATCAGCGGTGCCAAACAGACGCCCAAACGCATGGGCTTCGGAATCAATCTTGTAGTTCAAACCCACAGACTCCGAAAATTCGTTAATCAACCCCTTTGAACATGAAACCGCCGAGAGAGAGTTCCTCGCGATCATGGTGGCCAACTCAAGAACCTTCACCCGAAACTCGCCTGCAGGAAAGACCTGAGATACCAGACCCATCCGGGCAGCTTCCTCCGCCCGCACGCGACGACCTGAAAAGATCAGGTCTTTTGCCCGAGCCATCCCAATGAGCTTGGTGAGACGCACCGTCCCTCCAAATCCGGGAATCAATCCAAGACCCACCTCAGGCTGGCCAAACGACGCCGAATCGGCCGCCAAGATAAAATCGCAGGCCATTGCCATCTCACAGCCCCCGCCAAGGGCAAAGCCATTCACCGCAGCAATAGTTGGCTTGGGCATGCTCTCCAGTAATCGAGCCACCGTATGGCCCAGCTTCGAAAACTCCACGGCATCCCGGACGTCCTTGCCCTGCATCTCAACAATATCCGCTCCAGCGATGAAGGACTTCTCCCCTTCTCCTGTCAAGATCACGACCCGAACAGAGGAATCCTGCGCGGCCTCCGCCAGGACGGCAGCCAGTTCGTTGAGAGTCTGTGTGTTCAGCGCGTTCAAAGCCTTGGGTCGCGAAACCGCCACCTCGAGCAAACCTGGCATGTGACGAGAAATCTTGAGATTATTGGGCGTCATAAGAATAGAACCCTTTTCCGCTCTTCCTTCCAAGCCATCCGGCGGCGACATAATTCTTCAGCAGAGGGCAGGGACGATACTTCGAATCTCCCAGTCCGTCATGAAGGACGTTCATGATGGCAAGACAAGTATCGAGCCCAATAAAGTCTGCAAGTGTCAGGGGGCCCATGGGCTGATTCGTGCCGAGCTTCATCGCGGAGTCGATATCCTCGACCGAGGCCACTCCCTCATAAAGAGCGTATACGGCCTCATTAATCATCGGCATCAGGATCCGGTTGACCGCAAAGCCAGGAAAATCCCGCGCCTCAATAAACGTCTTTCCCATCCGCTCGGAGACCGCGCGAACACGAGCAAACGTCTCTTCACTGGTCTGAAGGCCGCGGATCCCCTCCACCAATTTCATGACTGGAACAGGATTCATGAAGTGAATTCCGGCCACCCTGTCGGCACGTCTCGTCTGGGCTGCAATCTTGGTGATACTGATCGATGAGGTATTTGACGCAAGAATTGCGTCCGGACGGATCACCTCGTCCAACTCGCGGAAAAGTCGAAATTTCAGCTCAGGATTCTCAGAAGCCGCCTCAACGATCAATTCGGCTTCTTTCATCTCTCCCAGCGCTCCCACTGGAGTAATGGCCTCCAGGACACGACTCATCTCTTCGGTCTTCATCTTGCCCTTGTCGCAGAGCTTTCCGAGCTGTGAAGAAATTCGATCTTTTCCCTTCTGAGCCAGAGCCAGACTCTGATCGGACAAAAATACGGAGAACCCGCTTTGAGCCGCGGTTTGTGCAATTCCCAACCCCATCTGTCCTGCACCAACAATACCCAGCTTGAGCATCTCAACCTCCTGAATCAACGAACTTTCCGTAGTCTGGCTATAGCCGAAGGCCATTCATTTTCCGATACAGAACTGTGAAAAGACTCGTCCAAGAATATCGTCCGCCGCCGTACGCCCAATGAAAAAACTCAGTTGATCCAAGGCCTGACGAAGATCTGCCGCAAAGATGTCGTGACCGGAGGCAGCAATGGCGCGATTCAGGGAGTTCAGGGCCCTGGTCGCGGCTTCTACCTGTTCCTGGTTGGTCAGCACCACCTCTTTCGCATCCCTTGGCAGCCATTTTTCTGCCCGTGAGACCAGAAGATCAAGAAGCTCAGATACCTGCTCATGTCGTGAAGCCGACACGGCCACACCGTCAGAAACGGATAGATTTAGGCGCCACTTCAACAGATCCGCCTCTCGGCGATCTCCGGCATCCGAACCGAAATAAAGATCGGCCTTGTTCAGAACAAGCACGGTCTTGGACGCAGGAGCACCCAGACGGCTCCACTCCTTCAGATTCTCATCGTACTGAGGATTGGCTGCATCCACCACGTACAGAACGAGATCGGCATTAGATACCGATTCTCGGGAGAGCTCGATTCCCAATCTCTCGACATGGCCTGCGCCATCCCGAAGTCCTGCCGTATCATGAATAACAAACAGCGCCTCTGACGTCCCTGTTGACGACCGAACCCTGACCGACTCACGCACCACGTCGCGCGTGGTCCCCTGCTCATCAGAGATTAAGCTGCGATCCTCACCCAGTAACTGATTGAAGAGTGTCGATTTTCCCGCATTTGGAAGCCCTGCTATCACCAGGGAGATCCCCTCCTGAATGCGCCTGCCTCGCTCGATGCTCGCAGCTACCTGTTCGAGAGACTCCTTCACAGCCCTGACCTGTTCCTTGAGGCGTGCCAACTCGAGCTCTTCAAGGTCCTGATCCGAAAAATCGATTCCTACTTCAGCGAGTGCCAACGTACTTCGAAGAGTCTCGGCCATCCTGTCAAAAAACCGGGCCTGGGTTCCTGACAGACGCTCCAGGGCCATCCGATGAGCGACAGAGCTGCCCGCTGAGACCAGATCGTGAACCGCCTGGGCGGCATCGATGCTCATCTTGCCATTTCGAACCGCGCGAAACGAAAACTCCCCGGCCAGCGCCTGGCGACATCCTCGCCGCAGAAGGTCTCGCATTACCTCGCCCACGACAAAGCCACCGCCGTGCAGTTGCAGTTCGGCCACATCCTCGCCAGTAAAGCTGTTAGGCCCCTGAAAGAATACGGCCAAGCCCTGATCCAAAACCCGCCCTTCCACTGAAAGGATACGAGTCTGATACAGGGTGCGAGGAGTCCACGATTCCACTCCAGGACAGATGCTCTTCAATAACACCTTTACGGCAGGCCCACTCAGGCGCACCACCGCTACCGCCCCACCGGGTCCCGTGATTCTGGAAGCGATCGTGTCCTCTCTCAGATATTCAGCAAATCCCGCATCGGATGCGGTCTGCTCCTTATTGCGCCTTGGTGGCCGCATGAGCCGGATGAATGCCGAGCTTCTTGTTCAGAATCAGCTGCTGGACAATGCTGACTACGGCATTGGTCAACATGTACAGGGTCAGACCCGCAGGCAGGCCGAGCATGAACACTCCGAAAATGACAGGCATCCACTGAATCATCTTTTGCTGAGCGGGATCTGTCGCCGTTGTTGGCGTTAGTTTCTGCTGCAGGAACATGACCCCTGTAAGAATCACAGGAGTGACATACCACGGATCGTGCTTGGAGAGATCCTGGATCCAGAGAGCAAATGGGGACTGATACAGCTCGAATGAGCTGTAGAGCACCCGATAAAGCGCAAAAAACACCGGCATCTGAATCAGCATCGGAAGACAGCCGGCAACAGGATTATACCCGTTCGAGCGCATCAACTGAAGCATCTCGCGATTCAGCGCCTCCTTGTCATCCTTGAATCTTTCCCTGATGCGTTGAAGTTGTGGCTGAAGTGCCGACATTTTCTTCATGCTCTTCATGCTCTTGTAAGTCAGTGGATAGAGCAGGATCTTGAGGATTACGGTCAGCAAGATGATTGCGGCGCCGTAATTTCCCAGGAATGAAAACAACCACTTCATGAAATGAAGAATTCCGTAGGCCAACGGTGTCAGCCATCCAAAATCGACCGCATGATCGAGGCTTGCATGAACGGACTTGAGGGTGTCGACGCTCTTCGGGCCAAAATAAACTCGGACCGGAATCACCATGGTATCGGCGGTCACCGGATAAACGAGCGAGATTCGATTCTGAGCGCTCGGAAGAGGCTGCAACAGTCCCTTGGCTCCGCCGGCACGATCGATCACGCTCAAGATGAAATACCGGTTCTCGACGCCGATCCATTCTACCGGCAACAAAATATCCGTCAGTTCGACGGGTTCGGAGGCAGCCACCGAATGGTGCTGCTTTCCCGCAAAATACACCAATTGCCGATCACGCTCCTCGCCAGACGGCGCCGCGTCCTGAGAAACGAGCGAAACAAATGCAAAATTCGGACGTCCCTGGCGGAACTCTGCCGTGTAAGTGATATCAGCGTAGCCCTCTTTGGAGTGAATCTGCACGTCACGAACGAGCTTGACCGCCTCGTTCTCTGCGGCCCAACGAAACTCGCTCTCAGACCTCTTCTGATACGAACCCGCCAAAGAGGCCATCTGGCCATATTGAGCCAGGTCCACGGTCAGATCCAACTGGGACGCTGGGCCAACCAACGAGGCCATATCTACGTCGCGCTCACCATTTCCTTCGGAATGGACCGGCCGATAAGTCCACTTTTCGAGGACTCGAGACCCGGACCCCATCTGAACCGTGCCCTGGGAGAGTTCCAACGGAAGCGAAGGTAGAACCGGAGCACTCTCCGTTTCAGGAGTCATCGCTTTGGAAGGAACGGACTTGCTCGTCACCGTGACCTGCTGTGCAGCGGTGGGAGAAGTCACGGGCTGGTACTTTTCTAGGACAAACTTTTGCCATCCAATAAAAATCAGCGCGCTCAGACCAATTGCCACCCAAGTCTTACGATCCATTTCGCCCCTCTGCTGCTCTAAAATTTTCGCTCGCCTTCAACTTCCAAGAGTCGCCCCGTACAATACTTTGAGGATCATCTTGACCAGGGATGGCACGATAGTAACCGGCGCATGGCAAGCCACGCTCCGCGACCCCAACCGTACCGCTCTATTACCTGCAGTGCGTAGACACTACAACTCGGCACGTGACGACAGCTCGCCTGCGTGCCCCCTCCAGAAAGAACGTGGAGAAACGGGAAAACCAGAACCCGGTACCCGCGCCACAACATCCGCGCCAAACTCATGACCTGGCCCTAACAGGTGAAAACCGCTCATCAGACAAAGCCATCGATAACTCGTCAGAAAGGTCCTTCGAGAACACCCTCATCGGCGGCTGCCAGCTGCGAACAACGACATTATAATCGAACGAGCCCAGCAAAACGCGGGAGTGACGAAAAGACTCCCGAATGCGCCGCCGAAGCGAATTCCTCTCCACCGACGAACACCGAATCTTGAAGGTGATCCCGAGACGAAAATGTCCGGTTGAATTAGGGACCCGAAAGACCACGCAATGGCGTAGGCGAGCGACAGTGCTTCCCTCGAAAAATCGGAGGAAGTCGCGCCTGTGATGGAGTCGGAACGAATAAGGAAGGGAAAAGGACTGCTTTTCGGGACCGGTTACCCGGTTCACAAACAATTACTTTCCGGCGACCTTTGGCGTCAATTGCTTGCGTCCCTTGGCACGACGACGCTTGATCACCGCCTGTCCTCCGGGGGTTTCCATTCGGGCGCGAAACCCGTGGCGGCGGCGGCGTTTGGTACGGCTGGGCTGATATGTGCGTTTCATAGAGCATTGGGGTTTACGCGAACTGCGGTTCCGTTGTCAAGGGTGGCTCCACGTGTTAGTGACGAGCACCGGAATCATGCGGATGACCTTCGACATCGACCCATCACAGCTTCCCGAGTTATGGCAGTCAGCCCTGAAGCTACTGGAGCAGGACGTCGTTCCAGAGCAGCTGAAAGCTTGGATTCACCCCCTGGAGTTCCTGGGCACTCGCCATTCGGCAGAGGCGGGAGCTCTTCTGATCCTCTTTTCAGCTCCCAATGATTGGAACCGAAAGTGGGTTTTGAGCCACTATCAAAGACTGATTGAGTCAAAATTCAGTCAGCTTACCGGAGTCTCCTGCCAACTAGAGATCGACGTACGTCCGCGAACGTTCCCTCAAGATTCGGAGTTCTCTGAATCCATCATCGCCGTCCCCTCCTCTTCTGATTTTGAAAGGTCGCGGTCCCTTTCCCGCCAAATCGACGACCGAATTGATTCAGGTCTGACCTTCAATAACTTCGTGGTGGGCAACAGCAACCAGTTCGCGCAGGCTTCTGCTGTGGCAGTTGCAGAGAAGCCAGCCCAAGAATACAACCCCTTGTTCCTTTATGGCTCTCCAGGCCTCGGCAAGACCCACCTTCTTCATGCTATTGCCAACCATTACAAAACCTTAAACCCCAACGCGCGTGTTGCCTATCTATCGGCCGAACAGTTCGTCAATGAACTTGTCGAGTCTCTGAAGCGCCAACAGATGACGCAGTTCCGAAACAGATATCGAAATTCCTTCGACATGATCTTGATCGACGACATTCAATTCATCGCCGGCAAAGGGCACAGCGAAGAGGAGTTTTTTCATACCTTCAACGCCCTCCACTCTTCCAAGAGGCAGATCGTCGTCAGCAGCGACCGCCCACCCAAGGAGATTGAAAGTCTTGAGGAACGCGTGAAGACTCGTTTCCTTTGTGGGTTGGTGGCAGACATTCAACCTCCGGAGATCGAAACGCGAATTGCCATCCTCAAAGGCAAGGCCGAACGGGATGATGTGTACCTCCCCGACGATGTCGCTACTTTTCTAGCAACCCATGTCAAATCCAACGTCAGAGAGCTTGAGGGCATCCTCATCCGTCTCAAAGCCCAGGCTTCATTGACGGGAGCTGAAATTTCTCTCGAAATGGCCAAAAAAGACCTCAACTTCACTGAGGAACAGATCGAGCCTTCTTTTACCGTAGAAGCGATCCAGGCAGCCGTGGCGAAACACTACCAACTCAAAATCCACGATCTCAAGTCTGCCAGCCGTGCCAGGCCAGTCGCCAGACCCAGGCAAATCGCCATTTATCTCACCCGAAAGTACACATCACTCAGCACTAAGGAAATTGGCTCACACTTCGGCGGACGGGACCACAGTACCGTCCTCTACGCCTGTGAAACCATTGAGAAGGGAATCGAAACAGATCCTTCCATCCGTGATGCTGTCGAGAACATTCAAGATCTCCTCTAGTTGACTCTTTCGGTTTTTCACATAGTCCGTGTGGATAACCTCCGCGCTGTTGTGGAGTTCGTGTGGATAACCTCAAAAAAAATGATGAGTGAACACCGAAATCTCTACACTTATCAACATTCATTATTATTATAACTATCTAATATTGATTAATTTTTATAAGTTATCCACATTTCCACAATCTCCGATCCGAAGAACGAATTGATCGTAACGACTACTTCGTGAGTATCCCTGTGGATTTGTGGAAAACTGACCCCGGACGACATGAAAAAAGTCTATATGACCAAATACTTTTGTCGGGCTTTCTTTACTTTTCCCCAAAGCCTTGTGGAGAAACTGTGGAAAACCCCCAACCTGAGGCTTCTCAGTCACTTTTCCCCAAAGCCAACCCTTTTTCCACACCACTATTCCACAGACTTTCACATACTAATATAACAATAAAAACAACACCTTAGGATAGTTATCCACATATCCACAGGGCCTACTACAACTACTAGTATTTTTAATATAATCCCCTCTTATACAACCCAGTGGTCCAAGAGGTCTGACAACAGAAAACACATCAAAGTACGACCGTGGACAAACCCACTCAAAGTTCATAGTAGAGGGTCATTATGAAATTCACGATTCACCGAGATCCTTTGTTGGAATCCCTTCAAAGGGCTTTGTCTGTTGTTGAGAAAAAGAACACGGTCCAGATTTTAGGAAATGTTCTCTTCTCCATCGAAGACTCTCAGCTATCGCTCTCTGCAACTGATCTCGAGGTTGGAATTCGAATCACTCTTCCTGTGCAAATGCAGGAACCAGGGAAAGTCACTCTGTCTGCAAAGCAACTTCATGACATCATCAAGGAACTCCCCAGTCGAGACCTCGTGATTTCAAAGAAGGAGAATAACTGGGTCGAAATCTTATCGGGCAAGTCGAAATTCAATATTGTCAGTCTTGCTGCCGACGAATTTCCTGCCCTTCCCGCTTTCGATGAAAAAACGTATTTCGATGCCAGAGTTGATTCACTGGCGGAGATGATTGATCGAACCGACTTCGCGGTCTCCCTCGACGCGACTCGATACCACCTGAACGGCGTTTATTTCGAGGCGCTTGAGAATAATATCATGCGTATGACGGCCACCGATGGCCATCGACTGTCGTTCATGGACGCAGAAGTGTTTCTAACTCCTCCTGAACTCAAACGAGGAGTAATCATTCCACGAAAGGGAATCGCGGAACTTCGCCGAATTCTCGCATTCGGACAGTCGTCCATTGGAATTGCGTTTGAGCGTGGTTACATCTTCGTCAAACTCGGTACGAGCTTCCTCTTTATTCGACTAATTGAGGGCGAATATCCCGATTATCGTCAGGTCGTTCCCAAGAGCTCCGAGAAAACCCTGAAGATTCCTCGGGAGGAGCTTCTCTCCGCTCTGCGTCGGGTCAGTTTGCTCGCCAATGAGAAAAGTCGCGGCGTAAAGCTCAGCATGAGTGAGCATTGCCTGGTGATTACATCGAGCAACCCTGATGTCGGGGACGCACGTGAGGAACTCGATGTTCAGTTTGAGGGAGACCTCTTGGAAATCGGTTTCAACGCGAAGTACCTGCTGGATTGTTTGGCTGTAACCAAATCTCCGGAGGTGACGTTTTTCCTGAAGGATAAGCTGAGTCCGGGAATCATGAGAGGCCAGGACGAGGCACATCATACTTACGTCATCATGCCGATGAGAATTTGAGTATCATACCGAATGCTGGTCGAACGGCTCCAGCTCACTCATTTTAGAAATCTGGACCAGATTGAGTTCAGTCCCTCGCCAGGCTTGAACTGGTTCGTTGGGTCCAATGGTCAGGGAAAAACCTCGGTCCTTGAAGCTTTGGGAGTTCTAGCGACACTGAGATCCTTCCGTGATGCCAAACCCGCCGAATGGATCCATCATCACGCTCTGGATTCGTCGATCAAGGGACTGGTAGTTCCGGATGAAAGTTCACAAGGTTGGCGCTCCAACATTGATATTCGTCACTTCCGCGAGGCCACGGGCGCCCCTGTAAGGAAGATTCTTCACGTTAATCAAAAGAAGATCGGCAGCGTCGCCCAATACCTCAAAATGAAATTCGGGGCGGCTGAGCTCGGCTTCCATGCCATTTCTTTCAACCCGAGTGACCATGAACTCATTCGAGGAGCGCCCTCCGGTCGCCGAGCGTATTTGGACCGCGTTCTTTCAGCCGAAAACTCGGAGTATCTCTCCCACCTCCTGACCTATCAGAAGGTTTTGGAACATCGAAACCAGATGCTAAAGCAGCCAGGTGGTCGTTTTTATTCGGTTATTGGCGAGTTTACGGATCCTCTTGTAAACTCCGGGGCATACATCGCATTCGCCCGGATCCAGTGGCTCTCTAAACATGCGTCAAGACTGGATAAAATTGCACAGTCCATCGCCCCTGGACAATCTCCAGTCGTTCCCTCGTACACCCTAAAATGGTTGGAAAATTCCAGTGGTTTATCCTTTAAAAACGATACTTTGAGCCACCTTCATTTTACTGGACACTACTCCCTCCCTTCACTACAAGATTTGAAGGATTGGATGCAAAAGGCGCTGGCACGCTTGGCACCGGCCGAGAGCCGTCAGGGAAGCACCCTGGTGGGTCCCCATCGGGACGACTGGTCTTTGGAGTTTCAAGGCAATTCTTTGAGGGCCAGCGGGTCGCAGGGAGAAGTGAGGACCTGCCTCCTTGCCATGAAGTTAACGGAGATTGAAAGTTTTCGTCAGGCAACCAGCAACCGTCCCATTCTGCTTCTGGATGATTTTTCTTCAGAGCTGGATCTTGAACGCAGGCAGTTTCTAATGGCGTTCTTGGAAGAATCGGATTTGCAGGTCTTCGTGTCCAGCACTGAAGCCAAGGACCTGCCAGGTAGTAAATTTCTGGTGGAGCACGGCAAAATCAGGCCGCTCTGAGAAGGTGAAGAGAGACTATGTCAGAAAACATCAGCACCCAGGTTGGGACCGAATATTCTGCGGATAAGATCAAGGTGCTGGAGGGGCTGGAAGCCGTCAGAAAGCGGCCCGGAATGTACATAGGGGACACCGGTGTCCGCGGTCTCCATCATTGTGTTTATGAAATCGTCGATAATTCTGTCGATGAAGCCCTCGCTGGCTTTGCAAAAAATATCACCGTAACGGTTCATCTGGACAACAGCATCACCGTCGAAGACGACGGACGTGGGATCCCCGTCGGAATGCACAGCTCGGGGATGTCGGCGGTTGAAGTGGTCATGACCAAGCTTCATGCTGGAGGCAAGTTCAACGAGGAGGGCGGCGCTTACAAGGTTTCGGGAGGTCTTCACGGCGTTGGAGCCGCCGTCGTGAACGCGCTCTCCGAGTCTCTGCACGTGGAAGTGAGGCAGGGTGGAAAAGTATATGAACAGGCCTACCATAGGGGAAAGCCAGCCCATCCACTCAAGGAAGTGGGCATCACCGAGAAGCGCGGAACCCAGACCACCTTTAAACCCGATCCAGAGATCTTCGAAACGGTTGAGTTCAATATTGATACTCTAGCTGCGCGATTTCGCGAGCTGGCATTTTTGAATCCCGGCTTGAGAATTCTTCTGAAAGACGATCGACAAGAGCCCGTCAAGGAATTTGAATTCCATTTTGAGGGCGGAATCATCCAGTTCGTTGAGCACATCAACAAGTCCAAACAGAAGCTCCACGAACAGGTGATCTTCTTCAGCCATGAGCGAGAGTGGCTTCGGGCAGAAGTTGCGATGCAGTGGAATGACTCCTACTCGGAGACAATCACTTCGTACGTCAACAACATCAATACGATCGAAGGTGGAACTCACGTTTCTGGTTTTAGAAACGCACTCACCCGAGTTGTAAACAAGTATGCCTCTGAATCGGGGATTGGGAAGGACCTGAAGGAGACCTTGTCTGGGGAGGATATCCGTGAGGGTCTCGCCTGCGTCATCAGTACCAAAGTCCCTGAGCCGCAATTTGAAGGGCAGACTAAGACCAAGCTGGGAAACAGCGAGGTTGAAGGGTTCGTCAACACGATGATTTACGAGAAGTTGACGACCTTCTTCGAACAGAATCCGAGCGTCGCAAAAAAGATCATCCAGAAGGCTGTGGATTCCGCACTTGCCCGAATCGCTGCAAGGAAAGCACGTGATCTGACGCGAAGAAAAACTGCACTCGACTTTAGTGGACTTCCTGGAAAAATGGCCGATTGCCAGGAGAAAGATCCCGCACTTTGCGAGCTTTATCTCGTCGAAGGTGACAGTGCGGGCGGTTCAGCCAAGCAGGGACGTTCGAGAAAAAATCAGGCGATCCTTCCTCTCAAGGGCAAGATCCTGAACGTTGAAAAAGCACGTTTCGACAAGATGCTTTCCTTTGAGGAAATCAAGGTGCTGATCACTGCCCTGGGTGCTGGAATTGGCAAGGACGACTTCGATATTGCGAAGCTTCGCTATCACAAGATCGTCATTATGACGGATGCCGATGTCGATGGTTCTCATATCCGAACCCTGTTACTGACATTTTTTTATCGCCAGATGCACCAGATCATTGAAAAAGGATATCTCTACATCGCTCAGCCACCGCTCTATAAGGTGAAACGCGGTCAAAAAGAGAAGTATCTCAAGAATGAGCAGGAACTCGCTGAGCATCTTCTTTCAAGCGGGCTGGAGAATGTTCAGGTTTATTCAGGGGAAAGGCTCCTTCCTTCCAGTTTGATCACTCCTGCTCTTAAGGCTGCGAATCGATTTTCAAAGTCGATCGAGCGGATCTCAAAGCGGATCCATCCCGAGGTGATCACCGCCCTGCTCTATCGCGGATTAGCTCTTGAGACGCTTGCGGATGAAGAGGCCTTCAAGACTCTTCTCTCAGAAGTCGCCATGGATTGCCTCGAGAAGAACATCCAGGTCGTGTTTACCCTTTCCAAGGACAAGGAACACACCTCCTGGACGGCGTCACTGACGAGTTCATTCCACGGAAGCTCAAAACAGATGGTCGTGAACTCCGGAATGGTGACTTCTCCGGAGTTTGAGGAACTTCAAAAGAATCTGCATATCATGAGAACCCTGGGTGACGGACCCTATCGTTTTGCCATGGGTGAAAAGTCCTCCGTCGAAGTCCCAACTGTCGAGGAGCTCGCCCGCCAACTCGTCGATCAGAGCAAGGCCGGGATGACGATCCAGCGTTATAAGGGACTCGGTGAGATGAATCCTGAGCAGCTATGGGAGACCACGATGGATCCTGAACGACGAACGCTGCTTAAGGTGAGTGTTGAGGATGCCGTAGAGGCCGACAGTATTTTTTCGGTGCTGATGGGTGACCAGGTGGAACCTCGCCGTCAGTTCATCGAAGAGAATGCCCTGAGAGTTCGAAACCTGGACGTTTAAGGATCTTTTGGTGATTCATGAGTGAGCATTCTTCGCAGGAAAAAGGTGTAATCGTCGTCAATATCGAGGACGAAATGAGGGGAGCCTACCTGGATTACGCCATGAGCGTGATCATAGGTCGTGCACTTCCCGATGTCCGAGACGGACTCAAGCCGGTACATCGTCGTGTTCTGTACGCTATGTACGACCTCGGGAATTCCCATAACAAACCGTACAAGAAATCGGCTCGCGTGGTGGGTGACGTCATCGGTAAGTACCATCCCCACGGCGACACCGCGGTTTACGATACCATCGTCAGGATGGCGCAGGACTTCTCGCTTCGATACCCTCTTGTTGATGGCCAGGGGAACTTCGGGTCTATCGACGGGGATTCTCCGGCAGCGATGCGCTACACCGAGATCCGCATGGAGAGGATCACTGATGAACTCCTTGCCGACATTGACAAGGAGACGGTCGATTTCGGTCCCAACTATGATGACTCGCTGCATGAGCCACTCGTCCTGCCGGCGAAGCTCCCGAACCTGCTGGTCAATGGCTCTGCGGGAATCGCAGTGGGTATGGCGACCAGCATCCCGCCTCATAATCTTTGTGAAGTGATCGACGCAACCGTAGCGCTGATCCAGGATCCTTCTCTGACTACCAACGATATGCTCAAGCATATCAAGGGCCCCGATTTTCCCACTGGGGCTTATGCCTTTGGCGGCGAGGCCTTGAAGGAGGCCTATCGAACTGGGCGTGGAACGGTTCGCATGAGGGCCAGGGCGGAAATCGAGACCTTCAAGAACGATCGCGAACGGATCGTGGTGACGGCCCTTCCCTACCAAGTCAACAAGGCAAAGCTGATCGAGAAAATCGCGGACTTGGTCCGTGAAAAACGATTGGAAGGTATCTCTGATCTCCGAGACGAGTCCGACCGTTCGGGAATGCGAATTGTCATCGAGATCAAGAAGGGCGAAAATTCCAACGTCATTTTAAATCGGCTATACAAGCTGACCCAGATGCAGGACAGCTTCAGCATCAACCTGCTGGCAATTCATAATAATCAGCCCAAGATCTTTAATCTTCGTGACATGATCTGGGCGTTCATTGAGCACCGCAAGGACATCGTCATTCGGAGGACCATCTTCGACCTGAAAAAGGCGGAGGCTCGAGCACACATACTGGAAGGCCTAAAGCGGGCGGTCGAGAACATTGACGAGATTGTCTCGATCATCAAGAAAGCATCTGGTCCAGATCAGGCCAGAACTGATCTGATGGAACGGTTTTCCTTCAGTGAAATCCAGGCTCAGGCGATTCTGGACATGAGACTGCAGCGCTTGACGGGCCTGGAGCGCGACAAGATCGTCAATGAGTACCATGAGGTCTTGAAGCTGATCGAGGACCTGAAGAAGCTTCTCGCGAGCGAAGTGGCAATTTTCGAGGTCATTCAACAGGAGCTGCTCGACATCCGAGCTCGCTATGGCGACGAACGGCGAACCGAGATCCTTCTCGGAGCGACAACCGAGTTCGAGGTTGAAGATCTTATTGCGGATGAGGAGACTCTCGTATCGATTACTCACTCAGGTTATGTGAAGCGATCAGACCCTGCGCAGTTCCGGCGGCAGGGTCGTGGCGGTAAGGGAGTCAGGGGGGTCAGCACGGGCGAAGAGGACTTCGTCACTGCGATCTACCATACGAATACACTGTCCTACCTCCTTTGCTTCACAGACAAGGGCAGGCTTTATTGGCTCAAGGTTTATAAGGTTCCCGAAGCGAGCCGCGCTGCGAAGGGCCGGGCCATCATCAATCTTGTCGCACTGCAACCCGGGGAGAAGATCAAGGCCATTCTGCCGGTGAAGGAATTCAGCGATAATGAGTTCATCATCATGGTGACTCGCGCCGGAATCATCAAGAAGACTCCTCTGAGCGACTTCAGTAATGTCCGCAATGCAGGGATCAATGCAATTACGACCGACTCAGGAGATGAACTGGTCGGCGCCAAGATTACTTCCGGAGGCAACGATATTTTTCTGTGCTCCCAGAGCGGGATGAGTATTCGATTCCATGAAACCGATGTTCGACCAATGGGTCGGGCCGCCCGTGGTGTGATTGGGATGAGCCTGGACGAGGGAGATCGAGTCGTTGCGATGGAGGTACTCACCTCTGCAGAGGACGGCAATCCCTCGGAGATTCTGACAGTTACCGAGAACGGGTATGGCAAGCGTACGCCCGTTTCCGAGTATCGTGTTCAGAGCCGTGGCGGCAAGGGAATCATCACCATGAAGTCTACCGATAAAAATGGCGATGTGATGGGAACCCGGCAGGTGCTTCCTCAAGCGGACGTCATGCTTATTTCTGACAAGGGCCAGATGATTCGAATTCATGTTGCCAGCATCAGCGAGCAGAGCCGAAATACGCAGGGTGTACGACTGATGTCAGTTTCCTCCGGCGAAAAGGTAGTCTCGTTCGAGTGTCTCGCTGAGAGCGATGAATCAACCGAGGAGATCAGCAGTACGTCCGCTGGCAGTCCAGGACAGAGTTGATGTCGGGTCATCGGCTTCGGGGACAAGCAGGTTGGGTTGTGCTCCTGGGAAGCCTGGTCCTTTCGGGTTGCGGCGGGAGTGGGATCAAGGCCGACTACATTCTCGCCGAAAAACTCTGGGACGAGCGGAATTACGCATCATCAGCGAAACAGTTTGAGCGTGTCTTCCAGAAGGATCAGAAAGGCAAGCTCGGACAACAGGCACTTTATCGTGCTGCCACGACCTCTCTACTTTTTTTGAAGGATCCTTCTCGGGCACTCAAACTCTTCAATCGGTATTTGGAAGTAGCGCCCAAGGGACCAGGCGCACGGGACGCCAAGCTTCAGATCGGGGAGATCTATTTTTCCAATACCTTCCAGTACGACGCGGCGATCCAGCATTATAAGACTTGGATCCGTGAGCATCCATCCGACCCGGAGAGTTCTAGAATTCTGCTAAGGATTGGGCGCGCGCACTATTTTCTTGGTCAGTTTTTTGAAGCGGTCGAGGCTTTTCAGGCCTTGTCCAACCGTTCACCCGGTGACGACCTCTTGTCAGAGGCGAGATACCAGATGGGAATTTCGCATCTTGCTCTGGCCGTGGCGGGAAGGGCAACGATTCAGGAAGGCCGCGTGGAGGGCCCCGATGCAGAAAGTCTCTCGTCAGAGGACCATTACCGTCGTGCTAGAGAGCACTTAGAGCGGGTCGAGCAGGATCATCCGGGATCTGAGACTGCCCAGCGGGCAGCCATGGCTCTGGTGACATATTATGAGGAGCAGGGCTTCTGGGAAGACGCTCTTTCTAAATTGAAGACGTTATCTGGACGCTATTCGGCTCCAGAAGTTCTCAGAATCCGTGAGCAGCGAATTCGGGAGCGCCTCGGGCGTCGCAACCCAACAGACCGACGTTGACGCCTTGAAAATCGGCGTGGTAGCCCACCGAATATGACGCAGGAGGGTCGGAAGCCTCCCGAGAGAGCTGAGTATTTGAAGGGGCTTGCGCTACTGGCGTGGATTTCTTCCGAAATCCTTGCGCTTACGGGTTCCGGAGTGATTCTCGGATGGGCTCTACATCGGTGGCTCGATTGGCCGCTCATTCTCGCTCTCCCCTTTGGCCTTGCCGGCCTTTTTCTCGCCATTTATCGAATCTATCGGGTCTGGACTCGCATGGAGGGACAGAAGTGAAAACGAATGAGGCGAAGCAGCAGTGGAAGCCGTTCAGTCTGACCGCTCTGGTCTGGCTAGTCGTTGGTAGTGGTCTAGCATTCTGGATGGGCTCTGGGGAGGTCAGCTGGATCACTCTTTTGGGATGGTTCCTCACCTTTTGGCTTCTCTCGAGTCTGGATCTGCTGGCGATCGCAGCGTTGGTTTCTGCGATGGGTTCCTGGCAAGACGGGGTAGATCGAGTGAGACTGGGAGTGCGCTTGGCGGCCCTAGCAGTCTTGAAGATGGGCCTTCTTGGAATTTTTGGTGCGATTTTGTTTCTAAACCGTGGAATTCCCCATTCTTCTTTGCTAGTGGGGTTAGCAACTTTAATCGTCGTTCCATTATTTGGAGGCCTGGCCTGGAGCTTTGGGTCCGAGCAGAGGCCAAAACAAGGATAACGATTTTGCAGGGTTTTTAGGCTTATGCACGGTGAACACGGCTTTAATTGGCTTTCTCTGATCCCTGGTCTAGACCATGCGCCGAACCACGTGGTGATGGCGATTTTCGTCTCTTTGGTGTTGATGCTGACCACTCTCGTTGCAGCCATGCAACTCAAGCGTGTGATGTTGACCCCAGAGGGTGGTCTGATTCCTCAGTCCAAATGGACTCTCAGAAACTTCTTCGAGATTGCGGCCGAGAACCTCTTCAAACTCACTGAGAGCGTGATTGGGCATCATGATGCCCCCCATTATTTCCCCGTGGTCGGGAGCCTGTTTCTTTTTATTTTTGTCTCGAACCTCGTCGGATTGATTCCGGGGTTTTTGCCACCGACCGATAATATGAATACGACGATGGCCTTGGGAGCCTTCGTTTTTCTTTACTATAACTACGTGGGCTTGAAGGTGAATGGCATGGCCTACCTCAAGCACTTTCTTGGCCCAGTCCTTTGGCTTGGTCCTCTGATGCTGATCATCGAGATCGCATCCCACGTCTTTCGTCCCCTTTCTCTGGCCCTGCGTCTTCGCGGCAACATCATGGGAGACCACGTCGTGCTGAGCATCTTCAGCGATCTGGTTCCCCTGGTGATTCCTGTGATTTTTTATGGGTTGGGGATTTTCGTGGCGTTCGTTCAGGCCTTCGTTTTTTGTTTGATGACGATGGTCTATATCTCGCTGTCCACAGCGCATGATCATTGATGTGAGTAGAGGAAAGGAAAATTACATGATTCGTAAGGCTCTTTTGATGGTGGTTTCGGTTGGAGTGTTCTTTGCTGCACAGGCAGCAATGGCTGAAGAAGTGGTCAGCCATGGTGGCATGGATCCCTACGCCTCCCTCAGCGCCGCATTCGCAATTGGTATTGCGGCGTTTGGTGGTGCTCTTGGTCAGGCCAAGACCGCTACGGCAGCTCTTGAAGGGATTGCGCGCAACCCAGCTGCTCAGGGCAAGATCTTCGTTCCGATGATCATCGGTCTGGCTCTGATTGAGTCTCTGGTTCTTTACGCATTCGTTATCGCGTTCGTGAAGATCAAGATCTAATCGATCTCAGTCTCGTCGTATAGATACGCGGCCGTCGCTCTCATTAGGGGGCGACGGCCGTTCTTATTGGGGTTTGACGCGGCGTGAATGAGCGAGAATCCAGAATCCTCCGGCGAAGAGAAAGAGCCAGGCGAGGTGCGACAGGCCCTTTGGAATGCCAAGAAGGAGGGTGGGTATCGAGAGAGGATTCAAGCTCCCCTTCAGGAATCGAGTCCATAAGACCGAGATCTGCGGGACGTCGAACTCGGGGGGAATCATATATCCCGCCGTGCTCTTGGCGAGAAAAACTTGAATGCCACCTAAGACGGCAACCAGCACCAGCCATCTCGATGTTCTTGTGCCGGTCAATACTTGGCTCATACCGGCACCTTCGTAAATCAGCACCATGATGATGGGAATCAGGTGCCGAGGGCCAAAAGCCCAGCCCCCTTCCCACATTTCGTAGGATCCGACCAAGAATAGGAAACCGAAAACAGCAGCCACCTTAAGAACCGTAGGATGGGGGTGGTCTGAGTGAGCCGCCGCTCCAATCATGTGAACCGCCGTAAAAAGGGCTGTGGGAGCGTAAAACAGTAGTCCCCTCGACGGAGAAGCGATCAGCGCCAGAACCGAGCGAAAGTCGGGAAGTCGAAAGCCATACCACGACCTCATATGTTGAAAGCTCACACTATCCACATGCTTGTATGCGAATTCGAGCCACTTACCGGTCGTCCACAGATTATGGATGCCGATAAAGATCAGGCCGATCAGGCAGCCCAGGCTGAATAACCCCAGTGCTCGCCCTCTCTTAGGCGAGCTCAGGGCAGCCAGGGCGAGCACCGGGAGAAAGAAGAGGATTGGAAACTCGGCCAACCCTGCCAAGCCAATCCAGAGTCCCCCCTGAAAGGGCTGTCGACGGTCAAAGACGGCCCGCCATGCGAGAACCAGAAGGAGTCCGCCGAGGACGTGACCGAAAAAAGTCGAGGAATAGACACCTAGGATCGACGAGGGAATGGCGGCGATCAAAAAGAGCGTTCCGGTTTTTCTAGGAATCGAGGCAAGAGCGAGCTGGCGAGAGAGCAGCCATGAAAACACGAGAATCGGCAAAACGCCCGAAAGGAGGGATCCCAACACGAGTATTGAGCGATGGGGGTAGCGTTCGCTTCGATACCCAAGAAGGTGGTAGGCCACGGCATAGGCAGGGACAGTCAACCACGACGACAGCGGGGCCTTGTCGGAAAAATAGTGATCCCCGACTCGAGCGCGGTCCTCGGACCAGTCCTTCAATCGGTCGATGGCGTAGCTGTGGTCATCCACGAGGGATGCAACGAGCAGAGCGCGTGAGGTGGGATTGGGAGTGTAGCTGAGATCGAGATGCCAGATCGACAGAAGGAGTAGCCAAAGTGTGAAAAGCAATCGAAAGCGCATCTAGCCAAGAATCTCCAGAAGCGGCTTCAGGAATCGTCCCGTGTGACTTTCAGAAACCTGAGCGACCTCTTCTGGAGTGCCGGCCGCGATGATGCGGCCTCCCTGCGACCCACCTTCCGGACCCATATCGATCAGGTGATCGGCAACCTTGATGATATCCAGATTGTGCTCGATCACCACGACGGTGTTTCCCTGATCTACAAGACTCTGAAGAATCGAAATGAGCTTTCGAACATCGTCGAAGTGTAGACCGGTGCTCGGCTCATCCAGGATGTAGAGAGTTCGTCCCGTGCTGCGGCGAGAGAGCTCCTTTGCCAGCTTGATTCTCTGGGCTTCCCCTCCCGAAAGCGTAGTCGCACTCTGACCGAGTTGCAGGTAGCCCAGGCCGACTTGATCCATCAATTGGAGTTTCGCTTTGATGGAAGGAACTGATTCGAAGAATACGGCTGCCTCAGATACGGGCATTTCGAGGATGTCGGCAATATTTCGGCTCTTGTAGCGAATTTCGAGGGTTTCTCTGCTGTAGCGCCGACCCTGGCAAGTGCTGCAGGTGACAAACACATCGGGCAAAAAATGCATCTCAATGCGAGTGACCCCATCTCCCTCGCAGGCCTCACATCGTCCACCCTTGACGTTGAAAGAGTACCGCCCCGGCCCATATCCCCGAACCTGACTCTCCGGAAGCTGCGCGAAAAGCTCCCGAATCTGCGTAAATACCCCGGTATAGGTCGCAGGATTGGATCGTGGCGTCTTTCCGATGGGACTCTGATCGATGTCGATCACCTTGTCGACATGATCGAGACCTGTGATCTGAACGGACGCCAGATGGGACGCCTCCGATCCATAGAGTTGTGCCATCAAGGCACGGTAAAGCGTGTCCATGACAAGCGTGCTCTTGCCACTACCCGACACGCCAGTGACACAAGTGAAAACCCCAAGGGGAAAGTCGGCCGTAATGTCCTTGAGATTATTCAGGCTTGCCTGGGTGATCCGGATGCTGCGATCTGCGGTCCAAGGTCGTCTAAATCCAGGAACGTCGATCTTGAGTCGTCCATCGAGAAAGGCGCCGGTGATGCTGTGAGGATGGCGTCGAAGCTCTTCTGGACTTCCCTGTGCGACGATCTCCCCACCAGCGACTCCCGCTCCAGGACCGAGATCAGCAATGAAATCCGCACGTCTCATGGTGTCCATGTCGTGCTCGACAACAAGGACCGTATTTCCGAGATCGCGGAGCCGCTCGAGAGTCGAGATGAGCCGTTCATTGTCCCTCTGGTGCAGGCCGATGCTCGGCTCATCCAGGACATAGATCACCCCAACGAGCGAGCTGCCGATCTGGGTGGCCAGGCGAATTCGCTGGGCCTCACCTCCGGACAGGGTTTGCGCAGATCTCGCAAGAGTCAGATATCCCACCCCGACAGAGTTCAAGAATTCGAGCCGTTCTCGAACCTCCTTGATCACCCTGGAGGCGATCAGAGCGTCACGCTGAGATAGTTTGAGCTGATCAAAGAATCCCCCGAGATCTGAGAGCTGTAGACGACAGAGCTCGGCAATCGTCTTTCCTTCAAAAAGAAAGTGGAGACTCTCCGGCCTGAGGCGATCTCCGTGGCAGTCTGGACATGGAGGGGCCTGGTTCCGAAGCCCGCTTGGAAGCCCGTCCTCGGCTGGGCCTGACTCGGACTCGCTCTCTTCAGAAAACCCGGGGTCGACTCCGAGTCCCTCGCACGTGGGACACGCCCCTACGGGACTGTTAAAGGAAAATGACCGAGGCTCAGGCGCAGGATAGCTGACGCCACAGTCGGCACAAGCGAACTTTTCCGACATGAGCACTTGCCGGGGTTCAGCGGATCCCTGTCCCACCTCCAAAAGCAAGAGCCCCTCACCCATTCGAAGCGCCAGCTCGACCGATTCACTGACACGAGTTGCCAGAGCGCCGCGATCCCCTTTCACGATCAAGCGATCGACGTACACCTCGATGTCATGTTTGCGATTCTTGTCGAGCGCGATGTCCTGGGAGAGATCTAGGACCTCTCCGTCAATCCTGACGCGTACAAACCCTTTCTGCCTGAGTTGAAGCAGCTCCTTCTGGTATTCGCCCTTTCTACCCCTGACGATCGGGGAGAGTACCGCGACGCGGGATCCTTCGGGATAACCTAGAATTTGATCGGTGATCTGCTGTGGTGACTGAGACTGGATGGGCTTTTTGCAGATGTGGCAATGAGGCCGACCGATACGGGCGAAAAGGAGGCGGAGATAATCGTAGATCTCGGTGACCGTTCCTACTGTAGATCTGGGATTGTAGCTGGTGGTTCTCTGCTCGATCGAAATCGTGGGACTGAGACCACCAATAAAGTCGACGTCGGGTTTTCCGACTTGTGCAAGAAACTGCCTCGCATAGGCCGATAGGCTCTCGACGTACCGGCGCTGCCCTTCTGCATAGATCGTATCGAAGGCAAGGGACGATTTCCCGGAGCCCGATGGTCCCGTTAGGACGGCCAGAGTGTTTCGCGGAATGCGGATCGAAACATTCTTCAGGTTGTGAACACGAGCCCCTCGAATGACGATGGCTTCATCCGGTACGGCATCCAGCGGCTCAAGGTCTCGATTCATCCGAGAAGCATCCTCAATGGGACTGGGAGTTGAAATCAATCTTGGGATGTCCCACCTCGATCGCCGCTCCATCAAGCTCGTTGAGAAACAGCTCTTGAATCTCGCCGAGTCGTTTTTGAGAGATGGCTTCGAACCTGAGAACGAGGACCGGCTGCGTATTTGATGCCCGGATCAGCCCCCAACCATCGGAGAAGTCGACACGGATCCCGTCAATGTCCGTCACCTTCCTGCCTGGCGAGAGGCGGGTCCTCGCGGCTTCAACCAGGGCGAACTTCTTTTCTTCGATGCAGTCGATCCGAATCTCAGGCGTAGAGACACTGGGCGGAAGATCGGAGAGAAGAGTTGAAAGCGGGCCGTCATGAGCAGAGACGATCTCGTAAACCCTCAGCGCCGCATAGATCGCGTCGTCATATCCAAAATAGCGGTCTGCGAAAAAGATATGACCCGACATTTCTCCGGCCAGCAGTGCCCCCGTTTCCTTCATCTTGGATTTGATCAGGGAGTGCCCGGTTTTCCACATGATCGGGTTTCCCCCATTTCGGGCAATGTCTTCATAGAGTCGGTGGCTGGACTTGACCTCTGAAATGATCGTCGCTCCCGGATTTTCACTCAGAACAGAACGCGAAAGCAGGACCATGAGCTCATCACCGAAGATGATCCGGCCCGTCTCATCCACCAGACCAATGCGGTCAGAGTCCCCATCGAAGGCTACTCCAAAATCGGCGCGATTCGTGGCTACCGCCTGCACCAGATCGCGGAGATTGGCTGGCACCGTCGGATCGGGATGATGGTTAGGAAAGCGACCATCGAGCTCGCAGAAAAGAGGAATCACCGTTGCTCCAAGACGCTCAAAGAGCCGAGGTGCCACCGTAGCAGCAGTGCCGTTGCCCGCATCAAGGACCACTTTCAGTGGCCGAACCTGTCGTGCGTGACTCAGGAGATGTTCGATATAGGCAGGGATCACCTCGAACGGCTCTTCGGCCCCTTCTGCCGCTGCTGGTCTCTCAAAGGACTCCATGAGCTGGCGCAATTTCTGGATATCGGCGCCATGGAGCGTGCGTCGGCCGACACAGATCTTGAAGCCGTTGTAATCCCCAGGGTTGTGCGAACCGGTGATCATGATCCCACCGTCGAGATCGCGATTGAAAACGCTGAAGTAAGTAAGTGGTGTGGGACAGACGCCAAGATTCACCACTCTCACACCACAGCTTCTTAGTGCCCGAATCAGTGCCGTGGCGTACTCATCACTGGAGAGGCGACAGTCCCGCCCCACCGAGACGACCGCCTGTGAGAGAGATTTACCGGACTCACTCTGCAGAAAGGAAGCATAGGCGTAGCCAAGACGACTGGCAAACTCTGCCGAGAGGTCTTTTTCGGCGATGCCACGGATGTCGTACTCTCTGAAAATAGAGCGGTTAAAAGTCATCGGAGCAAGCTTCATGAACGGTTCTCCCTACGGTTTTTGACCATATCGCATGCCAACCGGAATGCAGACTTGAAACTGGACGGATCGGCAAGGCCCCTGCCCGCAATATCGAATGCCACACCATGGTCCACCGATGTTCGGATCAGAGGCAGGCCGAGGGTGATATTGACGGTGTTCGGGAAGTCGATCATCTTCACAGGAATCAGGCCTTGATCATGGTACATGCAGACGACGGCATCAAAACGCTCTGATGCCGGGGCGGATAGGTGTCTTGCAAAGAGGGTGTCTGCTGGCAGGGGCCCTTCGAGGGTTGCCGTATCCCTATACCTGCGCTGAAGGCGCTTAACGGCGGGGCCGATCAGCCGATCCTCCTCGTGGCCGAAGAGCCCCCCTTCTCCTGCATGAGGATTGAGAGCTGCAACGGCAACGCGTGGATGGTCGATTCCCCACCAGGCTCTCAGGCTGTCTACCGTATGACGAATCGTTGTGGAGATCGCCGCTCCCGTCAGCGAGGACGAGACCGCTTTTAACGCTAGATGGGTCGTGACCAGAGTCACCCTCAACTGAGAGTTTGCGAGCATCATGGTGACGCGCTGGCGCCTACAGGCCCGGGCCAGCATCTCGGTGTGCCCGGGGAAGTCAAAGCCCCCTGCCTGTAGTCGGGCCTTGCTGATGGGTCCCGTGACGATCGCGTCCACCTTTCTGGCAAGCGCCAGACGAGCAGCGGCTTCAATCGACCAGCCGCTCTGGTAGCCCGGAAGCGAGAAACCCGAGGAGGCCGGGTGTCGGGGAGTGGGTGGGTTGAGGATGAGTAGCTCGCCCGATCTGGGTCGTGGGAGTGGCTTGCCGTCGAGGAATCCGCCTGCGTCGAGCGTCTTCACACCGAGCCGCATGAACGGCTCCTTTGCTCCAATGATCAGGGGGGTGGTTCCAGAGGGAGCTAGTGAACGACCTGAAACCAAGGCCTTGAAAACGACCTCGGGACCGATACCTTCTGGGTCGCCTGGCGTGATGGCGATGAGCATGACTCAGCGGTCGCCAGCCCGATGGACGAAAGCGGCCTGCTCCTGCCTTGCAAGCCAGAGCTGAATCTGTCGCTGGTACTCTCCGGCATGCAGCTGGTTCCGGATCTCTTCCTTCATCCGGGCAAACTTGGCATCTTCACCGGTCGAGATGTCGACGAGTTTCAGAATCATGAGTGCCTGTTTGGTGCTACCGATCACCGGACTGATGCCGCCCACCTTCAGCTTGCGGACTTCCGCCCGAATCAGTGGAGCCATCTGGTCTTCCGTGAGGTAGCCCAGATCGCCAGGTGCCGCCGAACCATCAGATTCAGCGTACCGCATCAGAACCTCCTCAAACGGATCCCCCGACTTGATTGCGGTCATCGCGCTCTCGGCGGCTTCGCGAAGGGCCCTTTCCGACTTGTAGGAGGATCGCGAGAGCGACAGGACTCTCACACGGTAGGAGAGTGGCGGACCATCGTTCCCGGAAAAGCGGCTATAATAGAAATTCTTGATGTCATCGTCCGACACACTGACTTTGGAGCGAATGTCACGATCGATCAGATTTCGCTTCGCGATGCTGAGCCGAAGCAGTTCAAAGTAATCCTCGAATTCAAATCCGTTACGAGCCAGTTCTCCGCGCAGGCGCTCCCGCGATATTTGCTGGCCCGCCTGAATCGAGCTGATCTCCTGATCCACCTCGGCGTCCGAGGCAGGAAAGGCGGAAAGGATGAGCCGGTCGTGAATCAGGATCTCCAGAATCTCGGAATCGGTCGCCCCGCTGTCCTTCAAGGCCAGCCGGGACGAGGCAAAAAGGGGATCGAGCTGACGCCGGAGTCCAAGCGAACGCCGAAGCCGGCTAATGTCC
This sequence comes from uncultured Bacteriovorax sp., assembly GCA_964432565.1. Lineage (GTDB taxonomy): Bacteria > Bdellovibrionota > UBA1018 > UBA1018 > UBA1018 > CAIOHW01. The sequence goes on from CAYSOA010000005.1 coordinate 33,380, forward strand.
GAGGTCAGGATCGGAGCGGCATTGACTGAAGCTTCCAGACGATCGATCAGCCGATCTGCTGCGGACCCTGGAGTGGCCGTAGCAAAGAGAAGAAGTGCGGCGATGATGGGCATAAACGGGGTCGAAAAACGCAGCTCAAGCATGCGTCCCGTTTTCTCATATGCCAAACCCGATATCAAAGGGCGAAATCCTACTCCTTCAGGAGTGACGCATTCACCGAGACATTCGCCTTCTTGCGGAGGCCTGCGACATAAGACTCGAAAATCTTGGCGCGCTTCTGTTCGAAGATCTGTCGCTTGACCTGGCCATGATCGGTCTCGTCCCAGGGACGAATGGCGGTCAACTTGATGATGTGCAGCCCAAAGGGTGTCCGCACGATGTCGGTGATACGCCCCGGCTTTTGCAGTTTGAGAGCCGCGGCATAATAGGTGGGGTCAAGGGCGTCACGGGTCTTGTAGTCGACGTCTCCGCCCATCGGGGCGGTTGGACCCTCGCTCCTCTGCTGGGCGATCTCGGAGAAGCTGCCACCCTTTTTGAGCTCCTTCAGCGCGTCTTCTAGGCGACTGCGAGCGGCCTTTTCTGTCTCGGGTGACGCGCCTGGCGGAAGTGCCGCGAAAATATGCGAGGTCCGGATTTCAGGATTCCCCGAGTAGTGGGATTTCGCCTCTGCGTCGGTGACCGTGATCTTCTCGACGTCCTTTCCTAGCTGCCGGTCCAGGGCGGCCTGGTAAAGGACCGTGTTGATTCGTTCTGCTACGGCCGGATCCTTCTCAAGCCCCAGACGCCGAGCCTCCTGCACCACCAGCTCTCTTCTGATGATGTCTTCGAGAACCGATTTGCGGTCGGGAGCGCTGAATTGAAAGAAACGCGAGTTTTCGGCGTATCGCGCATTGAAGTCTTCGAGTGTCAGCATTGTCCCGTTGATCTTTGCCAGAACCGACTTGCCGGAATCAGGCGTGTTTGCCGACGCTACGAACGGCGTGAAAATCGTGGATGAAGCCAGGGCGAACGCCAGCGAGAGAGAAAAGATTTTCAGCATCATAAGAAAAAGGTACAGGCCTTGTTCGGGGTTGGCAACGTCTCTGAAGCTCAAGGTCGTCCATCCGGACGACCTCCGCCAAGATCCCGCGATAGCTCTTGGATACGGAAGTAGAGATCCTTCATCGAGCCGATCTGGTAGGTCGCAACGAACTTCGAGTCAGGAGTAAGCTGGTACCGACTGGGATGGGCAGAGACCAGAGCGATGGCGCGGATCGGGTCGAGAGAGCTTCCTGACCCTGGAATCAGGACGATCCTTTCACGCCCTGCCGTGACGGCGTCAATTTTCAGGCGCTTGAGGTGTACCTTGCAGCGAATCAGCCAGAGCAGATTGGTCGCCTCTTCGGGCAGGCGACCAAACCGATCCCGAAGCTCTTCCTCGAGAGAGTCCACTTCCTGATCAGATGCGCAGGACGATAGCTTGCGATACAGGGAGAGCCGATGGTGAAGATCCGGAACATAATTTTCGGCTAGAAATGCAGGAAAGGGAGCCTTGATCTCAGGGTCATGATTCGAGCGGCGCTCCTCTTCGATCACGCCATCCCGAATCTCCCGGACGGCTTCTTCGAGAAGTTCGAGGTAGAGATCAAAGCCGACGGCCTGGATGTTGCCCGACTGTTGGGGCCCGAGCAGCTCCCCTCCCCCCCGAATCTCGAGATCATGAGATGCGATCTGAAAGCCACTGCCCAGCTCGACGAATCGCTGGATCACATCCAGCCTCTTTTTGGCGTCGTCGGAAAGGATGCTGTTCGGCGGAACGAGCAGATAGGCGTACGCACGCTGGTCTCCGCGGCCCACCCTTCCGCGGATCTGGTAGAGCTGTGCGAGGCCGAAGGTGTCGGCCCTGTCGACGATGATGGTGTTTGCGGAGGGAAGATCGATCCCGGATTCGATGATCGTCGTGCAAACAAGGACGTTGCTTCGCTTTTCATAGAACTCGGCAATCGCCGATTCGAGCTCTGCTTCGCTCATCTGGCCATGTGCCACGGTGATTCGAGCGGCCGGCACCAGTTCGTGAAGACGGCGTGCCGTCTCCTGGATGGTTTGAACCCGGTTGTGAAGAAAGAACGCCTGTCCTCCTCTTGTGATTTCGTAGTCGAGCGCCTTACGGATCACCTCGTCATCTCGCTGAGAAACGAAGGTACGAATGGGAAGTCGATTCACGGGAGGAGTCTGGATGAGACTGATGTCACGCAGTCCAGAAAGGGACATGTGCAGGGTACGGGGAATGGGCGTGGCCGACAGCGTCAGTACCGGAATGCTGGCCTTCAATGCCTTGAGCTTCTCCTTGTGATCGACTCCGAAGCGATGCTCCTCGTCGATGACCAGCAGACCAAGATCCTTGAACCGGATGTCCTTAGACAAAAGGCGATGCGTTCCGATGATGATGTCGACGCCACCGTCTGAAAGGCGCCCGAGCACGGCTTTTTGTTCGGCCTTCGACTTGAACCTCGAGATGGATTCGACCTGGACGGCTGTGCCGAGGAGACGGCGCTTGAAGCTCACTTCGTGCTGGTGAGCGAGGATGGTCGTGGGTACTAGAACGGCCACCTGTTTGCCGTCGCAAGCGGCACGAAATGCCGCCCGAATGGCAACTTCCGTCTTGCCGTATCCGACGTCGCCACAGATCAGTCGATCCATGATCCGTCCCTGCTGCATGTCATCGATCGTCGAGTCGATGGCTCGGGCCTGATCAGGCGTTTCTTCATAGGGAAACTTGGCCTCGAACTCTTCGAAAAGGGCGTCGCGACCCGAAAAGCGGAAGCCTTGTCGGATCTTTCGCTCGGCGTAAAGGCGCACAAGATCGACGGCAAGCTTTCGAACCGACTCCTTGACCCGATCCCTGGTCTTTTGAAACTGCTGGGAGCCCAGACGGTCGAGTGCAGCGCTGTCGCCTGCCGCACCATGCTTTTGGATCAGATTGAGTCGATAAACGGGCAGGTAGAGCCTGTCGCGGTTGGCGTATTCGAGCAGGAGAAAGTCGGCTGCAGCACCGGAGAGTTCGAGTCGAACCATGCCCTGGAAGCGCCCGATTCCGTGGTCAACGTGAACGATGGTATCACCGGGAGAAAGGTCAGCTAGAGCCTGAAGGCCCGCCCAACTTTCTGAGGCATCAGAGTCGGCATCCCCGGAGCGCGAACGGCTCTTCGAGCCGGAGGTTCTTTTCTCGCCAAGAATCTCGGTCTCGGTCACTACAGCCAGCCTCTCGGCGGGCCATCTGAATCCGCTTGTGAGGGATGATCGGAAGCAGACCACGTCTTCAAGCCGACTCGACAGCAGGTGCTGGAGTCTTTCAGCCTGCCCATCGGTCGGCGCGCAGACAACCACTTGAAAGCGCTGCTCCCTCCACCGAAGCACCTTTTGACGAAAAACCTCGAGTGACTTTTGGTTGGTGTCGGTGAGGTCTTGATTCAGTCGAACGGCTACGCGATGTCGTCCTCGTGGCCGAGCATCGGGGGTTTCGTCGATGCCATGATCGGGGAGCTCTGCTGGAGCAGTGACCTCCATCACTGTGATCAGCAGCCGAGCACGCTGAAAGAGCCGACCGATATTTCTGGCCACATCGCCGAACAACACATCGGGGGCGCAAACCAGCCGACGGAGCGTGGACGGGGTCTCGATGAGTCTTGCATGAGAGTCCCTGCACTCAGACAGGAGCAGGTCAAAAGACTGCTGGCATTCGAGGTCGTCATCCACAAGTAGGTGGAAGTCATCCTGGAGGTGGTCCAGCAGGGTGGCTTGCTGATCATAGGCCAGGAAGGCCCATGTTTCTGAGAACTCGGGCGGGATACCCGAAGAAATCTGTTCGAGGAGAGGGTCCCGAAAGGTTCTTGAAATCCCCAAGTCATCGGCGATCCGTTTCAGATTCGAGCGAAGTCGGGAGGACGTTTCGGAGTTGATCAAAACCTCCCTGCAGGGGCCGACGATGATCGTTTCAAGGCTCTCTCCGACCGAGCGCTGACTCCGGGGATCAAACGCCCGAATTCGCTCAATGACGTCATCAAAGAGTTCAATTCGTACAGGGTGTCCGTCACCGCGGGCGGCTGGGAGATAGATGTCGATAATCTCTCCCCGTACTGAGAAGTTGCCCGGGTCTTCGACGGAATCGGCGCGAGTATAGCCCGCGGCGACAAGACGAGAGACGAGCTCTTCTCGAGATCCGATGGACATCCCAGCGCGAAGCGGCACGGACGTCCGCTCGAGAACTTCCGGAGGAATTGTTCTCAAGAGCGCGGACTGGAGGGTGGTCAGCACAATCGATGGAGACGGGCTGCTCGACCTCCGGCGCTGCAGGAGTTGAGAAAGTGCTCCTGCTCGTTGGAGTCGGGAGCGAATGGAAGGAGAAATGGAGGTAAAAAGACTGCGGTCAAACCCTGGAAACAGGAGAATGGCGGGATCGTCCTCTCCCTTCGAGGGTGGGATGAGACGGGATAGCTCCTCAAGATCGTTTGCCAGCTCGGAGGCAACCTCTTCGTCCGGGCAAAATACCAGCATCTGGCCGCCAAAGCGGCGGGAATACCGCAGAAGGAGCCATGCGCGGGAGGACCCTTCCAGCCCCGTGACCCGAACGGGGTCGCCGAGGCCTGAGCAATCCTCAAGGATTTCTTCGAGAGAACTGGTGATCATAAAATCCTCAAGAATTTACAGACCTTGACACACTTTTTCAACTTCAGTAGCGTTTCTGCGCATCGGGATAAGGAGAGTCTATGGCCGGGATGGCCGCAGGAAACCATGGGTGGTTAGATTACTCGATCTTGCTTTTTCTTGCTGCTTTTGCGGTGGCGTTGCCGTTGCTGCTTCAGTTCGGGGCCCGGCTGCTTCGCTCAAAAGAACTTCAGCGAGATAGTTCGAAAGAAGGCGACTGCTTTCATGTCGAGCGAGATATCCCGACGAACCAATCCATTCATACTCGCTATTTTTCGGCGGTCCAGGTCGGATCAGCCTGGGCCCTTCCGCTCGGTCTCTTGATCCCCATCGCGCACCCCGAAGTAAAAGAGTCGATCTATGCCACGATTTCCCTGCTGACGATTTGTCTGACCATGGGGGTTGCTCTCATCTATTTGAATCGCAAGGGTGACCTGAAGTGGATGGACTCAACCGGTAACCCCGCAGACGACCGGGACACTGACTCTGAAGAAGAGGGCGCCGTTTGATGAAGTCCTGGATAAGTCGGAGGATCGAGACATTGACCCGCTGGGCGGACGCGAGCGCCCTACGTTATTTTCACGTCAAGGGTCTGTGTTGTTCGGATGAGTTTACCCAGACCGTAGCGGCCCGCTATGATCTAGAGAGATTCGGAGCGATGCAGGAGGCCGACCATCGATCTGCGGACGTTCTCGTGGTCAGTGGGGCGATCAGCAGTGCTGCTGCCGAGCATCTGAGAACCATTTACGCAGAGATGACTTCACCCCGATGGGTGATTGCCATCGGCAGCTGCGCCTGTTCGGGAGGTCTCTTCTCCCCTTCCAATGGCGGTGAGGCTCTTGCTGGGGTTTCTTCGGTTATTCCGGTCGACGTCTTTGTGGTGGGCTGCCCCCCTCGTCCCGAAGCGATCATCGATGGCTGGATCCTTCTTCAGAAGAAGATTCAGGGACAAGTCACCGACAGGACGGTTCGGAAAAAGAAGCGTCTTCCCGACAACCTGCTTCTGCAGGAAGACGGAGGCCCCGGATGAACGAGGCAGTGCTGGCGCGCAGAATTTCCTGGAGGATCGGACCGTTTCACTCGGCCTTGCCAGGGCCATTCGTGCTGGATTTGGAACTGGACGGAGAAGTCATCGCGGAGGCCCGGGCGACGGCAGGGTATGGCGCCCGCGGCATCGAGTCCGTGATGCGACGGCTGGGCTGGGAGCAGGGGATTCCCGTAATGGACAGGCTCGACCCTGATTCAGGGATCTTCGGGGAGTGGGCTTATTGCCTAGCCATCGAACGTGCAATGGACATTGAAGTACCCGCCCGGGCAGTGGCGACTCGAGTCCTTCTTGGCGAACTTGTTCGGGTTTCCGCCCATCTGGCCCAGCTTGCCAGGGTTGCCCGTGAGGCGGGCTCAGAGATTGTTTTTCACTTCATGCTTCGAGAGCGGGAGCTCCTGCTGGATCTGATCGAGCTGGTGACGGGGGCTCGTCACTCCCCGGCCTTCCTGAGGATCGGGGGAGTTCGCGCCGATGTCAGTGAGGGATTCCTTGAGCGGCTACAGGAGACGAGTCAGGTGATTCTTGGACGAGTCGCAGAATACAATGATCTCCTTACCTATAATCAGGCATTCGTTCGCCGTGTGTCGGGAAGGGCCGTTCTCTCGGAGCAGCTGATTCGCGAGCACGGAATCAGTGGGATACCGCTTCGTATCGTCGACGATTCATCCGACCTGAGGTGGAGGGGGGAGATCGGAGGATACGATATGGTGCCTCATCAGCCTGTTTCTGCAGGAAGCCCGCTAGGAATAGCGGGGGACCTTCATCATCGTTTCGTCTTCCGGCTTCAAGAGGTGATTCAGAGCATCCAGATCTGCCGCGAACTTTGTCAGAACCTTCCGGGCGGAGATCTTCGGGCCGATGTGGATCTGGCAAGAGTTCCGGCCGGGCGCCATTCGGCCCGAGTGGAGGCACCACGGGGGCTTTTTCAGGTCACCGTCGAGTCTGATGGGTCGGCGAGACCGAAGGCGATCGAGTTCAGCACGCCGTCCGACGCCCTATTCTCTGCCATTCCGAAGATCCTTCAAGGGGCCCCTCTCGAGGACTTGGGGCTCTGGCTTGCAAGTATCGACCTGCAGATAGGCGAGGTGGACCGATGAATGATTGGTTCAAGCTCTGGGTGGATCGCTGTGCTAGCAGCGGAGTATCCGTTGCTCTCTGTCTATTGATTTGCGTCTATCTTGCTGTCTGGATGGATCTGAAGGTCGGTGCCGACGTCCAGGCCCGCGTCGGGCCGAATCGAGCCGGTGCCGCCGGGATTCTGCAGCCACTTGCCTCCTGGATACGAGAGCTTCTCAAGTTCTCTCCACATATTGGCGGTGCCGGCTTTCAGCGGAGCTGGTGGGCACCCATGATTCCTTTGGTGTTGATGATTGGATTGGTGCCGACTACCGGGGCCGGACCACTCCTTCGAGCGCCGATGTCCGTGTTTCTGGCCCTTTTTCTGGGTCTCTGCTTTTCGTGCCTGGGTCTGATCATGGGATGGCGCTCAGGGCGCCTGGAGGTGAGGTTTGCCTCCATTCGAGCGGCATCACTCGCGCTGGCCGCAACGCCGCCAGCCTTGATGGCCATCACAGTGGCCGGCCGTGCTGCGGGAGGATTTTCGTGGGAGGCCATCGACCAGGCTCAGGGAGCGCTGCCGATGCAGTGGATTGGTTTTTCGGGCGCCTCGGGGCTGCTTGCGTCGGTGATCTTTCTTCTCGCAGGGATGCTGCTCTTTCTAATGCCCCCCTTTTCAAGTACCGGTCGAAACCTCAAACTCCTGATGAGTGCGATGGTTGGACCTGTTGGAGCACGGCAGCTCTGGGTGGAGCTGTCTGTTCGTGGTGCGGCGACCTGCTGGATGCTGCTTGCCGCGCATCTTTTTTGGGGCGGATCAAGAATTCCGCTGTGGCTGGAGCAGTTTCTAGGACCTGCTTCGCTCGCCACCAGGACCGTCGAGCTAGGTGTCATCTCCGCTAAGGTTCTTCTAATCCACCTGTTGATGTCACTGATGTCGAGGATGATGCCGACGGTGCGATCGGATCAGGCGCATGACTTCGCCTGGCGAGTGTTGACTCCGGCGGCACTGCTTTCTCTTGTCATGATGAAGCTGGGGGGCGCGTGAAATACGGATTCGCTGGCGCCTTTATCGACTATTGGGGTTCGGTCTATCGATCCATTGCCTCCCTTTATCGGGCAGGAAAGGCCGGCGTCGCTTACCTTCGAGTTCGAAGCGAGACCAAAAAGGAAGTGACGGAGCAGTATCCGGATCCAGTCTCGTCTCGATCCTCCGAGGAGCTTCCGCCGAGAACTCGTGGCAAACTAAGGAACGACATCCTCCGATGCACCGGGTGCGGCGACTGTGTGCGGATCTGTCCAACCAAGAGCATTTCCATGGAGACCATGGAGGGTGCAAAGCCAGGCAAGCTCTGGATTTCGATCTTCAACATCGATCACGCGAGTTGCATCGCTTGTGGACTTTGCGTTGACGTCTGTGAGCCGAGATCTCTGGTCCATGAGCGGGTTCATCAAGGTGCCGCCGTCAGTATCGAGGAGCATCTCCTGAGTTTTGGCCGGGGGGCGGTGTCCGAGAGCATGAGGGAGCTCTGGAGAAAACAACGCGTATTGGAGAGTGAAGGAGACCACCTATGAATTCCTGGGTGATTGGGGTCTCACTGGGGTTGCTCGCAGTTTCTGCAGCCATCGTGTCTCTTTGGCGGGAGCCCCGCGCCGGCGCGATCGCAGCCTGGGTCAATGGGTGTGCCGCCGCCTCGGTGATGCTTTTGTTTCAGTCCGAGGTTTTGGCTTTGTTTCTGGCAATCAACTCGACCATCGTTGCGCTAGCCGCCTTCTTGAACTCGGACACGATGGCCCTCAAGCCGCCGGAGTCGCACCGGTCGCCTTCCGTGTTCCACGTGAAGAATTGGCTTTCGCTTCTGGCGAGCGCGGCGCTTGGGGTGACCGTGGTCGGAGTGTTTCGCAGCACGATTCCGGTGCCTTTTGACGAACTTGCCGAGACCACCGCAAATGCCCTTGTGGGAGCTTCAACCGAGGAGAACCATGTGAGTTACCAGCTGGTTGCCCTGTTGGGACTGGTTGCAACCGTTGGCGCGGCCGTCATTGCCAGGCCGGAGAGGCCCGAGAATGATTGAAGTGTTTGGCGCGTTGTTCGGAATCGGGTTTTTCGGTTTGTTGACCCAGAGATCGCTGGTTTCGGTTTTGTTGAATCTTCAGGTCATGGTGACGTCGCTGGTCCTAGTGCTGGTGGTCTCATCTCAGACTTTTTCTCCAGTGAGTCGAGAGAGAGCGGGCCACGCAGCACTGGCGATTCTGCTGGTGTTTGGAATCCAGGTTGCCGCCGCGCTGGCTTACGCGACGCGGCTTCACTATCTGAGGCGACGATCAGGCATGGATGATCTGAAGTCGATGAGGCACTGAGCATGGCGCGACAGTTCTTTCCCTGGATTCTTGTGCTCGCAATCAGTCTCTCCACGGTTTTCGCAATGCTCGGCGGTGGAATTCTGAATCGCTGGAGGACGCTTTTGAGCGGGCTGTGCTGGGCCGCCTTTCTGGGTTTAATCGCGGCGGCGATGATCATCATGACGGATGGAGGTGGACCGGCGCAATGGGCTGTGGATTTCATGGCCATTCCGATCAGCGCCGATGCTGCGAGGCTTGGGGTTGAGAACTCGCTGGTAGGCGTTCTGGTCTGCTGGCTGATCGCCCTGGTCTACGGTTACGTTTTTTTTCTGGATCCCGCGTTTGGGGACAGATCGTCGGATTTCCGGCCCCAGGGGGGCAGCCACATTCAGGGCTCTGCGTGCCTCGGGATGGTTGCCGTCGCGTTGGCCTGGTTTTCCTCGAGTTACTGGACCCTGCTCATGGCACAGGCTCTTTCAGTTTTGGCAGGGTGGACGGTGCTCTCAAGCCTCGCAAACTCCCGACTTTCTTCGGCGCCGGCATTTGCCCAGATCTCGGTGACCTTTCTTCGAGAGAAGGCTGGCTCCATGGCGCTTTTGATCCTGGGAGGGGGAATTTGCGCTTCGTCCGGCGCTTCGTTGGACTGGACCCGCACATCGCTTCATCTTCTTCCCGTCTCCGGTGTCGCGCTGATTCTCTTTGGGTGTCTTCTTCAGATGGGGATGTTTCCCGCAATCAGCTGGAATACTCGCCTGACAGGAGGGTGCAGCCTCCCGTCGAGCGTTCGGCTCCTATTGGTCAACCCGGCACAATGGGTCTCTTTTGTCGTTGTTCTTCGTCTGTTCGGGACAGGTACCGTCCAGTTTCAATCGCTAGCCATGCCGATTCTTGTGGCAGTTCTCTTGACTACCCTTGTGGCGTTAGTCGCCAAACCTGCTCAGGCGGCGCTCACCCATGTCAGTGCCTCCCTCTCGGGACTGGCAGTGGCGGTACTGCTTCTTGCGGGAGTCCGGCAAGGAGCAGCGTTTTTCCTGACAAGCCAGCTGCTCCTCTGGGGGGCAGCCCTATTCCTGCGTCGCCCGTCCACAGGAACCCGTCTGGGACGGATCGATCACTGGGTGGCAGGGCTATTGCCTCTCGCAATCTGCGCGGGGCCCGGAACGGTTTCTGCCGCGGCGTTGCTCGCATTATTGGAGGGATCGAGATCCTCTATCATCCTCTCCCTTTCTGTGGCGGCCTGGATATTCTTCTCGCTTGCGATGGTTCGAGCGATGGCTCTGGGTGCTGCACCGACCGAGGGCACAGTCGAACAGGAGCTCGGCATGACGGATCGAACCTCGGCAGGATGGCGGGCGACGCCGGCCGTTGTTTTGGCCCTGATTTCGACGTCGATTCTCTGGACGGGAGACCTTGTGGGACGATTTTCGGGCCACGAGTTCGCCCCCGTCGGGCCAAACTGGTCGGGGGCGCTCTTTGGCACCGAGACCCTCGCTTTCCGATCAGCGCCGATGGACTCGATCGTCTGGGGCTGGATGCTCACTCTCGTGGTTTTGGTGTCAGTCGATTCGGGCAAGCGCCTCGCACGAGCTGAATTGGGATTTCTTCGACTGGCGTCGGACGGCTATCGCGTTTCGATGCTCGTCGACCGCACCCTTCAACTGATGGTGCGAGCGCTGCTTCGCGCGGACCGTGGTCTGGCCATGATTGAGGCGCACGCGACAGACCTGGCACTGGCGCGAGGGTTCGGCTGGGTCTGTAGCGCGACTGCCGCTGCAGATCGCTGGTTGAGAGATCGGTTCGATCGGTTGGTCCGTGGAGCCATTGAAATACCGGCAAAGGGTGTTCAGTTACTGCAGGCGGGAAGTGTGCAGTTCTACATTCTGTTTGCGGTTGGATTCGTTTTGGCCATGTTGCTACATTTCTGGAGCCATCTGAACAGCTGAGGACGCAGACAGTGACCCTACCCCTACTGACAGCGATGATTCTAACGCCCCTTGCAGGTGCCGCGGTGCAGGCGATGACGCCGAGGCAACCGTTGTCGCGGCTGCTAGCCCTCTCCAGCAGCTTGATTTCAGCCATCATCGGTTTCGCGGTGCTGGCTGGGGCTTTTTCGGCCGATGACCCCGAATCCTTTCCGGAAAGATTCTCCTGGGTGGGATCCTATGCGATCTCCTACGATCTCGCCGTCGATGGCATGGCTCGGATTGCCGTACTCATCGTCAGTGTCCTGTTTCCGGTCCTGATTGCCGCCGAATGGCGCCGATCGTCAGGGTTCCGGGGGTTTTACGCCCTTTTGCTCGTTCTTCAGGGTGCACTTCTGGGAACGGTCTGCGCTCAGGATCTTTTTCTTCTGTTCTTCTTCTGGGGCCTTTCCTCAGTGCCTGTGTTTTTTCTGGTCGGCGTGTGGGGGGCGGACGGACGTGAGGCGGCCGCCTTTCGAACGCTGGTCACCTCAGCGGCAGGTAATGCGCTGTTCTTCGGAGCGTTGATGCTGGTCTACCACGCGAGAGACCCTCACACCTTTTCGATCGCCGAGCTCACTGGAGGATTGCTTCCAGAGCGGTCGATTTCGGTGGCTGGAGTCTCATTTTCTCTCGCGCATGTTTCTTTCCTGTTGGTCTGCCTTGGCGTGGCCCTCCGAGTCCCGGTCTGGCCGTTCCACGGCTGGTTCACTCGGCTTGCCGATGCCGCTCCTCCTACCGCGGCTGTTGCCGTTGCCGCCGCGATTGTTCCCTGCGGCGTGCAGATTCTTACCAGGCTGGGTCACCAGCTCTTTCCCAACAGCTTTTCAAATTATTCTGACGTGATCGTGCTGGTAGGGCTCGTCAATTTGATCATTGGTGCGCTCGCTGCGTTCGGGCAGCGAAAGCCGACGTCGCTTTTCTCGAGCCTCGTGCTTGCGGAGGTCGGTATCTACCTGGTGGGCCTGGGGAGCAGCCATCCCAGTGCATTGCTAGGAACAGTTTATCATCAGCTTTGTAGTGCCCTGGCTCTGGCAGTGCTCGGGCTGCTATTCGGCTCGATTTACCAGAAGAGTCCTCAGATCGACCTTCTGAGTCAGCGCTCGGGATCGGCTGCGCTCATGAGCGATGCACCTGTTGCGGGTGTCGTGATGGCCTTGTCGCTGGCGACGCTGGCAGGGGTTCCCGGGCTGGGGGGGTTCATCGGACAGAGTCTGGTGCTCATGGGCGGGTTCGTGCGCTCGCCGATGATACTGGCGCTGGTCGGCATGTCGGTTCTTCTGATCGGCATATGCCTTTTTGGAACGTACCGGGTGCTGTTTCTTGGTGGGGGGACCCAGGGGCGTTCCGGGGAGTCTCACGAGCTTTCATTCCGAGAGAAAACTTACCTCATCCCTCTGGTGGTTCTGATGGTTGCTCTGGGTGTTTATCCCAAGCCCCTCCTCGACGTCATTCACCCGGCGACGGATCGTCTGGTAGTTTCGGGCACCGATGTTCCTCGTGATGTCGGTGGAGCACCAGACTCCGGGATCTTGCCGAACGGTGAGCAGCCCCCCATCGTCGAGTCGTCGGAAGCCCGGGAATGAATGCACTGATTTTTCTGCTGCCGGAAATCTACCTCGTTGCGACGGCCCTTGGACTGGTCGTCGCAGAGAGTTCGCATCATGGTGAGCGAGTGAGGCTGGCGCTGCCCACCAGTCTCCTAGGAATTTCGGGAGCATTGATTCAGGTGCTTTTGTCCTACCGCGGTGGCCCCACCCAGATCTTTGCCGGCACCTTGACCGTCGATGGTTTCACCCTATTCTTCAAGATGCTCTTTCTGGCGCTAGCGGCAATTGTCGTGACCTCCGCCTGTATCGGGCACGAAATTCCACGAAGGCTGCGTTCGGAGTTCTGCTCGTTGGCGCTTCTTGGAACCGTGGCATTGATGCTGGCGGCAAGTTCCTCCAATCTTTTCGTCACCGTTCTGGCACTTCAACTGGCCGGGTGTGTGGGCTATTTTCTGGCCGGATTTCAGAAAGAGAGTGCCCGGTCGGCCGAAGCTTCGGTGAAGTGGATGATGTCTTCCCTGGTTTCGGGGGTGTTTCTGCTTCTTGGGGCGATGGTTCTGTTCCTGATGACCGGAACCGTGAACCTCTATGAGCTCAGCCAGCTTCTGTCGGCCGGGGGATATTCAGCCCGCGAGGCGGTTCTGGTTTTTTCGATCATTTTTCTGGGTCTCAGCATGCCGATGATGATCTTCCCAGGACATCTTTGGGCGGCTGATGTCCTGCAGGGGGCCAATACTGCGGCAGGGACCTACCTTGCTGCCGGCCTCAGAGCGGCCACCTTCGCCGTTGCCTCCAGGGTTTGGGTCATTGTTTTTTCCAGCGCCAACGGCGACTCGGGCCGCTGGCTGCCGATGGGAGGATGGGACTGGACCCGCTGGTTGGGGTTTAGTGCGGCAATGACTTTGGTGCTTCCCGCCCTGATGAGTGTGCGCCAGCAGAGTGCAAAACGGCTGCTGGCCTGCGTCGCCACAGTTCAGGGTGGCTTTCTGCTGCTTGGCCTGCTGGTCCTCGAAGAGATCGGGCTTGCAGCCGTGCTCTTCGGACTGCTGGTGGAACTTTTGTCCTTTGGTGGTCTGATGTTCGTGCTGTCATTGGCGGTGTCACGGAGCGGCTCAGATGAGCTCGACCGGCTTCGGGGCTGCCTTCGTGGTCGTCCATGGGAATCCGTGGCACTTCTGCTTTGCTCGATCGCATGGGTGGGCCTGCCACCCTTTGCAGGGCAGATCGGAAGGTTCGCCTTGATGGGGGCTGCAGTCCGGCGGGAGTGGTTCATTCTTGCCTTCGTGGGGCTTCTGGCGACCGTTTTAACGGTTGGGGCAATGGGGCGCCTCATGCTGACGGTGCTGGACCTGGGCGGTGAGTCGCGATCCCGGGTGGTTCAGGGGAGCGCTGGCCTCGAGCGCACTCCTTTCGATGTGCGGAGCTTTCTTGTCGGAGTTCTGGTGCCGTTGGCTACGGTCACCATTTTGGCGGACTGGCTCTTGCGGTGGACCAGCCATTCCCTGAAGTTTATTTTCTGGTAGCTCGCTCTTCTTCCGCTGCGCTATAACCCAGAAGCAATGGAATACATTCCGGTTCTGATCCTGATGGCCGTCGGTACGGCGGTCGGGGTGGGCGCGATGACGTTGTCGGCCCTCCTTGGACCCAAAGCCCCTAATCGACGCAAGAATATGCCGTTCGAGTGTGGTGTCGAGCCGCATGGCGATGCACGACACCGATTCTCGGTGCGTTTCTATCTTGTTGCGATTTTGTTTCTACTTTTTGATGTCGAGGCACTGTTCTTCTATCCATGGGCGGTTGTTTATAAGAAATATCTGAGCATCAACGCCTTCATTCTTTTTGAGATGGCGGCGTTCGTGCTCATCCTTCTGGTGGGTTATCTCTACGTCCTGGGCAAAGGTGCCCTCGAGTGGGATTAGACCCCGTCTTCGAATTTCATCGAGAGGCGCAACAAGTATGTCTAAAGACGGATCATCCAGCTTCCTGACAACCAAACTCGAGGCGATTGTGGACTGGGGTCGCAAGAATGCCCTGTGGCCGCTGCCCTTCGGTACCAGCTGCTGCGGCATCGAGATGATGGCCACTTTTGCTGCGGACTACGATATCGGCCGCTTTGGTGCCGAGGCCCTGCGCTTCTCCCCGAGGCAGGCGGACCTTCTGATCGTTGCAGGGATCGTGAACGCCAAGATGGCCCCGGTTCTCAAGAATATCTACGACCAGATGGCCGATCCCAAGTGGGTTATCTCAATGGGGGCCTGCGCGTCATCGGGAGGCATTTTCAACGTGTATAGTGTCACCCAGGGTATCGACACCATCATCCCAGTGGACGTCTACGTTCCGGGTTGTCCTCCGGCGCCCGAAGGGGTCCTTCATGGGCTGATGCGCCTTCAGGAGCTGATCCAGAAGGGCGAGACCCATCACCACCGATGCGAGCGGGCCCGACGTGCAGGAAAGGAGGCCCAGTCATGAGGGGTGCAGACATTCGGACTCCCGTGTCGACAGTTTACGGCGATTTCTCGAAGAAGTTCGCAGAGACTTGGAAGTCTCAGGTTCAGGAGCTGCAACAGAGATTCGGGGCCGTCATTGAAGAGGTTCGATGGCCCGGTGTTTACCCCACCGATGTTCCCATTGTCTTTGTGGCTCGCGAGTCGATCGTCGATGTGCTTCGGGTCCTTAAGGAAGAGTCCGCGTTCCGGTATGACTTTCTGGCAGACATCACGGCGACGGATGAGGAAGTAGAGCCGCGCTTCGAGGTGGTCTACAACCTGGCGTCGATTGCATCGGGGTCGCGGATTCGCGTCAAGGTTCGAGCGCGTGAAGACGAGCAAGTCCCGTCTGTGACCGTTGTTTGGGCCGGAGCAGACTGGGCTGAGCGCGAGGTATGGGACATGTTTGGGATCCGCTTTCGCGGCCACCCGGATCTGCGCCGGATTCTGATGGATGAGCGCTGGGAGGGACATCCCCTGCGCAAGGATTACCCTCTTCGTGGCTATCAGCTTTTTCCAGATACCCAGCCCATCAACGTCGAACTGCTCAAGGATTGATCGATGGAACAGCAAAGACCGCATGGAGAGTTCGGGCTTCCCGCATCTGACAACTATACGATCAGCGTGGATGTTCCAGCGCATGAGCACGATCCGGATGACCTTTGGAAGGATTCGAGGGTTTTCGTCAATATCGGCCCCACCCACCCAGCCATGCACGGCGCATTGCGGATGTGCGCCCGGTTGAATGGCGAAACGATCGAAAAGTCCTATTGCGAGTTTGGCTACACACACCGGGCAAAAGAGAAGCTCGGAGAGAATCGCACCTACCACAACTTTATCGTTTATACGGACCGGCTGAACTATTGCTCGGCACTGATCAACAATGTGACCTATGCCATGGCGGTGGAGCGCCTCATGGGCATTGAGGTTCCCGATCGCGCCGTGTGGATTCGCATGATCTGCACCGAGATGGCTCGCGTCATCGATCACTTGATTTGTGTTGGCGTCAACGCGCTCGATCTCGGCGCTTTTTCTTTCTTCCTGTATGGCTTTCATCAGCGAGAAGAGGCCTACACCCTGATCGAGAAGATTTGTGGAGCGCGCCTGACGACCTCCTACACCCGAATCGGCGGTTTGATGGCGGATGCTCCCGCAGGCTGGGAGAAGGAAGTCAAGGACTGGGTCATTCGTACCCGGAAGACAGTTCAAGAGATGGACTCTCTTCTGACCAATAATCGCATCTGGTGCGACCGCACCCAGGGTGTCGGGGTATTCACGAAAGATCAGTGCATGAAGTACAGCTATTCGGGGCCGAATGCCCGGGCGGCCGGTATCAATCGCGACCTCCGTCGCGATCAGCCTTCCATGTTCTACGACAAGGTCGAGTTTGATGTCCCTGTCGGAAAGAATGGCGACGTCTTTGATCGTTACATGGTCCGAATGGCCGAGATCTTTCAGTCTCTCAACATCATCGCCCAGTGCGCGGAAAAGATGCACCCCGGGCCGATCTGGTCCGAGGACAAGCGAATCCGCATTCCGGACAAGGACGTCGTTCACAACACGATGGAAGGCCTGATCCACCACTTCAAGTTCTTCATGACGGGCTTCGACGTTCCTGCTGGTGAGGCGTACACGAGCTTCGAGGCGACCAATGGCGAGCTCGCTTTCTATATTGTCAGCAAGGGTGGACCGAGAGCCCATCGTATGCGAATCCGCGGACCATCGGTTTGGCACTACCAGGGCCTGAGCGAGATGTCTGAAGGGGCGAAGATCGCCGACATGGTTGCGGCGCTCGGTTCGATCAATATCATCGCAGGCGAGCTGGATCGCTGAGGAGGAAGACGATGTCCAAGCTTCTGTCCCAAAAGTTTTATGACGAGATGAATAAGCTCGAGCCACGCTATCCAACCAAGGTGGCGCTGCTCTTGCCGGCACTTCATGCGGCGCAGTCGGAGTTCGGCTGGTTGCCGGGTGAAGTCATGGACGAGATCGGTGAGTACATCGGAATTCACCCGGCGCAGGTGCGCGAGGTGGCCAGCTTTTACACGATGTACAATCTCAAGCCCGTCGGAAAATACCACCTGAAGATCTGCACGAATGTAGCGTGCTGCCTGCGTGGGGCTGATGAGCTGGTGGAGCACTGCGAGAAGAAGTTCGGCATCCAGTGCGGCGAAACCACCCCGGACAAGCGCTTTACCCTGATGGAAGAAGAGTGTCTCGGTGCCTGTGGGACGGCCCCCGCCATGATGTTGAACGATGACTACCACGAGAATCTGACCGCCGAGAAGCTGGACCAGCTCTTGGCAGGCCTGAAATGAGCGAGGAACGGGCGATGTCTGAATCCACTCCAATGTTCAAGCCGCACTTCCATGAGGAGGCGCGTCCACTCGCCTATTATCTGGCGAAAATGAATGGCTATACGGCGTTGAAGAAGGCACTTGGGATGGCGCCTGACGCCATCATCGACGAGATGAAGAAGTCCAACATGCGAGGCCGCGGTGGCGCAGGTTTTCCCACCGGCATCAAGTGGGGATTTATCCCGAAGCAGAGCTCCAAGCCGAAGTATCTGGTCTGCAATGCCGATGAGTCGGAGCCCGGAACCTTCAAGGATCGGGACATCATGCGCTACACGCCACACCTGCTCATCGAGGGCATGGTGATCGGGGCGCATGCCATTGGAGCAAACAGTGGTTATATCTATATTCGGGGGGAATATACCCGAGAGGCGCGCCTCCTGAATGAGGCCATCGATGAGGCCTATGACAAGGGTTATCTCGGCAAGAACATCCTGGGCTCGGGATTTCACTTCGACCTGACGGTACATCGTGGGGCCGGCGCCTACATCTGCGGAGAGGAGACCGCACTGCTGAACTCCCTTGAGGGCAAGCGCGGCGAGCCTCGGGTGAAGCCGCCGTTTCCGGCACAATCCGGAGCCTTTGCCGGTCCGACCATTGTGAACAATGTCGAAACCCTTGCAGCAGTTCCCATGATCATCAACGAGGGTGGCGAGTGGTTTGCCAAGCTTGGCAGGCTTGAGAAGTCGGGTGGTACCCGTCTCCTGTCGGTTTCAGGCCATGTCAAGAAGCCCGGCGTGTACGAGATTGGCGCGGGCAGCATGACCATTCGGCAGATCATTTTTGATCTGTGCGGAGGAGTCCTGGGCGACAAGAAGTTGAAGGCCGTCATTCCCGGCGGATCTTCGGCTCCGGTGCTCACCGCTGACGAAATCGACGTGATTTACGACATTGAGCCCCTGATGAAGATCGGCTCAATGATGGGGTCGGCCGCACTGATGGTGGTCAGCGAGGATTACTGCGTGGTGAAGCTGATCAAGCGCATCACGAAGTTCTATGAACATGAGTCCTGCGGGCAGTGCACGCCGTGCCGAGAGGGTTGCAAGTGGATGGAGGATATCCTTCATCGCATCGAGCACGGCCACGGCCGCGAGCAGGATCTGGATCTGCTTTTAGACATCGCAGAAAACATCAACGGAAAGACGCTTTGCGCGCTGGGCGATGCCGCCGCAGGCCCGGTCTCCAGTTTCGTGAAGAAGTTTCGCGCCGACTTTGAAGCGCACATTCGAGGTGGAAAATGCCCAAATGCATAATTGACGGACGCGAGGTGGAGTTTTCGCCCGGCCAAAATCTCATTGAGGTGGCCAAGAGCGCCGGAATCGAGATTCCCCTGTTCTGTTATCATCCCGGGCTCTCGGTCGTGGCCCAGTGCCGAATGTGCGCTGTCGAGATCGAGAAGTTTCCGAAGCTCCAGACGGCCTGTTCGACCCCGGCGCAGGAGGGGATGGTCGTTCATACCCAGTCGGAGCGAGTGAAAAAGAACCAGAAGTCGGTGATGGAGTTTTTGCTCATCAATCATCCGCTGGACTGCCCCATCTGCGACAAGTCGGGCGAGTGCGATCTCCAGGACCAGTCGTACAGTTATGGTGATGCCTACATGCGCACCTCCGAAGAGAGGCGAACCTATGTCGATCTCGATATGGGGCCTGTCATCAAAAAGAACATGAATCGCTGCATTCATTGCACCCGCTGCATTCGCTTCGGCGATGAGATTGCCGGAATTCGCGAGATGGTGGCGATTCAGCGCGGAAACAACACCGAAATTACCACCATCGACGGACGCGCGCTTGAGACCGAGTACGCTGGCAATTACGCTGACATTTGTCCGACCGGCTCGCTGACGCTCAAGGATTTCCGCTTCAAGAAGCGGGCCTGGTTTCTCAAAAAGACCGCGACCGTCTGCGAAGGCTGTTCGCGCGGTTGCGCCATTGAGCTTCAGCATGAGGCCAACGTCATTTACCGCTGCATCGCCCGTGAAAACCTCGAGGTGAATCGCTACTGGATCTGTGACGAGGGCCGGTTCAACCATCAGTATATTCAGGCGCCTGATCGCATGGTGGAGCCATCCCTTCTGGCGAAGGGCGCACTCGAGATGACGACCTGGAAGGACGCCGTTCTCGGGGCTCGAAAGGCGCTCGAAGGCAGGAAGTTAGCCATTCTGGTGGGCTCAGACCTGACCCAGGAGGAAGTGGCCCTGATCCAGAAGTTTGCTCCGGAAAAGTTTCCTGGGGCATCGCTTCACCACTTTGGCACCGCCGGTATTTCGTCCGCGAAGGATGACGATGCTGCCGATGCGCTCCTTAAGCGGAAGAGCCGCACCTCGAATCTTCACGGCGTGGAGAA
Source organism: uncultured Bacteriovorax sp. (assembly GCA_964432565.1). GTDB lineage: Bacteria > Bdellovibrionota > UBA1018 > UBA1018 > UBA1018 > CAIOHW01. Next base: position 53,204 of record CAYSOA010000005.1, read on the forward strand.
GCTTGGGATTTCAGGGCTCACCACGATTCCGCAGGGGGCCGATGCCGTTCTGGTATTTCGAGGCGGAAGGGCGGAGCTTCCCAACCTGTCCGGCCTGAAAGTGGTCGGTGTTGGGGTCTTCCGGAAGGGAGAGGCCGAAGGCTTTGAGGCGGTCCTGCCGGGGGCTGCCTTTGCGGAAAAGGACGGTACCATTGTGAACTTCATGGGAATGGAACAGCGGCTCCGTCGGTCCGTCGTCCCCCCACGAGAGTGCAAGTCGGTTTCTGAAATTCTCATGATGTGGGCGAACCTCTAATGGAAACGATTCTTTCGATTTGGACACAAAATGCCGAGTTCATCATCACTGCCGTCAAGGCGGTGGTGGTGGCCCTGACCTTGCTGCAGGTAGTGCCTTTGATGGTCTGGCTGGAGCGGCGCGGCTCAGCAGTCATGCAGAAGCGACTCGGACCGAATCGTCTCGGACCACTCGGTCTGTTTCAGGGGATCGCCGACGGAATCAAGGCTGTGTTCAAGGAGGACAATCCTCCGGCGCATGTGCATAAGTTCTTTTACCGGCTGGCCCCGGTCGTCTGCCTGATTCCAGCCTACATGACTTTTGCCGTGATTCCTTTTGCGAGCTCCATCACGATCGGCGGCTACGTCATCAACTTCCAGATAGCCGACCTAAACGTGGGCTTTCTCTACATCTTTTCGATCGCATCGCTCGGCGTCTACGGGATCATCATGGCGGGGTGGTCCTCGAACAACAAGTACTCGCTACTCGGAAGCCTGCGCTCGTCGGCACAGATGATCAGCTATGAACTTTCGCTCGGGCTGTCGGTGATCGGCATCCTGATGATTTTCTCCAGCGTGCGCCTCGGAGACATCGTGCTTCAGCAGGGAGAGTTGCTGCTCCAGCTCGGACCATTGTCGATTCCGAAGTGGGGTTTCTTCGTTCAGCCAGTGGGTTTTCTGATCTTTCTGGTTTCGGCTTATGCCGAGACCAATCGCCTCCCCTTTGACCTTCCTGAGGGTGAGTCGGAGATCGTAGCCGGCTATCACCTCGAATATGGTTCGATGCACTTCGCGCTGTTCATGATGGCCGAGTACATCAACATGACGGTGGCGGCGGCCTTGACGGTGACCCTGTTCTTTGGCGGCTGGCAGATGCTGCCGGGGATGCCGGCACTTCACAGTCTTCTGGTGGAGAATCTCGGCCTCGTCGGTCTTGCTTCGGATGCCGTCCGAGTGCTGTTCGAGCTGGGCTCCTTTGTAATGAAGACCGCGTTCTTCCTGTGGCTCTTCGTCTGGGTTCGCTGGACGCTTCCGCGATTTCGTTATGACCAGCTGATGGATCTCGGATGGCGGGTGATGCTGCCGTTGTCGTTGCTCAATATCTTCGTTACCGGCGTTTTGATTTACTACAAGGTGGTTTGAAGATGATCGTTAAGAACAAGCCAGGTTTTTTCCAGCGATTCTACCTTCTCGAGGCCGTCAAGGGCCTGAAGATCACGATCTCGAAGATCTTCCAGAAGAAAGTGACGATTCAATATCCCGAAGAACGTCGCGAGTACTCGGAGCGGTACCGAGGAATGCACTACATCAAGTCCGTCAATGGCGTCGAGAACTGCACGGCATGCATGCTGTGCCCGACGGTTTGTCCGGCGGAATGCATCCACATCGAGGCCGGTGAACGGGATGACAAGGAGAAGTACCCCATCAAGTTCGAGATCGACTCCTTGCGCTGCTGCTTTTGCGGCATGTGTGAAGAGGCCTGCCCAAAAGACGCGATCAAGCTCAGCAATATCTACGAAATGAGCCAGACCACCCGTGAGGCGTGGGACAAGGAATACCTCATGGAACAGCGAGGCCATAAATGAGTTCGGTTTCTCCTCTCGCCTTTTATATGTTTGCTGGCGCGGCACTGGCGTTTTCGCTGATGACGGTATTGAAAAAGAATCCCGTCGCCAGCGCGTTCAGTCTGGTCATGGTTTTCTTCTCGCTGGCGGGGATCTATGCCTCTCTTGGAGCCCACCTGCTGGCCGCGCTTCAGATCCTCGTTTACGCGGGGGCGATCATGGTGCTGTTCGTCTTCGTGGTGATGTTGCTGAATTCCGACAGTCCGTCGTTTGACCTTCGTCGTACGCCGGCGTCTTTCCGTGTAGCGGCGGGAATCGTCTGCATCGGTCTGCTTGGCCTGTTTGTAAAGGTCTTCAAGTCGGCGCCTCAAACTGCGCCGATCGGAGCGTTCGACCGTAGTGCCGTGGATGTTGCCGGTGGGAACACCCAAGTGATCGCCGAGCTGATGTTCTCAGAGTACATCCTGCCGTTCGAGCTCACCTCGGTGCTGCTGCTTGCGGCAATCGTGGGAGCCGTTGCGCTCGCAAAGAGGCATTCGGTCAGCGTGACGAAGCCAGCAAGAAAGGGATCCGCAGATGTCGTTGCCAGTCGTTGAACCCTGGGTCGTGCTTTCGCTTTCGGCTGCAATCTTTTTTATTGGGCTTTTTGGCCTGGTGGTGCGCCGAAACCTGCTCATCATCATGATGTCGATCGAGCTCATGCTGAACGCCGTAAATCTCTCTTATGTGAGTTTTTCGGCCCAGTTGTCCTCGATGATCGGCCAGATGTCGGTGTTTTTCATCATTGTCGTGGCTGCAGCCGAGGCCGCCGTCGGCCTTGGACTGGTCATCGCGCTTTACCGCACCCTCAAGACCGTCGACACCGACGACATCACTCTCCTAAAGGACTGATGCCATGCTGAAGCTGATTCCGCTCTTTCCTCTGCTTGGATTTCTGGTCAATGGGCTCTGGTACGCGCTTTTCCAGACTCGTCCCGGTGCAAAGAAGGCTTCTTCAGCCGTTGCCGGTGGAATTGCCAGTGCCGCGATTCTTGGATCATTCATCGTCAGCCTGAAGGTCTTTCTTCAGCTCAAGGGGATGCCCTCGGAGAGTCGGGTTCTTGAGGAGACGCTGTTCTCCTGGATTCAGGTCGGGGACCTGAATGTTCCCATGACCCTCAGGGTGGATGCGCTGTCGACGCTATTCACGCTCGTCATCAGCGGTGTGGGATTCCTGATCCACGTCTATTCCATTGGCTACATGAGTCATGACGAGAGTCCGGGAAAGTTCTTTACGTATCTGAATCTGTTTTGCTTCGCGATGCTCATGCTGGTGATGGGCGCCAACCTTCCGATTCTGTTTCTGGGTTGGGAGGGCGTCGGACTGTGTAGCTATCTGCTGATCGGGTACTGGTACACGGACGACGAGAAGGCCTCAGCCGGGAAGAAGGCGTTCGTGGTCAACCGGATTGGTGACCTCGGCTTCTTGCTCGGAATGTTTTTGATTTTCACCACCTTTCAGACGCTCGACTTCACCGAGATCCGTCAGGCGTTTGCCAACAGCCCGACCGGAGTTCTGCCAGCCGGGGTGACGTTCGCCACCTTGTCTGCGATCGGACTGTTCCTGTTCGTCGGGTGCATGGGCAAGTCTGCACAGGTCCCCCTTTATGTCTGGCTGCCCGACGCGATGGCCGGACCTACTCCCGTTTCTGCGCTGATTCACGCGGCGACGATGGTGACCTCCGGCATCTATCTGGTCGCGAGGCTTAACTTTCTCTACAATCTGGCTCCCGCCGCCAGCGTGGTGATGGCCGGCATCGGCGCCTTTACCGCATTTCTTGCCGCGACCATTGCCATCACACAGACGGACATTAAGAAGGTGCTGGCCTACTCGACCGTGTCCCAGCTGGGGTACATGTTTCTGGCCTGCGGTGTTGGGGGCTACGTGGCAGGCGTCTTTCACGTCATTACTCATGCCTTCTTCAAGGCGCTCCTGTTTCTGGGGGCGGGTAGCGTGATTCACGGCATGCACGAGGAGCAGGACATCCTGAAAATGGGTGGCCTTCGATCGAAGATGCCCCAGACCTTTCTGGTCTTTCTGATCGCTTGGCTAGCCATCTGCGGCCTTCCGCCGTTTTCAGGATTCTTTTCGAAGGATGAAATTCTGTGGCTTTCGTTCGCGTCGATGAAGGGCACCAAGGTGCTCTGGGCGCTAGGGGCAGGAACAGCCGTAATGACGGCATTCTACATGAGCCGACTTTTCTTCCTGACCTTCATGGGCAAGCCGCGAACCGAGGCAGCCGGGCATGCTCATGAGTCGCCATTCGTCATGACGGGACCTCTTTGGGTACTGGCGATCTTGAGTGCTCTTGGTGGCTTCATGGGCGTGCCTGCGGTCATTTCCGAGGTATTCGGGGCCCATGACGCCAATTGGCTCGCGCACTGGCTGGATCCCGTGGTTCCACACGCGGTACAGCTTCAGCCGGGAATGGGGCATGGAACGGAGTGGGCATTGATGGGCCTGAGTGTTGCGGGCGCCGTCCTCGGGATCTTCCTCGCTCGAAACCTGTATTCTGATCTGGCGAAGGCATCGGCCCTTCAGCAGAAGTTCCGCACCCTTCACCGGATCCTCAGCCACAAGTGGTATGTCGACGAGCTCTACTCGCTGCTTTTTGTCCGACCTTTGGTCAACTTTTCGAAGGCTCTCTGGAAGAGCGTTGATGTGCTGATCATCGACGGCCTCGTGAACGGCCTGGGGCGCGTGAGCGCGTGGACAGGACAGACCGTTCGAGTCATCCAGACAGGCTCGATGCAAACTTATGCGATCATGGCCCTGCTGGGGCTGCTTATTACCGTGGGGTACCTTGTTTATGGCCTGGCTTGATTCTCACCTGCTGACGATCCTCACGTTCTTTCCGCTGGTTTGGGCGCTTGCGGGCCTGGTGCTGCCGGAGGGCTCCAAGGGGGGGACGGCGAAGGTTTGGGCGTTCGTTGGAAGTCTCCTGACCTTTTGGCTTTCCTGGCTGATGTACACTCGTTTTCAGGTCGGAACCGCGGAGTTCCAGTTCGGGGAGCTTTTCCCCTGGATTCCCGGGCTCGGTGTTCATTACCGCCTCGGGGTGGACGGCATCAGTCTGTGGCTGATCATGCTGACGACTTTTCTGATGCCGATTGTGGTGCTGGGTTCGTTCTCGGCGGTTGAGAACCGGATCAAGGAGTTCTTTTTCCTGCTACTGATGCTGGAAACGGGAATGCTGGGTGCCTTCGTGGCACTCGATGGCTTCCTCTTCTACGTATTCTGGGAGTTTATGCTGATCCCGATGTACTTTCTGATCGGAATCTGGGGTGGCAAGGATCGGATTTACGCAGCGACGAAGTTCTTCATCTATACGATGGTAGGATCCTTGCTGATGCTGGTGGCCTTGTTCTATCTGGTGAGCCAGCACCAGCTTCAGTTCGGCACCTATTCGGCGGCGATTCAGGACCTCTATCGCCTGAAACTGGATGGTGCCGGTTGGCTCTCCACCCAGGGGCTCCTATTTTTGGCGTTCGCCCTGGCGTTTGCCATCAAAGTCCCTCTTTTTCCGCTTCATACCTGGCTTCCTGATGCACACGTTCAGGCCCCTACGGCGGGCTCGGTGGTGCTGGCCGGGGTGCTGCTCAAAATGGGAGGCTACGGTTTTCTCCGGCTCGCCTTCCCACTTTTTCCCGAGGCGGTGGCTCAGTACCAGATGGTGTTCATGGGTCTCGGCGCAATCGCCATCGTTTATGGTGCATGGGTGGCCATGGTCCAGCCCGACATCAAAAAGCTCGTGGCCTACTCCTCGGTATCGCACATGGGTTATGTCGTCATTGGGCTTTTCTCGCTCAATGGGGTTGGCGTGAGTGGGTCGATTTACCAGATGCTCAACCACGGGATTTCCACGGGAGCGTTGTTCCTCCTTGTGGGAATGATCTACGAGCGCCGGCATACGCGGGAGATCAGTGAGTTCGGCGGCCTCACCAAGGTCATGCCGCTCTTCGCCGTTTCTTTTCTGATCATCACGCTGTCCTCGATTGCCCTGCCGGGAACCAATGGGTTTGTTGGCGAATTCCTGATTCTCCTCGGCACCTGGAAGGCAAGCCCCTGGACGGCGGCGATTGCCGGAACAGGGGTGATTTTCGGTGCGGTCTATATGCTCTGGATGTTCCAGCGAGTGATGTTCGGTCCGCTCAAGAATCCAGAAAATGAGAAACTTCGGGACTTGAGCTTGCGCGAGGTCGTGGTGCTCCTGCCCCTGCTTTTCATGGCAATCTGGATGGGCGTGAAACCGAATCTGTTTTTCGCCAAGATGGACGCCTCCGTGGCAGCATTCCTCGAGCGGACCTCCGTCAACCGCACCGAGCTTCAGTCGCCTGATGAGGCGCGAACGAGCAAGATTTGAAGGGATTTGAAATGGAACAAGCTCTCACCACGATTCGTCCTGAACTTCTTTCCATGACCCATGCACAGATGGCGGCCCTAGGGCCCTGGATCTGGGCCGTCGGCGGAAGTCTGGTCATGATGCTGGCCTCGGTGCTCTTCAAGTCCCAGAAGGGCATCGTTCCCACGTTTCTGATTCTCTTTGCCGCGGGAGCTGCATGGAGCTCGGGGTTGCTGATGGACTCGAGTGAGCAGCTTCTCTTCAACCGAATGATGGCGGTGGATCGGCTGACGCTGGTTTCGATCATCCTTTTTTCTGTGGCCGCGATCGTGACCACTCTGGTTTCAATGAAGTACCTCGATCGCGAGGGGCTTCAGCACCCGGAATACTACATTCTGATGCTCTTCTCGATGGTGGGGATGATGAACATGGTTTCCGCCCTCGACCTGGTGGTGATCTTCATCGCCCTCGAGCTGATGTCCATTTCTGTCTACGTGCTGGTCGGGTTTCGCAGGGCGGATCGCCGGAGCAACGAAGCGGCAGTGAAGTACTTTGTTCTCGGCGGCGCGGCTTCTGCCATCTTCCTTTATGGGACGGCCCTGCTCTACGGGGCAACCGGTTCGATCCAGCTGCAGGAGATTTTGTCCGCTGCGCGGCAGGGTGCGGTCGGTGGCTCGATGCTCTTCGTGCTCGGGGCTGCGCTAGTTCTCTTTGGGTTCCTGTTCAAGGTGGCCGCGTTTCCCTTTCACATGTGGATGCCGGACGTCTATGAGGGAGCTCCGGCGCCCATTACCGGATTTATGACCACCGGGATCAAAGCGGCCTCGTTTGTTACCTTCGTTCGCGTCCTCGATGGTTTGGGTTACGCAAATGGCCTGGGTGAGGCGCTTCAGCGTCACCTGCATGACATTCTCTGGCTTGCTGCGGCCCTGACGATGCTCATTGGAAATCTGGTGGCTCTGGCCCAGGTGAATCTCAAGCGGATGCTGGCCTACTCGTCAATCGCTCACACCGGGTATTTGCTGGTTGGCCTGGTGGCCGGTGCCGGACAGGGCCCGGTGTTCCTGTATCTTTTGGCCTATACGCTCATGAACCTCGGTGCCTTTGCAGTTCTCTCGGTTATGGCTCGCCGCGGGGATGCAGGCGTCAATCTGCACGACATGGCGGGACTGGCGCAGCGACGCCCCTTTCTTGCGCTGGCCATGTCGATCTTCCTTTTTTCGATGGCCGGAGTGCCGCCGACGGCCGGCTTTGCCGCCAAATATCTGTTACTCTCGTCGGCAGTTCAGTCCGGCGAGATCTGGCTTACGGTCATTGCCGTGCTGTGTAGTGCCATTTCCGTGTACTATTACCTGAGAGTGCTCGTGTTCATGTACATGCGCGAGCCTGCAGCAGAGGCCGGAACCATTCCGCGGTCGTGGATGACGGCGGGAGCGATTCTGGCGATGGTGCTGCTGACCCTGCAGATCGGAGTCTTCCCCTCATCGGTGGTGGAGACCGCACGATCCCTGCAGGGAAGCGCGGCACTGGTCCATACGGCTCCTGCAGGCACCACCGCCGCTCGTTGATCGAGCCGGGCCTCTCGACGGGAATTGAGAGGGCATGGCGGCAAGAACGAGCTCGCAGAAATACAAGATTCGTCTTCGGTCGGGCCGCGTGCTCGGCCCTCTCGACGTGCAGCGTGTTCGCAAGTTGATTCGTGCGGGACATGTTCGTGGCGACGAACTGGCGAGGGACGCCTCTGGCGGTGACTGGGAGTCGCTGGCCCGTTTTCCCGAGCTGGCGCAGTTACTGCTCGAGGTGGCCGCCGGTGATCGCCCCATCGCCGGGGTTGATGAGGAGCGATCCACTCCCTCTCTGGCAAGAACACTTCCTCTTGGGTCGGCAAAAACGCAGATTCTCGAGCCGACGGCGATTCTGCCCTCCGAGGCTCCCAATGAGCCCGCGCCAGCAACCCTGAGCCTTGAGCTTTCACTTCCCCCGGACGAGCCCGCATCCTCTACCGCCGGTACGAGCGATGGTGCAACTGCGGCAGTTGGCGAAGTGAAGCCGCAGGGGGTTCAACTGGATCGCTCGGACTCCCCGGATGACCGCACCGTGGTGGCCTCCGTGTTTGAGGATGATGAAGCGGATGAGACCAATGTGGCGATTGGGCTCGAGGGTGAAGAGCTTCCCCAGCAGGTTAGGATCTCCGAGGAAAAGACTGTTGTCTTTCAGCGTTCATCGATGTCGAAGCGCCTGCCCGGGAAGGTTTCCGGTAAGGGATCAGAGCGCACCCGCAGAGTCGTTGTGCTGCTCGGTCTGGTTTTCGTCGCTGTCGAGCTGCTGTCGGACATGGGGTCGACGCGCCGAAAAGCGGTGGAGCGTGCGGATGGGCTTCGTCCCCGTCTCCCCTCGGCTTCCGAAAAGAATGGGGATCCTGCCACAAGCCAGAAGCTTTATCTGCAGGGGCTTGAGGCCTACCGCATGGACGGCATTCCGGAATATCGGCGCGCGGTTCAGTATTTCACCCGGGCAGTTGAGGTCGATTCGGAGAATGTGCGAGCGCTGGCCATGCTCGCGTCAAGCTATCTGAACCTCATCGATGTTTCGAACAAGGATGAAACGTATTTCTCGGTCATCTCCAAGCTGATCGAGCTTTCACGGGCGAAGAACGTTGACCTTACGGAGACACTGATTGCCGAGGTTGAGTTTCTGCTGTTTTCTCAGCGACCCAGTGCCGCACAAAACAAGCTCATCGAGTACACGCGAACTCACAAAAACTACGATAATATCCTTTTTGTCTATCTTGCGACGATTTTGGTGGCTCGCGGTGATTATGCGACCGCGGCGCGGTATCTCGCGCCTCTTGGTGATGACCTGCCGTTCAGCATCAAGGTCTACTACACGCGCGGACAGGTGGCCGAGGGACTTGGCGACAAGGAAGAGGCGCTTCGACAGTATCAAAAAGCCGTGGAGCTCAATCCCCGGCACGGGCTTGCACGCTACCGGATCTTGAAGATCCTTGAGGACCGCGCCCAACTCAAGGAGGGTCGGAAGCACTTGAGCTTCCTGACGCGCCAGCTTGGCCTCCTTCCCCACACCCAGCAGGCGCGTGTTTATTCGTGGCGTGCCACACTCGAAGAGTCGGACGGCCGCATCGACGTGGCGCTGGGACTGGTGGAGCGGGCGCTGCGACTCGACTCGGACGTCGCCGCGTATCATCTGCAATACTACCTGCTGAGGTCGCGCGCCGGAGATCAGGCGTCATCGACACTCAAGGAGGCGAGACTCTTTTACTATCTGGCCGAGGGTGAGCGGCTGGCACAGGAAGGCAAAGTCGAAGCAGCTCTTTCGCAGTATCTTGCGGCTCGAAACGAGAATCCCTCCAGTCCGCTTCCGCTGGTCAAGCGGGGCGAGCTATTCCATCGCGTGAAGCGAGACGTTGTGAATGCCCGCTTGGCCTACAAGAAGGCCGCGGAGCTGGCCCCTCGTGATGTGCAGATCTGGTCGAAGTATATCGAGCTGCTCATTCAGAGCTACGAGTGGGAGGAAGCCTCCAAGGCGATGGCCCGATTTCGAAACCTTCCGGTTCCTCAGGGGATCATCGACAAGGTCTCGGCAGACTGGCACGCCCGGCAGGGACTGCATGTTCAGGCGCAGGGCCACTACCGGAAGGCGATGTCGCGGACCTATATCGAGCCCGGCGTCTATCTGGCCTATGGGCAGAGTCTGCTCGCAACGGGAAAGTTCGAGGAGGCGCCCTTCATCTTTTCGCTGGCGCTGCGACAGGATCCCGAGAATCACGAGGCTATTCTCGGAACGGCCGCCGCTCTCGCAGGCAGTGACGGGATCGATCGAGCCGTGGCTTACCTTCAGGACGAACTTCAAAAGGGCCGTGGAACGCGGGTTGAGCTCCTTTGCGGAATTGCCTCGCTGTTGATTCAAAAGGGCCGATTGGATCCCGCCGCAGAGTTGATCGAGCAGGCCAAGCGCCTGCGCCCGGATGCGTCCCGTCCCTGGAGGGTCGAGGCGGAACTGAATCTTGCCAGAGGGGCCGATCGCAAGTTCAAGACTGTGGCAGCGGAGGCTTACCGCGCTTATCTGGATCGCAATCCCAGCGACGCGACCATGATGTACGAGCGTTACCGGGTACTGGTTGACCTCGAGCGATATGAAGAAGCGGATCACGAGTTGGGGCGTATTTATGAGTCGTATCCCAAGTTTCCGAGTCTGCACTTCAGCAAGGGGCTGATTTACATGAGGCTTGCCAACTACAAGGCGGCCATTCGCGAGTTTGAGCAGGAGTTGAAGAACGGAAACACGTCGACCCAGAACCTCGTGGAGCTGGGCAAGGCACATTTGGAGCTTCGGGATGCCGAAAAGGCCCTGGGATATTTCATTCAGGCCATTCGTCGCAGTCCGGCCGACCCCGAGCCGAAGTTTCAGGCGGGTCGCGCAAATTTTGCGCTCAGCCGCTATGACGCATCCATTGCGATGTATCAGGAGGCACTGAAGACGGACGCGGGCAACCCGTTGATCTATCGACACCTCGGTTATGCATTCCGAGCCACGGGAGATCGTGCCAACATGCAGTGGGCGTTTGGAAAGTATCTCGAAATGGAGCCCGATGCTGCCGACAAGGCGCAGATCGAGCGAAACCTGTGATAGGGTGACCAAGTATGCTGGACTCCCGATATTTTGATGAAGCGGTGGCAGAGCTTGAGGCTGGGTTGAGGCGGAGAAATGCCGATCTGGCCCCTGTGGCGAAGATCGCAGAGCTGTCGAAGGCACGCAGAACACTGATCATGGAGGGTGATGCCTTGAAGGCCAGGCGTAATCAGTCCTCCCAGGAGATCGGCAAGCTCAAGGCTCGCGCGAAATCCGATCCTGCCGCAGCCGAAGAGGCCGAGAGGCGGATGGTTGAGACTCGCGCGATCGGTGACGAGATCAAGGCCATCGACTTGAAGCTTTCGGTGGTCGATGAGGAGTTTCAGGCACTCCGGCTTTCGATTCCCAATCTGCCGCACGAGAGTGTTCCGTCAGGGGCTGGCCCAGAGGACAACGTCGAGGTCCGCCAATGGGGGGTGCCGCGCGCGTTTTCGTTCCAACCTCTGGACCATGTGGCATTGGGAGAGAAGCTCGGAGTTCTTGATTTTGAGAGGGCGGGAAAGCTCTCTGGAGCTCGTTTTTCGCTGTATCTCGGCGCCGGCGCGACGCTCGAGCGCGCGCTGATCCAGTTCATGCTCGACCTGCACACGCGGCAAAACGGCTACCGCGAAGTGATTCCTCCGTTCATGGTGAATCGAGAGTCGATGACCGGCACGGGACAGTTGCCCAAGTTTGAGGAAGATCTTTTCAAGACCGGAACGGCTGATCGTGAGCTCTTTCTCGTTCCGACCTCTGAGGTGCCGCTCACCAATATTTACCGCGACGAGATCATCGATCACGGCAGGCTCCCCTACTATCTCACCGCCTATTCACCGTGCTTTCGCTCGGAGGCGGGTTCGTACGGCAAGGACACGCGAGGACTGATTCGTCAGCATCAGTTTCAGAAGGTCGAGCTCGTAAAAATCGTCGAGCCGGAGAAGTCCTACGAGGAGCTCGAAAAGATGACGGCCAATGCCGAGCAGGTGCTTCAGCTTCTTGGCCTTCCCTATCGGACGATGGCTCTCTGCACGGGTGATATGGGTTTCAGTGCCGCCAAGACCTATGACATCGAGGTTTGGCTGCCGGCACAGAACGCGTACCGCGAGATCTCGTCGTGCTCGAACTGCGAAGATTTTCAGGCAAGACGGGCGCAGATTCGCTATCGGCCCGAGGCCCAGGGCAAGCCGCGGCTGGCGCATACGTTGAACGGGTCGGGCCTGGCCGTGGGACGCACGTTCATTGCGATTCTTGAAAACTTTCAGGACGAAGCCGGTCGGGTGGAGATTCCTGAGCCGTTGCACCGTTACGTGGAGGGTGCCCCCGGGTTTAGTCGTGAGGGCGGAAAGATTTGGATGACGGCCTGAGCGCGTCTTGACAGCACGCCCGTTGGGCTGAGACACCCTTGGAATCGATCGACCCCGATTCCTGTCCTGATTGCGGAGAGATGGCAGAGTGGTCGAATGCGCCGGTTTTGAAAACCGGAGTGGGGGCAACCCCACCGGGGGTTCGAATCCCTCTCTCTCCGCCACTAATCCCTTAGGTTTCAAAGGGTTATGTGCCACCTTTTTTGCTGCACCGAATCATTGTAAGGGTAAAGACCGAGGAGTTCATGGTGCAGTTTTTTGCGGTTCGCTCACGGCGGTTGGCCTTGGTACTCGCCATCATCTCTTTTCCCTTGGTTTCGCGCGCTGAGTCCTTTGCCCGGCCGGCCTCTGTAGGCTTTTATCCGCTTTGGGAAAACACCGGATATGTCGAGCCGCACCGCCACTTTTATCTCGGCACGAATGGGAGTGTTCTCGGCCTGCAGGATTGGGGACAGGTCGTCGTTCAGCCGCTCAACTTTCTGTATCGAACGCCGAACTTCGGCTTCAAGTTTCGCCTGCCGTGGCAGTCGTCATGGAGTACCGCGCTTCAGGTCAGTACCTTTTACCTGCTCGAAATGGCCAGTCGGGCGACGCTTTCCCCACAATACAGTTCTCGAATCGATAACCCGGACTATCGCGTCTTGCTCGTTCCGGTGTCCCTCTCTGCGAGTCGTCGGTTTTCAGATGCCATCACGGTCCATCAGACCCTGACCTTCCTCGCGCTTTTCAGTTCAGGATCCCTGCAGGATGCCGTGACGCCCGCGTATTCGATCGTGGGTGAATTCGAGGCGCTATCCCGCCATTCCCTTCTGTTTCATCTGGCTGAGCTTGGGTTTTGGAATCATGACCATTTGATGGTGGGAGCATCGTATCGCTGGGCCGGAGAGCGCATGGAGTTTCGTGCCGGTTATTTTTATCGGGTCAGTGCCGGTGCGGCACAGTCGGCTCCGCTGGTATCGCTGGGGGTGTACTTGTGAGTCGTCGCCCGTGGATCTTCGCCCCTTTGGTGCTGGCCATCCTCTCGGCGTGTGACTGGACGCAGTTTGCCTTCATGAACAGCATTCCCTTCAAGGGTGATCCCTCGAAGAACCCAGAGGTTCGAGTCTATCTCGGTATCGACGGTCTTTCTTATTATTCGGTGCTGGATGCGCAGGCTAGGGGAGCCTTTCGAGGCGGAGAGTGGTCGCTGGCAAAGTCGATCGCCCCCTTTCCTGTCACTTCCGACGCCAACTGGACCCGAATCTTGAGAACGCAGCCCATCGAGGGCTACGAGCTCGAGTATTACGATCCGATCTCGGATCGAATCGAGAACCCCGGGCTTTTAGGGCTCGTGCGCCACATCATGCCGGTTTTTAATGAGTCACTGAACCTCTCGGCTCCTTGGTGGAACGGCTTCGATCACACTGGCAGCGGTTATTTTTCTTCGATTTCGGCGTACTCCGATGTTTACGCCAGCCTGGGAGAGTCGCTGGACAGCCTATTTTTTCTTTTGGAGGGACGTGCAGAAACCGCGTCGACCTTTTCCGCGTACCTGTTGGAGTTCGATGTGCTCGGCCACATGGAGCACCGCATGGACTCGGCGGATGCCCTGATGCTGCTTTCGCGAAAGATCGATCAATTCGTGCGACGCCACCCCGAGCGTCGATTCTATTTCACGATCTTCTCGGATCACGGAATGGATTTCATGCCTTCGGCGCCCGACAAGCTGGTGATGATGGATGAGGAACTTCCAAAGGTAGGCGTCCAGGCGGTGCGTACTCTTTCTGGGCGTGACCCCACCCCAGGTCCCTATGCGGTTCCGGTGATTCACACCCGTGTTTCGTACTCGTCGCTTCATACGCACCCTTCGTTGGTCGAAGAGGTGGCCGGACGCGTGAGTCGGCTTCCGTCGGTCGATGTTGCAGTCGGAGGGCTTCCTGCGCCGGTGACCGACCCGGGGGCTCCTCGTCCTTTGGAGTGGTTTGGCATCTGGGCGGACGGAAGTCTTGCCGCTTACTTCGGCTTCGATGCGACCACCGACGAGTATTATCTGCCGCCCGGACAAGACTACGCGCGGCTGGGGCTGGATTCGTCGATCTCCTCCGGCCCCGGATTTCGAGTCATTGGTGATGACGCGCTCTTTGCCCTGGTGAGTGACAAGAAGTATCCCGATCTATTTTACCGAATTCGCACCGGGCTTTCCGCAGTCGGGGTTCGGTATCCCGGACAGGTGCTGGTGTCGTTTCGCGAGCTTTATGCTTCGCGAGGATTTACGGCGCTTCCGGGCGCCGATCAGGTCGCCAACGAAGGGTTTCATGGGGCCCTCAGCGAAGGTGGCAGCCTCGGAACGCTCCTGACCAACGAGACATCGGTTCCTGCAGTAGTCCGAGCCGAATCCGTGGTGGATCTGTTTCCGGCGCTCGAGCGGCACCTGCACCAGAGCCGTGGGCTGAAGGTCCATTCCGTCGATGCTCACCACGGCCTGCGCTACTGAGAGGCGTCAACGTTCCTGTCGGGAGATCTTTCCGGCTGCTCGCAGAAGGGTTTCCAGCATTCCCCGTGACACTTCCTCCGGCTTTCGGTGGGGCGTATCGGCCTCCTCGTAGGCGGTCGCCTCAACCAGGTTCTGAGCGGTCTGCTTCAGTTCGATCCAGCCGCAAAAGTGCTTGAAGCGCTCATCGCCGGACACTTTTTGATAGTCGATTCGGTAATGCTTGTCTGGACTCAGCTCGCGAAGACGCCACTGTTCGAGCCAGTTGAGGGTGATAAAGAATACCGGCTTGAGCCGGACCTGAACCATGGCCTCTCGTAGCAGCCCCTCGCCAGCGGGGACGTCACGGGTTGTGAAGGTCGTATTCTTCGGATTCTTGATGGTGGCCGGGTTCCAGAGCTGCTCCCTGAGTGTCGTCAGTTGGCCACTGAGAGTGATCTTCGCCGCGCCCCAGGCCCCGTGCGGCTTTTCGAAAGTGCCGAGTTGCCCGTGTTGAATCAGGGCTTCGGGGTACTTCAAGGAGCCGCTCCAGGTTTCGCCGACGGAGGCTCGACAGGGCTTGGGTTCGGCACCCGCCTCACTCGAAGAGACGACGGCAAGCACGACCAAAAGGGCAGCTCGAGAAATCGCCATAGTCCCCATTCTACACGATGAGGTGCCTTCGGGTCATCCCGCCCCCTGCCATGCTAGAGTGGCAGCATGGACACTGCTCTCCCTCTGGCGCTCGCCGGCATGGTTGCGGGCCTGGTTGATGCCGTAGTCGGAGGCGGCGGGCTGATCACGCTGCCCTCGCTGATGCTGGTGCTCGGTTCAGGGCCGCTTGCCGTGGGATCGAACAAGATTCCCGGAACCCTCGCGGCACTGTCGGCGCTGCTCGTCTACTGGCGCGGCGGACATCTCTGGGCTCGCACGGGAGCGGTCTTCTCGGCCGCGTTATTTGTCGGTGCCTGGTGCGGGAGTGTCGCGTCGCCCCGGCTCCCTGCCGAGGCGTTCAAGGGGCTGCTGCTGGTGAGCGTTCCCCTCGTACTGGGAGTCGTCGTTTCGCGCCCCATCTGGATGCGGCGCGTAGAGGCACACGAGCAAAAGTCGGATGTTTTGACTCGTCGAAGCGTGTTGCGCCTGAGCGTGCTTGGTGGACTGGTCGGGTTCTATGATGGTGCCTGGGGCCCTGGCGGAGGGACCTTCATGTTTCTGGCTCTGCTCTTTGGAGCTGAAATCCCCCTTCTTCCGGCGATGGCCACGGCCAAGCTCGCAAACGTCACTTCTGCCGGAGCGTCATTGATCAGCTACAGCCTGCAGGATCTGGTTTCGCCCGTCGAAGGATTGGCGGTGGCCTCGGGGGCCGTCGTCGGAGCGCTGATGGGTGCAAGGCTTGCCCGGCGAGCCGCCACTCAACTGGTTCGCCCCGCCCTGGTTGCGATTTCCGTTCTTCTGCTTCTCAGGGTCTTTCAGTCTTGAGCCCAACGCCCTACAATCAAGAGCGTTCCTTCAATTTAAAATTGAACAACCCGTCTTAGAGGAGAACTCCCTAATGAAGAAGCTTCTGTTTTTCGCTGCCCTGCTGGGTGCCTCGGTTCCTTCGGTGCGTGCTGCTGACTATGTCATCGATGGGGCGCACTCGAGCGCCAACTTCAAGATTCGTCACCTGATCGCCAAGGTCTCTGGAGGGTTCAACGACTTCTCGGGCGAGTTCTCGTTCGACGAGAAGAATCCGAAGGCTTTTACGGGAGGCTTTACGATTCAGGCTTCGAGCATCAATACGAATAACGCCGATCGTGACAAGCACCTGCGAAGCCCCGATTTTTTCGACGCCGAAAAACATGCGACACTCACCTTCAAAGCCAAGTCGCTGAAGGCGGCGGGAAAGAACAAGTTCAAGTTGCTGGGCGACTTCACGATGCGAGGTGTGACGCGTCCTGTGACTTTTGACGTCGAGTACACCGGGTCCGGAAAGGATCCCTGGGGTAACGAGAAGGTGGGCTTTAGCGCGACCACCAAAATCAGCCGCAAAGATTTTGGAATGAGCTGGAACAAGACGCTCGATACCGGCGGCATCCTGCTTGGCGACGATGTGGAGATCGATGTCCAGGTAGAAGGCAATGCCAAGAAGTAGGTCGTTGCAGAGTGTCGGAGTCGTGGGCGCAGCGCTGCTGGTTTTCGGCTGCGCCCAGATCCCACTTCGCCAGCCCGCCCAACAGGGGGCAACCTGCCCTCTTGCGGGCAGCGGTGAGACCAAGGGGGATTGTCCCTGGGCAGGCTGGGTTCGGGATTACGAGGCCGGCTTGGTGTCCGCCTCAGACCTTCCCGAAGAGATATCCAGCTCACTTGTGCGTGACCGTTCGGATTCGGCCCTGCATGACGCCTGGGGTATGAGCCTGAACTTTGACTCGGGCGCGCGGGCAGAAATCGTCACCCGACGTGTGCTCGAGGAACTTGCCGCAAGATTCGGAGTGGCCCTTTCCTCGAGCGCAGGCCGAACCATCCAGCACGCGGGACTCATTCACACCTACGGGTATCTGCTCAGTAATCTTCAGACCCCGTTTGGTTACAAGCGCGCTCGCTGGGTGGGTGGGGTGGTAGATCGGGGCCTGGGCCTCCCGGCCGGCACCCTGGGACCCGACCGCCGGGGCGAGACCACACTCCTGTCGCGCGCAACGGCCTTGTTCATGCGCGTCGCAGCCCATCAGGATGCGGATCTGTGGCGGACCTGGGAGCGCCGGCTCGCAGCCCGCGCGGGCGACGATATTCGCCGGCTTCGGTTGCCGCCCATCTCACGAAAAACGGAGACCTATCGGCTGAAGTCAGGCGAGCGAGTCGAACTGGTGACGGATCTGGTCGAATTACCCCACGATTCAGCGGGGTCGCGCCTGTTGGTTTACTCTGTTCGACGCGGCCGGGAGATCCGGCTGATTACCGGGTTTCCAGTGGATTCCGGCTTTCGCGAGCGTCCAGGCAACCCGGCGCGTCCCCGCTACAATGCGTGGCTCGAGTAGGGCTTTTGGCAAAAAACGGGATGAAAAACAGAAACCCCGCTGCTAGAGTGGGTTCGACCCTGTCGCGGAGAGATGGCCGAGTGGTCGAAGGCACACCCTTGCTAAGGGTGCAGGGGAGAAATCCCCTCGAGAGTTCGAATCTCTCTCTCTCCGCCACTTTTCATTCCTGTCCCAGTGAAGCTTTTTGACCGGAAGTTTGGAAACGCCTTCCTCGACTCCGTGCCCCTCGATCCGGGGGTGTATCGCTATCTGGACGCCTCTGGAGAAATCCTCTACGTCGGCAAGGCGATTCGGCTCAGGCGCAGGCTACAGCAGTACCGCAACGCCACGCGCCTGAAGCGCCATCGTAAGATGCGCGAGATCCTCCGTGCCGCGGCCTCGCTCGAATTTGAAACCTGTGTTGACCATCGGACGGCCTGCCTTCTGGAGCTGAAGCAGATTCAGGAATGGCGCCCCCGGTTCAATGTGGCCTCCGCCTACTCTTTTCTTTACCCCTTTGTTGGGGTTCGGCAGGGCGAAGGAGGTCGGCTGGAGCTTTTCCTGACTTCGGACATCGGCAGGCTGCAGGATCAGTCGGAAGTCTCGTGGCATGGGGCGTTTCGTTCGCGCTACTGGGCCAGACAGCTCTTCGAGGGGCTGGACGAGCTTCTCGGGTATGTCGCTCACCGCGTTTCATCAGCAAAGCGCGTGGTGCCTCGAACGCGCGGGGTCTGGGTGCTCGAGTTCAGGGCGGTTCCCCGAGCGGTCGGACGTGAGCTCGAAGGGTTTCTTTCGGGCCGACCGGAGAATACGTTTCTGGCTGAGTTGTCCCTGTTACTTCTTGAAAACGCGGGGGCACGCATTCGGCGTTCGGAAATTCAAGAGCTGCTTCGCAATCAAGAGCGGTTTTGGAAAAATGAATGCGCTCGCCTTCATCGTGCCCGGCTTGCAGTCGGATGTAGCGAGTATCCCGTGGCCCAGCATCGGCGGGATGAGATCTTTCTGGTCGAAAGACTAGGCTGCGCGCCGGGCCTTGGCCGGTAGAGATGGCTTTCGAGAATGTGGCAGAACCTCGCTGACCTGCTGTTCGCGGGCCGGGGGCTTTCGCGTCCGGTTGCGTGCCAGGGAGGGGCCAGGGGGCGGCAGTTCCGGAGCCTTGGGCACCGCAGTTGCTGTGGGGTCGTGGTCGACTGAGAGTTCCCGAATCTGGGTCAGGGTTGCGTCGATTCCTTCTGTACCAGTCGGAGAGCGAGTGAACTCTGCGAGAGTTTGTCGCGAACGCTGATCGAGCTCATCCAAATGGGAGTGCAACTGCGAGAGGAGCTGCCCCTGGTCCTCTCGACGCAGATGAAGCTCGTGGGAGGCTTCGCCGGCAATGGCGGAATTTTCGAGAATCACGCGAATGGACTCCTGAAGCCTTCGAATCGAGTTCCGCTGGGTCTCGATCAACTGACTCAGGCGGGTTTGCACGATTTGAGGGGCAGCGTGTGCGACCTCTGGCCGATGCTTCGAGCCCTCGCTTGGGCTGGAAAGGGTGTCGAGATTCGTGGGGGCCTCTTCGAGGGCCCTGGCCAACTGCTTGGCGGAGTCGGCGGAAATTCGAGCGAGGTTAGCCAGTTCTTCTGCCACCAGGGCGATTCCCCGCCCACCCTCGCCGACGCGATCAGCCTCTACAGCGGCATTGAACGACAGCAGCTTGGTCTGAAAGGCGAACTCTCCGAACGAACCGGCCTGCTCGCGGACCCGATCGATCCAGTCATGCAAGGGCTTGAGTGCCTCGCCATTCCAGGTGATCGCTGCGGTGGCCGGTTCTGCTGCAGGAGATGGCGCGGCGACCGAACCTGCCAGTGTCTCGACTGCGGGAATGTCTTCGAGAGAGGCGGAAAGCCCCTCGAGAACGACTCGAGCCTGCTCGGCCGAGATCTGCAGCCCACTGGCGGATTTCTCGATCAGCCCGAGGACCGGAGATATCTCGAGGTGTGCCTGATGCAACGCCTGAAAGGGCGTACCCATCTGCTGGACCTTTTTCGTACAGCCGGTGATGTTCTCCGCATGTCGAACACCTAGTTCGCGTCCCTTCTGGATTCCGTGCTCGATGGTGGAAATCTCATCCAGAATTCGGTCAAAGCGGGTGCGATAGCCAGAGGAGATCGTTCCGAACGAGAAGAGAAAGAAGCCCAGAGTCACCAGGCAGGTTCCGGCGATCACCGCCCAGTTCCACACCGGGAGGGTCGAGCTCATGGGAGCTGAAGAGACCAGAATCATCCACTCGAGTCCCGCCGTGGTCCCAATCGGGGAATAGCCCCACAGTCCGGTGGCGTCCTGGTGCGCGCCAGCGGCGCGTCTGGAGAGCGCTCCAAACAACTCCACCGAAAGACCCGGAACAGAGGCCTGTGAGGTCACCGGATGAGTGAAGATCTGAATCTTTTCGTTTCGTCGCGACTCGGTCTGAAGCAGGGATTCGAGCTTTCGTATGCTGACCTGTCCGGCGATCACGCCCGGCCCATTGCCTCGCACTGATGAAGCAGGAACTGCAAGAGACAGAACGCCATCTCGCACGTCTGCGCCAAAGGCACCCGAACGCGTCACCGAGCTCTGCCGAAGGACTTCGCGAAACCAGCCTTCACCCGAGAAGTCTTCGAACTCGGACTGGTCGATCGCAGACGAGGCGACGAGGCGGCCCTGGTTGTCGGCGATGAGAATCCGCTCGAAGAAATCATCGACGCCGGCGTAGAGTGCGAGCGCGTCTGAGGCTTCCTTGCGTATCCCTGCTGCAAGCCGGCTTTTCGCGAGCCCCTGAAGGGCCCGAAGCTCTGCGCCGAGCTTCTGGTTGATTCGCTCTGAGAGTTCGGCCGTATGGATGGCAAGTTGCGACTGGGTGAAGCGAAGTCGCTGATCGTGGCTGGCATGAAAGCCCAGCCAGACCCCTGTGCCGATGGACAGGATGACCAGTGCGGTCGCCGTGTAGCGCAGCCATTTGGGGTGTCGAGGAGTGATCATGCGGCAGTTTTCTGCACGGCCGTAGCCGTCGCTTTTTCCTCCGCATTGAGAACCCGCTCGGGGTTGATGACTAAGACCATGGTCTCTCGAAGATGAAACAGCCCTTCAATGAACTGCGGGGTGGCGACTCTGCCGTTTCGAGGCACTTCGACGAACTGTTCGGGGGCGGGTGCGAAGACGGCCTGAATCCCGTCAACCAGCAGGCCGAGCGTCATGTCATCAAGTGTGCAGATCACGACCGCCTGTTCGGGCAACTGATCCTGACTCGAGAGATCGAGTTTGATTCGAAGGTCTACGACGGGAATGGCACGGCCTCGAACATGGGCCAGTCCCTTGAAGTAGTCGGGCATCATCGGGATTCGGGTCACCCGAGGAAGAGGAATGACTTCGCGCACGAGGGTCAGCGGAATGGCATAGTCCTCGGATCCCAGACGAAACTGTAGGAACCGCGACTTCAGTGCTCTTTCCAGAAACGGCGCACTCATTTTGACATTCCCCTTCTCACTGGCTTATCGGAACGACGGGCGCCGGCTTTAAGGTCTTTTTTGTCAAAAATTTGACGGGCCGTGGAGTCTGTCTGGTGCCGGCTGGCACCCGGGGCGGTCGCGGCGGCGACCGAATTCACGTGCCTGCTCGGGCAGTTCTGTGTCTTACAGGACTTCAAACGGCGATCAGTAGCGCCAAGGTGTTGACGTTACCTCAAAAGTGACTTGAAGGATTTGGAATAACTCGACGAAATCTGGCCTGTTTTCAGCCGCCCTCAAAAACCCGGTCCTGCAGGCGCCGCAGCTCGAGAGCGAAGTCCTGAACGAGAAGCCGTGCCGGAGACGGGCTCGTAAGGCGCGAGGAAAGGAGTTTGAGGATCTCCTTGCCATACCAGGCGTGGTTCATGGCGTGGCTGGGGCGTCGGCGCCACACCTCGGCGGGCGGGGCGGTACGAAGTTCGGCGGCCAGCTCGGTCAGCTCGTGAAGCTCCTCGCATCCGACCACCAGCAGCGCCTCAGGGGGCACCTGTTGAAGCTTTGACAGGTAGGCCTTTTTCGTCAGCTCCCACCGGTGCTTCTCCATCAGTTCCGGAGGGAGTTCTGGGGAAAGCTCAGGATCGGTGAAGGCGCCGACAAGCGCGGCGACAGCAGGACCGAACTCTCCTTCGATATCCTGAAGCGAGATTTCGCCCAGCCCGGGGGTGTCGTGCAGTAGAGCTGCGGCGATCTGTTCCTCAGTTCCCCCAAAGCGAACAACCAGCGAGGCCGTGGCCATGGGGTGGCTGAGAAACGGAGTGATCCCATCGAGCCGGAACTGCCCGGCATGGGCGCGCTCGGCCCACGCAATGGCACGTGAAAGCAGGCTCATGGCATCACCCAGCGGTGGATGAAGTAGGCCGCCGTCAGCAGCGCCACCCCCGAAGCGTAGAGTGCCCCAAACCCCAGCCGAAGCCTGTCGGCCAGCAAAAAGGGAATGAAGAAGGTGAGCGAAAGGGGAACGCTCACGAGAATGCTTCGAGCGAACTCCACCGACTTTGCCGAGTCGCGATGTTCGGCCTGGGTGAATAGCAGGGCAATCATCGAAGAAATCGGCAGCGCAATGATCCATCCCGCGAGTCGAGGATTCCTTCCTGCAAGCCAGGACGAACCGGTGATGACCGAGACCGAGATGGCGATTTTCAGTAGCGGCAGCATGAGAGACCTCCCCTTACTGAACCTTTTTTCCCGGCCGGGGGGTCGTCGTGGCAAGCACTCTCAGGCCGTCGAGCTTCCTGGTGGCAGATTCCGGCAGCTGAGTGCCACCCGAGCCACTGTAGCCCGCGATGATGCTTTGCTCCAACTGCCTGAAGCACGACTCTGCCGTCTTGGTATGCGGAGCGCGGTTGATGCACGCT
The DNA here is from genome assembly GCA_964432565.1 of uncultured Bacteriovorax sp. Classification (GTDB taxonomy): domain Bacteria; phylum Bdellovibrionota; class UBA1018; order UBA1018; family UBA1018; genus CAIOHW01. Next base: position 75,738 of record CAYSOA010000005.1, read on the forward strand.
TCGAAGTACACTTCGCCGAGGTTCCAGAGTTCGAAATCACGAAGCACCTCGTAGGATTGACCGAGGCGAAACAGGGCATCGGCACTGAGAGGGCCATCTGGGGCCACTTGAAGCTGCTGATGCAGCATGGATGTGGCGCGCAGGTAAAGAATGTCGCCGCTACGATCCATCGGGTAGCGTTGTGCGGCGCGTGCCAGCTCGAGCAGTCGGTGTGCCTCGGCGTTGAGCTGACTCTCGGTCGAGGGCCGAGTCTTCTTGGCGACCTTTTCCGCCTTCCAGGCTTCCAGCGAGCGCTTCCAGTCGCGAATGTCCAGTCGAGTGAACTGCGGAACCCCCGGTGCCGCCGTGGCCCGTTCGAGTAGCGACAGTGCCTTGCTCGGATCGCGTTCGATGCGAACGGTAATGGCCAGCGCGAACCTCAGGGCCCGGTTCCAGTCCAGGGGGCGTTTCTTGGCGAACTCGTCATCGCCGAGGATCTTGTCGAGTGTGGCAAGGGCCGCCTCAAACGAGCGTCCGGCTGCAAGCAGTTCGACCTGCTGAAAGAGCGGCAGACCCTCCGCAAAACCCGTCGAGAAGTCCCAGCTCAGCTTCGAGCCGGCGGCCGACCGTGAGTGGCACGCAATGCAGGTGCTGGCCATGTTGCGAAACAGGCTGCGTGCGTAGTCGCGATGGCCGGAGCGATAGGCCTCCTGGGCTCGGCGTGCTTCGTCCTGCAGGAGGGCGCCAAAGATGCCCACGCTCGGATCGGGATCGGGAGCTTTTCCGCGCATCTTGGCTGCATCGTGCGCACTTTTCGCCAGGTTCTCAGCGGCAGTTTCAATGCGGGCGGTGTTCTTGGGGTCGTTGAAACGAGCCTCGTCGACGGTCAGAACTAAAAGTTCCTGAAGCGACAAGAACAGTGACTGCATGTTCTTGGTCCATGGCGTGGCCGAAGCAAGGGAAGAAGTGAGCAGAAGCGTGCCGATCACGGAGAGCAGGATCTTTCGGTTCATGACTCTAATCCATCAAACCCCGCGCGCTACCGCAAGAAGCGAGTGGCGTCATGGACAGGATCTCGGAGGACATGTTATGTCTCGACGCATGTTCGGACTCAGCCTGGGACACCTGATCATTCTCGCCTTCGTGGTTTTGCTTTTCGGCTATCGCCGTCTGCCGGAACTGGGATCAGCCCTGGGCAAGGGGATGGCTGCCTTCAAAAAGGGTCTTGAGGGCAAGGATGAGCAGGATCGTCTTGCCGACGGCTCGCGTTCGGACCGTGACGATCGGCATCAGTCCTGAGCTTGGTGGCATCCGGCCTTGACCGGTTGCCCGCACGCCCCCTACTCTCTCGCCCATGGCGCTTCACCTCTGGCATGACCTCTCGTCCGGGCACGATCTCCCTTCCGAGGTGCAGGCGGTTGTCGAGATTCCGCAAGGGTCGCGCTCCAAGTTCGAGGTCGATAAAGAGTCGGGCCTGATCAAGCTTGATCGGCTGCTCTACGGGTCCATGCACTACCCGGTCAACTACGGCATCATCCCTCGCACTCTTGCCGAAGACGACGACCCCCTCGATATTCTGGTTCTGACCCAGGCCACGCTTTTTCCGGGCTGCCTGATTGATGCGCGAATCATCGGCGTGATGCACATGCTGGATCAGGGTGTTCCAGACGACAAGATCATCGCAGTGGCCACCAAGGATGTGACCGTGTCGCACATTCGCAAGATTCAGGATCTCCCGCTCAGTTATCGCCTCGAGATCGATCACTTCTTCGAGCGCTATTCGGAGCTCGAGGGCAAGGCCGTAGAGATCTCGGGCTTTGCCGGCGCAGAGAGCGCGCAGCAGATTTTGCTAGAATCCGTTCGCTCGTATCGCCGCAAGTTTGCCGCGAAGAAAGGAAAGAGATGAGTAAGAAGAAGTTCTACGCTGGAGGAATTCGCTTCGAATGCCAGGGAACCGGTCGGTGCTGCGTCTCTCGCGGCGGCTATGGGTTTGTCTATCTGACGCTCGAGGATCGTCGCCGGATGGCAAAGCAGCTCAAGCTGAGCACCCTGGCTTTCACTCGACGCCACTGCTCGAAAACCGACGGATATTTTCACCTCAAGGACGTCGACGGGCCCTGCCGATTTCTCGAAGGCAAGGGCTGCTCGATCTATGAAGCCCGTCCGGCGCAGTGTCGAACCTGGCCGTTCTGGCCGGAGAACATGAACGCGCGCACCTGGAGTCGCGAAGTTCAGGCCTATTGCCCCGGCGTGGGCAAGGGGCGCCGCTACAGCGAGCAGGAGATCGAGCAGCTTCTCGCTCAGGACCCGATTGCCAGCTCTTCTTGAAACGAGACGTCCGGCTCCTGATAGGCACTCATTTCCATTTCGGCCAGGCTCAGCCACTCGTCGCCCTGCTCTTCCAGAGCTCGACGCCGCCTGAAATAGGCCAGGCTGCCGAGAATTCCGAGAGCGAGTGCTGCACCAGTCAGCAAGTAAGGTCGCGGATTACTTCGAACCTCGTCTGCAAAGCCAGCAAGCGTCTTTTGAATTGCCTTCGAACGGGATTTTTGAAAAATGGCCATGGTTCCCGCTGATGCACCGAAAGTGCCGCTCAAAGCGGGGGGCTATCGATCTCTCACCCCATGAACGACACAACGAGCATTTATGAGCAAATGGGCGGCGAGCCCGGCATTCGAGCCCTCGTCACCGAGTTTTATTCGGTGATGGATGGGGATGCGTCCGTGCACGTGATTCGACAGCTGCATCCTGAAGACCTTTCAGAGAGCCGAGAGAAGCTGATCGACTTCCTGTCGGGCTGGAGCGGAGGGCCGCCCCTTTACCACATGAAGCGTGGCAACCCGATGCTTCGGGCTCGCCACCTTCCGTTTGCGATCGGCACTCCCGAGGCAGCGCAGTGGATGTTTTGCATGGAGACGGCGCTTTCGAGAATGAACTGGAACTACGAGCTCTGCGAGGTACTCATGGGAGCCTTTCGGCGCATTGCCGCCCACATGAGAAACCAGCCCTGACGAAAACTCGCGCTCAGCGGGCGGAGCCGGCTTTGCCGCTAAGTCGTGCCTGCCGGACCTCGGACGAAGAACTGGAGGCCGACTCGCGCTTGTTGTTCGATCCCGCGATCCGACTGTCATTTGAAGATGCAACAGCCAGTCTCACGGGGCGGTCCAGGCCAACCCCGTTGGCGGGACGGGTGATCGTGAAGTGGTGGGCCAGAATGCCAGAGGCCTCGCTCACGCTCAGGTTGCCGCAGTCGATGGCAACACTGTGTGAGGCATCATCAGAATAACTGAAGAGGGTTTGATCCATCCTGCTACCCGTGATTCCACCCGAACGGACCACGGTGCCGGGAAGCAACGTCGTGCCCGAGAGAATCTTCGAACGACTGCGTTCGGGCAGTACCTGCTGGACGCGTCCGTTTGAGTTGAGGGCGGACCGCGCATTGACTCCTCGGGCGAGGCGGTCATAACCGGTTTCCGCTTTGAGCTCACGAAGCGAGATCTTGCAGGACTTTGATTTTCTCGACTCATGCACCTTTCCGTCGGCCGTGAGGTAGGCTTCGCCTGAAGCGAGGTGCAGAGGCCTCTTGAGCGTCGCCGCGAACCACGAGGATTCGGCAAGGGCCTGACTCAGCGGGGCTGCCGAGGCAGCAAGGGCAAGAACAAGAGAAAGGCTCGTGCGATTCAGGCTGTTGAGGTTCTTCATGAATGTTTCGAACTGCAGGGCCTATGCCCACTGCCAAAAGGCGTCGAATACCCATCGGCAAGGCTGCGGAAAGGACCTGGGATAACCGCCTCTGTCCAAAGTTTCGACACCTGATCAGAAGATCAGCAACTTTAGCTCGTGCCCGTCGGGCCAGCCTCGGGGTAGACTTCAGCTCATATGGCTGAGGAACTTTGTACTTCTTGTCGCCGTCCGCGGGCCACCCAGCAGTGTGAGGCCTGCAGTGACTGGTGCTGCCGATCGTGCCTGCACCATCTCGACTCTGGGACCTTTTCGTTTCGCTCGGATCTTCCTTCCGAGCTTCGCCATACGCGCTACTGTCAGGCCTGCCACCAGCAGCATGTCGAGCCGGCACTTGAGGAGTACGAGCAGTGGATGGAGCAGGCTCGCGAGGCCTACATCTTCTTCACGACACAGAAGAATCCTCCCCCAGTCGTTTCGAAGTCAAAGGAGCGACTGCAGGTCTCCGAGTGTATTGATCGCGATGAGACGATTCTCAGGCTGGCGTTTCAGGCCGTGCGACTGGGGTTCAACGCCGTGCTCGAAACCCATGTCGTCGCTGAAAAGGTTCGCAACGCCGGCTATCAAAAGAGCGCCTGGCGCGGCACCGGAGTGCCGGCGATGGTGGATGCCGACAAGCTCGAGCGCCGGCGGTGATGCCGATGCTGATTTACGAAGTGAATCTTGCGGTGGATGACGAAGTGGCCGGGGACTACGCCGAGTTTCTTCGCCGGCACATTCCCGAAGTGATTGGTGCTGGCGGCTTCGAGAGGGCCCACTGGTGGAAGCGCGACCTTCGTGACGAGGGAATCGCCGTCAGCACGGGCCAGACCCACTGGACCATTCACTACGAGGTTCGCAATCGCGAGATTCTTGAAAAGTACTTGTCGGGCCCGGCCGCGGCGATGCGCGCCGACGCGATCGTGCGCTTCGGGGGGCGATTTTCGGCGACGAGAAGGGTGTTGGAGCCCGTTCGATGAGGAACGTCCAGGTTTCGCGAATCTATAAAATTCTGACCCTGCTCGAGAGTACGCGCGTCGGCATGACGGTGAAGGAGCTTCATCAGCGCATTCAGGAGCATGACGAGGTGACCGAACGCACGGTTCGTCGCGATATTGAGGCGCTCGAGGCTGCCGGCTTTCCGGTCGAGCGGGTGCCCGACCGGGAGGACAGCCAGGCGGGAGATCGTTTTCGCATCGAGGCCTCGGTGAAGGTGGCCAAGCATCTCACCCTTTCGGCACGCGAGCTTTTTGCGCTCTACATGGCCCGAGGCATGCTGACGCCGCTCAAGGAGAGTGCTCTGTTCGTTGACCTCGAGCGCGTCTTTCAGCAGATCGACGCCCTGATTCCCAAGAGCGGCCGCGAGCACATCGACGAGCTTTCCGCTGAGCTGGGCTTCGAGCCGGGCCCGCGCTGGGGCCTGGGCGTCACGCCGGATATTCTTGATACGATTCTTGCCGCCTGCGCGAATGCGCAGGTGCTGAGGCTCGAGTACCAGTCCCCCAACAAGTCCGAAAGGCGCTGGCGCAGGCTGGGGCCGCACTTTCTTTATTTTTCGAAGGGGGCCATCTACCTCGTGGCCGAGGACCTCGAAGAGAACAAGCTCAAAACGTTCAGTGTGGCTCGCGCCTCGGGGGCCGAGATGAGCGACGAGGCCTATGATCGGCCGCAGACGAATCCGGATGAGTACTTTCGCGGCAGCTTCGGCGTCTACAAGGCCGACCGGGCCGTGCCGATCGAACTCAAACTCAAGAAAGAAGTGGTAGCCTACGCCACCGAGCGCCGCTGGCACGAGTCGCAGCGCGTGGTTCGTCATGCCGATGGCTCGGCGACGCTTCACCTCGAGGTGGGCATCACGCCCGATCTCGTGCAGTTTGTCCTGGGGTTTGGCGATGCTGTCGAGGTGAGAACCCCTGACGAGCTTCGCCAGAAGGTACTCGAGGCCGCCCTTCGGGTCGCGAGCCTGTACTCGGCGGAGTGACTCCGGTCGTCAAGGGCTTCAGCCTGAGAGTTTCTCTAGCGTGGTAGCAACATGGCCGTGCCCATGGCTTCGGGCCAAATCAGCCGGCGTAACTCCGGTGGAGAGGCGCGCTCGCGGGTCGCCCCCTTTTTTCAAGAGCCAGATCACAGCCTCGAGAGCTCCCGCTTGAGCAGCGTGGTGAAGGGGGGTTCCTCTGAGTTCGTCCTGTGCGGGCTCGTGGATTGCTAGCCCCAGTCCTTCCAAGGCGTTCATCATCGAGACGCGGTTCCAGAAGGCTGCAGCGTGAACGGCCGTTCGTCCCAGGCGGTCCCGAGCAAACGGGTTGGCACCCCCCTCGATCAGCGAGTTCATGATGGGCTGATGCCCTGCCTCAATTGCGAAAAACAGCGCTTCGGTAGCCTCGCGAGTCTGGAGTTCGGGCGTAACACCCTCTTTGAGGGCTTGCCGTACCTTACTGACGTCACCTAGAAAAATAGCCCAGAAGAATTCGTTTTGAGTCATCACTGCTACTCCTGAAGCAACAATGACCGGCATCTCGGACACGTGAGGACGGCAGAAAGTAGTGCTGTGACCTCACGTGTCAGCCCCCAGGAGGACGCTGTGAGTATGAAGCTTACTTTGGCTCGAATGACCGTCCTGGTACTCGTCGCCCTGGCTGGAGTTCCGGCGTGCGGCCCGGCCCGCTCCTCCACGGGAGTGCAGGTGGAGATCGTCACCGCACCAGATGGCACCCGTTGCTACGCCTTCGTTCAGGAGGGCGAGGTTCGGGGTGGGAGCTGTGAACGGTAGGGCTGCGATTTCAGCGGGCTGCTCTTGATCCGTTTTTCCAAGACGAAGCGCACCGGTTTCGATACTTTCTGAAGTCATGCTCGTCTACGGAATCGACTTCGGCACCTCCAATTCGATCGTCGGCGCGGCTGATGAAAACGGGCTTCGTGGTTTTGTTCCGCTCGATCCGGGAGCCCCGGACCCGTCAATTCTGAGGTCGCTGCTCTATTTTCCGAACTCCAAGCAGGTCTTCTTCGGAACCGAAGCGATAGCCGAATTCACCAACCATGACCTGACGGGTCGTTTCATTCGGTCGATCAAGAAACAGCTGCCCAGCCGCAGTTTCGTGGGCACGTATATCGAAAACCGTCCGATGAATCTTGAAGTGTTGATTGGAACCTTTCTTGGCGAACTACGAAGGCGCGCCAATGCGCATTTCAAACAGGACGTGAAGCACGTTGTTCTTGGTCGCCCGGCCCGCTTCGCCGAGGACGACGCCGATGATCTTTACGCACAGGGACGCCTCGAGCAGGCCGCGCGCCTTGCGGGCTTCACCCACATTGAGTTTCTGGCCGAGCCCGTGGCTGCTTCGATGGGGTACGAGTCTGAGCCAGGCACACGCGCCAAGAGCCCGGTCATCCTGACCGTCGACTATGGCGGTGGAACTTCAGACTTCACTGTTTACCAGCTTCGCGGAGAGACGTTCGAGCCCTCGGACGTCTTGGCCATGGGGGGCGTCTCGATCGCTGGCGATGCCCTCGATGCCGCACTCATGCGCAAGCGCATCTCGCTGCATTTCGGAACGGGTGTGAAGTACCAGGTGCCGTTTGGGGACAACACGCTGACCATGCCCAAGAACCTCATGGAGCGAATCTGTCATCCGGGAGAGATCTCGCTGCTGCGCAAGCAGGACACGATGGAGTTCTTGCGCAATGTTCAGCAGTGGTCTCTTGGGGCGGAGGACCGCGCGAAGATGGATCGGCTCTTTACACTGCTCGAGGATCAGTTGGGATTCTCCGTTTTTGAGCAAATCGAAAGAACCAAGCGCGCGCTGTCGATCTCAACTCATGCGCCGTTTCGGTTCTCTTATCCTGGGGTGGAGATACACGAAGACCTCACGCGGCAGGAGTTTGAGGATTACGCTGGCGACGCTCTCCAAAAGCTTGACCGCGAGCTCGAGGAGACCCTCAAGCGCTCGGGGCTCGAAGCAGCTGCCATCGACCAGGTTCTCTGCACCGGTGGTACTGCCAAGGTTCCCTGGATTCGAAACTCGCTCATCCGGCGTTTTGGTGCGGCGAAGCTGATGGATCTCGACCCCTTTCGGGGCGTCGCCCTCGGCTTGAGCCAGCGCGCGCATCAAGTGGCGCAGGGACTATAATCCGCTTCTGAAGCGTCGGGCACACCAGGCCTTCTGGTGCTGAAGATCGCAGAAGCTCCAGGCCACAAAACGACTCGTTTTCTGGCCTTGTTCCATTTTGATGGTCCGTTGTTCGACAACACGCGCGCGCTTCAGGGCCTGGTAGACGAGGGGCAGGTTCGCCTCCTTCGAGATCAAGATCGAGAACCAGAACACCTCACGTGCGAGCGGGATGCTCTCCTGAATCATGCGTTCGGCGAAGGCCACCTCGCCGCCGGGACACCAGAGTTCAAAGGCGCTACCGCCGAAGTTTGGTGCCGTCCTGGGGTCATGCCCGAGGTTGCGCCACTTCTTGCGGCTGGCCTCTTCCGCCTCTTCAGCGGACGAGTGAAAGGGAGGGTTGCACACGACCACGTCGATCTGTTCTCCCGGGCGAAGGAGTCCTTTGAGGATGGCGCGGCGTGAGGGCTGCTGGCGGAGCTCGATTCCCGTACGGAAGCTCGGGTTCTTGAGCAGGATCTGTTCAGAGGACTGGAGCGCCTCTGGGTCGATGTCCGAGGCCAGAAAGCTCCAGCCGTACTCGGCACGGCCGATCAGCGGATAAATGCAGCTGGCGCCGACGCCAATATCGAGCGCCCGAACGTGGTCGCCGCGAGGAATGACCCCGCCATGGAGTGAGGCGAGAAGATCGGCAAGATGGTGGATGGTGTCGGCGCGCCCGGGGATGGGAGGGCAGAGAAAGCCCTGCGGAATGTCCCACCCGCGAATGCCGTAATACGAGGCCAGCAGCGCTCGGTTCAGCGCCTTCACGGCTTCGGGCCGTGAGAAGTCGATCGACTGATCGCCTCTCGGGGTGGTGGTCAGCCACTGAGTGAGTGCGGGATCAGCTTCGACCAGCTTGGCGATATCATAACGACCCTGATGGCGATTTCTCGGATGGAAGGGGGGCATATGGAGATCATACCGTGCTCGGTGAGGGTTGGTGGAAAAGTTAGGAATCCACCATCAACGCAGTGACGAGAATTCCACCGTCGAGGATCTGTCATTTCACCTCGATATCCTGAATCCGAAGGCCGAAAGCGAGTCGCTCGCTCTCGGGCTTGCCGATCGGCATCGCACGCCGCTGCGAGGTCGGTCGCGGATCCCACTCGAGGGTCTGTGTGATGAGCCGTTGCCAGTCCGCAGCAGATCGAAACTCGTCGACAGTGTCGCCTTGCCGGGCAGGGCGATGCTGCTCCAGCTCTGCCAGGAAGGCTCGCGCTGCGTCTGAAAAGGTGACGACGTACTTCGGAATCTCTCCCTCCGCCCAGCCGGCAGTCGCATCCGAAATGATGTCGGCGTACGGAAGATAGGGTTTGATGTCCAGGATGGGAGTGCCATCGAGAAGGTCCACGCCACTCAAACGGATTTCAATGCCTCCCTCGGCATCCAGATCGATGCGATCGAGCTTCACGGCGGAAATACCGATCGGATTGGGTCGATGAGGCGACCTCGAGGCGAAGACCCCCACCCGGCGCGGAGCATCCACGCGAGGGGGGCGAATGGTCGGACGCCAGTCGTTTTCGGCCACTCGATCAAACACGAAGATCAGCCAGACGTGCGAGAACTCATCGAGGTGATTCAAGGCCACTCGAAACGAAGGGTCCGGGCGGAGCTTCAACACCCCGCGAGCCTCGCTCATCATCATTGACTGCCGCGGAACCCCGAACTTTTCACGAAAGGGGGTATGAAGGATTCCGATGGCGCGATGATGAAACTCCATGGGTTGCAACGTAGGTCAGCCGGCGCGGTCTTTCAATTTCCTCGCGCATGGTCGGGGTAACTGGATTTACTCGGGCCATCTGGCCCTCGCCCTTCGGGCACGCTTCGCGTGTTGTATTGAACCAGCGACCTCTTCGTCCCGAAAACGAATTTCCAGAATAACCTAAGCACCGAGAACAATTCGCGAAAAGCTGATTTTGACCCCTCTTATCCGCGGAATCTGAGGCAGTTTCAGGAGGAAGTCATGAGCCAGATCGTACAAAGTGGGTGCCAATTATAACGTGGGTCTGCCCATGTTTTATTGCGAATCATAAATCATGATTTGTAATAACTGGGTCGCCAACCACCTCATGAGTTGAGCCTTAGAGGAGTCCATCAAGCCAGCGATTCACGTCAGCAAAGAGCGCTGCTAGATTTGATGGAAGGTCTTTGTACCGCGCAGAGTGTGAACGCCAAGACCGTTCCATACTCTCCTCGATCCATGCAGGATCTAGAGCGGCTTCGACTTTTCGGGAACGCAGAAGGCTCCTTAAAGTGGCGGTCCTCACTTGAACTGAGCTTTTCGAGAGTCGCCAAAGATCGTCATAGTCCTTCATTCGCGTGTTGCCAGCGCCAAATCTGCGGCACGCAGCAAGCTTGTCGGTGATGATGTTTTCGATCGTGGCCGCCTGAATGGTCTTTTCCGCCCCCAATGGTGAAGCAATGGATTGCGCGTCAGTTTCGATAGCGTAGACGATGTCGGCCTCAAATTGGTTCGCTGCGCCTTCGCCGGTGGAGTACGAAAAAGTAACGGATGCGCCGACCTTTTCGTCTTGTTCCACCTCGCGAAAAGCGATCATGTTGAATTGAATCTCGTTGTCCACCTTGCACGCCCGCTCCAGAAGGGATCGGACCTTGGCGTGCGAGGTGGCATGGAGTGTTGCGAGATCGAGGTCAGTAGTTGACCGTGGGGTGTTAATGTAGACCCACAGGAGGTTTCCCCCCTTGAATACGAATTCGTCGCTGGTCCGGTTCAGATTCTCGGTGAATCTCAGAATCACATAGCGAAGGAAGGTCTGTGCTCCAAAGAGGCCTCTTTTCGTCGCCCAGGATCGTGCTTCAGCCAGGATGGATCGCTTCTTAGTCATCGGCAAGTTCCTGTCTCAAGTGTGCGAGCACATCCGTCTTAACGGCGCGGTCGTACTCGAGGATTCGATCGGCGTTGGGTTTTCCCGATTTGATATAGCGTTTGAGGGCCCTAAAAAAAATCGGGCCTGACGGATCAATTCGAAACGCCTCACAGAGCGAGCGCTCACGGTCGTAGATTTGAATGACACCACCATGGTGCTTGAGTTTGGTGATCCCCACGAGCCTGCCCTTGGGAACACGGTGCACCTTGAGAAGGCGATTTCGGAGGCTTGTTTCGCGAGGGACATCGACATCCACCTTGTCGACATACTCCTGGGCTAGTCCATGAATCTGAAGTGCAGTGAGTCCGGAGATCACGGCCCTCGGGTAGTACTTTGCTGTGGCCAGTGCGGCTGCGACGAATGGATCGAGCGATGGCGTGGCGTAGATGCCGCTGCCTACTGAGAGCACCAACCCCGCATCTGTCATCCGGCGAAGCTTGACGGCGCTCGCACCCAAGCGCTTGAGCTCGGAGAGTTTGAGTACTCGGTGCTTCTTGAGCTCCATTAAGATTGGGTCGGTGCGGGGCATGTAACTAGTTTACCGCACAGACGATATTTAGTGGTAAATTAGTTACATCATCTTTGGGGCAGGTGTGCGCCATGAGGCCCCATTACCGGGGTGCCTCGCGGTCCGCTTTGCGCCAAAGAGAAGCGAGCCCGCTCACTTTCCAGTAAGGGTGTCGCGTACAAGCAGAACGAGCTCATCTTCGAAGCGCTTTCTTTCCGCGGCCGAGAGCTTCAATCGACCGGACTCTTCCAACTGGTCGAGACGCGTCAAAAGAAGTTCCTCGGCGGCTTCGGGCGTCATGAGCCCCCTTTTCTGGTTGTCGAGGATCTTGGCCATCATTTTGTCCTGAAACGAGGACTTCATCAGGTCCGCAGCCCAGGCACCAACCGAAGAAAGGCTGGCCAGAACACCGAAGATCATTGCCTTGAAACCGAGAGAAGCCTTCATGTCATGATACCTCTTGACGACTCCGGCACCCAACCATACCATTGTTATTCAGTCAAGAATTGTGGGCGCACGAATACTTTGAAAAAAACCGCAAGGCTTTCAGTTGCTTATGTTGCTCCTCTCCTGTTGGCGCTGGGCTTGGGCGCGGTGTTGGGGGTTGTCCGATTGAAAAAGCAGAACTCGACCTGGCAGCGCTCTGGGGCTTGTCTCCGAATGGCGATCACCAAGATCTACGAAAGCTACGACCCAACGCAGCTGGTGACGACGGACCATGTCTTTGCAATTCAGAACCTGACGGGCAAGTTGATCGAAATCGGTGAAGATAACTCCCTATACTCAGCGATCGCCCAAAGCTGGCAGGTGAGCCCTGACCGTCGCACCTACAAGTTCACACTGTCTCCGGGAGCTAAGTTTTCCGACGGAACCCCGATCGAGGTGGAGGACGTACTCCTCAGCCTGAAGAGACAGATGCTGTTCTCGGGTACTCATATGGACATGAGGGAGAAGGTGCTCGGTGCCAAGACCCTCAAGCGAGTCACTGACGATGTGCCCGGGCTTCGCCGCCTCTCGAGTTCTGAGTTTGAGATCGAGATCATCGCGCCCGACGAACGATTCTTATTCTGGATCGCATTTCCGGAGACGGTCATCCTGCCGAGGCGCGAGGCGCTCAAGCCGCAGGGTCAGATCTCTTTTGCCGTGACCTCTGGCCCCTACTTTCTAAAGCCCGGAAACGGCTACCTCCATCTCGAGATGAATCCCCACTTTTACGCCACCCACGGCACGGCGGCGAAGTGCGTCCATCTCTACGGCGAGGAAGATCCTGAAAGGATTATTGTCAGGTTGTTAAATCACGAGCTGGACCTCGTGCATTCGGGCTCCATGTTCTCTCCGAGTTTCTCGAAGGTGGTCGACAGCCCCGACTTTGAACTCTCGACCAACGAAAGCAACAGTCTCGTCTACTTCCTCTTCAATACCCGAAACAAGGTCTGTGCGCAGCGTTCACACCGGAGATGGTTCACTGAAAAAGTCCAGGCTGCGAATGTCATTTCGTACGGAAAGGATAAGCTATTCTTTCCGGCTACTCAGTTCCTGGCCAAGAACCAGCAAGGATACCTCTCGCCATCGGAGGTGGAACAGTCAAACGCTGGCGCTCAGGCGAGTCGTCCACCTGTCGACTTTATTCGTGTTCTGTATCCCGCTGTCTTCGGAAAAACATACGAGAGCCATCTCAAGGCGGAGCTGGCCAAAAGTCTGGGAATGCAGGTAGAAATCGTCACCTATCCGGAAGGCGGCCTTTTGGAGGCCTTGGCTTCAGGCCAATGGGATCTTTTCTTCTTTCTTGTGGGCATGGGCGAGAAGGCCACGAATATCCTGCTGAGCTATCATTTCGGCGGGCAGATTCCGCTTTACACGTGGAAGGACGATGTGATCGACGCCGCGATGCGCAGGATGATGGCGACGGGTGATGAGTCGGAGCGGAAAGAGCAGTATAAGGTCATCTCGAAGCGGCTCTTGAGCGAGTCGTATTTGATTCCAATTGCCAACTTCACATGGCCGGTGGTCTTGCGCTCGGATCTCTTCTTTGAAAAACTGAACCAATTTGAGTGGGGACAGCCGATTTGGACGCTCTCCTGGAAAAACTGAGCTGGGGCTGGCTTTCACAGGGCGATGCCGCGCAGGTCTTCCTGCGTGCCCTGACATTCAACTCCTGGTTTGAGCTCAAGCGAGCAATTGGCACGAGGAAATTTCTTTCACATCGGGTCGCACGAGTTATTGAGCGACACGCCGAGGCCCAGGGACTGGTCTTCGGAAATCCCCGCTTGGTTCGACACGGCGGCGCCCTTCATCAGCATTGTTCAGTCTCGGTGGATGTTCGAATTCCTCAGGCCGACGCTTCGTTAGACGATGAAATTTCCGGAACGGGCGACGCCTTTTCCGAGGCCGAGGCGCATGAGCTGGCCACCTTGGAGCTGCTTGAACGAAGCTCTTACCAACTAGGAAAGAGGTACTTCGAGTTTCGCTCGGGAATATCTTTTCGAAGGGGTGAGGGGCCGACCTTGGTGGAACGACTCGTTCGACCTCCGAGCACTAGCGGGTTCGCACTTGAGGCCACGCCGAAGAGAGCCATCGAGAAGGCCTGTCTCGAGGCGATAGAGCGGGATGCCTACTTGTGTCATTGGCATACACAGATCTCTCCGAAGGAGCTGCATTTTGATGAACACCCGCTCTTTCGGCTGCTTCAGCGGCGCGCCGATCAGCTGGGCCTGGTTTTTCGAGCGTATCTGCTGAGCGCAGCCCTCGAGAAGGCGCGGGTTGTGCTGTTGGTGACGTTCGATCCTAAGTTTGGAAATGGGTCGACATCCTTTAGCAGCGGTCTGGGTAGTGCATGGAATCTGGAAGAGGCTTTTTTGAAGGCCTATTTCGAGCTCGACCGATTCATGGGCTTGAGCCTCAGTCTCCGGCCAGAGCAAAAGCCTGCGCGGACTCGAATGTCCACACCGATTGGGCGCTACTGGCACTACCTTGATCCAAGTAACTTTGATGCCCTCTCTGTCTTTGTCGGCGGGGGCTCCGGTCGGTTGGGCCGTGAGGACTTGACCGATGGGCCTTCTCGCCCACCCGATTTAGAGGAGTTGTTAAAGCTCCTGTCCCGAGATGACGCTGGGGATGTGGTGATTTATCCCGGGCCTGTTCCTGCAGAAGTGAAGGGGCGCGTGTTCTGTTGCTGGGCTCATGCCCCTCGGCTCTTCGGTCTGAGCTATGATGATGACCATGATATCAATGATCGTAGGCTAGAGGAGTTCACTGCCGGGGGGCCATTTGTGAAGAATATCCATCCCCATCCGTTGCCATGAGAAAATCCAAAGTGAATCTTCGATCCATCATTTTCGCCTTTTTTCTGCTCTTGGCTGGAACGAACCTCGTCCTGTTCGCAGTCTTCTCCCACTTCGGGAGCGTACAGACGAATCAGATTCAGTCTGCAATTCGGGAGAAGATCGTTTCTTCCGACGTTGGAGGGGCGCGGGAGGTCCTTGCCCGCCTTCAACCTGCGATTGTTGATGATTACCTTGTAGAGCTTGGAGACGTTCGGCGACCCTCCGTAGTGAGAGGGTTTGCTGAAATTCCGCTTTACTTCGACAAAGAACAAAAGGTCCTTGCCGGAAAGGCATGGGTCAAGCTGAACCAGCAGGCGAACCTTGTTTCTTTGTTGGTGATGAACCTCCTTGTGGGCGGCCTCTACATCGTCGGAGTCTGGTTGGTCTTTCGGCAGTCTCAACGCCACATTGCCGCGCAACGAGACCTCTACTCGGCCTTCTTGGGGCAACTCGAAGGAATTCTGACGGGTAGACCTGAGGCAGAAGACCCTTCGCGCAGTTCCGCGGGCTCGGAGGTGCGAATAGCCGAGATGGTGAGGTCGAAGGTTAACGCCGTCGTGGCAATGGAACGCGAGGCCGCAATTGGAGCGCTGGCCCGGCAGGTCGCCCATGATATTCGCAGCCCCCTTGCGGCCTTGAATGCCGTGGTCCATGCCGCCAGCGGAGTGCACGAGGATGAGCTGGTGCTGTTGAGGTCGGCAGCCGGCCGGATTCGGGATATCGCGAACAACCTTTCTTCGGTCGATACATCGGACGGCCGTGGATTTGCCGAGACACAGAGGGTCTCCTCTCTTTGGAGTATGGTGTCCCAGCAGGTAGCTGAATCGCGGGCGCAGCATTCCAGCAGGTCACTGGTTGCCCTGGAGCTCGATGTAGATTCTGCGTCGCACGGGCTCTTCGCAAGGATTAGCTCCGTCGACTTGCGGCGAGCTCTTTCCAACCTGATTAATAATGCTGTGGAATCGATCGATGGTGAAGGCAGAGTCACAGTCACGGTGCAATCGCAGGATCGCTATGTGGCCATTGGCATCATGGACACGGGGCGTGGTATTCCCGCTGAGGTCCTGCCCCTACTCGGCGAGCGGGGGGCAACTTTTGGTAAGCAGGGAGGATCCGGACTGGGCATTGCCCACGCAAGAACCGTGGCAGAGTCGGCTGGTGGTCGACTTTCGATTCGATCCGAACTGAGTCACGGTACGACAGTTGAGCTACAAATTCCTTTGGTTACGGCCCCGCACTGGTTTGTCGAGTCTCTCCAAGTGGATCTGGGGATGCTGGTCGTGATTGTTGACGATGACGAGCATGTCCATCGGCTCTGGGATCGGAGATTCTCGGAGATATCCCATGAGAGTCTCATTCAGATTCGACATTTGAATTCTTGCTCCGACCTTTTTCACTTCATCAAGGCCACAGACCTCAAAGACCGCCCGGTGCTATTTCTTGTGGACTACGAGTTCAAGGGTGAGCCGATGGATGCTCTTCGCGCCGTGAGCGACCTCGAGATTATTCAGAACAGCGTCCTAGTCACGGGCCGTTTCGACTCGGAGATACTCCAAGAGCAGTGTGAAGGGGCGGGTCTGAGATTGATGCCTAAGTCGGAGATTGGTCGGATAGCGATCCGCGTCCGCACGATTGGGTAGGAGCGAAATCTTCACTTTCGTCCAATGCCAACCCTCCAAGTCCAATTTCGGACCAGTAGTCGCCCTAGAGCCCGGCGGTAGAGCTTGCGTCACAACCTGGACTAATTTTGTCCGGAAAGTTAGGGCTAACGCCATGTCGCGGATATTCCGGAGCCTGCTACCGCTATTCGTCCTGATTTACGCGAATCCAGGCCTCGCTGGCGGGCTGCCCAAGCCCTCGAAATTAACGCCATTCTTCGAGGCGGCCCAATTCATCATTCAGGAAGTTCGGCCCGCCCCCGACTTCAAGGACCTGAAAAAATTCATCGAAGAGACGCCACGCACTTCTCCCATGGACACCCCTGAGTCCATTTCGAAGGCTCTGGCAAAGCACATTTTTGAAACTTGGAAGATCGAGCCAGACACCAGTTATCAATCTCGAAAGAGTCGAGACAACGTCCTCCCGGACAGTGTCTTGGCTGCTCGGCGAGGCCATTGTCTTGGAATCTCGACGCTCTACCTTCTGGCGGCTGAACAGATCGGCGTTGATGCCGCGCTCGTTCGCGCTCCAGACCATGTTTTCGTGCGACTGTGCAAGGCTTCTCAATGTGTGAACGTCGAAACCCTGAAGAGGGGCGCAATTGTGACGGACGCCTACTATATTGAAAACCTGACCATTCCGAAGGCAGCGATCGAAGCTGGAAATTACATGGCCTCCCTCAGGGCCCCCGCCGAGCTCGCAGCGAGCCTCTATCTGGGCCTGGGTTACGTGAGTGCTTCGTCCGGGCAAAGGGATCTGGCGGCCCTCTTCTATGAAAAGTCGGCAGAAAAGTCGCCTCGGTTCGCTGAGGCGTACTCCAATCTCGCATCGCTCAAGTCAGAAATGGGCGCCCCGAGCGAAGAGGTTCTCGGTCTTCTGAAAAAGGCGGAGAGTGCGAATCCGACTCATTATGCGACGGCGCTGAACTTGGCAGCGTTTTACCAGAATAAGAAGTCGGTCGCGGATTCGCTTCGTTACTACGATCGTGCGGTACAATCGAACCCCGTTTCATTTGTTGCTTATCAGCGTCGAGCCACGCTCTTGAGCCAGATGGGCCGTAAGAAGGATGCTCTTGGTGATCTCGAACGTGCGCTGATCATTCAGCCCAAGAGCTGTGCTGTGCGAGAGGCTCGACAGGAATTAAGGAAGAATCTTGGAATAGCGCCTGCGAGCGATACTGATTTGAAGACGCTCAGAGCGACCGGAGAATGCCAATAGCTCACGGCCGAAGATCAGGTGCCACACCAACAAGCGTGCTACCGCGCTCCTCTCAAGCGTTCGCAATCTCTGAAATCATTGCCATGAGTCGAGCAACACGAGGGCGCCCTTCAGGGGTGTACCCGATAAAGCCGTACGCAGCCTCTTCCAGAATGTCTCGATCTTGTAGCAAACCCGAGAACTGGGCCGCGATATAAGTTCGGACTCTAGGATTACTGTTCAAAATTTCGCCGACGGAATTGGCGTTACCGTCCAATACCGAGCAGATGTCCTCAAGGTCCTGGCTCATGCGGATATCCTGAGCGGCGCCGCGCCCCAGAAAGGCGGCAAGCTTTGAGGCGACAAAATACGGTAATGAGAAGATGCGAATGACTCTACCAGATGAGAGTGAGAACGGAATCGAGTGCTGGAGAGCTTCGGGATACCACTCATTGCTGAAGCCCAAGATCTTTGGGTCCGGAGTCATGAAGTCCACAGCAATCGCACCCAGATACTTCCGACAGATCGGTGAATCATCAACACCGGCGGGATCCTTAAAACCGTGCTTCCGAAGATCCTGCTCGAGAGAGACATATTCCTGATGTGTCGCCACCTCAAGAACCAGGTCGACATCATCGGATGGCGTTGGCTCAGGTGCACCCGGATCGTCAATGTAGAGTGCCGTGGTTGCACCCCCGGTGAAAACGCATTGCGGAAGTAGATTACCAAGGGCTTTTGCAACTTCCTCAATCATGAGGATGTTTCGACTCGAACGATTCATTTGGCGGATTCTCCCCCGATTCTCCTTCTAATCTCTCTCTCGGCTAGTGCGACTTCTCGTGACTTTCCGATACGAAGCGAGTCTACCAATGAAAGCCATTCGTAAAGCTCAGGATCCCGCAGTGCTGCGTCGGGTGCCGAGCTGTAGATCGGAGGTAGAGACGAGCCGCGTGTGCTTCCATCAGAGTGGGGCCAGACGATCTGCTGTTCATCTGTAATGGACAGTTTTTGAGACATCGGCTTGGCGGAGTGTGCTGTCGGGATTCCTCGCGACGGAGATCCTAACTCGCCTGGCGCGAGATACTTAATGGAGTGAACCAGGAACTCGGTTGTAGCGAGTCGGAGAACTTTGCGCTTGGAGTCGTCGACGAGCTTGGAACGCCGAAGTCGCTCCAGAGCATTTGCGATCTCCGCTTGGCTTACGCCGATCGATTGGGCGAGGTCGATTTGTCGCCAGGCTTTGTCCTTCCAGACAATCAACTTGAGCAGAACAAGAACATCTTGGGGACGGAGATGAAATGGGTCCTTAGAGGCCATGAGAGCAGGATACCTTATTACAAATCATAAATCAGGATTTGTAATAATCTGGCCGCTCGCCTTTCAAAATAGTGTGACCTCTTCGTACCCGCCGAAGAGCATGCCCCCATAGCGCCCCGCTCCGGAGCGGCCGCGGTTGAAGTTTTATCAATAATAGCAGGCACTTACGAGCCCCCCGACTGATCGCTCACCCCTTCGTCCCGAAGACGAATTTCCAGAATACCTTAAGTGCTGAGAATGATTCGCGAGAGGGTGCGTTAGACCCCTCTGATGCGCGGAATCTGAGGCAGTTTCAGTCCCAAAAAATAGCAATGATTCTGCGGGCGTCATTTCTGGCGTGTTCCGCATTTGCTCCGCAAGATCTGGCGGCGAATTCGCCGTCGGTAACCCCGGCCTCAGGCCCAAACTCAAGGAGAGAGCGATAAAGTCATCGAAGGCGATCGTGCGTCAATTGTGCCCAGTTTTGTTCAAGCGCATTTGTACCAAAACAAATCGATTCAGAGGCGGGCGAGATCCTGCCCGATGCGCTGTAGGATCTGTCCAAGTGTGGGCCGCCCCTTGAAATAAAGGCTTGCGCTGCGATCGTACTCTTTCTCAAAAAGAGCACGAGTTACGCGATCCCCGAGTATGAAGGCGTCACTGTTAGCCACCAGGGTGTCGTCTCCA
This sequence comes from uncultured Bacteriovorax sp., assembly GCA_964432565.1. Taxonomy (GTDB): domain Bacteria; phylum Bdellovibrionota; class UBA1018; order UBA1018; family UBA1018; genus CAIOHW01. Next base: position 95,143 of record CAYSOA010000005.1, read on the forward strand.
CCGAAGCGCTCTTTTTTGAAGGCCTCATATTCCGGCGAACCGATGAACGCCTGAACCTCGGGACGATCGATGAGGTGATACAGGTCGTAATAGTGCCGAATAAAATTGGCCGGAAGATTTTCTCTACTTCCACCCGCTTGATACCGGCGAAACTTACGAATCACGGCCTGGAGTTTCTCGACAAAAGTGTACTTGGGCTCATAGCAAGGTACGGCTTTGGCTCTGTTGTCGATCAGCTCGATGCCGGGCGCCGTCGAGGCGCGGTCATAGGCCCATGAGCTGATCAGGCAAGGCTGATGAGGCGCTGTCTTATCGAATCCGACCTCAAGCAAGATGCCCTCTTTTAGTCCTGGGGCGGCAAAGCTCGACGGATACAATAGCCTGATTCCGCCGTTGCGAAACTTTTGTTGATCATCAAAGGCAGTGTCTCGTTTCACCACAGAAATGCCCGGAATTTCTCCGGACAGATGGGCTGCAACCCAATCAAAAAACCGAGCCCTCGAGTCACGGTGTTTGTGGGCGTCGTGATTTTTTCCAGAGTAGACCTTGAATCCACACAGGGTCTCATTGGGTTCAATTTTCACATCAATGTCTTCAGAAAAACGATGGATACAGCCGTAACCTTTGGAGAGAGAGGTTCCCCCTTTGAGTTGAAATTGGAGTTTCTGCTGCTGTAACCCCCAAAGAACATGCATCAACCAGTAGTCCTTCTCGATCAGAGAGGGATCCTGGATTTTCAGTTCCTGGGCCGTAATGTTGATGAGATCTCGAAAGTCAGGGCGTTCGTGCAGGAAAGAACTCATGCCGCCTCCGGCTTCGTTGCAGCCAAGAGTTGACGAAGCTTCTTTTGGGTGGACAGAGTGCCGTAGTGATCGGCCGCAAACAGAAGCTTCTTTCTATTGAAGTCGCTGAGCCTGGCCTGAAGTCTTTCCATGACTTGGTCTCGATCCTCAAGAAGGTCATCTAGACGATTCAAAAGCTCTACTACCATAAACTCTGGGCTAAGCTCCTTGGGAGCCTCTCGCCAGCGCCGAAAGGTGTAGGTTCGTCCGCCAAGCGTGAACTCGCCCACGCGCTTGCGATTGAATACGACAAGGCGGTTATAGAGCTGTGTTGTTCCGAGCTCCAGAGCGTTGAACTGACTGGGTCCGTACACGACGAAGTGATCGTCTTTGAGAAAAGTTCGGATCAGTGAATCCAAATCGGGCGGCGCCTCGCCAAAAGGCGTCATCTTTGGGGCCGCGTAAAGTCCCTGCGAGATTTTTTGCAAATCTCCGTCGGCAACCAGTTGCGCGAGGTGTCGGTCGATGTTGGAGGAAAGGGCGGCCAGATCGGCACGACGATAGACGCGGCCGGGCACTAATGCTGCTCGGAGCGCTCGGCGGGTGTCGCGTTTACGATGGGCCTGGGGCATGGGACGGCTTCCTTGGAGACAAGGATCGGCGAACTGGCGCCATCGGTCAATATTTTTAGTAAAAATTCATGTAGAAAGTTAGGCTATCGTCCTAATTACGTATGGTTGGCCGGCGATCTTGGGGCATCTCGGGTAGTATAAATCACGATTTGTAATAGAATTGCCGGTCGCATCGCCGATGCGGACGGTTGATGACCTCTTCGCACCTGCCGAAGTGAGGAGAACCCTAAGTGCTTGTGCTTGAATGGAAAATGGGCGCAACCCACCACGAAGTGAGGAGAACCGGAGAACCCAGGAGGTTGGGAGAAGAAAATGGTCGGGGTAACTGGATTCGAACCAGCGACCTCTTCGTCCCGAACGAAGCG